>DAOLUH010000057.1:0-38722 GCA_035420085.1 Anaerolineae bacterium
GGTGTTCGGGTTCATCGAATACTTCAGCGGCGCGCTGTTCTACCAGGGGCTTAGCGGCAAGTTCACCGCGACCAGTTATCAGGAGTTCATCCGCCAGGTGATGGAACGTACCACAAAACCCCTGTTTATCGTCCAGGATGGTGCCAGATACCACACCAGCAAGGCAATGCAGGAGTTCTTCACTGCCCACGCGGCGCGGCTCACCGTGTATCAGCTGCCGCGCTATTCGCCCGATTTCAACCCCATTGAATATCTGTGGCGCAATGTCAAGAAGCTGGCAACGCACCTCCACTATCATCCCACTTTTGAAAGCCTCGTCAACAAGGTGGAAGAAAAACTGCGTAACCTTGCCGAACTCCCCGCAAGCATCAAGGGACTGATGGGCAAGTACTGTGAAACCCTGGAGGAGACGACTGCCGCATAGTCACTCCAAATCTTTTTCTGAAAGTCTATAGCTACACTCACTCCTCCAGACCGTGCGCCGCCAGCAGGGGCACGTCGGTCAGGATGTCCGCTGTGGCGCCATCGGCGACAACGCGCCCGCCGTCCAGGACGACGGTGCGGGGGAGCAGTTCTCGCACCAGGTTCAGGTCATGCGTCGCCACGAGCATCGTCTGCGGGAGCGAACGCAGCAGGGTGATGAAGCTGCGCCGCCCACGCGGGTCGAGGCCGCTGGTCGGTTCGTCCAGCACCAGAATTTCGGGATCCATCGCCAGCACCGTCGCCAGGGCCACGCGCTTCTTCTCGCCCGTGCTCAGGCGGTACGAGGCGCGGGAGCCGAAATCCGCGATCCCCACGGTCCCCAACGCCTGCGCCACGCGCGCGCGCACCTCGGCTTCGGGAAGGCCCTGGTAGAGCAGGCCAAACGCCACGTCGTCGAACACCGTCGGCGAGAAGAGCTGGTCGTCGGGATTCTGGAAAACCAGCCCCACCCCGGCGCGCACCTTCCCCAGGTTCTCCTTACGCATCTCCAGGCCGCACGCGCGCACCCTGCCCTCCGTGGACGTCAAAATGCCGTTGAGATGCAGCAGCAGCGTGGACTTGCCCGCGCCGTTCGGTCCGACGAGCGCGACCTTCTCGCCCATCCCGATTTGCAGCGAAACGTCGCGCAGCGCGCGCCGCCCGTCGGGATAAGTGTACGAGAGATGCTCAATTTCAATCGTATGATGCATAGGTTATCCCCACAATAAGAATCCGGCCAACGCCAACAGCGCCAGCGTCGCCAAGCCCGCGCCCAACACGGCCCATTGTCCCGCGCGCAGCGGCGGACGGGGCAACGCGCGCACTTCGCCGTCGTAGCCGCGCGCGAGCATCGCCGCGTAGATGCGGTCGGCGCGGTCGAAGGCGCGCAGGAACAGGTTGCCGACCATCCCGCCGGCGACGCGGGCGCGCCAGGCCAGGCTGCCTCCCACCCGGCGTCCTCTTCCATTGAACGGAACGGCACTGCGCGACTCCCGCGCCCGCAGCAGGCGCAGCGCCTCATCCGCCAAGACGAACAGATAACGCCACATCAGTCCAACAATCGCCGCCAGCAGCCGGGGGATTTTCAGCGCGCGCATCGCCAGCAGCAGATCGGGGAACGGCGTGCTGCCCACGAGGATCACCGCCATCTGCACCGACAACCACGATTTGAACGCGATGCCGGCAAAGCGCGCGACCCCTTCCACGGTCAGCGTGAGAGCCAGCGGCGCGGGGAGCGATAGCAGCGGCGCGCCCGCCGTGGTGACGAGCACCGGCAGCGCCGCCAGCGCGAAGGGGAGCGCGAGCAGCGCCCGCGTGAGGACATACCCCACGCCCAACTCCGAGAGCAGCGCCGTCGCCAGCGCCAGCGCGAACAGCACGATGTAGATCGGCCACGCGCCCGGCGGGGTCAGGGCCGTCGTCACAATAAAGGCCAGCGTCAGCCCCAGCTTGACCCGTGGATCAAGCGCGTGGACAACGCTGGCCCGTGGCCGGTAAGGATCGAGGTCGTGACCGTACAAGAACACCTTTTTCTGTCAGCAGATTGAGCAGATTGAGCAGATTTTTTGATAAATTAAAATAAAATCTGCTAAATCTGCTTAATCTGCTGATAAAAAACACTACGCGCCGCTGCTCTGTGCGCGACTGCGGCGCAGGTAGGCCACGCCGGCCGCCGCACCGAAGACGATCAGCGCGCCGATGACGCCGGCCAGGATCGTCGCCAGCGATTCGTTGGCGACGCCCGGCAGCACGTAATCCGGGATGATCTCGAAGAGCGGTCCCTGCGCCAGATCGAGGAAGCCGCGCTGCTCGGCCACCCACTCCAACCCGTCGGGATGCGTCGAAGCGCGCGGCGAGATAATCGCCAAGGCTACAGCGATGACAAGGCCGCCAATCCACACGGCTTTACCGCCCACAACCTGCGTCCGTTCCGCTTCCAGCAAATCGCGCCGCGCTGCCTTGATGAAAACCAGCGCGCCCGCGGTAATCAGCCCTTCGCCGACGCCGATCAAGGCGTGGATGCCGGCCATCGCCGGGATAGCGATGTTGGCCGGGGATGAACCGGACAGCGCCAGTTGCAGCGCGCACGCCAGGGCCGCCGCGACAATCGAGAGCCACCCGGACAGGAAACCGCTGGCGAACAGGCCGCCCGACTTGTTCCCCAGGAACTTGCGCAATGTGCGCTGGACGAAATACGCCACCGTCACGCCGATGACACCCATGTTGACGATGTTCGCGCCCAACGCCAACAAGCCGCCATCCTGAAAGATGAGCGCCTGCACGCCGACGACGCACGTCATCACCAGAATCGCCGCCCACGGGCCGAGCAGAATGGTGGCGAGGGCTGCGCCCATCAGGTGGCCGGACGTGCCGCCCGTCACCGAGAAGTTGAGCATCTGCCCGGCGAAGATGCAGGCCGCGAGCACGCCCATCAGCGGGACCTGCCGCTCGCCCACGTCCGCGTTGACGCGCTTGAGCGCGTACCCCACGACCACAATGGCGATCAGCCACAACACAAGGGCGACGCCTACCGAAAGAAAACCATCAGGAATGTGCATTGGAACTGGTGAAAAAAGCATGTCATCCTCCGTAAGTTGTATACTAACCACACACTCATTTTTGTCAGCAGATTAAGCAGATTGAGCAGATTACCTTTTGACTTATCAAAAAATTTGCTTAATCTGCTGACAATAATCCTTTCGCGCAACATGCAGCGCACAGGCCAGGAATTGTCAGCCCAACCGCGTCGGCAAGGAAGCCTGAAGTTGCAGTCAACTGGGCAATAAGCGGTTGAAGCGTTTCCAGCGCCACGTCGCTGACCTTCCCGCACGACCGGCAGACGAGGTGATGATGCGGCGCTTCGACGCCGAGGTGCTCGTAGCGCCGCAGCCCGTCGCCGGGATCGAAAGCCGCCACCAGATGAAGCTCCTGGAACAGGTCCAGCGTCCGGTACACCGTGGAGATGTCCACGCTGGCACTGATGGCGTGGACGCGCGCGTAGATTTCCTCGGCGGTGGACGGCGCTTCGAGCTGGTGTAGCACATTCAGCACCAGTTCGCGCTGCGGGGTGAGGCGCAATCCACGCTCATGGAGATGCTGAAGTAGTAATTCTTTACAGGACATTATTGCGATTCCTTGCAGTTGCAATTAGTTGCAAGCGGCATAATAGCAGGGTCGCAGAAAAATGCAAGGGTGATGCGGTCGGAGAGCGGCTACAGCAAGAGGCAGGCTACGGGGTCAAGCGGTCAACGTAGACGAGCTGCCCGTTGAGCGCACGCACAAGCAGTACGCTTTTGATCGGGTTGTGGACTTCATCGAAAGTCATCTGCCCGGAAACCGCGTTGAAGGTCAGCGTTTCCAACGTCGCCGCAACCTGATAGGGGTCGGTGTTTCCGGTTCGTTGGATGGCCGTCAGCAGCAGGTTCGTGGCGTCGTAGCTCATAGTGGCGACTGTATCCGGCGGGACGAGATAACGCGAGGTGTAACGCTGTATCCAGGCCGCGACTTCGGGGCGCGGCTCGCCAGGGAAATAATGGGTGGTGAAGTAGCAGCCATCTACGGCGGACAGGCTCAAATCCGGGGAATCCCACCCGTCACTGCCGATGATCGGTTGGAGCAGCCCGAAGCCCCGGGCTTGCGCAATGAGTCGGTTCATCACGTTGTAGTAGCCTGGAATGTAAAGAATGTCGGGAGCAGCGTCGCGCACCGGTTGAAGCATGTCGTAATAGGATTCCGCGTCTTGTTTGTAAGTTGCGCGAATGACGATTTCGCCATCGCCGCCTTTGAATGTAGTTTCAAAGGCATTGGCTAGAGCCAGCCCATAATCGCTGTTCTCGGCGTAGAGGACAGCCGCCGACTTTGCCCCCAGATTTTCCAGGGCGAACCTGGCCGCCGCCGTCCCCTGCGCGGCATCGAGAAAGGGGACGCGGAAAACCAACGGACGCACTTTGCCATCAAAGTCCAATGTCACCTCTGGATCAACGGCGGTCGGGCTGATCTGCACCGCGCCCAAGCGAGTCGCCGCCTGGGCGACGCCTTCCGCGGCATCGCTGCACACCTCGCCGATGATGAACTGTACATCCTGCTCGCTGATCGCCGTTTGCGCGACTTTACGCGCGGTGACATAATCGCACTGGCCATCCAGCAGCGTCGCCTGCACCTGTTTGCCCAGGACGCCGCCACGCTGGTTCCACTCCTCAATCGCCAGCACCGCGCCGTCGCGGGTTGCGTGGCCCAGGGAGTCGAAGTCGCCGTTGAAGGGGGCGATGACGGCGATGATGAGCGCCACGTTGCTCTGCTCTGGCGCGCCGCAGGCAGAGAGCGCCAGCAAGGCTGCCAGGAACGCCATGACCCAAGTTTTTCTCTGCAAGTTTTTTATCTCGAACTACAAAGGGCAAATGACAGTTGTAGCGCGAGTTGCCAACTCGCGCTACAAGAAAATATCGCAAAGGTTGAGCGTTAGACCCTATCCACCGCCCAGATAAGCTTCGCGCACCCGTGGATTCTGAGCTAACTGTTGCGCGGGGCCTTCCAGTTCGATCGCGCCGGTCTCCAGGACGTAGCCGCGATTGGCGATGGAGAGCGCCATGTGCGCGTTCTGTTCCACCAATAGGACGGTCACGCCCTCGCGGTTGATTTCCTGGATGATGTCGAAGATTTCTTCCACGAGGATCGGCGCCAATCCCATCGAAGGCTCGTCCATCAGCAGCAGCTTGGGCTTCGCCATCAACGCGCGACCGACGGCCAGCATCTGCTGTTCGCCGCCGGAGAGCGTGCCGCCGGTCTGTTCGAGACGTTCCTTGAGGCGGGGGAAAAGCTCGAAGACGTGCTGCATACTCGCCTCGATTTCAGCTTTATCTTTGCGGGTGAACGCGCCCATCTCCAGGTTCTCGCGCACGGTGAGGGGCGCGAAGATGCGCCGGCCCTCTGGCACCTGGACGATGCCCAGCGGGACGATTTCGCTGGCGGACTTGCGGGTGATGTCCACGCCGTCGTAGATAATCGAACCGCTGTCGGCAGGCTGCAATCCCGAAAGCGCGCGTAGGGTGGTGGATTTGCCCGCGCCATTCGCGCCGATCAACGTTACCACTTCACCACGATCCACATGAAAAGAGACGCCGTGCAACGCGCGAATTGCGCCATAAGAGACATACAGGTTATTGACTTCTAAGAGCGCCATGCGTCCCCCTTACTTTATTTCCACGGCCTGACGGCCCAGATAAGCCTCAATCACATGCGGATCGCTGCGCACCTGGGCCGGCAAGCCCCGCGCGATGATCTCGCCAAAGTCCATTACCGTGATCCACTCACAGATGTTCATCACCAGGCGCATCCGGTGCTCTACCAGCAGGATGGTCAGGTCAAAGCGGTCGCGGATGAAGTGAATCAGTTCCATTAACTCGTCAATTTCCTGCGGATTCATCCCGGCAGCCGGTTCGTCCAGGATCAACAGCCGGGGATAGGCCGCTAACGCGCGCGCGATTTCGAGGCGGCGCTGCAAGCCGTAGGGCAGACTGCCGGCGATGTCGTTCCGGCGGTCGCCCAGGCCGAAGATTTCCAGGAATTCCTGCGCTTGCTGCGCCATTTCGGCCTCTTTTGCACGGAAGCGATGGGTGTGGAGTACCGAATCCAACAGTCCATAGCCCGCATGCGGGTGGTAAGCGATGCGTACATTGTCCAGCACCGTCAGATTAGCGAACAGGCGAATGTTCTGGAAGGTGCGCGCGATCCCCATTTGGATGATTTCGTGGGAGGGTAATCCGAGTAAATTGGCATCTTTATAGCGGATGCTCCCTTGCGTCGCCTGGTAAACGCCCGTAATCAGGTTGAAAACTGTCGTTTTGCCAGCGCCGTTCGGGCCAATCAGTCCAGCCAGTTCGCCGTGGCGCAGAACGAGGTCGAAGTTATACACGGCGCGCAGGTTGCCAAAGAAGTGTGTCACCCCGTCCATCTCTAACACGACAGAACGAGTTTCTACATCCGGTGCAAGACCTTCCGGGCGTCCTTTCATGCGCTCACCTCCTGGGCCGGTTCAGCGGCGGCCTCGGTTTTCACTGGCAAGGGGGGCAAGACCCGGCGCAAGAAGGGGATTTCGTAGCGGCCGAACAACCCTTCAGGACGCAACAGCATCATGACTAACAGCACTAAGGGATAGACGACCAATCGCCAGGTCTCAAACCCTTGTGGCAAGTAGAGGCGCAGGAGACCTTCCAGGAGGAAGATCCAGAAGAAGCCGGTGACGATGGTGCCGGTCATGCTGCTCAGCCCGCCGAACACAACGATGATCAGCGGGTTAAAGGACTGGATAAAGTTGAAAGATTGCGGGTGCAGGAACGCCAGGTCGTGCGCGCGGATGCCGCCGGCCAGCCCGGCGAAGATGCTGCCGAGTACAAAAGCCAACACTTTCGTCGTTGCCGCATCAATGCCGACCAATTCCGCAGCTCGCTCATCCTCGCGCACGGAGACAATCGCCCGTCCTACACTCGAATGGAGCACGTTGCGCATGACCACAATCACCAACAGCAGCGAGCCGAAGACCCAGGGCCAGGTGGTCCACTGCGGGATGCCGATCATTCCCCGCGCGCCCTTCATCTCCGGGAAGGGCAAGAGCGTGTCGGTGTTATCCAATAACACCTTGACGATAATGGTAAAGCCCAGTGTGGCAATACCAAAGTAATCGGAACCCAGTTCGAGTACCGGCGTGCCGAACAGAAAGCTGGCGATGCCGGCAAGGCTGGCGCCTCCTAACAGGGCGATGAAAAAGACGATCTGCTGTGAGACCACGTCGGGCAGCGCCAGCAGGATACTTTCGACAGCAGGCCCGACCAACGGTACAAAGACAGCCACCGCAATGGCAAAAGCCAGCACAGTCGCCAAAACATAGAAAGTGAAACGCGCCATCACGGTGACGCCATAGAAACGACGCAGGAAGGCCGAGACGAGTATGTATAGCCCGACGGTCAGCAGAGACCCAAATAACACCACAACGACGCCCGAAGGATCGTTGTGCACCCAGCGGTATGTAACATCCGCCGAGGCATACGCGCCGATCGCATAGAAGCCATACTGTCCCAATGAGAATTGTCCATTGAACCCGTAGATCAAGTTCAAACCCAATGCCACCATGGAGATGGCAGCGCCCCAGAAGATGATGCCGCGCCAGTAATTGTTCAGGACGCCCACGCTGAGCAAAACCTGAATCACCACAAAGATGAGCAATCCACCGGCGATAAAATAGACTGTTGATTTTTGCATTCGTCGCAACATAGTTACTTCCCCTTTATACCTTTTCCGCCGGCGGCTCGCCAAAGATGCCCTGCGGCCATACCAATAGGACTATGATTAGCAGGGAGAAAGATACCGCGTCACGCATCGGCGTTGAAATAAACCCCGCCGCCAGGACCTCGGCCTGCCCCATAATCAAAGAACCGACAAATGCGCCCGGAATACTGCCAATCCCGCCAATAACAGCAGCCACGAATGCCTTCAAACCTGGAATGATGCCCATTAAGTGGTGCACCTGTTTGAAGGCCGTCGCATAGAGGACGCCCGCGGCGCCGGCCAACCCACCACCCAGCGCAAACGTCGCTGTGATGACGCCATCTACGTTGATGCCCATCAGACGCGCCACAGCCTTGTCATACGCGGCAGCTCGCATGGCTTTGCCAATGCGCGTGCGACTCACGACGTACTGCAAGAGCACTTGCAGAAGAATCGAAGCGCCCATAATGACCAACATCACGTTGGATACCGACAAGTCCCATACCTTGCCGCCGGTCACGATTTTGACGCCAGTGAGGGTGAGGATAACGGCAACGAAGCCGAAAAATAACAAGCCAAACTGAAGCACGGGATGCCGCTTCCACGTCTGAGCCGGCACATTTCCACGGCGCGCTGCCCACGCGAACCCCCCACGGAGCAACACCGCCATCACAAATAACACCCATGCGCCGACGATTAACACCGGGGAAATCATCGCGCCGCTGTATACGCTGACTTCAAAAGGCCGGGGGTAGGTGATGTAGTTGTTGGTAAAAGCGAAAGGCAGGGCGCCGAAGTATTCCACAAAAAAAGAAACCCCGATGGCTGTAATCAAAGCAGCAATCCGGGGTTTTGCGCGCAGCGGCTTGTAGGCAAACCGTTCGATGACTACGGCCAACGTCGCAGAAAAGAGCATTGACATCAGGATCACCGAGACCGTGCCAATGAGCATCATCACGCCGGGCGCGATAGCGGGGAAAAACCACGCCGGCCAACGGTGTAGCTGCAAGGTCGAAACGGCGTAGAAGCTGGTAAAAGCACCGACCATAAAGACGTCGCCGTGGGCGAAATTGATCAACTTCACGATGCCATAAATCATCGTGTACCCCAGGGCGATAAGGGCATAGATAAATCCTAACTGTAAGCCGTTGAGTACCTGCTCTACGAAAACTTTGGGGTTCTGTAAAAATGCCCGTCCCAAAACATAGACGACCAACAGCCCCAGCAGCACGAACAATCCCTGGCTAAAACGGTTGAGCAGCATCCCATTATGGCGCTGCATCATCGTCCCATTTTTAGCCGATCTAGTAAAAGTTTGCGCCATCTCTACCTCCCAAAAGAAGAAGCCGGGGCAAAAACATACCGCCCCGGCTCCTCACAAATTAACCATGCCGAGGGAACTTGATCCCTAGGGGGCAACCGTATCCATATAGTTGACTGCGCCGCCTTTAACCTGGAGAACCACAGCAGCTTTCACCGGGTTGTGGCTGCTATCGTAGGAAACACTGCCGGAGACAACATCGAATTTGCCGGTCTCCAGGGTCTTCGCCACAGCGACGGGATCGGCCTTGCCGGTCTTGTCAATGCCCTGGAAGAGGATGTTGGCCGCATCATACGCCAGCGCCGCCAGCGCATCGGGTGCAGCGCCGTACTTGGCCTTGTACTTGCTCACGAAATCCTGCACGATAGGGCGTGTGTCCTGATCGGAGAAGTGGTTGGTGAAATAACCACCGTCCACTGCCGCGCGATCCAGGTCGGCGGAGTCCCAACCATCGCCGCCCAACATCACGGCCGTGATGCCCTTCTCCTTCGCCTGCGCGGCGATCAGGTTCACGGTAGAGTAGTAGTCTGGCAGGTAGAGCACGTCGGGATTTGCATCCTTCACCTTGGTCAAGATCGCGGAGAAGTCCGAGTCATCGCCGGTGTAGGTTTCCTTCACGACAACCTTGCCGCCGCCCTTCTCGAACTCGGTAATGAAGACCTCGGCCAGACCACGCACGTAGTCATTGCCCTGATCGAGGAACACCGCAGCCGTCTTCGCGCCCAGTTTTTCCAGCGCGAACTTGGCGCCCACCTTGCCCTGGAAGGGATCAATGAAGCACGCGCGGAAGATCGTGGGCTTGGTGCCGCTCTCTCCCACCGTCACGGCAGGGTTCGTTGAGGTTGGGCTGATTTGGAAGATCTTCTTTGTCGTGGCAATTTCAGAAACGGGGATTGAGGCGCTGGAGCACACCTCGCCGATGATGAACTTGACGCCGTCCTGGTCAATGACCTTGTTGGCGGCGCTCACTGCTGCTTCCGCGTTACACTGGCTGTCTTCGACGACAACTTCAATCTTCTTGCCGTCAATGCCGCCCTTGGCATTCCATTCCTCGACGGCCAACATCGCGCCATCGCGGGTAGATTGGCCAAAGGTCGCTACATCACCGCTCATCGGCGCGAGAATGGCGACTTTGATTGCCCCACCACCACCGCCGCACGCGGACAATGCCACCATCGCTACAACTAAAGCTACGATCGCAAAAACACGGGAACGCATTTCACTCCTCCTTGCTGAATTGTAATTTGGGATAAAAATGAAGGCTAAGGATGACTACCCGAAACTGAGGTTCCTTAGCTGAACTGAACACTCCATACACGCATCCTCTTGATGTAATCGTTCCATGCCACCTCCTTAGCTCAGTTTAGCTGGTGAAAGGCTCTCTGTATCAAAGAGCTTGCATCACCAAGCTTCCCTCATTTTACAGGAAAGATAACAAGTGTCAAATAGTCTATGGAGGCGATACAAACATCATCTTTGCCCAATCAGATTTGACGTAACGAAAATGTTCACTATAATGTTTCCATACTGCAATGATAGCTTTTATCAAGGAGTCCATGATGTCCAACCAGCGCACACAATTGATTATTTTATTGGTCTTGCAAGTGGTCGCAGTGGTCATTTACCCTCCCACTTTCTTTCGTGCAGCGCCGCAAGCCGCTGTGCTCCCGCCAGCATTGTTATTTCTTTTCGCGGTAGCATTGACCGCGATGAACACGGGGGGACTTTCTCCCATCGCTGGACGGAGTTCGTTGGCCTTTGTGCAAGGGGTTAACATCGTCGTGCGTTTAATGATGTTGTTGCCCAATCTCAAAAATGCTGCCAAGAATTGGGATTGGCTCTTGTTGATCCTCCAGCTCATCGCAATGGGACTCTCGTGGTACACGATGACGCAAATGGAAAAACGCCTCCCGAATTCCTTGCTGTTAAGGACCAAAGTGGAAGTTTGACAAAGCATCGGTTTGCGTTACAATATCTTCCGCCTATGAAGATGGGCCGCAGCAGTGCGGCTCATTTCATTGACACAGGCTTACAGAAAGGTAAATGGAGGAATTAAGAATGGAAACATTAGAATTACGCGCGATGCCCCGCGAAATCATTGGAGGGAAGCAAGTCAAAGCGTTGCGCCGTGAGGCCGTTGTCCCTGGTGTGATTTACGGGCATGGGATTGCCCCTATTCCCGTTCAATTTAACAGTCGTGAAGTCGAAAAGGCGATCAGCAAGGCTGGCACCAGCTCGACCGTGCAGGTCTACGTCGAAGGAGTGCGCGATCCTTATCTCGCCATCTTCCGCGATGTACAGTATCACACGCTCAAGCGCAATGTGATCCATCTCGACTTGCAAGCTCTGAACCTCCAAGAGGTCGTGCGCGTACCTGTCTCAGTCACACTCACTGGCGAGTCTCCGGCAGTGAAAGACTTTGGCGGTGTGCTGCTCCAAATCCTCAACGAATTGGAAATCGAAGCGCTGCCGACGGCCTTGGTGCCCGAAATTGCGGTTGATATCGCCGTATTAGCTCAAATTGGACAGTCCATTACCGTTGGCGACATTACCCCTCCGGCGGGCGTGACCATTCTTAACGCACCCAACGACATCGTCGTCCGGGTGATTTACGCTGAGGAAGAAAAAGAAGAAGCTGCTCCGTCAGCGGCCGCCGAAGTTGAAGTGATCCGCAAACGACCTGCTGCTGAAGAAGCCTAGCCTCTACTCCGCCATAACTGAGAACATCATAGCAGTCGGGGCGCACAATGCGCCCCGACATTCTTTTGCACAAAAAGCGGGCCGGATTATCTCCGGCCCGCTGTGTTTAGCATCACCCAGACGACGCGATTTACTCTTCGCTCTCGACCTTGGCCTGCTCGACAATCTGCGCGGTCAAGTGCGCCGGCACAACGTCATAGTGCGATAGCTCCATCGAATAGACGCCGCGCCCTTGCGTGATCGCCCGCAAGTTGGTGGCGTACTGCAACATCTCCGCCAGCGGCGCCAAAGCGGTGATGACGGCTTTCTTGCCCGTCTGTCCCATGCCCTGCACGCGCGCACGCCGCGTGTTGAGGTCAGACATAACTGCGCCCGCGAATTCATCCGGCACGGTGATAACGAAGTTGTAAATCGGCTCCAGCAGGACCGGCTTCGCCCCCTGGAATGCTTGCTTGAAACCCTCGCGCCCGGCAATCTGGAAAGCAATGTCTTTCGAGTCCACCGGATGTTCTTTGCCATCGGTGACGGCGACAAACACATCCACAATCGGGTAACCGGCGATGACGCCCTGGGTCATCACAGACTTGATGCCCTTCTCAATCGAGGGCTTGAACGAGCTTGAGATGCGCCCGCCGAAGACTTCCCATTCGTATTGGAAGCCGCTGTCGCGTTCTTTGGGTTCGATCCGCATGTGAACTTCAGCGAATTGCCCCGCGCCGCCGCTTTGCTTCTTGTGGCGGTATTGCGCGGTATTTGTCGCGGTGATGGTTTCCTTGTACGGCACCTTGGGGGTGCTGGTCTCCAGGCCCACCCCGAAGCGCCCCTGGATGCGGCGCACCGCCGTCTCAACATGCGCGTCGCCCATGCCGGCGAGGATCGTCTCGCGCGTGGTTGGATCCTGATGCCAGTGCAGCGTGGGGTCTTCTTCGCACATACGGGTCAGCGTCGGCCCCATCTTCGCCGTATCGCCCTTGGTTTTCGGCGAAATCGCTACCGTAAACAGAGGATGCGGGAACAACGGGCCGCGGATGGTCAGGGCGCGTTCCTTGGTGCACAGCGTATCGCCGGTCAACGCCTCGCTCATCTTGGCGGCGCCGCCGATATCGCCAGCGTGCAAGCGGTCCACCGGTATCTGCTCCTTACCGCGCATCACGTAGGTTTGCCCCAGACGCTCTTCTGTGTTGGCCCGGCTATTGTAGACGGTGTCCCCGGCGTTTGCCACACCGCCATAGACGCGGAAGTAGGTGAGCTTGCCGACGTAGGGGTCCGCGGTTGTCTTGAACACCAGCAAGGAGAAGGGGGACAGATCGCTTACGGCGAACTCTTCTGCGCCAGACGCGCTTTCAGCCACAAAAGGCCGATCATCAGGCGAAGGCACAACCTGGATCAACAAATCGAGCGTTGCACTCAAACCAATCATGTCGCTGCCGCCAGCCGTGGCCAACACCGGGACATAACTGCCCTCGACGATGACTTTGCGCAGGCCGTTAGAAATTTCTTCGGCGGTCAGTGGCTCGTCAGCGAAATACTTTTCCATCAAAGTCTCGTCGGCCTCGACGGCCGCTTCGACGATCTTGGTATAAAGCTCATCAACCTGGGCGACCATCCCGGCGGGAACAGCAGCCGGTTCGCTTTTCGCCCCCAAATACGCCTTCTTCTCCAATACATTGACCACGCCCTTGAAATCGGCTTGCGCGCCGATGGGAAGCAGCATAGGCAGGAATTGGGCGTTGAAACTTTCGGTCAGGGATTGCAGCGCCTTCTCAAAATTGGCGTTTTCCCGATCCATTTTGTTGATCAAAACAACTTTCGGCAGCTTTTCCTCTTCGGCATACGCCCAGGTTAGTTCGGTGCCGACTTCGACGCCGGCCGCCGCGTCCACAAAAACGACGGCGGTATCGGCTACACGCAGCGCGCTCCGTACCTCGCCGACGAAGTCCGTATAACCGGGGGTATCTATGATGTTCAGCTTGTACCCATTCCACTCGACCGGAGCCAGGGCCAGACTCAACGAAATTTTGCGGCGCACTTCCTCATCGTCGAAGTCGGTCACCGTGGTGCCATCTTCGACCTTGCCGCGGCGATTCGTAGCCTTGCTCAAAAACAACACCGCCTCCGTCCACGTCGTTTTACCGGAGCTGCCGTGTCCGATCAGGGCAATGTTACGAATTTTCTGTGTTGTGTACTCTTTCATTGTCTAACGTTCCTCCCAAAATACGCGACTAATAGACAAACAAAGACGGCCTGGAGGCCGTCGTTGTGACGCTGATGATACAGGGGTTTATTGTAAACGATTTTGATACAAAGTCAAAACATTGGCAGGAATGGGTAGATGGTGGAGAGGAAGAAGGTGAACTGGCGCGTCATCTATCAGTTTAGAATAAGGATGTATAGCACTTTCGACTGGGCGAGCTTGCCATATACTTTACGCTATGGTTAAACTGTTGATCGTAGATAGCCATAGTCTGGTGCGCGAAGCCTTGCACAAGCGCCTGGAAACTGCCGTCGGTTTGGAAATCGTCGGCAGCACCGGGCGTTATGAAGACGCGCTCCAACAGACGCGCTTGCTGACGCCCGACGTGATCCTCTTGGAGATCAAAGCGCCAGGAGGAATGCAGACGCTCCAGACCTTGCGCCAGATCTGCCCACACTGCGCCGTGATCGTCCTGACCTCATACCCCGACAGTCAAGAAGAAGATCGGGCCAGGCAGATGGGGGCGGCGAGTTATCTGCTGAAAACGCTCGACACCAAATCCCTGGTGCGCGAAATCCGCGATGTGGCGCGACTTGTCCAGAGCGAATTGACTCCTGCTTAACATTGTGGCGCGCGTCGTCCAATCGCGCTGCACCCTCAGGGCAGAAACGCGCCGAAAACCTGGTTCCCCAACAAGCGCCCGCGCGCGCTGAGCCGCAGGCGCACGCCATCCCACTCGACCAAACCCGCCGCCGATAGCCGCGCCACGATGTCCCCGTAAGCTTCGCTGAGGCCGACCCCAAAGCGCGCGCGGAACCCGGCCTCACTCACCCCCTCGGCGAGGCGCAGTCCAAGCATCAACGTCTCAGCCTGTTCGAGGGGTGGGGCGATGGTTTCCACGTCCATCTCCGGCCAGCGCCCGGCCCGGCCTTCCTCTATATAGTGGATGGGATGCCGTGTGTTGCCCCACCGGCGTTGATGTAGCCAGGAATACGCGCCCGCGCCCAATCCCAACCACGGCTGGTTGCGCCAGTAGATGAGATTGTGCCGTCCCACCCACGGCCCGATGGACTCGGTCGCGCCGCCGGGCGGCAGCGCCCATAACGTTGCGGGCGGATGTAGCCCGCGCGCCCAGTTGGAAATCTCATACTGCCAGAATCCCGCCTCGCGCAGCGCTTCCGATGCGCGCTCATACATATCCGCCGCCAGGTCAGGGTCTGGGGTGGGCAGCTTACCGGCGTCCACGGCCTGCGCCAGCGGGGTCTCCGGCTCCAACGTCAGCGCGTACAGGGAAAGATGTTGCGGCTCAAGTGTCAGCGCGCGCGCAAGTGTGTCTTCCCAGCGCGACAGCGTTTGCCCCGGCAAGCCGTAGATCAGATCAACGCTGAGGTTGTCGAAGCCCGCCTGTTTCGCCGCACTGACCGCATACACGGCTTCTTGCCAGGTGTGTACGCGCCCGAGCATCTGCAATTCGTCGTCGTGCGCCGATTGCACACCGAGACTCAGGCGATTGATCCCGGCAGCGCGCAAGGCAGACAGTGCAGCCGCATCCGTCGCGCCAGGATTCGCCTCCAATGTGACCTCGGCAGTGGGAGACAGCGTGAAGGACTGTTGCACATCGGCGATCACAGCGCCGACCCATGCGGGCGACAGCAGCGAAGGCGTTCCGCCGCCGAAATACAACGTCGTCGCCTCGATCTCCGGGTAAAGCGTAGCGCGATGGCGGATTTCCTGGCGCAGCACATTGACGTAATCCGGGCGCAGAGGCAACAATCCGCTGTAGGTGTTGAAATCGCAGTAGGCGCACCGCTGCAAACAAAACGGCACGTGGACGTAAATTGCGGTCTTCATCAGAGATGTTTCAGGTGACGATGCCCTGGGTCAGGCTCATAAAGAGGCTTTCGAGCGTGTCTTGCTCTTCGGTGTAAGCGAGTACGGCGAATCCCGCGCGGATCAGTTCCGCGAGCAATTGTGCGACCGCTTCTTCCCCGCCTTGCAGAGTGACCAGCAGTGCGGGCGAGCCGCCGTTCCGGCTCGCCGCCGGGGCGACTTCTACCTCAATCACCTGCGGATGTTGGGTCAACCATGCCTGCGCATTATCCGCCGGGCCGAGGAACGCCACGCGGACGCGCCGGTGGGGACGCAGCCGGGTGCGAATATCGTCCACGGTGCCGGAGGCGACCAGCCGTCCCTGTTCGACGATACCGACGTGGGTAGCAACATCGTCCAGTTCGCGCAGGACGTGCGAGGAGAGGAAGATGGTCTTGCCCATTTCCTGAAGCGCGCGGAAGATTTCGCGCAGTTCGACGCGCGCCCGTGGATCAAGACCGGCCGCCGGTTCGTCGGCGACGATGAGCGCCGGATCATGGACCAGCGCGCGCGCCACGCCGAGACGCTGGCGCATCCCGCGCGAAAGCGTTTGCACGGCGTCGTCGCGGCGGTGCGCCAGGCCAACCAGTTCCAGCAGGTCATTTACCATCGTCGCGCGCTTCCCTGGATCCACGCCGTAACATCCGGCGAAGAATTCCAGGTACTCGCGCACCAGCATCTCGCCGTAGAGGCCAAATTCATCGGGGATGAGGCCCAGCAGGCGGCGCACAGTCTGGCGTTCGGCGTCTACCCGGCAGCCGCCCACTCGCACTTCGCCGCTGCTGGGGCGCAGCAAGGTTGCAATGATGCGGATGGTGGTGGTCTTGCCGGCGCCGTTCGGCCCGACAAAGGCGTAGATGGCACCCTCATCCACCGTGAAGCTGAGATGATCCACGGCGGGATGCCGGGCCTTGCGATAGGTTTTGCACAGCTGACTGACTTCGAGGATGGCGGTCATCGCGCCTCCACTCCCTTATGCGGATCATCCAGCACATCACAGGCGAAGGGCGCGTCCACAAATGGCTTGCGCGCTTCGATCCGCGCCTGCTTATCGGAACGCCGCAGCTTCTTGAACGCGGCCTCGGCTTGCGTCGCCGTTCCGCGGTCGGGATACTGCCACGCCGCGAGCAACGTCACCGGCAGGTGCATTCGCGTGTAGCGCGCGCCGCGCCCGGCCTGGTGTTCCGCCAGCCGTCGCGCCACATCGTTGGTGATGCCGGTGTAGAATGAGTCATCGCCGCACTTTACGACATAGAGGTACCACATCGTTGCTCCAGTCAGCGTTAGTCTGGCCGTTCACTAGCCGTGAGTATACCGGAAACAGCGGAAATGCCAACAAAAGAAAACCCTGGTGGGACATTCCACCAGGGTTTTCTTTTTACACACTCGTGAGCAGTTGTGGAGGTCGCTCCATGCTGTTTTTGGTTTAGGTGATGACGGACCGGGTCCGTCCGTACCTCAGTGTTAATTGGTCAGAGCGCCCCACCAAAGCTCACGCAACGTGTCATTCCTCGCCGCCCACCACCGTGAACACGCGCTCGTTAGGGGCGGGCTGCCAGGGCCAGGCGACTGGTTGCGTGCTGCCCGGCAACGCCGGCGCGCCATAGCCTGGCAACTGTGGCGTCACCACGATCACAGGGGGCGTCATCGCCGGGTTGGTGTGCGCCGTCTGTTGCCGCGTTTCCTCGCGCCGCCACACCAGCAGCGCCAGACCGATGGTCGGGGCCATTGCCAGCACGCCGCACGTCAGCCCCACGAGCAGCGCCAACGTGTCCCGGCTCAGGCGCTGCGTGACGACGACCACGCCGGTGACAACCGCAATCGCGCTCAACAGGCCGACGAAACGGGCCAGTCGCTTCGCCAATGGTTCGTGCATTTGTGCTTCCATCTTGTCTCCAGTCCAAAGTCCAAAGTCTGCTAAATCGGCTGACGGGTTTTCAGCGGCGCGGCGAGCGTTGTCAGGTGTTGGCGTAGCTCCTTATCGTCAATGTAGGCGACCTGGAAGCGAATCGGCGCGTCGCCGCCGCTGACGGCGAGGAAGTCGCCGCGCCCGTTCAGCAAGTGCGCGTTTGTGCCCGCGCGCCCGCTGGCGACGCGCGCGTCGTCCGCCGAGACGACCTTGCCTACCAGCCGCAGCGGGAAGTTCGCCCGCATCAAGCTGCTCAAGATAGCAGAAGACGGGTGCTGTGTCGCCGCGACCAGGTGGATGCCAGCCTCTCGCCCGCGTTGCGCCAGCCGGGTGATGGACTCGGTGACGGACTTCTCGCCGAGCATGATCAGGTCGGCCAGTTCATCAATGAACACGACAATGCGCGGCGCGCCGTTTCCCGTTCCGCCATCTGGACTTTCGCCACGCCGGTCGCGGACTTCCATCATCCGCACCAACGAATTCAACGCCTCCACCGCCTCCGCTAGATCGGTGATGGGCGAGCGGGCGAGATGCGGCAGACCTTCCAGCACGCGGAATGTGCGCCCCTTGGGATCAATGCACAGCATCCGCAGCACGTCCGGCTGGTGCGAGAGCGCCAGGGAAGCCGCCATCGTCCGCAACAGCGCCGACTTGCCTGATCCCGTCGTCCCTGCTACAAGGATGTGGGCCACTTCCGGCGCCGACAGCCGCGCCAGCAAGGGCGCGCCGTCATCGGTGAGACCGAGTAATACTGTGGAGATCGGCAGTGGATGAACCTCGTCCAACAGCGACATCAGGGAGACCGGGCCAGGATTCGGGTTCGAGAATTCCAGCACGATCCCTTCTTTGCCCTTGTCAATGCTAAGGGCGGGGACGCGCATTGCCAACGCCAGATCATCGGCCAGGTTCTTGATGGATGAGAAGCGGGTGTGGGGCGCGGGATTGAGGAAGAAACGAATCAGGCGCGGTCCGACCGTTCCGCCGGTAATTCGACCCGGCGCACGGTGGGCAGCCAGCACCGCTTCGACGCGGTCAGCCTGATATTCAAGATAGGGACGGATAGAGCGCGACATCTCACCCTCTGATTATTAGAACTTATGTTCTAATAATAGCAAAGAATAAGGGTTTTGTCAATCCCCAAAAAAGTTCTGACACGTCCTTCGCGGCCCGGTGAATTCGCCGTTTCCCCGAAACCGTGGTATAATCTTCGTTCGCTTTGTCAAAAATCTGTAACTCGGTTTCTCCCTTCATCTATTGCAATCCGTTGAATCTGTTGACACAAAGGAGGTATGATGCCACGCATTGGGATTGATTTTGGGACAACCAACTCATCGGTCGCGTACTATGATGGCAAGCGGCTGCACCCCATCAAACTCGACGCCGCGAATGAGAACCCGCACGTGCTTCCCTCGCTCATCTATATGGACCGCAGCTATCAAACGTTGCTCGGCACGTCAGCGGCGAACGAGTACCTGGCGCGGGAAACAGGCCGCCGTATTGTGTGGGAGCGCAAGGAGATTCACCCGATCGAGATCATCGTGGGCGGCGCCGGCTCCAGCCCCATCCGCTACTGGCACGATCTGTACATTGACACCGATGTCGGGGCGAATGGACGGCTGTTGCAATCGGTCAAGACCGCGTTGCGCGATCCGCGTTATGAGGGGACGGACATTTTTGAGCGATATTTCACCATTGACGAGCTGATCGCTATCATTCTACGCTCGATGAAGGCCAGCGCCGAGGCGCAACTGGGCGAAGCCTGCGACAGCGTCGTGCTCGGCCGCCCGGTGCGTTTCTCCGACGATCCGCTCGTCACGCAGCGCGCGGAGGAAATCCTCTACAAATCCGCGCTCTTCGCCGGGTTCCGCGACGTGTCTTTCCAGATGGAACCGATCGGCGCGGCGCACCTTTACCATATCACGGCGCCGCAGCGCGAAATCGCGTTGATCTTCGACTTTGGCGGCGGGACGCTCGACCTGACCATTGCCGAGGTGGGCGGGAAGCAGCCGCCAAGCGTGATCGCCACGCGCGGCGCGCTCGTCGGCGGCGATGACCTCGACCGGCGGGTGATGCTCTCGCTGCTCAAGTACTTCGGGAAGGGCGCGCACGTGGATGGCGGCATGGATTTTCCGCCGGACTACCTCGATCTATTGCACGCCTGGCAGACGATGCCGGAACTGTCACGCCCGATGCCGCTGGAGCGGATTCGGAAGTTTCAGAAGACCAGCGACAATCCCCAGGCGATGCGGGCGCTGGAAACCCTTGTCACGCAGAACATCGGCTTTGACCTTTTCCGGCGCATCGAGCAGACGAAGAAGGCACTCACTGATACCTTGATGGCGCGCCTGGATTACGATTACGAACACATTGCCATCCACGAGCGGATTTTGCGCCGCGCTTTCGAGGAACTGATCGAGGAGGAGGTGACGCATGTGGCGCGCGAACTCCGGCAGGTGGTAGCCGATGCGGGGATGCGTCTGGAGCAGGTGGATGTGGTGCTGCGCACCGGCGGCACATCGCTTGTACCGGCGTTCGTGGAACTGCTGGAAAGCCTCTTCGGCCACGACAAAATCCGCGAGATGGATCCGTTGACCTCGGTCGTGGGTGGGATGGCGGTGGTGGCGCACGAGGGATTGGGCAATCGCCCCGCGTACACCTATCGCTACGAGAATCCCTTCGCCTACATCCGGGCCACGAGTGGGCGCGATTACCAGTCCACAATTCTGCACTCGTACCAATCGTGTTACACCGACCGCGACTATACGATCACGACAGTGCCGTTGGCGCTGACCGGCTTGCACGCCATCAAACCCGCCGATCTCGATTATGACTCCACCGCCGACAAGCTTCTGCGCTTCAAGCTGACCCGTCCGAGCAAAGTGTATGTCATCTACCAGGCCAAGGCGCACCAGTTGCCCAAGTGGTTGCAAGGGTTTGCCCGCGAGGAGAAACTACAGGTAGATATCGAAACGCCAGGAGGAACGTACCCATTCTGCGTCTACAGCCGCGATTTCCCGGCGGGCGCGTTTGCCTTGGGGGGCGCGCACGCAAAGGGCTACAGCGGCATCGTGTTCCTGAATTACATTGTCGCGGCCAGGCCGCATTAGAACCTCAAGCTGTGTTGATTTCTAGCGCCTGCCAGGTGTGCCTAACCACGCGAGGACCGCTGGTAGGAACACCAACCCGATCAAAACCAACCATGGCGCGAGGTCTTTGATGATGATGAGCGCCGCGCCTCCTGCCGCCGCCGCGTGGTTGGATTGCCCTGCCTGCTCCATCCAGACGCGCCAGTTGCGTTCGAGGGCGGCCAAGTCGCTCCCCAGGACTTGCTTTGCCCCGGTTGCATAATCCACACCGTCGGCATACGTTTTGATGAGTTCGTGTATCTGCGACCAGCCGTAAGTTTGGCGAAGATACTGTACAAAGCTCTGGCTTTGCGCGTAGGCCAACAGGGCGCGGTCGTACTCTTCTGGGAACGGATAACATAACGTTTCCAGCGGGATGAGTTTTCCACCGTTGACCGCCTGTTGCAACGCCAGGGTGTAGCTGGGATCGGGGCTGCGCTCAAAGGAAGAGGCCACCCCTTCGATGAGCCAGACGGGTAGTGCGGCGTAGCCTTGCGGGCCGGTAAGATCGTAGAGCACTTTATGGACCAGTTCGTGCGGAATCTCGCGCTTCATCTTGATAGGGGCTTCAGCGGATGGCGAAATCGCCAGGAGCACGACGCCGATCTCCGGGTACGCCTGCCCACCCACCCATTCGCGCCCCGTCAGCCGCAGCGCCGATTGCAGATCGGGCAGCGAGGGGTAGATGTAGAGGGTCACAGGGCCGGTTGAGGGGGCGTTGAGGGTCGTCTGGATTTCGGCGATGGACGCCTGGGCGATATCCAGTGCATTGAGCATCAAAGACGTGTCGCCGGATACCCAGTGTAGCGTGATCGTGTCATCTTTCAGCGTTTGCCAAAGAAAGCGGTTGTCTTCGTAGAGAAAGCGGGGCTTGCTTGTGGTGTATGTGTTCCCCTGCGTATCCTTGTATTCCCACCAGTAGCTAATGTATGTGAAGGGTGGAAAGGGCTGTTCGCGCAGGTCACGTTCGTATTGTCCGCTACCTTGCACGAGGGGGGCCGGGTAAACCTGCGTGTAGGTGCCAATTTTGAGGTACAGTGTAGCAGTGTCGGGTGCGCCAGCGGGTGGCAGCGTCAGGCTGAAGGCGGCGCTCTGCCCAAACGTGTAGGTGTGCGTGACGGCGGTGTCGGTCTGCGCGTGAACCGGCGACAGGATTAGCGCCAGCACGAGCGCCAACCCCAGCATCGCAAGCGTTCGGAGGCTTGCGCGGCTAGACTGTGCGCCCATCAGTCCCACACGTCCTCCTCATCGTCGTCTGCATCTTCTTCGAGATATAACGTGAGGAATTCATCTTCGTCGAATTCGAGATCATCTTCATTTTCGGCGTTGAAATCCTCCTCGTCGAAGTCTTCTTCGCCAAAACCTACCCGGAGTTTCTTATCGAGACTGCCGCCATCTTCCGCCCAATTCGCCTCACTCTCACCGTCAAACTCGGTCGGTGGGCCGAAGAAAGTGGAGAGGTCGCCGTGGAAGAAATCCAGTTCCTCCAGCGCATCGTGGGCTGCCTGACGCAAAACCGGATTGTCGGAGCGTGTCTGTTGTTCCAACGCCCGCTGCGCCTGCTTTCCGCCGATCTGCCCAAGCGCCCACAACGCCATTTTTTGGATTTCGAGATTCACGTCTTCTGCCAGTTCAATCAACGCCGGGACGGCTTCCGCAAGGGCCAACTCGCCGCAGGCGCGCGTCGCCTCGTACCGCATATCCGGTAAGGGGTTCAGCATCTCGCGCGTGACGATTTTGGCCCAACGTTTGTCGGCGCTGCGCCCCATCGCGCAAACGGCGCTCACGCGCATCCGTTCTTCGGGATGGGCATAGGCGGCTTCGATCATCTCCGGCACGCCGGCGATGCTGGTGAAGCCGAGGGCTTCCAAGGCGCGGCGGCGCACGTCCAGGTCCTCGTCAGGGTTGTTAAACGCGGCGGTCAAGGCCGCGCAGGTCAGGTTGAAAGGGCGCGGACGAATCTTGTCAAATTCGCCGAGCAGGACGAAATGCGCCAGGGTCTGCGCCGCCGCCGCGCGCACCGGAACGGCGGCGTCCTGCGTCAGGACTTCGATGAGTTGCGGCACAAGGCGTATGTCTTCGTCCTCCACCAGTCCGTGGATGGCAGCGGCGCGCACAGCTTCATCTTGATCGCGCATTGCCATGCGGAACACGGCGGAGAAATCCAGCTCGAAATCTTCTTCGGCCAGTGCGTTCCAGGTGTGGACAAGCTCACGGCGGGCAGTGAGGGGCAGATTCGGCCAAACCGCCGTGAGGCGTTCTACATCCTTGTCCAGCAGCCCGGAAAATTGTTTCAGGTCCACAGCCTGCGGCATCTCCCGGAGGTCTTCCAGGCTATGCCACAAACTGTCAGTCATCTTCTTCTCGTTCATTTTACGGCAGCGCAACAGGCGCGACAATGTCCAGAATGGTGATAAAGATAAAGACCGCGATGAGGATGAGGAAAGTGACCGTATGGATACGCTCTTCGAGGACTGGAGTGAGCGGTCTGCGGCGCACTTTCTCCACGATGGCGAACAGGATGCGCCCACCATCCAGCGCCGGGATGGGCAGCAGGTTGAAGATTCCCAGGCTGACGCTGATCAGGATCACGACGTTGAGGAAGGGGTAAACCGCGCCAGAAGAAACGCTGTCTTCCACCGATCGCTGTGTGATTTGGCTGATCCCGATGATGCCCACAGGCCGCGCCTGTTCGATAGGAATCAACCCGCGGATAATGTAGACCGGCAGCATCACAGAGACGCCGACGATTCTCCCCACGTACCTTGTCCCGTAGACCAAAGCCTCTCCCACGGGGTAGCGTTTGAGATTTTCCCGGTTCTCCACGCCGCTGATGACGATGCCCATCGCGCCCTGGCCTTCCGGCGGATTGGCGCGCGGCACGAGCGAGACCGTCAATGTCTGGCCATCGCGCTCCAGTGTCAACTCCGTGGGTTCCCCCAGGCTTTTCTGGGTGAACAGGGATACATCGCCGGTTCCTTCCACCTTTTCGCCATTGATCGCCACGATGATGTCGTTGGCCTGGATATGCGCTTCGGCTGCGGGAGACGCCGGCGCCACTTCGTCAATCACCACCCGCGCGGTGGGAATCCCCGTGGTGAACACCAGCGTCGCTAGAACCAACGCCGCGATTATATTCATCAGCGGGCCGCCGAGGTAGATCAGTATCCGTTTCTCCGGCGACTTCGCGTAGAGGCTGTGTTTGAAAGCCTCTTCCTTTTCAGCTGATGCTTCCGGCGATGCCTCCTCGGTATCCTTTTCCTCTTCAGCGAAAGTTTGCTCGCCTTCCAGCCGCACAAATCCACCGAGCGGCAACCAGTTGAGTGTGAAATCTGTTTCCCGCCAGCGAAAGAGTTTGACGATGCGGGGTGGGTAGCCAACGCCGAACTCTCTGGCCCAGACACCCGTCAATTTCGCCATCACAAAATGACCGAACTCATGGACCAGGATGAGGGGGATCAATCCCACGATAAATCCCAAGATCATCCCCAGTCCATTGCTTATCCCATCTGCCAATATAGACATAGTGTTCTCCTTCATCATTATCCGTCATAGTGATTATACTCTAAGCATATCCTACTGTCCAGAGGACAGAACTTTATCATTCTTGCTCACTGCCCCTGTTCCCGGGGGCAGGTGAGTGAGAATGATGCGGCCCTGCGGTAGGGTTTGTTTTCTTTCATTGCCGCGCTATACTGAGCGTAAGATGTCGTGACGACTGGAGGACAAGTGTCGGGACGGTGTGTGAAATTCGCGGTTGGGGCGCTGTTGTGCGCGTGCTGCTTAGCGCGCGCCTTGCCCGCTGTCGCGCAAGCGGATGATCGGCTCGTGCTTGCCTTTTACTACGCCTGGTTCGACATGCTCACCTGGGAGAAGGCGCTGTCCGACAAGCCGCTGCAACTCTATCACTCCGCCGATGTGTACGCCATCCAACGTCACACACGGGAGGCGCGGGAGGCCGGCATTGACGCGCTCATCCAGGCCTGGTATGGCCCGGACATGACTAACAATCAGACCGAAGCCAATTTCCGCGTACTGTTGGATCAGGCGCAAAATCAGGGGATTCGCGCGGCGGTGTCGGTGGATATGGGCGGGCCTTTTTTGCAGAGCCAGGATGCCGTCATCACGGCGCTGCGTGTGCTGTGGGAAGATCACGCCCAACATCCCGCCTATTTGTGGGTAGGTGATCACCCGGTAGTCTTTTTCTGGAAGCAGGACAGGTTTTCCGTCGCCGAATGGCAGGATATTCGCGCACAGGTTGATCCGGCGCGCCGCATGGTGTGGATTGCGGAGGGCGCGCAACTGGACTACCTCGAGGCTTTCGACGGCCTGTACCTCTACAGCGTGGCCTGGTCGGCGACCCCGGCCGCAGTGCTGCTGCGTTGGGGGGATGCGGTACACCAATGGAACGCGCAGCATAACACATTTCGCTACTGGGTGGCGACGGTGATGCCTGGCTACAATGACCTGGTGACCAGGCGCGCCGATGCTTTTATCCGCGAGCGCGATGCCGGCGTGTATTACCGTGCGTGTTGGGACGGTGCGCTCAGCAGTAGCGCCGATTGGGTGGTGATTACCAGCTTCAACGAATGGTTGGAGGGCACGCACATTGAACCGTCGGTCAACTACGGGGATTTTTACGTCAACCTGACCGCCGAATTAGCCGCCAGCTATCGCAGCGCGACTTTCAATGTTACCCCTACGCTGACTCCGGAACCTGCCACGGCAACCCCCGAACTGTCCGTGCCAGCAACGCTCGTTATCACACCGACCTTCACGCCGCTGCCCGATACACCCGAACCGACATTCACGCCCTCTCTCACGCCAACGGCGACCCTCACGCCGACGGCTACGCCTTTTCGCCTGTCCACGCCCACGCCACACCTGGTGCTACCCACCGCCCTGCCGCGCGTGACGCCCACCGTCTACATCGGCGTATCGCCGACGCCATCTCCTATGCGGACGCTGATGCCGGTGGAAGGCGTCTCCCCGAAGACGTGCGCTTTGTCGCCCGCGCTGCTGCCATTGTTCGTTCTCCTCCTTGCCCGCTTGCGGCGGCGATGATTGACGCACACAAAAACCCCCACAGCAGGCTGCGGGGGTTTGATAGAATGACATTCCACGGCGTTGTTTACCCGAAGATCAGTTCCTCCAACCTTTTGATGTCCTCCGGTCTGACATCGGGAAATCGCAGGCCGCCTTTCACTTGTGCGCCGGTCTCCTTGAACTCGTAGCCGCTCATGCTGAGCATCACGTCGCGCGTTCCTAAAATCGCCTGGAACAATCCCCAGACGGGACTTTTGGAGAAGTTGGTGTCCAGGACTTGAATTTTCCCACCTTTGAGGTAGATCACATCGGCAAACCCGCGCCGTTCGGGATGGGGTGTGATGAGGATAAAGCGTTTGTTGGTCACAATGAACTTCCACTGATTGTACAGCAGCCATTCTTGCGCCGACTCAAAGAGAAAGAACAAAGCCGCAATGACAAATATCGCTGCAATAAACCGCTCTCGCTCCGAATAGTACAAGGCTGTAACGCCCAAACCAATGAGCGCGGGCACAAAAACAAGCGTACCGAAGGCCCCCAAGAGTTTGGGGATTTCTGCCCGGTACTGCGCCATCTGGATGATTTGTTTGACTTCTTCCCCTTCCAGGTAACGCGGCTTGGGTAAAAAAGTCTCCAGGATGGGATGGGCGATTCTTTCGAAGAGCTTCCAGACGGTTTGAAGAACAACCGGTATGCGACTCTTCTCTTGCGCCTTTGCGGGCGTCGTCACAGCGTTTTGATTCACCGGATCACAGTTCGGTTATGGGATAATAAGTTGCTGACCGGGGACGATTAAGTCACTATTCAAGTTGTTGCGTTGTTTGAGTCTTTCCACGGACACGCCGGTATTTTGGCTAATGCGATACAATGTATCTCCCGAACGGACTACATACGTGCGTTCTCCGACTCCGGGTGTAAACAGGGATTGGCTCGAACTGTTTTCTGGTGTGACCACCGGGCTAACGGTGACTATGGGGGCAATGGTTGGAACCTGCGTAGGTGGTACCGTCGCGCCAGGGTTGTTGACAAGCTGCCCAACGACGCGTTGCAGGTCTCTGACATCTTGCGATTGCTGCGTATCCACCACCAACCGAACGGCCCACCAGGGAAGGAAACGTGATGTAATCCATAGGACGATAAGGAGCGTGATGATGACCCCGGCAAAGTAGCCGAGTAACTTGCCCAGGTTATCCTTCATCAAGTCACGTTTGAAGATCAGCCAGAACGCCCATACCATACCTATGACGATGAGGAATAGTACAACGATTGCTTCTGCATTCATATTCTTCTCCTTCTCGCTAATTCAAGGCTCTATTCGGTGGGTGGACACTGATCCACCGGTACAAAACTTAGTGCGTCCACAAAACCTGTTGTGATTTTATCATAGATTGCGTAATGTATACCTGGACTGTGCCGTCCTGCGCCGCTCACTGCGCCGACGGGAGCGCCAGCTTCCACAGCGCCTTCGGGCGCAGTATACGACCGTAACCCAATCATCCAGACGATCCATTCTTCATTCTCGATTTGAACCGTCAGGTTGCCTCTGCCATCTGTGTAACGAACCAACTGACCTGGCATTGGCGCCAGAACGAGCGACGCCTGAGCGGGTATCAAATCTATCCCTGGAAAAAGCCCGCACATCAACTCCCCGCTCTTGACTGGCGCGCGCAACAACGGACCGATACCTGGCCGCAGGGCCGCATCACCTTCTTGATGCGGTTCGACGAAACAATCCTGGACAATCGCTGCCCTACAAAAAGGCAACTGCGTCGTACCTTCGGTGCTTAACACGACGGCGGGGCCAGTGTCCTTTTTGCCGATGCTGTCGCTGGCCGTCCATACCTTGTCGAACATCTCCTGCAACAACATCGCCGGCGCCAAAAACACCGGGGCAGCGATCGGATCGCCGCGCTGCGCTAACTGCGTCTGTATGGCAATGTGCATCGGCCAGGCGCCCAGCGCTGACAAGCGATGCTGGCGTCCCTGAATGTCCGTGAGCACCATATTCTGGTGCAGTGCATCGTAGCCATTCATCACGTAGGCCGACTGGTCGGGATTCATCTGGCTGCGCGGTCCCGCATTATAGCGCAGGTAACACTGTTTGATAAGCTTGGGATCTGTCGTCGTGTATTTGATTTCGGGACAGTACGTTTTGAAGATGTGTGTCCCCATTTGCAGTTGACGTCCAACCTCCCAGGCGCTTTGCGGACCCGCCGGAAAGCAGGGAATTGCGCCTGTCGCCACTGCTGTATACAGTCCCATGATGCCTTCACAGTTGTTGGGATTATCCTCCCGCAAACTGTTCTCTTTATACCACAGCACGAGCGGCACGACGGGCGGAACACCTTCTTGATAAGCGATGATCTGCGCCACACTGGCCCAGCGTTCAACTTGCGCTTGCTGCGTCACGGTCAATTGGTAACGTGCGCTCCAGATAGACTGGCTCCCCAAACTGATGGCGATTGGCAAGCTGATAAACAGAATCGTATCGGTCATACCCGTGAGTAGCGCTCGCGCCATCACTCGCACTTGAATTTTGAGGAACGGCGCGATATAAACTCGAATCCACTCGACGAACCAACCCGGCAGAACGCTTGTCAACCATTCCATTAACTATGATTATATATAATATAATCGTTTTTACAAATTTTGGCAATAGCGCCCTGGATGGGACAAAATAACAATCTCGTCCTTTTGGGGCCATATCGTTTTGTTTGCTTCCTATCGTGCTCTGTGGTATAGTATTGTGCGTAGAGCAGTCATGGGTTAGGCAGGAGGGCCTATGTATAAGAGCCATACGTGTGGTGAATTGCGCGTTGACCATGCCGGTCAAGAGGTGACGTTGGCCGGTTGGGTGAATCTCCGCCGTGATTTTGGCGGCGTGATTTTCATTGTGTTGCGTGACCGCGATGGATTGACGCAGGTGGTCGTGGATGCTGAGACCGCACCGGAAGCGCGTGCGGTTGCGGCTGATGTGCGTAACGAGTACGTTATCCAGGTGCGTGGGGTGGTGCGCTCGCGGCCTGCCGATCAAGTCAATGCCGCCTGGGCAACCGGCGCGATTGAAGTGGAAGCGCGTGATGTCCAGATTCTCAACACCGCGCAAACGCCGCCATTTTACATCTACGACGAATCTCCAGTTGATGAGGTGCTGCGTTTACGTTACCGCTATCTTGATCTGCGGCGCCGACGGATGCAGCGCAATATCATCCTGCGGCACAGGACGGTGCAATTCATCCGCGAATATCTCGACCAGCACGGCTTTCTGGATATCGAGACTCCGCAGTTGTTCAAATCCACGCCGGAGGGCGCGCGGGACTATCTGGTTCCCAGCCGTGTCCATCCCGGCAAGTTCTACGCGCTGCCGCAATCCCCGCAGCAGCTCAAACAACTGTTGATGGTCGCGGGCTTCGAGCGGTATTATCAGATCGCGCGCTGTTTCCGCGACGAGGATCTGCGCGGCGACCGCCAGCCGGAGTTTACCCAACTCGACCTGGAAATGTCGTTTGTCCACCGCGATGATGTGTTGGACATGGTTGAAGGCTTGTTCACGGCGCTGATCCCTGCCGTCACACCGCAGAAGCGCGTCCTTTCACCTTTCCCGCGCCTGGGACACGCGGAGGCGCTCGACCGCTACGGCAGCGACAAGCCAGATCTACGCTTCGGCATGGAGCTGGTTAATCTGACCGACGCTCTGGCAGAAAGCGGGTTCGGCGTCTTCAGCGGCGCTGTGCAGTCCGGCGGGCAGGTTAAGGCGATTGTTGCGCCGGGTTGCGCCGATTATGCCCGCAGCCAGATTGATGAGCTGACAGAGATCGTCAAGGGCCAGGGGGCCAAGGGTTTGGTCACACTGGCCTTCCGCAGCGATGGCGTGAAAGGACCGGCGGTCAAATTCTTGACGGAGGGCGAGCTGGCAACGATTGCTGCGCACACCGGAGCGCACGAAGGCGATTTGGTCTGCATTGTTGCTGCTGCGCCGAATGTCGTAGTGGCGGCTCTCTCGGCGTTGCGTCTCACCTTCCGCGACCGGCTGGCGTTGGCCGATCCGAACCTGATGGCCTTCGGCTGGGTGCTCGACTTCCCTATGTTCGAGTGGAACGCGGAAGAGCAGCGTTGGGATGCCGCGCACCATCCCTTCACCATGCCGCGCCCGAACACCTATGAGGCGATGATGGCCGATCCGCTCGCCGTGCTCTCCGATGCTTACGACCTGGTCTGCAACGGGTACGAGCTGGCGTCAGGGAGCATCCGCGTGCATGACCCGAAGATTCAGATGGACATCTTCCGCGTGTTAGGTTATCCAGAAGACGAGGCGCGCACCAAGTTCGGGCATATGATGGAAGCCTTCTCGTATGGCGCGCCTCCACACGGCGGCATGGCGCCCGGTATTGACCGCCTGGTGATGCTGCTGGCCGGCGAGGCCAACATCCGCGAGGTGATCGCTTTCCCCAAAACCTCGCAGGCGACCGACTTGATGGCCGATACGCCGGCTGCGGTTTCGGCGCGACAGTTAAAAGAGCTGCACATTCAGCTTGATCTCTAACGCGCATTTGGAACGAACATTGCTGAGAACGCCGGCCTCGATGCGGGGTCGGCGCTTTCTTTTGCACTGGTGAATGTGTGCACTTGTCCGCTTTTCCAGAACGCCTATAATGTTTGAGTGTTGCGGTAAAGTGAGAGCGTTTTATGCAGTGGATCATCGCAATCGTACTGGCGCTGGCCTTATCTGTTCCGGTTGGAGCGGCGCTGAGCGCGTTTGGCGCGCTGGTACTTGAATTTGTGCTGGGCTTGCTGGTAGAGGCCGGTGAAAAGATTGCGGGTGATCCACAGAAGAAAAAGATCGCGGTGGCAATTCTGACAGCGGTTTTGCTTGGCCTGGGGCTGTGCATCTTGATAGGTTGTGTGGCGCTGGTGCTATTGATCCATGACATTGCTATTTCAAAGTCCCTGTTTTGAATTCTGGTGGGAACCGCAGCAAGGCGTGTTTCGCTTGCAGAGTCCTGGGCGGGCGCTGCGCTGTGTCGCTGGGATAGAGGTCGTGCAGCGTGGGCACGTTCGCGCCTTGACGACCGACAAACTTCCCGCCGGCCGCGTCGTGACGGATCGCACTGAGGATGCGCATGGGCAGGCTGTCGGCGCTGCAATCAGCCACCAGGAAGTCCAGGGGTTGACCTTGAGCTTGTGCGTGCGGGTTTACCCATCGCGCCCTTTTGTCCTCCTTAAGATCGCTGTCACCAACGTAGGCCCAGAGCCGGTGAATGTCCGCCGTTTTTTTATCAATACGACGCCGGACGGTTTTGCGTCCATTGAGTCTCCGACCGGATTTTACGTCAATGGCTGGCAGTCCTGGTCTACATCTGGATTTGTTCCACTTCACAAACACGATTTCAAACCCGCGCCGCCAGTGCGTTGGCTGCAAGGCCCGATGATCCATAACGCTGTGACCCCCTGGGGGGGGCAAGGCCGGGCGCTTGTGGAGCGAGACGGTAGGGGCGGTAATTACGCCGCGCGAGGCGCTGATCGCTGGCGCAACATCTCTGGCGGACCAATTTGTCCAGGTCGGCGCGAACATCCGCCCGGGCCATTATGCCTTGACCGTCCAGTCTCAGGCTGACGACATCCCGCTCGATGCCGGCGAGGGGATGACGTCCGAGTGGTTTTATCTGGAATGGGTGCCCCTGCCTAGCCCTGATCCGTTCGCCCAATATGCCTATGCTGTGATTCGGCAGATGCAGCTCCCCACGCCGCGTCCTGCGCCGATGGGGTGGTGTTCGTGGTATATGTATGGGAATCAGGTGCGTGAAGAGCACATCATCGGCAACCTGGCGGCGGCAGCTTTGTTGGCGGATGAAGTCCCCTTGCAGGTCATCCAACTCGATGAGGGATACCAGGCGCTGTGGGGAGATTGGACCACGCGCAACGAGCGTTTCCCTCACGATTTCCGCTGGCTGGCGGGGCGCATCCGTGGCTCTGGATTTACGCCGGGCTTGTGGCTGGGTCCGCTGACTGCTCATCCCAAGTCCCGCCTGGTCGCCGAGCACCCTGACTGGGTGCTGTACACCCGTCGCGGGCGTCCCGTCTCGCCAGGGCTTATCTCAGGATTCATGGGCCGGGCGCTTGACCCGACGCATCCCGGAGTGCAGGGACATATTCGCGGTTTGGTGGAAAGGGCCGTGCATGAGTGGGGATATCCGTATCTCAAGCTGGACTTTATGTACGCTGGCGCGCTGGTCGGGCAGCGTTATAACCCACGGATGACGCGAGTGCAGGCATTGCGCCAAATTTTCCATATCATCCGCGACGCGGCGGGCAGCGAAGCCTACATCGTTGGGTGTGGCGCGCCGCTGCAACCCGCCGTCGGTCTCGTTGATGCGATGCGCATCGGCCCCGACACCGCGCCGGTCTGGGAACCGACCTTTGGCAGCGTCGGTCGCTTCATGAAACGCAACGCCTCGTTGCCGAGTCTGCGCAACAGTCTGCGTAACGTCGCCACGCGCACCTGGATGCACAATCGCTGGTGGACCAACGATCCCGACACATTGCTGGCGCGCAGCACCCAGACCCAGTTGACCGACGATGAGGTTTTGGCTCAGGCGACGCTTCTGGGACTTTCTGGGGGGCTGCTGTTGCTCTCCGACGACCTGGAAACTCTCTTGCCAGAGCGCCGTGCGATGGTCGCTGCCCTGTTCCCGTCTTTGCTGGATGGGATGGATGTGCTGGACCTCTTCCAGAAAGAGATGCCAGAGGAGGTGGTCGTCCCGATCGCCCGTCCCTGGGGACATTGGCGTCTGGTTGGCCTCTTCAACTGGAGCAATGCGCCGGTCGAGCGCACCTTGCCCGCCGATCTGTCTTTGGATAAGCGCAAACCCTACCATCTCTTTGATTTTTGGGAACGCCGTTATCTGCGCGTTGAGCCGGGCGCGTTGCCGCCAGTCTTTCATTTATTGCCTCACGGGGCAGTTCTGCTTGGGATTCGCCCAGTCGTCTCGGACGCGCACCTCGTCACGACAACTTTTCACATCTCGCAGGGGGCGGAGATCACCGAGTGGGCGCTGGAAGCTGGCGCTCTTTCAATGACGCTGGAAGTAAAACGCCTCGTGCGCGGCGAAGTATGGCTGGCGCTGCCTTCCCGGCCTAAATATGCCTTCTTGAATGACAGGCCGTTGCCGGATGACGCCGTGCGCCTTGTTGCGTCAGGGGTATGGGCCGTGACGTGCTACATCAACCGCCGGGGCGCACTGCGGGTCATCTGGGGCAACGGATAACGCGCTGTATCGTCGCCGCTGGAAAGTGACGCGCGCAGCCGTCCCGCGATGTGCTGGAGTTCTGGCGTTGCGAGCAGCGCCGACGAGCGCGGGCGGGGCAGCGTGACGTCTACGATGTCTACGACGCGCCCTGGTCGCGCGCTGAGCACGACGACCCGGTCAGAGAGCAGCGTTGCCTCCTCGACGCTGTGTGTGACCATCAACACCGTGCGCTTGTCCCTTTCCCAGATGCGCAGCAGTTCCGCCGCCATACGCTCGCGGGTCAGCGCGTCGAGTGCGCCGAAAGGCTCGTCGAGCAGCAACACCTCGGGATTCTGCGCCAATGCGCGCGCAATGGCTGTCCTTTGCGCCATCCCTCCCGAAAGGTGGATGGGGTATTCCTTCTCGAAACCCGCAAGCCCCACGAGCGCCAGCAGATCATCGGTGCGTGCCTGGATGAGGTCGGGAGGCAATCCTTCCATCTCCAGTGGAAGCGCGATATTATCCTGTACGGTGCGCCAGGGCAACAGCGTGGGTTGTTGGAAAACCAGTCCCACGCGCTTGTGGGGTGTGTATTGCGGTTTCCCTTCCAGCAGGATTTCCCCGCGCGTGGGCTGGAGCAGCCCTGCCACGATGCGCAGCAGCGTTGATTTACCGCAGCCTGAAGGCCCGATCAGACAGACGAATTCCCCTCTGGCGACGTCAAACGAAATGTCATCCAGCGCGCTCAACTCACCCTGATAGCCCCGGAAACTGGCGGAAAGCTGGCGAATCTGCAGGAAGGGTTTGGGCACACGGCCTCCTTTATCGCACTTCTACTGTGCAAAGGCATTGGTGAACAGTGTCTCAACTGGCATTGTCTTTTCGATCAACCCAATTTCTAACATCACCGTTTGCGCCTCTTCCCACGCGGCAGCGTCGAATCGTCCGAGATGCGGCGTGCGCCAGAATTCGATGCTGGTGTCCAACACGCCGCGTTGCGCGATTGCGTTTTCCTCAAGTCCCTCAATATAGGCGCCGCAGACCTTGAACGCTGCGTCGGGGTCGGCAATCACATCGTTCAATCCGGCGAGGAAGGCCGTCACGAAGGCTTCCACCTCCTTGGAGTGTTCCTTGATCATTGTGTCGTTGCTGACGATGACTGCCGAAACGAGATTGGCATAGTTTGAGACGTACAGCGCGTTGAACGCAGTGCCTTCGCGGGTAAACACGACCGGCTCGTTGTTGGCGTAAACTACGACGGCGTCTACGGTTCCCGCCGTGAGCGCGGCAAGTTGGGTGTAGCCGATGGTTTGCAGGTCAATGTCGGCTTCGGTCAAACCGCCAGCCTTCAGGAGGGCGCGCAATCCGATGTACGAGGCGCCAAAGGTCTCTGGGATGCCGATCCGCAAGCCGCGCATATCCGCCGGTGAATTCAGGGGCGTGTTCTCTAGCGCGATGACGGCAACCGGAAATTTCTGATACCACGCGGCTACAGCAACGACCGGCAGCCCGCGGCTGCGCGCCTGGATAACCTGATCGCCGCTCGCCACAGAAAATGGAATTTCTCCGGCGGCGACCAGTTGTATGCCGTCGGTTTCCCAGCGGTAATCGAACGTCACATCGAAGCCAGCTTTTTCGAAGTACCCACGCTCCTTGCCCATGTAGAATGGGCTGAACTGCACATTAGCGACGTAGCCCATTGGCAGGTTGATTTTGGTCAACGCTGACTTTGAGGACCTGCCGGTACATCCAACCAGGATAACAAGCACAATGATAAAAGAGAACCAACGTGTGCGCATTTGACCTCCATACACTGTAGAATTCTCGAAATACTCAAGCCACTTCCTCGCTGTAAGACGCCGTCGTATCCTGTACACTCCAACGCAGTGTACGACGTTCCACCAGGCCGAGGAGGCTATAGACCACTAACGCAATTGCCATCAACGTGATAATCGCCACGAACATCATGGGCAGGTCGTAGAGGTTCTGGCCTTGTTTGACCAGGTAGCCCAGTCCCCGCGTTGAGGCCACGAATTCGCCGACGACCGCGCCCATCCCGGCGAGTGTCCCGCTGACCTTCAGCCCGGCCAGGAACGCAGGAAGCGCGGCGGGAATCTCCAGTTTGACGATCACTTGATAGCGCGGCGCTTCCAGCATCCGAAACAAATCCCGCAGGCGCGGATCAATGTTCTTGAGTCCTGTGACAACGTTCACAAGGATGGGAAAGAAGACAATAAGAGCGCAGACGACTACTTTTGAAGCTAATCCTGGTCCAAACCACACCGTCAGCAGCGGGGCGAGGGCGACGATGGGCACTGCTTGTGAAGTAACGATGACCGGTTCCAGCAAGTACGCGATGAATTTGCTGTGCGCGACGCCATAGCCTAGCAGCACGGCCAGCGTCGTGCCGACAAGCAGCCCCAGTCCCATTTCCAACAGGGTGACGCTCGCGTTGTGGAGCAGAACGCCGTTGCCAGCCAGTTTTGTGAACCGCGCGACGACCTCGCCGGGCGTGGGCAGCAGAAACCGCCGGGGGGTATCTGCTATCCACAGTACGGCTGTCTGCCAGATGAGGAAACATAGCCCCAACGAAAACAGATAGAAAGGCAGATGCCGGAATGGCGTCTGATTATGGTTCCCATTAGACTTTGTTGTTGTGCGCGCCGCCAAGTTTTTCTCCTGTTGCAAACAAAAACGCCCCAAAGTTGAACTTCGGGGCGTCAGCAAACAATCCGCTTGTGCATTATTTTCCTTCTCTCATCCGGACTATACCGTCGGCCCCGGATTTTCACCGGATCAACAGTTTGGGTTCAGCAAACCGCTCGCGGGCTTCGAAATCATCGTTTCGTTTACCGCCGGTAGGGAATTGGACGCCGTGCCTGACGTTCTTTTTGGCCTCCTCACCCTGCCCCGAAGGAAGTATTCAGAATGTTAAGACGATCTTAGTATACCACACTTTGCCGGTTACTTGAAATCGGATCGGATTTTCCGGCGCTTCCCACGAAGCCCGCTCACTGCGCCAATGGCCGCGAGTGCCGCGGCGCTGCACGCGCCAGGGGCATTCCTGTTACCTGTAGCAGACGGCGCTTGATTCGTGGCGGGGGGCGTCGTGGGCGTTGCCGCAGGCGGCGTTTCTGTTGTCGTCATCAAGTCCGGGCGGGTGATTACTTCTGTTTCCTCGCCAAGCCTGAAATGATAAGCTTTACCATCATCTGCCACGAAAAACGTTTCTTCGCCTACCGCAAAATAGGCCGCCAATTCCGGTTGTGTCTCGGTCAGTTTCCAATACGTCTCGGACATAAAAGGAACTTCCTGCGGCGTCATTTGGTCTGGGATGTAGGTTGTGTCTGTGCAGACCGTGTTTTGACAGAGAAAAGTCTTGTCCCCTACATAACGGATGCTGCTCAGTTCTTTCTCGGCGTCGCCTCCTGTTGATGAAGGCAGCATTTCACCTGCAGCGGGTGGCGCCTCGGCATTGCCAAGCCCTTTGCGCATCTCCGCATCTTCGACAGCACTTGCGCCAGAGACGGCTGTCGGCGCTGCCTGTAAGGATTGCGCGAACTCCTCAGTGGCTCGGTCCCGACCTTCTGTTGTTAGTGTCTCTGTCGGTTCCTCCACCAAAAAGGAAGTGTAAGGGGTAATGATGCCGTACCGTAAGCTTAACGCCACGACAGCATTGATCCACTCAACATTCTCTCCATGAAGTCGAATTTGGGTAAGCAAATATCCGATTTTTCGCGCCGCCCACAACCTGGGGATGAAGTCCTTGCTTTTGTTGGCCTGGAAGTTGCCTTCGTATCTGTGCGTCGAGCGTTGTCCTTCGACTTCACCCGCAAGTGTGATATGTTGTAGCCCTTCTCCAGAATAGCGACCGGTCACGATGAGTTGCGTACCAGCGTACAGGTCTGGAAGCGGCATTGGATACATATCGTAGATCTGGACAGCGCCAAAATCCAGGCTCACGTTGGTCAGCATGGGACTTTGGATGCGCGCGTAGAAAGCTGACACGTTTTCGTCAATGCGCTCTTCTGGTTTGACGTAAGCCGGGACGCCTTTGTGATCTTGCGCCAATTGGTCTAGGAATAGCGTATTGACATCATACCCTACACCGAAGGGAAAAATACGCACAGAAGCTGGAGCTTCTTGCGCCAGGCTGCTCAAAAGCGTCTGATCGTCAACGATGCCTTCGGTTGCCAGACCGTCGGTCAAAAAGATGATTGTAGTAGGGCGTTCTCCGCTTGCCTGCGCCAGCGCCTCGGAGAGCGCCAGATAGATGTTCGTGCCACCTAGTGCCTCAAGATTGTAAACCCAATCCATCGCTGAATCTGCCTGGTGGCTGGCCTGTAGTATTGCGGCATACGTGCGCACACCGCTGCTGAAAGCGATCACATTGAAACGATCTTCGGCGTTCAGATGTTTGAGGATGTATGCAAGTGCATCCTGGGCTTGCATAAGTTTTTCACCATCCATAGACCCCGACGTATCCAACACCAGGATGATGTCCTTGGGGAGAACGTGCTGCACTTCGTCCGCCAAAGCCGGCGTTAACATAAGGACAAAGAATCCATCTTCGTTGCCGGTCTGATAAGTGAGCAGGTTGGCGCCAATGTCCTTGCTGCTGATCCCCACATATAACTCGAAATCACGTTCAGGGAGGACATGGTTGGCCTCATAACTGATCGTCGCACGATGCGCGCCTTCTCTGGTGATGAGCACCTCATTTTGATGACTTGGAGAATAAATCGCACGCAGCGGAGTTTTCGACGTCAAGCTTACCGAGATACTGACCTGTTCCAGCGGAAGCGCGGAAAATCGTTCGGTATTGAGGGGATACCGGTAGAACATCATATCATCCGCCACCGGGAGAACTTGTGTGTATTCCAATTGTACGCGACGTTCTTCTCCTGCCGGAATTGGAAAAATGCGCGCGCGTACCGCGTCGCGTCCAATGTACTCCAATAAAGCGGGATCACGTTGTCGTTGCACATAGCTCTCGTAAATATCACGAGCTTTGTCCGCTGGCAGAATTTCTCCCTCAACCGGTTTCCCATCTACCCACATCACAAAACTCTGCACAACGGCTCCTGGCGGCAAAGGAAAAACGTAGGTTCCTTCAGCGGCGACTTTGCCATCGTTGCGGAAGACTTGATCCACCTTCGTGATGGCGACCTGATCCTCAATCTTGACTGTGACACGGTGATAGCGAATCGTCAACCAAGGTCGCCAATCAGGGGTGGGGACAACAGGCGGATCAATGATGATGATCCCATCAGCCAGCACAGGCATCACCGTCACTAAGGCCGCAAACAGCGCCACTAAAACTGCGATGTGTTTCTTCATAGCCATCTCCTTCTCCGCACAAGTGGTACATAACCTCATCTTTAAGACGTCGTCTCAGGGGGTGAAAGTTCCCGCTTGACAAGAGAACGGCCTGTGGTAGAATCCCGCTTTGTGTCAGGGACAGCCCAAGCTGCTCTAAAAAAAGAAGCGGCCAGGCTAGCTTGACAAAAACACAAAACTGTAATATACTGTAAGTTACAAAGAGACAAGATACCACCAAGACGGGCAAGACTGGGCGGGGGAGTCCAAGTTGCCGGGGCCGATGCTAGA
>DAOLUH010000058.1:0-36755 GCA_035420085.1 Anaerolineae bacterium
ACTCGGATTTCAGTGTCAATCAACCCTCTTTACTAAAAGTGTCCGGTGGCTAGAATGTAGATTTCGGGTTCGTAGTAACGGCTTTAGCCGTCCAAGAGACCGCTGAAGCGGTTACTACGAACAGGAAGTTGCTGTTATACGCGCCGGATTACCTGACTAACGACTATAAGACTACCAGAGTCAACCAACTCGTTCGACAGAAATCAAGGGTAAGTTCATATCGCGGATTTTGTTCAGCAAACCGTGCAGCGCGGTTTGATCTTCGATGAAGCCAGAAAGGAGTGTTTCGCCGTTTTCGATGTGCGTCAGGGTCAGCCCGCCCAGCCATTCCGACCAGGAGGGATCGAGGTAGCCTTCGACGCGAATATGGTAGAACTCTCGTTTTTCGTTCATCAGTCCTCACCTGGGAGAAAACCTCGAATCTCTAATTTACTAAACGCACGTTGAAATTATCATTCTCATCAGCAGATTTAGCCGATTAAGCAGATTTTTGCCCGGTCTACAGCGTATAATCTGCTAAATCTGCTTAATCTGCTAACAGTACGCCAGCAGATCCCGCACGGCCTGGACGACCAACTCCGGTTGTTCCGCCATGACGTTGTGCCCGCCCTGCACCGGGATGCGCCGCGTGTTGCTCGAAAGCGCACTCAAGTCCTCGTGGATCGCGCGCCAGCCTGCGCGGAACATCTCCCAGCGCGCTGGCGTGTAACCTGTGGGAACTTCCGCATCATACTGCACCTCCAGCGCGATGACCGGCAGATCGCCCAGCGTCTGCGGGGCGCGCGCCCACTGTGCGGGCCAGGTCATCGTGGCCGTCTCGTCGCCGAGCGCATCCAGAAATTGAGGACGCACGGTCTGCGCCAGCAGCGTCGCCCGCGCCTCCGGCTCGCGCACCGAAGTGTAACCGGCCAAAATCCGCCGCCGACCGAACAGCCGGATCAGGCCGAAGCGCGCCAGGAACGCCCCTACCCGCGCCAGGACGATAAAACTGCGAAAGGCGCTTTGGACAAAGGGTATGTAGCGGGGCATATTTTCGTGTCCTGAGTCAATCCACACCATACCGGCAACGTCTTGAGGATAGAGGGTGAAAAACAACCGCGCCAACGGCCCGCCCATCGAGTGCCCCACCAGCAGGTACGGCCCCGCCTCCCCGGCCCGCGTCAGCAAGGTGTGAAGTTCGGTCATGATGCGTTCCGGCGTGCGCGGCCTGGGACCGGGTTCGCTCCAGCCGAATCCGGCGCGGTCGTAGGCACAGACACGGGCAAAGCGCGCGATCTCCGGCTGCACCGTCCGCCAGTCATTCGACCACGCGCCGTGGCCGCTTTCCAGGATCACCGTGGGCTGACCGGGCTGCTTTTCGCCCATACACAGCAGGTGCAATTTGTGCCCGCCCACATCCACCAGTTGGCCCGGCGGTGGAAAGCGTCGCGCGTCACTTGCTTCGGCGCGTTTTTCGTAAAGATAACCGATCAGCGCCAACGCGCCAAGCAGACTCAGAGCACCGATAAGATAGATTGGCATTTCTCCCTCCTCGCTTTTGTAGCGCGAGTTGGCAACTCGCGCTACAAGAGCATCACTAGAATTCTTCGCGTTGGAAGCGCCAGATAGCGACGACAGCGCAGATCACACACCACACCGCCGTCCCGATCATAGGCAGCACGGCATTGGCAGAGGGCAGAGGAAGGCCGAGCGCTACCGTTGCGGAGAGCGGCAATCCGCCGAGGATGTTCATCACCAGCGCCCAGGGGCCGATCAACGCCAGGCCCGGCGCGATGCCGAGCAGCAGTTGATAGCCGAGCAGCAGCGCCAGCGCGATCCCGATGACCGGCCCGCGCCCCTCGAAAAACGTGCCGAGCATCAACGTGAGCGCGAAGTAGAAGAGCAAGTTCAGATAAGTTAGCCCTAACCCGCCGATGAAGTTGGCGACAGGCAGAGGCGCGCCGGAGGCCAATGAGACCTGAAGGTAGGCGATCACGCCTTGCACGACAATCCCCGTCACCAGAAAGCCTAATCCGTCGGCGAGCAGCTTGGCGAGGATGAACGCCGGGCGCGAGACGGGCTTGGAGAGCACCCACGCCGCCGTCCCCGACTGTTTTTCGCCGATGATGACATCCTGCCCGGCGATAATCGCCGCGATCGGCAGCGCAATCCCGCTCATCAAAAAGAAGAGGATGAGGCCCGCCGTGGGTTTGTCTTGCATAAGCCTGATCATATCTTGCGCTTCATTCGCGGTATTGTTTTCACGGACCGCCTCTTGGGCTTCCGGCGACAAAGCCGGCTGTTGCATTGGCGCCCAGAGCACCGTCGCCAGCAGCCCATTCAAGACGCAGAACCAGATGATGCTCTGTACCAACCAATTGCGCGTGCGCCACCACGCGCCGTTTTCTTTGTGCAGCAGATTCGCAAAACCCATCCGCCACCCACGTTCGTTGACAGCCTGTAGACTAGCCATGATGTCCTCCTTCGGTCAGCCCTAAGAAAATTTCCTCCAAGTCCACTTTTTTGCGCCCATACTCCAACACGGTCACTCCGCCGCCCGCCAGCATCAATGGCAGCAATTGCACTTCTGCCGTCGCTTCGTCCGAGACGGTGATGTGCCAATGGGTGTGACTGTTCACCGGCGTCGCCTGCACTGCCGTCACCCACGGCTGGCCGGCGATCCGCGCTTGCGCGTCGGCTACGTCGCCCTTGACCGTGGCTGTAAAAACCGGCGCGCCGCTGCTGTTGAGCAGCTCCTCAATGGGCGCTTGCGCGATCAACTGCCCGTGATCCAGAATGGCGACGGTGTCGCTGACGCGCTGCACGTCGCTGAGGATGTGGGTGGAGTAGAAGATCGTCGTGTGCTTGCGCAGCCGCTCCATCACTTCCAGGACGTCGTGCCGCCCCTGAGGATCGAGGGACGCCGCCGGTTCGTCGAGGATCAGCAGATCGGGGTAATTCACCTGCGCCTGCGCGATGCCCAACCGCTGGCGTTCGCCGCCGGAGAAACCTTTGATCGGGCGGTCGGCTTTGTCGCTCAGGCCGACCAGGTCCAGCGTCTCGGCGATGCGCGCTTCAATGGCCGGCGCCGGGCCGCTGTAGAAGAAGCGCGCGGTGAAGCGCAAGGTCTCGCGCGCGGTCATGTGCTCGTAGTAGCGCGGATCCTGCGCCAGATAGCCGACACGCTTGCGGATGTCCACGCTATCGCGGACGATGTCCAGTCCGAAAACGCGCGCCTCGCCGCCGGTTGGACGCGCCAATCCCAGGAGCAGCTTGATCGTGGTGGTCTTGCCCGCGCCGTTCGGCCCCAGAAAACCGAAGATCGAGTTCTTCGGCACGCGCAAGTCCAGCGACTTGAGCGCGGTCACGTCCTTGTAGGATTTACTCAGCCCGTGCGTCTCAATGACCGGAAATGTTGTTTCATCCATTGCAGACCTCCTTTGCTAGATTTACCCATAGTGTAGCCGTAAACCGGGCGGTAGGGGAGACCCAAAAGGTGTAATTGGGGGTTTATTTGTAGAACGAGTTGGCAACTTGTTCTACAATCGCGGCTATAGCAGACGCAGCGCGCGCGCCCGCGCCACACATTCGGTGCGATTCTGCACAGCGAGCTTGCCGAAGATGTTGTTGAGGTGTTTCTTGACCGTGCCGGTAGCCAGGAAAAGTGCTTCCGCAATGGCTTTGTTCGTCTTTCCGGCGGCGACGAGGCGTAGAATCTCAAGTTCGCGTTCGCTGAGTTGCTCAATCAGATCGGGAGATTGCAAATTTGGTGATCGGAGATTGGGAGATTGGGAAGTGACAAACAATTCGATGTCAGGAAAAGCGGTCAGTAATTTTTGGGCATAGGCGATGAGCTTTTCCGTCTCTGCGTCTCTGAATTTTGAGGAAGAGGCAGCGCAAAACTCGGTCAACAGCGCCGCCATAGCCGGCCCTTCATCCACGAAACTGCGGACGTAGCCGCCCGGTTCGGCCAGCGCGAGCGCCTGGCGCAGCGCCGCCAACGCCGGGCCGGTTTGCCGCTGCGCGTACAGGTTCAAAGCGCGCAGGCGCAGCACTTCGATCTGCGGGCCGGTCAGCCCGGTCTGGGAAAACGCCTGTAACCGGTCGATTAAACGGTCAACTTCGGCGTGTCGCCCCTGGGCCAGCCGTAGGCGCGCGAGGGTGAATGATTCACCGATCGTGTTGAGGCTTAGCTCGGCGCTCTCACCAACCTGGTTGTGTTGCGCTAACTGGTCAGCGACGTCCAATTCGCCGCGCGCAATCCGGTAAAGGATTTCGGCGTTGATAAACGGCCCGATGCGCAACGACGCGGGCGGAAACGCAGCGCGAGCCTCCTCGATCACGCGCCAGGCGCCGTCCACATCGCCCCGCGCCCAGCGCAGTCTGGCGCGCGCGACGGTGTTGGTGGCTAAATCTTCGGCGCTGCCCCATTGCCGGCTCTGTTCGCTGGCGTGCGTCAGATAGTGCTCGGCGGCATCCAGGTCGTTCCACTCGTACATCAGCCCCGCCAAATGATTGTTGGTCAGCGCCGCCACGGGCAGAGGGCGGACGCGGTCCTGTTCCGCCAGACGCAACGCTTTCTGATAGGTTTGATAGACCTGATGCAACCGTCCCTGGATAGATTGTATGGTTCCCAAGGCGGTCTGCGCCAGCACAGCAAGGTATACCATACCGCTCGCCAGGTTCATACGCCCGGCCTCCTCAATGGCCGCCCACGCCGCGTCGAGGTCGCCGCCGCGCAGGTTGAGGACGCCAAACAAATAGGCGATCAGACCGCGCAGAAATATCTCGTTCTGCGGGAGCAATTCCAGCGCCTGGCGGCAGAACGCCTGCGATTGCCGGTCGTCGTTTTGCATCCCGGCGATGTAGGCTTGCAGCGCGGCGATGTGCCCGGCGATCTCACCGCTTTCGTCCGGCGACAACGTGGATTGGCAGCGCTGCGCCGCCTCGATCCACACGAGGCTCTTGTCCACATCCCAACCCAGCAGCAACGTCCAGGCGTACAAGACGCACAACCACGGGCGCTGCCGCGCTGCTTCGCCGGGAAGCATTTCAATCCAGCGGCGCAGCGTCGCCAGCTCGCTCAGGGCGAGCATCTCTGAACCACGGCCTTCGATCAACTGCGCGGCACGCTCGAAGTCGCGCGCCTGCGCCCAATGCGGCAAGGCTTGCTCGATCAAATTGTTCGCTTCTAACCACTCCGCCGCGCGCCGGTGCAGGTGGGGGACCAGCTCCTTGTCCACCTGTAGCAGGCGGCTGGAAAGCGAATGGGCAAGCAGGTGGTGATAGCGATACCAGTGGCGCTCATCGTCCAGGGGGATCAAAAACAGGTTGGCCTTTTCCAGCATTTCCAACATTGCCTGCCCGTCGTTTTGGCCGGTGACGACGTCACACAGCGGGCCACTGAGTCGTTCCAGAATCGAGGTGCGCAGGAGAAAAGTCTGCACCTGCGGCGGCTGGCGGCTGAGCACTTCTTCGGTCAAATAATCCACGATATAGTGGTGGCTGCCGGTGAAGGCGGCGACGAAATCGTGCGCTTCTTCCACGTGTTGTAACGATAACGCCGCCAGTTGCAGCCCGGCGATCCAGCCTTCGGTGCGCGTTTCCAGGGCGGCGATGTCTTGCGCGGTCAGGCGCAAACCCATCACGGTACTCAAAAAGGCAGCAGCTTCGTCGGTGGTGAAGCGCAGATCGGCGGCGCGCAGTTCGGTCAGTTGGTCACGCGCGCGCAAGCGCGCCAGGGGCAGCGGCGGATCGGCGCGGGTGAGGAGAATGATGCGCAGCGTAGGCGGTAGATGATCAAGCAGAAACGTCAGCGCCTCGTGGATAGGCCGCGCCTCGATCAGGTGATAGTCGTCCAACACCAGCAGCAAGGGGGACGACAGCGCAGCAATCTCGTTGATCAAGTCGGTCAAGATCGTCTCAATCGGCGGCGGCTGCGGGGTTTGGAGCATCGTCAGCGCGGTCTCGCCGAGGGCAGGCTGGACAGTTTGCAGTGCGGCGATCAGATACGTCCAAAAGCGCGCCGGGTCATTGTCAGCAGCGTCGAGGGAGAGCCAGGCAGCAGTAAGCCCACCAGCGTTCAACCACTCTGCAACCAGCGTCGTCTTGCCAAAGCCGGCCGGCGCGGCGACGAGGATCAACGCACGCTGCACGCCGGCGTTCAAGTGCGCGGTCAAACGCGGGCGCGGCACACGTTCCGCCCGGATCGGGGGAATGAACAGCTTGGTTTTGAGCAGCGAGACCACTATCGGCTTGCCTTACATAAGACGAACGCTGATATGGTCTAATGATAGCATGGCTTACGGTTGGCTGCAAGAGACTGACAAGCACAGGGGTCAAAGATGCTCCAAAATGCTTGACGGACATAAACATTTTGTTTATAATGGATCTATGATTCAGTCGTTCGCGGATAAAGAAACGGAATACTTTTACACAACGGGTAAGTCGCGCCGTCTCCCTACCGATATCCAGAAACGTGCAGCGATGCGACTCATCCAGTTAAATGCCGCCACTCGTGTCGAGGACTTGCGGCTGCCGCCATCAAACCACTTGGAAGCATTACGCCATGACCGCGTCGGGCAATGGAGCATCCGTATCAATGACCAATGGCGCGTTTGCTTTCGATTCGAGAACGGCGATGCTTTTGAGGTCGAAATTGTTGATTATCACTGAAAAGAGGTTGCTATGATGCACAATGGATTGCCCTCTATTCATCCAGGCGAATTTCTGGACGAAATCCTGACAGAACTTAATATGACGCAGGCTCAGTTCGCGCGCGCGATTGGGGTATCGCCGATGCGCGTGTCACACATCATCAAGCACACGCGCCCTGTGACCGCGGAACTCGCCCTACTTTTTGGGCGCGCGCTGGGGCAATCGCCGCAATACTGGCTCAATTTGCAGGCGGAGTACGATCTAAAGACGGCCGAAACGACCATCGGTGAGCAATTGCGAACAATTAGAGCATTGGTGCCTGCATAGTCACCGATCTGTTGGTTGTTGCAGAGATTCCGCGCATCTGGATTGCGTCATCGCCCGGCTCTGCCAATCCAGAAGCAAGTTCGTTGCAACGTTTTCCCTGCTGGCAACCGCCAAGTTCTGGTGTGCGCGCGTATCGAGCGGGTGTCGCGGCAGTGGTGTATGATCGGACTTGCACAACCCGTGTGTCTCAATCGCTAACACTTCATCCATTGCCCCCCCTTATTCGAGTTGCCGGCCACACTTTAGGACAAGCCCACCAACGATTAACCACAAAATAACCACCTGAATGACGAGATTGCTCAATGCCCCGGCCATCAAGCCAATGGGGATGACCCATTCGGCGACGTTGAGCGTCATGTGGAACAGCGCCGCAATCAGCAGGCTGCCCCGTGTATGATTGTAGACCCAGGTGTAAATCACCGTCGTCGCCACGATGTTGAAAAAGACGACGACGCCAAGCGGTGAAAGCAGCATACTGAAATTAGCCGGGTGAAAGTGCCAGACTGCCCACAGCACGCCAAGCAGCAGGCTTCCCCGCAACGCGCCCCACCGCGATTGCAGTCGCGGCAGCGCGAATCCGCGCCAGCCGGTCTCCTCACCGATCCCGCGCACGAGCGTATGATACAGCGCCAGCATCAGGAAGACCAGCCAGGGATTGCCAGCGGGGACGCCTTCGGATGCAAAGAAGCGCGGCGCGGGGCCGCCGCTTAGCCAGCCAATCACACTGACGGTCAGATGCAGCGCCAACGGGTAGAGCACGATGAAAGTGTACCAGCGCCAGCCTACCCGCCACACGAGAAACCCGCGCAGCAGCCGCGTCACACCGGATTTCCCTTCGCCAACCAACGTCACCGCCAGTGCCGCCAACATCGGCCCGTAATACCACAAGACGACGCCTGGAAGAGTGGCAAGGGAGGGCAAAGTTTGCCCTCCCCGCGGCCCGGCAAAGTAGTACAGCAGCGACCCACCCCAGGTAAAAACGAACGCCAGCACAAAGTAAGACAACAACGGACGACGACGAATACCGTTAAACACGCTGCACCTCCACCAACGATTGCACTTTTTTGTCTTCGAGATACCGCACCGCCGGGATCAGAAACCCCACGACGCTGGCGGCGAGCGTGACCACGCCGGTCAGCATAAACCAGAACTGCACGCCCACCCGATCCACCACCGGCCCGGCGATCAGCAGCCCCAACGGTGCCATCGCCGCGCACGCGCTCATCATCAGCGAGAACACCCGCCCGAGCATCTCCGAAGGGACGAGCGATTGCAGAATGGCGAACATCAGCCCGTCAATCACCGGGCGGGCCAAACCGCACAGGAGATTGCCCACCAGGGCAATAGCGAAGGCGTTCGCGGGCGCGCCGCCCATCAAGAGAACGCCGACGCCCTGCACAACCAACGCGCTCAACATCGTCACTATGCGGCTGCGACCGCCGCCCCACGCGCTCAACGCCAGCCCGCCGCCCACCACGCCTATGCCGACGGCGGTTTGCAGCCAGCCCAGTTCCAGCGCGCCCAACTGAAAGTGATTGGTGACGAGCAAAGGCATAAACGACAGCGCCGGCACGCCAAAGAAGTTGAGCGTCGCGGCCAATGCCAGGATGATCAGCAGGCCGGGCCAACCCCACACAAAGCGCCATCCCTCGCGCATCTCGCCCCACACCGAAATTTTGCGCGCCGCTTCCCCTGCCGTGGATGCCGGTTGCGTGCACGCGCGGGGAGCGGGAATGGCGATCCAGCACAACGGCAGCACGGCGACCAGCGCCGTCGCCATGTCCAGCAGCAGCACCGCCTCTATCGGGACGACGCTCACCAGCAGCGCGCCCAACGGCGGCGACACGATGTTCATCCCGCCCTGCAACGTCTGATTCATCCCGGCGACGCGGGCCAGATGCCGGTCGGGCACCATCAACGGAGTGGCAGCCTGCATCGCCAGCATGTGGATGACCTGCCCTACCGCGCGCAACAGCATCACGACGTACACGTGACCGAAGCGCGCCCGCCCGGCCCAGAACAGCCCGGCCAGCCCCAACGACAACAACGCGATCCCGCCATCCACGGCCATCATCACTATACGCCGGTTCCAGCGATCCACCAGCGCGCCCATCAGCGGGCCGAGAACCACTTGCGGCAGAATCATCATCAGTGTGGCCCCAGCCAACACCGTCGCCGATTTACTCATCGAAGCCAGCCACCACACCAACGCGAATCCCGCCAGACTGCTGCCCAGCAACGAGACAGCCTGTCCGCTCCAGATCGTGAAAAATGAGCGTTTCCAGTTCGTTTCGTCCATACCCACCTCCCTGATGCCGTCAATGTTTGTTTTGGCTTACATTCATAGCATAGCCGTAAACCGGGCAGGTTGTCATCCCACAAAGGATGTAGAGATTGGTTTATTTATCCGCGGTAAACACACAAAGCGCTATGAAATATTTGAAAATCTGCTCTAGCCATGATAGAATGAGAACAGAAAAGGCGATCAGGAGTCTCAACTTGCGGATCTACAAAGTCATCTGGAAAGACACATTTGTCGAAAAGATAGCCTACAAGCACGCTGTAGAGACCGGTGAAGTTGAGGAAGTCTTGTTTTCCAAACCGCATGTGCGGCTTTTTGAAAAAGGACGGATAAAAGGCGAAGATTTGTATGCTGCGTATGGACAAACAGAAACAGGCAGATACTTGATCGTGTTTTTCATTCTGAAGCACCGAACCGATGCCCTGCCTATTTCAGCCCGTGATATGACCACAGCAGAACGGAGATATTATGAAGGACAAAAGTAAGTCAATTGAACCAATTCCAGATGAATTTAGCAGCTACGAGGAAGCCGCAGAATTCTGGGACACCCATGATACGACTGATTATCTAGCGGTATCACATCCTGTCCCGGTAAAGAGCGAATTTCGCGGGCGTTATTACCAGATCGAAATTGAGGCCAGTGTTGCTGAGGCGTTACGCTCACAGGCCAAGCAACAAGGCATTTCTCTTGGCTCGCTAGCCAGCGACCTCCTGCGACAACAGTTGGCAACAATGAGTAGTATAGCTCCGGCCAACTGATGCATGTCACCAAACAGAAATTCCGGTAAAGAGACCGCCCCCTCAGAAGTTTCTGAGGGGGTGGTCTCTTGTCGTGGTTTCACCCTCGATGAAGTTCATCAATGACCAGGATGTGCCCACCAGCGTCACCTCCGGCATCGGCGTGTAGGGCGCGAAGACCAACACCTCACCATGCATCGTGCGGAGTTCGAGCCGCCCGTCAGCGATGCGCCAGTGTCGCGCCCAACTCAGCGCATCGGTAAAACGGCCTTCCAGCGCCCAATACGCGTCGTCCGCGTCAGGGCACATCGCCTCAACCATTGTGATCATGGGGAAAGCAATGTCACCATCGCCGGCCTGATAGTCGCCCGCGAAGTGGCGACACCCGGCCAGGCCGCTGTAACGATGCTCCGTGAAGGCCAGGGTGAACGATAGGGTTTCGTCCAACGGGCTGCCACCCAACGTCAGAAGTTGCCATTCCGTGCCGATCAACGCCGCCGGATCGCCCGTGAACGCTTCCTGGCGCGCGTAGGCAAGGAGCATCGCCCCGGACGCATCCAGCAATTCCAGGCGATTGCTGTCCAGGCGGAATTTGGTCACGTTTGACAGCGCCTCCATATAGGCTTGCTCCTGCTCCATCACACCGTCTTCCAGGCAATCCATCAACGTCATGGCGATCTCCCCAAGTTGGAGACCGGCGCCCTTCACCGTGTAAGCCCCACCATAACTGTTGCACCCGCTGTAACCGGTGATTTTCCCCTCTTCAAACGTCGCGTTGATCGTCGAACCCGCCAGCAAGGGCGCGCCGTTCAGCGTCAGCAGCGTCCATTCCCCTGCGAGGGAGGCGGCGCTGCCGGCGGTTCCCCCCACTCCACAAGCCGTGAGCGTCAACGCCACAGCGAGATATGCGAATAACAAGGTTTTTATCTTCATTTTTCACCTCCACATTTATGACGCTCCCGGCGTACCTTTGGTTCCAACGCCTTGCATCATCGTGCGGAGATCATCTCACAACGCCCACCCCATGACCTTCGCCAGCGCCTCGCCGACGGCGTCGGGTAGACCGTGGGCGATGCCACAGCCGAGCAGACTGCCCGTCTTTTCACGGATCAGGCCGAAGAAGAGGCCGCCAAAGACGGCAAAGAGCGCCCAGCCCCACGCGAGTGTATACTGACCGGCAGCGGGGTTGTAGGTGTTGAAGGCGTGAAGCAGTCCAAACAGCAGCGATGCAATGACCAACCCCGGCCCACACTGCACGCCCAAAAGCAGCCACGGGCGGCCAAATGCCTGGTTCAACCGGCTCTGCACATAGCCGCGCAGGAAAATCTCCTCGCCGAAACCCGAAAAGACGAACTGCCACACCACCGTGGAAACGACGATCAAGGTCAGCCGGCGCATCGCCAATCCGACCAGAATAGGCAGGAACAACAGCGCAACCATCACAATCACGTTGCTCCGCACCGACGCCAACGCCTTCTCCTCCGACTGGCGGCGCAGCACCCCCAGCAGCACGGCGATGCCCGCGATTTCGGTCAGCGCCACCAACAACCCGCCGGGGAACATGCGATAGTCGAGCTTGAGCAGCATCGTACCGCCGATGCCCAGCACATAAGGGATGATCCGCACAAGGTATGCTTTGATGCCAATGTCCAGATTGTTCTGCCACCCCGCCAGCGTCACACCATAGTCGGCCCAGCGCCGCCGGGTGAGCCAGATCACGATCAACGGGACGCCCATCTGGATCAGCCCGCCGGTGTACGACCAGCCCAGTAAGCGCACTTCGGCGTCCATCAGGCCGGTAGCACTGAGCGCCAGTCCCAACAAGCGCATAACAACGTAGACGCCCAGAACTTCGACACACGCCCAAAGCTTATCCTTCATCTGACGCCTCCTGTGCAATGTTACAGATTTGAATGACACCCATAGCATAGCCGTAAACCGGAGGAATTGTCATCCCTCAGAAGATGTATTCGGAGGTTTATTGTGGATGACCCCTTGCGAAGGCGGGCGAAACTTCGATTCACCCGGAACTTCGCAAGGGTCGCAGAAATAATTCAGGCGCCCAGCACCGTTGCCTTGGAACGGGTTTTTTGCAGTTCGGACGCGAAAGGCCGGCGCTCCAGGATGCTCAACGAGAGGTCAACGAGTTCTTGCGCTTCTTCGGGCGCCATCGTGCCCACCGTCACCATGTCGCAGTCGCGGATGGCGTTCCACACAAACGTCAGCGCCTGGTAAGGGCGAATCTGCCCGGCGGCCATCGTCTTGATCGTCATCACGGGCTTCTGCGCGTTCTGGATGATGCGCCCCACCCAATCCACCTCAAGCTGCATCAGGTAGCCTAGCAGGTTGAAGGGTTGGATGTACGTCTCTACGTCCAGGCCCGTCTCGTCGGCGTAAACCACCGTCTCCGGGATGTGCGTGCTCAGGCCAGGGATCATGCCGCGCTCGCGGATCAGGCGGCAGATCACGTCCATCTGCCGTATTTCACGTGTGCATTTATCTACCATCACGTCCGTGGTGCTGGTGTGCGGCAGACTGAACGTGACGCCCTTCTTGACCTCCGCATCCAAAATGCGCTCACATTCGCCAATGTCGAAGCCATCGAAGGGTGTGCGCTTGTTCGTCGGGAAGCTCGGCGTCTCGATGATGATAACCTTGCGCCCGACGCGCTGCTCGGCTTCGCGGATCGCGTCGTACATACACGTCGTCGTGTGCGGGCACATAATCGTGTCCACCCCGGCGCGCAGGAACACCGCGATGATGTCCGCGATGGCCTGCGGGTTCGTGACGATGCGTTCCACCGAACGGCTTTTGGCCGATGTGCAGTGCGTGTAGCCCAAAAACCAGTTCGTCCCGATGATCATCCGGGACACCGACACGCCGCCAACCGTTGTTCTTGGAAATTCCGACATAAACTTATCCTCCATAGAAAAGATTAAGACGTAAAACGTGAAACGTAAATTGAAGATTGTTTTACGTTTGACACTTTACGCTTTACGTTTTACGCTTTACGCATCACGCTTCACGCAGAGCGCGGTGAATGACCTGCGCCAGCGTGTCGGCGTCGAAGGGTTTGTGGACGACATCGAAGAAGCCGGCGGTCTTCAAGGCGCGCACGCCAACCTGCATTGTATAGCCGGTGATCGCTAACACACGGCAAGTGGTCGGCAGCCGTTTGAGTTCGTGCAGCAGCGCCTCGCCGCCCATTTCCGGCATAATCAGATCGGTAATCACCAACGCGATCTCCGGGGAAGCGCGAAATACGGCCAGCGCCTCGCGTCCATTTGTCGCCGTCAGGACACGATAGCCCAATTCGGCCAGCATCGTGCGGCCGGCTTCGCGCAAGTTGGTGTTATCCTCCACCAACAGAATCGTCTCGCCGTGTCCCAGCGGCGTAGCGCCAACCTCTTCCGCCGTTTCCTCAACTTCCGTCGCCGACGCCGGCAGGTAGATGCGGAACGTCGTCCCCTTCCCCAACGCAGTCTCCACGCCGATGTAGCCTTCGTGCTGGCGGACAATACCGTAAACCTGCGCCAGCCCCAGGCCGGTGCCCTTGCCAGCTTCCTTGGTCGTGAAGAACGGTTCGAACAGGTGCGCGCGCACCGAATCGGTCATCCCGATGCCGGTGTCAGTGACGCTCAAGCAAATCCAGGTTAGCGTGGCGGGCTGTTCCCCGAACGTCTCAACGGCGCGCGCCATCTCCGGCAGCGGCGGCGGCGTACCGGGACGCAGATGGAGACGTTCCAATCCAATGCGCAATGTCCCGCCGCCCGGCATCGCGTCGCGCGCGTTGAGCGCCAGGTTGGTCAACACCTGCTGGATACGCCCTGGGTCGGCATCGACGATGAATTTCCCCGGTCCTACTTCGAGCGCGATGTGAATGTTTTCGGGGATGGTGCGCCGGAGGATAGTGAACACGTCGCTGCTAAACGCCGCCAGATCGAGTGACTGGCGTTCAATCAATGAGCGACTGCTGAAGTCGAGGATTTGCTGCACCAGATCGGTGGCCTTGCGCGCTTCGCCAACAATAACCTCCAGGTTCGCTGCCAGCCCCGGTGCGACGCCAGCCTTACGGATGCCCAACTGCGCGTAAAGGATGATGGTTGTCAGCAGGTTACGGAAGTCATGTGCGATGCCGGCGGCCAGTTGCCCGATAGCAGCCAGACGCTCCTGACGGCGTAGGCGTTCCTCCATCTCTTTACGTTCCGCGATGTCGCGCACGATGGAAAGCGCCAGATCACGCTCGCCTACCCGCAGCGGCGACGTGGTGACTTCGACCGGCACGCGCGTACCGTCTTTGCGGATGTCAACGCCCTCAAAGGGCAAGCCGTTGTATTGCGCAAGTTCGTTTTTAATCACCTGACCCGCGATCCCCCGCCGCTCAGGCGCTTGTAAATCCACAATGGTCAATTGCAGAAGCGCCTCGCGGGTGTAACCAAGCATAGCACACATGCGCTCGTTGACATCAACGATGGTGTCATCCAAACCCTGAATAAGGATGGCGTCACTGGCCTGATCGAACAGCGCGTGGAAATAGGCTTCACTCTCCCGCAGCGCAGCCTCGGTTTGCTTGCGGGCAGCCAGTTCTTGCTGCACCTGCTGGTACAGCCGCGCATTTTCCAACGCGATGGCGGCGTGATATGTGAAGATACGCAGGATGTTGGCGTGCATGGGTGTAAAAAAGCCCGGCGTCGCACTGTCGATATTCAAAAAACCGACCACCACGCCGCGCACGACGATAGGCGCGCCCACATACGATCTCAGCCAGGCAACCTCCGGCACGCGAATCCAACCGGGATAGAGTTCCGTATCCGGGATGACCATCGGCTCCCCGGTTTCAATCATCTGCTGCAAGTTAACCGCCGCTTTCAAATCGAAGATAGCAGTAGAGGCGAATGTTTCTGCGCCAAAACGCTCATAGCCTCGGCAGTGAACGACGCGCACCGCTGGATTGTTTTCGTCAATGAGCATGACGTTGGCCGCATCATTGGGGATCACGCGGCTCACTTGCTCCAAAAAGCGCTCCAAAACTTCATCCGGATCCAATGTGCGGCTGATCACCGCAGCAGCTTCGGTTAACGCATGAGACAGGTCACGTTCCTGTCGCAAATCGTTTTGGGACTGCACCCGCGCGGTGATGTCGCCATACGCCACCGCGACACCGTAGCCTTCCAGCGGGATAGGGGCAGCCGTCACGCTGATCCAGGTGACTTCACCATCCTCTTTAACCACGCCCATTTCCACGTTCTCAATCAACCTATTTTCACGCAACGCGCGCACACTGGCAAACTCATCGCCCGGCATAGGCGTGCCGTCGAGCCGGATAACGCGCCATTCTGGGCCATCGATGGTGCGTTCGCTCTGCCTGGGTACCGGTAGGCCCAGCAGCCGTTCAGAAGCCCGGTTGCCTTCCAGAATGCGCCCGTAATCATCGCTGATGGTGATGCCGAGCGGAAAGGATTCAAAGAGCACGCGATATTTCTCCAGACTGACGCGCAGCGCCGCTTCCGTCTGCTGGCGCTCAACCAACTGCCACACGCCTTCCATCAACAAGGTAAGTTGACGCACATCCGTTTGATCATAATTACGCAGCTTATTCGCCACGCCGGCCACAATCACAATACGGTCACCGGAGAAAACCGGGACATTGACATGGCGATGCAACGCCACGTGGCCTTCCGGGTAGCCTTTCTTCCAGGAGTTGGGCGCGGTGTAATCGTTGGTGATGATCGGTCGGCGCTGACGCAATGCTTCACCCCACAACCCCATCGTTTCTATCGGATAAACCAACGGTTTGTCGGCAATCGCACACTCCTCCATCGCCCGCTTCGACCAGGCGTGCATGGTGAGCACCGTCTCGTCCTCATTCGCAAACGCCAGGTATCCCACTTCACTGCGGGTGAGGCGCACCGCCGCTTCTAACGCGAAGTCCGCGATTTCGTGAAGCGAGGCATCGCGCATCTGGTTTAAGCGCAGCAGGGCTTCCATCCGCTCGGCATTGAGACGCAGCGCGTCCTCGGCCTGCACACGCGCGGTCACATCGCGGTACAGCCACAGATTTCCGTGCGGTTCATCATCAATCGTGATCGGCACATAATCGCGCTCCCACACACGCCCATCGGCCAAAGTCAGAACTTCGTCACGCACCGTCTGGCGCGCTGCCAGGCGGGCGTTGATCTCCTGCACAAAGCCCTCAGGATCGCGGAACAGGGGTTTGGATCTCTCGGCAGCGGCCGCACAGTCCGCGCCGATAATCAGCGCAGGGAAAGGGATGCCAAATAGATCGCAGAACGCCTGGTTGGTATACACCACACGGCGCGTTTGGTCTTCGAACAGCACCCCCTGTTGCAGGCTCTCAATCAAGGCCGTGAATTGGGCCACGTTTTCACGGAGCGCGTACTCCGACCGCGTCCGCTCGGTGACGTCTACAAACATAGCGGCCATACTATCCTGCCCAGTCTGAAAGGCATAGACCTGGAAGGCTCCACTAACTTTCGCATCCGCATAAAAAACCTGGTTCGTACTCCAGGAAATCCCTTGCGCAGCAGCCCGACGATAACGCTCTGGGATTTCGGTCTCGCTCAAGGGGGGAAAAGCCTCTTCGATAGTCATCCCGATAAATTGCGCATTTTCCATACCGAGGATGCGATCCGCAACAGGGTTGGCGCCGGCAAACACGAGACGACCATCAGGGTGCAAGTCATAGAGATGCATACCCACCGGTATATGCTGCACCAGATCAGCAAGCCGGTTCTCAAGCTCCTGCGCAGCTACGATGCGCGCCGTTTCCAGATCGGCAACACGTTGACGCAGTGTCTGCACTTCGGCGAGCAAAGACTCACGGGTTCTATCCTCATCGGTCATGGCACGCCCTCCCGGATGTGATATCCCTATGATAGTCCAGTGCGGCATTTTGTCGAGAACGAGCAAGTTTGCGTTCTCCACCGCCTTGGTTATACTTAAGTCACACCCAACCACATGCTCATATGCGGTTATCAGGATCAAGCAGAGCGATGGATATAAGATTTTCTCCTGGACACACCACCCGGTTGAGCCAGGCGCCGGTGGATTATGAGTTGTGCCTCAGCCTGGAGTGGCTGTGCAAGCTACGCTGGGTCGCGGGCGCGGGCGTAATCCTGGCGACGTGGCTGGCGCGCGCTGTGCTGAGGCTAGACCTGGCTGTCTGGCCACTGACGCTCGTGGGCCTCAGCATTCTGGGCTACAATGTGCTGTTCCTCCGCTGGCTCAACCGCCTGACGTGTGATCTAAGCGGCGCCAATATCCCCGCGCGCACCCAGTCCCGCGCCCACATCGCCGCCGATTGGCTCGCCATCACCTTGCTCATCCATTATTCTGGCGGGATCGAAAGCCCGGCGATTCTGTACTTCTTCTTCCACATCATCCTGGCGACGATTTTGCTCTCTGGGCGCGAAGCCTATCTTTTTGCGGGATTAGCCATCATGTTAATCGGCGGCCTGGCGGGGCTGGAATATGCCGGCTGGATTGCTCACATCCCGGTTGTGGGCCTGCTGCCCACCCGGCTGTACGACCAAGCGACCTATGTGAGCAGCGCGCTGTTCTTCTTTGCCAGCGCCGTGATGGGATCGGTTTATCTGGCAACCCGCACGACCAGCCGCTTGCGCAAGCGGGAAGCGGAAATGTTGACCCTGGGCCAGGACTTGCAACGCGCCTACACCCGTCTGCACACCCTCTATGAGAGCGCGCAAGCCGTCAACTCGACGTTGGAGCTTCAGGAGGTGCTCGACCGCCTGACGCGCAGCACGGCAGAGGTGATGGGCGTGAAGGCGTGTACGATCCGGCTGTTGGAGGCTGGCGGGCAAAGCCTGTGCCTCGCCAGCACCTACGGCCTGAACGCTGCATACTTTCAGAAAGGCTGTCTGTTGGTGGATCAAAACCCGCTGGTACGCGAAGTTCTCTCCGGGAAAGTGATAGCCGTAGACGACATCGCCCAGGACACGCGGTTGCAATATCCCGCTGAAGCGTTGGCCGAGGGGATACACTCTATATTGACCGCGCCGTTAATCGGCCACAGTGGCCCCCTCGGTATCATCCGTGCATATTGCGTAAAAACCCACCGTTTCAGCGAGGACGACCAACAATTCCTCGCTGCCATCGCCAACCACGGCAGCATCGCCATCGAGAACGCGCTGGCCTACGCCGCGCTGCGCAATCTCGACGAGGCCAAACGCAAGTTCGTCCTGACGGTGACGCACGAGTTGCGCTCCCCGGTGGGCGTGGTGCGCAGTTTGTTGCGCACGCTGACGGGCGGTTACGCCGGCGCGCTCACGGACGTGCAGGCCGATATGCTTGCCCGCGCGCTGCGGCGCACCGACTTCTTGCAAACGCTCATTGACGATTTGCTGGACCTGGCGGCGGGCAAAGCCGGGCTACGGATGGAAGAAAACGCGCAGCCGGTTATCGTGAACCAGATCGTCGCCCAGGTCGTGGAGCGCCACACCATCCCGGCGGCAGAAAAACGTATCGCGCTGACGGCGGAGATCACGGATGCGCCGTTGATGGTTATGGGCGTCGGCGAACAACTCGACCGGGCGTTCAACAACCTGGTCTCCAACGCCGTCAAATACACGCCGGAAGGCGGCCAGGTCACAGTATGCCTGCAAGCCGTGGAAGGCCAGGCGCAACTGACCGTCAGCGACACCGGCATCGGCATCCCAGATGAGGCGCAGGCACACCTGTTCGAGGAATTCTATCGCGCGCCCAACGCCAAAGCGCACCTCAAAGAGGGCACCGGCCTGGGACTGGTGATTACAAAGGACATCCTCACCCGCTATGGGTGCATGATTCGGGTCAAGAGCACGTTGGGGCAAGGCGCGACGTTCACCGTCACCTGCCCCCTGATCGCAAAGTGACCACAGCTAGCCATGATGCACTGTGTCGTTTTCTGACAGGATTAACAGGATTTTCAGGATTAGAAAGGGTTCGTCAAGGCTCTTTCATCCTGTGAATCCTGTCCAACATCAAACTAATTGCGGAGGAAAACTATGGCAACGAAAACCATTCTCATCGTAGATGACGATCCAGACATCGTCCTGGCGAACCGCCTGGTTCTGGAAAGCGCCGGCTATATAGTCGAAGAGGCCGCGAGCGGCAATGAATGTCTGGCGAAAATGCGGGCCAACCTGCCCGACATGGTCCTTATGGATGTGATGATGGCGAATCCACTGGATGGCTACTACACCACGCAGCAGATCTCCGACGATCCTCAGCTGCGGCAGGTCCCCATCATTATGATCTCATCCATCACCACGTCACAATATGCGGCGACGTTCCCTACCGATCAATACCTGGACATCCGTGAGTTTATCTCCAAGCCGATTGAGCCGAAAGTTCTACTAGAAAAGATGAAACAGTTCGCCTAGTTGACCTGACAAGCAGGACTTACGACCCACCGGGCGTGATCGAACCCATAGCCATAAAGGAAAAGATCAACACATCCTGCCAAAAATGGATGAACCAGGCCCAGAAGAAACCGCGCGTTTCCAGCATCGCCTTGCCCATCATCCAACCGAGGAAACTCGCCATCACTGCGCCAATCACGCCGTAGGGCACGCCAAAGTAATGGCCGATGCCGAAGTAGAATGCGGTGCTCCATAGCGCGTGCTGCGGGCCAATAGCCGGCTCCAATCCCGCCAGCAAGGAGGCGCGGTAGGTCATCTCTTCGTTGAAGGCATTCATCGCCGCAAAGAGCAGCACGGCGGGCAGCATCGGCAACGCGCCGACCAACGCCGCCGCCGAGGGCCGTCCGCCGAGGATCAGGAAGAGCAGCGTGCCCAGGCTGATGTAGAGGGCAAACTGCCCGCCAAAGCGCGTCCACGGGTCGGGCTTAGGGAAGCCGAGCCAGCGCACCGGCGTGATCGGCGCAGCGAGTTGCCCCCGCACGAGAAAAAAGTCGGCGCGGCGGTAGCCGAGGAACAGTAACACGGCTATCACCAGCAAGGAGACGATGAGCCGCCCCAACTGGATGTCCAACATGCTCATTGTGAACGCTGCGCCCGGCCCGTCGAACCATCCCTGCCACAGCGCGGAGTCGGTCAGCCGCGAGACGAGTTCTTCGATGACGAAGATCGCCAGTAGGATCAGGAAGAAATTGCACAACGGGCGCAGCGGCTTCCAGAAGAACGCCGCCGCCGCCAGTACCGCCGCCAGCCCTATCTTGGCCCAGGGGAGCCAGGCCGGGATGCCGCCCCCAATTTCGTACCAGAGGACGTTGGGCAGGTGACTGACGCACAGTATGACGCCCCAGACGACAATGGTCAAGAAACGAGCCAGGGATGTCTGCTTCATCGTGTTCTCCTCCACAGCCGCCTCTAGCCTTCCGCGAGCGCCCGGGCCTGTTGGGGCCAGGTTTCGACAGCGCGTCCCCGGATGTTGACGTCGGCCAGCCAGGCCTTGATTTGCGCAGGTTGCACGACAGCAAGCTGCGCGAAGGATTGAATGCCCACTGCGCGCAGGACAGTTTCAATCTGCGGGCCGATGCCCCAGATGCGCTTGAGATCGTCCGGCGCGGCGATAGCCTTCGGCGCGCCAAACGAGACCCCCGCCAGCGCCGGCCCGGTCGCAACGACGGGCGCGCCAAACGTAAAGTGTTCCTTTGTCCCGGCAGTAGCGCGCCAACGATAATCGGATTGCAGCGCCCGTTTGAAATCGTCCAGGACTTTCGGCTTCTTATCAAGCGCCCAACGATCCCCCTGCCAGCGATAGAGCAGCAAGCAGCGGATTTGCTGGTGATGGGCGCTCTGGTTCCAGCGGTGAATTTCGGCGTAGGCTTCGCGCGCCCAGCCCTGGTCCACATCATGCCACGCTTCGTCCTGGTCGGTTTCGGTGATGAACACGGGAACTTCGCGCCACTGACCGGGGATCAAGTCCATAAAGGTGCGGTACGCATAGAAATTGTAGTACTGCCAGGTTAAAGGCTCGTCCTGGAAAGTCTCGCGGCTGGTGATCAAGCTTGGCGCGGGGCCGTGGGTGTAAGCGTGCAGTACGACGCCGTCAAGCGCCGTAATCTGTGACAACATCTGCGTAAACCATTCTTTGGAGTCGCCAGCCGCGGCGTTGTACGGATCAACCGCGCCGGGGCAGACGATAGCGCCCGGCTGCACGGCTTTAATCGCCGCATACGCAGCATTGAAACAGCGGGCATAGGCGTCCGGCGTGATCGGTTCGCCGTCCACACCATCCTTATTTCCCGGCCACTCGCGGGGATTGTTCATCTCATTGCCGATAATCCAGATGTGGCAGCCGTGCTGGCGATCAAGGGGATCAATGGACAGCTCCACCCAACGCGCGCAGGCTTCGGCAAAACGCGCGTAGTCTGCCTGAGGAGGCAGTGTGCCGCTGCCGTGATACCCGTAATTCAAGCGGGCGATAACGCCAAATCCGGCCCGCGACCAATCGTAATACACATTGCGATTGCCGCACGCCGTCGCCGGATTCGCGCCGACCTGTTCGGTGACCAGCACCCAGCCGCTTTTGCCGCTGTTGGCGAACAAAGACCGGTCGAAAGGATCGTGAATACCGAAAATGTAGGGGGATTCGCCGGGCGGCGTCTGCGCGACAGAAGGCCGGGAATCGGCAGTCTGCCCGTTGTGGACATACTCGGCGGCGACGTACCCTTCCTTCAACCCTGGCGTGCGAACGTGAATCCATTCCCCAGGCATCCCGACTTTGACGCCGGCAGCTTGCGCATCTTCCAACACAGTCAACGGGGTTTCATCCGCCACCATCCACAGCCGCCGGCCTTGCACCGATGGCGTTTCACGCACATTCAAGCGCGTCTTGCTCCAGACGGTCGTGTTCGGCGTGTGCCCCACGTCGCGCAGATAGACTTCCGCGCCGATGCTGTACGCAACCCAACCTTGACGGCCATCTGCCGCTTGCACATACTGCCAGCGATAATCTTTGAGATCAGCCGCCGTGGGACCGGCAATGGCGATCAAGGTTTGGCCGGGCAAAAACACAGTGCTCCCCACCCAATAAACATCATCCGTGGACGTCTGGCTGCGGAACTTGAGACCCAGCGACGCCGTGACCTGCACAACCCGCCTGGGGCTATCCGCAGGAGGAACCGGGAAAAACGCCGGCTTTTCCCAATCTTGCAGATACACCACACCCCCAATGCTGTAAGCCACCCATCCTTTCTGCCCGGTCGCCGTCTGTACGTACTGCCATTGATAGCTTTGCGTGTCTGCTGCTGTGGGACTGCCGATTGCAGTGAGCAACGTATCGGGCGGGAATACGATCTTGTCAATCCAGAACACATCATCAACCAAAGCCTGGAAACGGAACTTGAGGCCCAGCGCAGCCGTCACCTTAACCGCGCGCTGCGGACTGCCGGGCGGCGGCGGGGGCGTCAAAGGGCGCGAAGTCAAGAACACCTCACTCCCTATGCTGAACGTTACCCACCCCTCCCGCCCCTGCGGTGATCTGACCTTCTGGAAACGGTAGCCTTGAACGTCAGAAGCAATGGGCTGGCCGATGGCAGTCAGATTCGCGCCCACCGGGAAGATAATGCCATCCATCCAATAGACGTCGCTGCTCGCCGGTTCACTGCGAAACTTGAGGCCATCGGAGGCCATGACCCACAGCGGATATTCCGCGATGGGGTGAGGTTGTCCGCCAGGCCAGGCGAAAGCCGCTATCGCATCCCACAACTCGGTGTTGGGCCAGGCGCTGTTGGTGGGGTCATTGCGGGCATTTTGCCAGCTCCAAAAGGTAACGGCGGGCACGTCGAGTTGCCGGGCCTCTTGCAGGAAGGCCGTAATCTCATCGGGGGAGGCGCTCCATCCGCCTTCGCCGTAAGCCGCGCCAAGTGGGATGTAGAGGAGATGCGGCCAACGAGTCTGGTACTCTTCCCAGGATGCGCGCAACTGTTTGGCCGGCTCGCCGCCCATCCAATAGACCTGCGGCATCACCAGATCACAGTACCGCATGAACGCTTCCCACGGCAAATTGGCATGATAACGCGGGTAACGGTGAGAGGCAGCCGCCAGCGGCATACCAGGAAGTTTCGCGCGCAGCAGGCGCATGTAAACGTCGGCGTCCTCGGCGTCGCCGTGATAGGTGAACACAGCGTTGCCGGTATTCTCAAAATCCACGATGAACCCGCTCAGCCCCAGGGTTTGTATGCGCTGAATGGCAATCTGCGCTTCAGCTTCGGCGATGCGCACGGGCTTATTGTAACGATCGCGCCCATACACGAAGTGCCATCCCCAGACCGTGAAACCGGCGTCTTTCAGCGCCTGAATGGTCGCCACGGTCATCGCTTCATACGGAGCGTCGGGGAAGCTGTACGCCCCATCGGCGATCTTGACGGCGATGTGAGACAATCCGGCGTCGCGCGCGACCTGAACAATTTTGGCCGGATTTCCGCCCTCACACTTTTGGACTTGCCAGATGAAAACCCCTTTCCCTTGCAACATGGTCACCCTCCTTAGGCGTTATGTGCAGAAATTGTGGTCCACAATGCAGATTTTTGAGTTTTGTGAGTCCGATACATACCTTGATTATATGTTTGTTTTCTGTGCAAAGCAATCCTGGTGAATCGTCAAGATTTTTGTAGTTTGTCGCGCCGTATTTGCCAAAACTAACACCAGTTGGTAGAATCTATCGCAGAGACGACTTGAGAAGGAACCATGCGATGATCGAAAAACTAGCCAATCCGCCCTCCCCGCAGAAAATCACCCGCGCTGTGCTGCTGCGCGCCGGGGCCGGGTATGGGTTGCTCTTCGGGTTGGGGTTCGCGCTGTTTGTGTGGGGATACGACGCCCTGGCGCTAAACCGGAGCGCCGCCGATATGGCCTGGGCCAAACTGCTGTTGGGATTGCCGTGTCTGCTCATCATCGGTGGAGTAGCGGGGATCGTGGGCGCATGGTCATCGTCCGCGCTGCTGACGACGCTCGTGTGGGCCGTCACCATGGGCGGCGTCGGCTGGCTCGCCGGGCACATCCCATTCACCGGAATGAACTGGCTCATTGATATGCTGGACGCACGCTTCGCTGGCTTGACGCCGTGGCCCTATACAGAAGGGAGCGCACTGCGCACGCTGCTGGTGACCATCGCTTACACGGTGTATGGATTTGGCGTGGGCTACGTGGAAACGCTGGCGGTCGAATGGGCCTGGGATCGCACCACCCCCACAGGCCGGATGAAAGCGAGCGCGTGGGCGGTGCTGCTGGTGGCCTGGCTGGCAGCGCTGCCGCCGGTTTTCGTCCTGGATTATCTGGTGATGTCGCCGGTGCGCACGCCGCAAGTGCGCGTGGCGGACCTCGTCAGGACGTACCTGGAAGGCGGCGAGGCTGCGGTGAGCGCCACCGGGCAAAACATCGCCGAGGCGCAGCGACACGGTGCGCGGTTCACGCCCGATTACACCGTTTACTTTGCGGGGTTCGATCCCACCGATAAGACATTCTACACCGGTTACAGCGACGTGGTCTTCGATACTGGTTTCGCGCTGCGGTGTAGCGTGAGGGGCGGGCAGGTCACGTTCTGCGACGATCTTTCCTATAAGCTGGAGCAACGTATCGGCCAGATGGTACGAGCCGGGAAGACAGGCGAACGTCCGTGGTTGGAGGATAAGACGAAGACGTTCACCGTTACTGAGGAGGTGGTGACGTGGCTTCAATCGCACCAGGCGCAACTCAGCGACGTTTACCGCTGGACGATTGCGGCGCAGAAAGGCCCGTGGATGTTCGTGACGGCGCAGTTCGACACCGGAGCGGCGCTGACGTGTCGCTTCTACGGGAACACCGTCGTCACCGTAGACCAGTGTGAATTCGTCTTTGGACATGATTGACAAAATTAACAGGATAAAACTATCTTGAAAATCCTGTTAATCCTGTCTAAAAAATGAGGAGATAGATGCCAGCCCTGCTCAAATTTCTGCTCCGCCGTTTGTTCGCCATCCCGGTCACGCTGTTGATCATCACCGCGACGCTGTACGGTATCCTGATGCTCGCGCCGGTCGAGATGCGCGCCGAGTTGTATATGCCCCGCGGTAGTTCTAATAATCCCAATAACAATCCAGAACGGATCAGACAACAAATCATCAAAGAGCACGGACTTAACGATCCTTACCCTGTACAATACATCCGCTGGATGGGGCGTTTGCTGCGCGGCGATTGGGGCTGGAGTCCGGGATTTCGTGATGACGTGCTCGAAGCGCTCCTGGTGCGCACGCCGGCCACGGCCGAGTTGACGCTCTATGCCATCCTCCTGCTCATCCCTTTGGGGATCATCAGTGGCGGGTGGGCTGGCGCAAAGGAACACCGGGCTGTTGACCACGTTTTCCGCGTCGCAGCGTTCGTCGCCACCGCGATTCCGCCCTTCGTGCTGGCGCTGGTGTTGCTCGGCATTTTCTACGCGGGGTTGAAATGGTTTCCGCCAGGACGCCTCAGCATCAGCGAACACTATATCGTTACCGGCGCGGGCTTTACGCCGTACACCGGCCTGCTGACGCTGGATGGCTTGCTCAACAATCGCCCGGACATCAGCCTGAGTGCGTTACGCCACCTGGTGTTGCCCTGCATCACCCTGAGCATGGTACACTGGGCCACGTTGGGCCGGATGACGCGAGCGATGATGATTGAGGAGTTGCACAAAGACTATATCACGGTCGCACGTGGGAAGGGCCTGAAGGAACGCCTGGTGATCGGGCGGCACGCGCTCCACAACGCGATGATCCCCGCGCTCAACAGCATCGCGCTCTCCGCGGCCTCGCTGATTATGGGCGTCTTCGTCGTCGAAGTTGTGTTTAGCTTTCCGGGCGTCTCGGAGGTGGTTGTCAGCTCAATGCGCGGCGCGCCGGACATCGTTGCCGCGCTAGGCTTCGCGGTCTACAGCGTGCTGCTGGTGCTGCCGGTGATGGTAATCCTGGACATTCTCCAGGCGGTGTTCGATCCGCGCTTGCGGGATGCATTGGCGGAGCAATGAGCATCACACGGCGTTTCCTCGCCAACTGGCAAAGCATCCTGGCGCTGGGCATCATCGCCGGTTACGTGATTGTGGCCCTCAGCGCGCCCTGGATGGCCCCACAAGCCGATCCACAACATCCTGTAGCTATGCGTCAGCTTTCAGGCGTGCGCCCGTCGGCGTTATACACGCCGCGTCCGCCGCAGCCGGGAGCAGTCCTGGGGACCACATCCGGCGGATGGGACATCGCCTATGCACTCATCTGGGGGACGCGCCCGGCATTGCGTTTCGGACTCATCACCGCGTTGCTGACGGCATGTATCGGCGTGCTGGTGGGCGCGTTCAGCGGCTACCTCGAAGGCGCAGTGGGACGGCTGCTGATGCGCGTGACCGACGCCTTTCTGACGTTTCCGGCCATCGCGGGCATCTTCCTGTTTCGGTACGCGCTCCTATCTGTGAACACAGACGTCCCACAGACGTTCTGGCAAGTCGTCTGGCAGAAGTTGGAGCTTAGTCCGACCATGCTGGCATTGATCACGTTTTCGTGGATGCCCTACGCGCGCCTGATCCACGCGAACTTCCTGACCCTGAAACACACTGAGTACGCGCTGGCGGCTAAAACAATCGGCGTGCCGCCGGTGCGCATCATTTTCCGCCACCTCTTACCCAACGCCCTCGCGCCGGCCATTGTGTTAGCCGCGCGTGACATCGGCGGGATGGTGCTGCTGGAAGCCACCTTCACCTTCATCGGTATGGGGTCCGGGTTGCCCTGGGGCGCGCTGTTGGTGACTTCGCGCGATTGGATCATCGGGACGGGCGGCAATCCGCTAAACTATTGGTGGGTCTTCGTACCGGCCACCCTCACGCTGATCATCTTCAGTGTCGGGTGGAATTTGCTCGGCGATGGATTGAATTCGGCGCTCAATCCACGGGGAAAATGATAGCGGTCAGCTATCAGTCGTCAGCTTTCCTCGCTGATCGCTGATAGCTGACCGCTGACTGCTTATCGAGAGCCTTGCAAGCGCGGGTCAAGCACGTCACGCAGAGCGTCGCCCACCAGGTTCCACGAGAGGACGAACAACACCAGCGTCACGCCGGGGTACATCACGATGTACCAGTATTCGCGCAACTGCGTCATCCAGTCGCGGGCGAAGGAGAGCAGTTGTCCCCAGTCGGCAAAGCCCACTTCAGCGCCGATACCCATAAAACTCAGGCCGGCGAAGGTAATGGCATAGCTGCCGATGCGCATCGAAGCTAACACCAGCGTGGGGAAAATGGCGTTGGGCAGGATGTGGCGGAACATAATGCGCGAATCGCGCACCCCGATGACGCGCGCCGCCAGCACGTACTCCCGCTCCCGCAGCGACAGAATATCGCTGCGCAGCAGCCGCGCAAACCCCATCCAGCTAAAGACGATCAGTGCCACCATGGGCGCTAACAACCCTTTGCCCAGACGGGGCGTCAGCACTGCCGACAACGTCATCGCCGTCAACAGGAAGGGGAAGGCCAAAAACAGGTCCGTAATGCGCATAAAGACCATATCCACCCACCCACCATAGAAGGCTGATAAGGTCCCAATCGTCACCCCGACAAGGACGCCGCACAGCGTAATGGTCAAGCCGGCAAACAAAGCCGTACGTGTCCCCCAGATCACACCATAGTAAATGTCCCACTGCCCACTGGCGGTCCCCATCAAATGCACCCATTGCTCCTTACCGGTCACCGCCTTCCACCAGAACGGCAGCGGTGGCTGGCGCGATTTCCATTCGGTGCCGGGCGCTTTGGGAACATCCCCATACCCATCACGGGGGATGTTGTAGGGGTTGCTATTGGGTAGCGGCGGGGCCAATATCGGCGCGGCGGCGGCGATAAAGATAAACAATCCTAAAAGAAGCAACCCCGCCACCGACATCGGGTTGGTCACCAACCCCTTCAACGTGCGGTAAACATCGTGGCCGAGCCAGCCCTCCAGCCAGTTGGGGGGGCGGCGCGTTCTAGGCGCTAAAGTTGCCGTCGACATCTCTTGTGCTGTCATTGTCTTACTCCTTACACCCTAATCCAGCCGGACGCGCGGGTCAACGTAGGCGTATAGAATATCCACCACGACGTTAGCCAGCACCAGGATCAGTCCATTAAATAATACAAAAGCCAACACCGTGATGACATCTAACTGCGAAGCCGCTCTGACGGCGGCGGCGCCCATGCCCGGAAAGTTATAAACCGTCTCGATGATCATCACGCCGCTCAGCAACCCGACAACTGTGCCGCCGGCCAACGTCACCACCGGCATTAATGCGTTGGGCAGCGCGTGTTGACGGATGACCGCGCGCTCACTCAAGCCCTTGGCGCGCGCCGTGGTGATGTAGTCCTGGCGCAGCGTCTCCAACATGGAGGAGCGCGTCACCCGCAACGTCAGCGCCCACCATAAATACGCGAGAGTAATCACCGGCAAAACCAGATGCCGCAGGGCATCCAGGAAGATGTCAAGACGAAAATTGAGCAGTGCGTCAATGGTAATCAGGCTGGTGTAATTGCGGAATTCGGGCGACATAATAATCTTGTTCGCCCAGTCAGAGACGCGCCCCGGCGGAAACCACCCCGTCCCGGCATAGAAGGCCATCAACAACAGCAGGCCGAAGACAAAATCGGGGAACGACCAGCCCACAATGCCGAAAACACGCACGATATGGTCGGCCGGCTTGTTGTGTTTGACGGCGCCGATCACCCCCAGGAGGATGCCGCCGGCGATTACCGGCACCACGCTGTACAACGTCAACTCCAGGCTCGCTGGGAAACGCCGCGCCAGCAACTCAGCCACCGGCTGCGAGGCGGTGCGCGAATAGCCCAAATCGCCCCGCAAAATGCCGCCTTGTCGCTCGACCGTCGTCACCCCGTTTTCTGTGGTGGTGACTGTCGTTCCAAACATCCAACGCCAGTATTGAACATACCAGGGTTGGTCCAAACCGTATTTTTTGATGATGCCCTCTAACACGCGCTCATTGCGGGGAACGTCGCGCACATACAACGCGGTACGTTCCACTGGCGACAGGGCCATCAACATAAGAAAAATTAAAACAGTCACCCCGAACAGTAAAAACGGCACTATAAGCAAGCGGCGGATAATGTAATTGATCACGCTTTTCCTCCCAGGAAGGCAGGAGAGAGTTTACACCCTCTCCTGCCCGACTAGCAGCAAGTTATTTCTTGGTCCAGGTGTAGTAGTGGTTCTCCGGACCGTAAATGGGGTTAGGATAGTAGCCACCCAACCACCGTTGCTCGTAGCGACGCCCAGTCGCCACGGCCAGGCGAACCGCGATGGCGTTATCGTAGTCCATCTGGGTCAGCTTATGGTAAATTTCTGCACGCTTGGCATCGTCGGTCTCGGTCACGCCGGCCATTACCAGCTCGTTGAACTGCGCTTTCAGCTCAGGCGAGATGCTCTGGCGGCCAGCATACGTGCCGATCAGGAAGGGCTGTGCCCAGTTGTGCGGGTCGTGTAGGTCTTCGATCCAACCGCTGACAGCGACCGGCAGGCGGCGGTTGCGGAACTCGGCCAGGTAGGTGGGCCACGGCAGGGCGATGATCTCCAGTCGGAACTTGGCGTCAATGGTGGCGAAGTTGTTCTGCAAAATCTGGGCAATCGTCTGGCGGGTCACGTTGCCGGTGTTGTAAGCCACCTGCAGCCGGAAGCCTTTTTCCCAAACCTGACCGTCCCAGGCCAGTTGCAATTCTTCCTTACATTTTTCCATGTCGAAGGCGTACTTGGGACCATCGTTCTGGTAGCCGATCATACCGGGGATCAGATAGCCAGAAACCTGCACGGCCTCACCGGCCAGCGCATCGGCAATGTAAGCATTCCAGTCAAAGCAGTAGTTGAAGGCTTTGCGCATATGGATGTCGCTGAAGAAGTCAGCCGGAATCCCGTTACCATCCAACTGCCCGCTGCCGACGTAGGGGTTGCCGCCCTCAACCTTCAGGTTGTGGGTCATAAAGATGTCAGTACGGCTGGTTGAAGGCTCACCCTTGTACAGGCGTAACGGCGCATCTGGCTTATCGGTCGGCGCGCAGTCGTAAGCCGCCGTATCCAGGTTGTAGACGCACAACTCACCCACCAGCGGATCAACCTGCGAGATGTTGCCGCGCGGTACAGCCACATTGTCGGCATCGCCGGCCTGCATCATCGCAAAGCGGGTGCCCCATTCGCTCACACCCTTGAGTACGATGCGCTCAATGCTCGGCTTGACGGGGAAACCGGGGGCCACCGGCTCGGTGCGCCACCAGTTGGGATTCATCACCAGGACCTTCTGCTCGCCCGGCGTCCAGCTTTCCAGCATGTAGGGGCCAGTGCCATTCACTTTATCGCGGAGCGGGGTGGTCTCGGAGGTGACGCCGTAGTAATTCTGCCAGTTGGCGCAATCACCATCCCACGCGCCATTCGCAATAGCCCAGTCCTTATCAACAACGGAGCCCCAGCTCTGCGCCAGGGTCGCCAGGAAGGGCCCCCACGGTGTAGCCAGGTTGAAGGTCACGGTGCCGGCGGCTTCGTCGTACTGAATGGCGTCCATCACTTTCTGGCAGGCTGCGGCCAGTAGAGCGGGGTCAGCGGCTTTCAATGCCTCGGCATCATCATCCAACCCGCCTTCCGGATCCACAAGTTCAGCCACGTCGTAGGTGCCGATGCCAAAGAACGGCTCGGTGAACAACCACTGCGGGGAGTCGCCGCCGCCTTGCAGCACACCACGCTGAATGCTATAAGCAACATCAGCAGGGGTCATATCGGCGCCATCGTGGAACTTCACACCCTTGCGGATGTTGAAGACGTAGGTTTTCCCGCCATCTTTGACTTCCCAGCCCGTGGCCAGCGCCGGCACGAACTCGGTGGCGGAGGTGCCCTTGTAGGTGACCAATTGGTCATACACGTTGAGGATGACGGCATCGCCATCGCTCTCATAGTTCCAGGCCGGATCCAACGTGTCAATGTTTTCGCCGATGGAAACGACCACCAGCGTATTGGGGTCGGCGGATTTGAACTCCACGGCTTTCACCGGCTCAGGCGTCGCGGTGACGACGACTTCCTTCGTCTCGACGACGGTGACCTTCTCACCCTCTTTCTCGACGATTTTCTCTACCGTCTCGACGACCTTGATCACCTCAGGGGTGGGCGTCGTGCAGGCGGCCAACACCACGCTGGCAACGATCAACAGGCCAGCCATAACCCACAACAATTTCTTAACCATGCTCATCCTCCTTCAGACTAAGGTTTTGAATTGGGATTGTATCTTACACATTTTGAAAACCTGAATATCGCTCACCTCGATACGCATCACCTCCTTTTCTAAAACGTAAAACGTGAAACGTAAAGCGCAGGCGTCTTTACGTTTTAAGTTTTACGTTTTACATTTTTACGTTTTACGCATCACGTTTTACGCTGCTGGTTGCACGAAATGGCAGGCACAGTAATGACCTGCGGCCACTTCGATGAACGCCGGCTCTTCTTGTTCACATATATCCCGCACCTGCGGACAGCGTGTGCAAAAGTTACAACCTTTCGGCGGATTGGCCGGACTGGGCAAATCCCCTTCCAGCAAAATACGCTGCCGGGTTTCCTCGATCACCGGATCAGGCACAGGGATTGCAGAGAGCAGTGCCTGTGTGTACGGGTGCAGGGGATTGGCGTACAGCGTATCACGATCCGTCAATTCCACAATTTTGCCCAAATACATCACCGCAACCCGTTTGCTGATGTGCCGCACCATGCTCAAGTCGTGCGCGATGAAGACGTAGGTGAGGCCCAATTCTTGCTGCAAGTCCTCCAACAGGTTCACCACCTGCGCCTGGATCGAGACATCCAGCGCCGAGATCGGTTCATCACAGATGATCAAATCTGGATTGAGCGCCAGCGAGCGGGCCAAGCCGATGCGCTGGCGCTGCCCGCCGGAGAATTCATGCGGATACCGCACCATAAAATCGGGATTCAGCCCCACCAACTGCAACAGGTTCGCCACACGCTCGCGCCGTTCTTCCTTGTTAGCCAGATGGTAGACTTCCAACGGCTCCCCCACAATCTGCAATACACTCATGCGGGGATTGAGCGAGGCATACGGGTCCTGGAAAATCATCTGCATACTGCGGCGCATCTCGCGCAAATCGTTGGGCCGCAGCGCCGCGAGGTCCTGCCCCTTAAAGATCACATGCCCGGCAGTTGGTTCGTAAATGCGGATGATCGTGCGCCCGGTCGTAGTCTTGCCGCAGCCACTCTCTCCGACCAACCCTAATGTTTCGCCACGATATACGTCAAAACTGACGTCGTCAACGGCCTTAACATCGCCAACATGGCGCTGCAGGATACCGCGCCGGATAGGGAAATACTTCTTCAGACCTTCGACGTGCAACAGAACTTCTTGGGTAAAGTTGGTAGTTTTGACCGCCTCAGCCATGATTATACCCTCCTCACCTTTTCTTGTTCCCAGCACGCGACCAGGCGTCCCGCTCCAACTTCTTCCAACGGCGGCCTCTCTTTCAAACAATGAGGCGTTTGATAATGACAGCGCGGGGCGAAGGCGCAGCCCGGCGGCAGCCCAACTAAATCCGGCGGCTCACCGGGAATCGAAAAAAGGCGCGCAGAAACCCGGCTGCTGTGACTCGGCAACGATCCCAACAATCCGACTGTGTAAGGATGGTGCGGGTTAGCATAGATTTCTTTGACGGGGCCGGTCTCAATGATCCGGCCAGCGTACATCACATTGACGCGCCGCGCCAGCCCGGCGACCACGCCCAGATCGTGCGTGATCCAGATCACCGTCATCCCGAACTTCTGCTGCAAGCGTTTGACAAGCTCCACAATCTGCGCCTGGATGGTCACGTCCAGCGCCGTGGTCGGCTCATCGGCGATGAGAATACTGGGATTGCACGACAGCCCCATCGCAATCATCGCGCGCTGCCGCATCCCGCCGGAGAACTGGTGCGGGTAGTCATCCACGCGCTGCGCCGCCTCGGGAATGCCCACGAGATTCAGCAACTCTATCGTCCGCTCGCGGGCGCGCGGTTTGTCCATACCTTCGTGGAGTATCAGGGCTTCCATGATTTGGAAACCCACCGTCTTTACCGGATTCAGCGACGTCATCGGGTCCTGGAAGATCATGGCAATCTCGGCGCCGCGCACCTTGCGCATATCCTCGTCACTGAGCTTCAGCAAATCCCGTCCCCGGAAATACACTTCACCGGCGGCAATTTCGCCGGGAGGGATGGGGATCAGGCGCATGATCGAAAGCGCGTGTACGCTTTTCCCGCAGCCACTCTCCCCCACCACCCCTAACGTATCTCCTTCGTCCAGGGTATAGGAAACGTCGTTTACGGCATGGACGATGCCATCTTCGGTATGAAAACGGGTGGTCAGATGCTTCACTTCAAGTAAATGTTCTTTACCGGTCATAGAATTCCTCGTTTTGAGATTCACTCAAGGTCGCCACTGCATATATCCAGGTAAGTATTATATGTATGTTCTACCATTTTGCAATGCAAACAGCCTGCCCTTATCTGGCTTATCAAACATACTCGTCCTCATCAAAAAAGGTTCACCCAATCGCATGAGTGAGGAGTAACAGTCAAATATACATTTCGTGCGATTGGCGACTTATTTTCAGAGCAAGTCGAGGTTTGTTGTTTCTGCCAACAGACCGTCCAGATAGCTCTGCATCTCCACGAGGCGTGTCGAGCCGATACGCTGCGCGGTTGGCGTCACCAACAGCGGCGGCATCTGCTGCGTGAAGTGTTGAAGTAACGCGACGGCGCTGCGCACATCCGGTGTCCAATTCTCCTTCCCGGCAATGGAAAGGAGGCGCGTCACGCCGATGTAGCCCATAAAGTCAAGAATATCCGCATCATGAAAGCACGCCACTTCCGCAGGCCCGGTCGGGCGGACGTCGAACGTGTGTCCAAGCACGATAGTCTTGACCAGGGGTAACTTCTCCACCGGGAACCCTCGCGGGATGAGCATCTCTGCCAGCAGTTGCACGGAACGCTCGGCATGATCGACGCCCGGCTGGCGATAATCGCCCAACGCGCCGAGGTCGTGGAGATAGGCCGCCGCCAGTACTGCCTCCTCATCCAACTGCATCCCCTCCTGGCACGCCAGGTCTAAAGTCATCCGGTAAACGCGCCGTGAATGGGATAGCCCCCAAGCGGAATGATGAAAACCGTCGATCAATGTCTCCAAATCTTGCTGCCACATACGGCCCTCCGGAATGAGATATTAGAAATTGGAAATGAGAAACGAACAACAAGTATCGAATATCAAGCATCGAGCATCCATCTTACGCCATCCCGCGCAAAATGCCAATTTTCCAAATCCCAAGATGTGCTAAGATTGCAGTATGCTCACTTCACTGGTGGTGACCAAACTCTACATTCCGCCATCGCGGCCCAACCTGGTGGCGCGACCGCACCTGCTCGCGCAGCTCGATGAGGGGCTGCGCGCGGGCAAGCGGCTCGCGCTCCTCTCCGCGCCGGCCGGGTTCGGCAAGACGACGCTGATCACCGAATGGGTGTGCGCCGCCGCGCGCGAAATCGCCTGGCTCTCGCTCGATGAGGGCGACAACGACCCGCTGCACTTCCTCGCCTACCTCATCGCCGCGCTGCAACAGGCCGACGGGCGCATCGGGCGCTCCGTCCAATCGCTTCTCCAACCGGCCGGCCTTGCCCAGACCAACGCAACATCGCTCAACCGGCTGATCGCGCCGTTGATCGCCGACATCGCCGCCGTGGGTGTCCCGTTGATCCTTGTGTTGGATGACTACCACCTCATCACCAACGACGCCGTCCACGACATCACGCGCTTCCTGCTGGAACACCAGCCGCCGATCATGCACACCGTCATCAACACCCGCGAGGACCCGCCGCTCCCCCTGCCCCGCCTGCGCGCCCGCAACCAGATCCTCGAACTCCGCGAGCGCGACCTGCGCTTCACCGCCGCAGAGGCCGCCGCCTTCCTTAGCCAGACCATGCGGCTGACGCTCTCTCCGCAAATCGTGGAGGCATTGGAAGCGCGCACCGAAGGCTGGATTGCCGGGCTGCAACTGGCGGCGCTGGCCTTGCAGGACATGGTCACCCGCCAGAGCGGGCCGGCCGACACGCGCACCTTCATCGCGGCCTTCAGCGGCGACAACCGCTACGTGCTCGATTACCTGGTGGCCGAAGTGCTCCAACGCCAGCCGCCCGCCACCCGCGACTTTCTCCGCCAGACCGTCATTCTCGACCGGCTCACCGCCGCCCTGTGCGACGCAGTGACAGGCCGCGACGACAGCCAGGCTATGCTCGAACGCCTGGACGCCGCCAACCTCTTCCTCATTCCCCTGGATCACCGGCGCGAGTGGTACCGCTATCACCGCCTCTTTGCCGAAGTGCTGCGCCCCACCCTCCCACCCGACAAGGCCGCCCGGCTGCACCAACGCGCCGCGCTGTGGTACGAAAACCAGGGCGAGATGCCGACCGCCATCCAGCACGCCCTTTCCGGCGCGACTCTCGCTGAAGATCCCGCCATCGCAAACACCCTGCTGAACGACGCCGAACGCCTCATCCGCCAGGCCGCCGAACCGACCCTGCACAGCGGCGGCGTCGCAGCGGTGCGCGGCTGGCTCGATGCTTTACCCGACGCGCGCGTGCGTGCCGACTCCACGCTGGCGACCGACAAGGGCTGGATTCTCGCGCTCACCGGCGACGTGGAACCGGCGGAAGCCTACGCCGACGCCGCCGAAACTGCCTTGCGCGCTGCCTATCCCGACGCTGTCCCCGACGCGCCCGACAAACATCCGCGTCCGGGCAAAATTCCACCCGCCGACCTGGGCAAGCTGTGGCTACTGCGCGGCTACATCGCCCTGGGCCGCCGCGACTACACCCACGCCACCGATCTGATCGAAAGCGCGCTGCGCTTGCTGAAGAAGGAACATCCCCACTGGCGCATCCTCGGACTGTGGGGCATGGCCGAAGCGCAGGAGCGCACCACCGACATCACCAAAGCCATCGCCACCCTGCGCGAAGCGAGCAAGATCGGGCAATCGGGCGACATCGCCCGCCAGAATCAGATCTTCGCTGTCGTCGTGGAAATGTCGCTGGCGGCGGCGCTCAACAGCCACGGCAAGCGCCGCGAGGCCGTCGCCCTCTGCACCCAGGCCATCGAGCGCTACACCGACGCGGCAGGGGAACCTTCGCCACTGGCGGGCCTGATTTTCACCCGCCTGGCGCTGCTGCACTACGAGGCCAACCAGCTTGAGCAGGCGCGCTGGTATCACGAACAGGGCCAGGCCCTCAGCGAACCGCTCGCCATCGGCAGCCTGCTGATGTTCGCGCTCGGCATCGCCGCGCCGATTTTGTACGCCTGCGGCGAGACCGGGGCCGCGCTCGACGCCGTGCAGCGCGCCCAACACTTCGCTTCGCAAGAAGCCCTCACCGACGCCCACTGGCTAGCGGCGACCGAGGCCGACCTGCGCCTGCGCCAGGGCGATCTCGATTTCGTTGCGCAGTGGGCGGAGGCGATGCACTTGTCACCCGATGATCCGCCGGAATATCTGCGCATCGAAGAGCATCTGGTCTACGCGCGGCTGTTGCTGGCGCAAGGGCAGATCGCCGCCGCGCGGCAATGGCTAAATCGCCTGGAACGTTTCACGCAGGAGTGCGGCCTGGGGCGGTGGCTGATCACCGTGTACATCCTTCAGGCGCTCACCGAAGAGACGGCCGGCTACCACCCCACGGCGTTGGAGCGGCTCACGCGCGCCGTCAAACTGGCCGCGCCGCAGGATTACGTCCGCGC
>DAOLUH010000059.1:0-33851 GCA_035420085.1 Anaerolineae bacterium
CGACCGAGGGCGGCGCGTTCGGCGCGGCACTGCTGGCGGCGGTCGGCGCGGGCGTATGGAAGACCGTGCCCGAAGCCTGCCGGGCGACGATCAAGGTGGTGAGCGCCACAGCCCCGCAGCCGGCGCAGGTGAAAATCTACAACGACCTGTACACGCTGTACCGGGGCCTGTATCCCGCGCTGAAGCCGACATTCGACGCGGTAGGATGAGATTTTTGCCACGAATCTCCACGAATTCATTCACCACAGAGACGCTGAGGACACAGAGGAAAAACAGAAAATTCTCTGTGTTCTCTGCGTCTTTTTTTAATACTGTGGTAACCCCGCAACTTTTGCGCCATTGCGAAAAGCAGCAAAGCATATATAATGCCCTGCGTGTTTCCAGGCCAAAGACTTGATCCGTGCGACCGACGGTCAAAAGCCATTTTCGCAGACGTGTAACTCTCGACGGAGTAAGGCTTGAATCTCGAAGAATATGCTGTGATGTATCAGGTAGAGGATACTCACTGGTGGTATCGCGGAATGGCGCGCATCACCCGCGCGCTGTTGAATCGGCGCTACGCGCCCGGCGCAGCTTTGCGCATCCTCGATGCGGGCTGTGGCACCGGTGCTGTGATGACCTCCTACCTGGCAGAGTACGGGCAAGTCACCGGCTTCGACTTCGCTGCCGTCGCGCTGCACTTCTGCCAACAGCGCGGCGCGACCCGGCTGGCGCAAGCCTCGATTGTGGAGCTGCCTTTCGCTGATGCAAGCTTCGATCTCGCCGTGAGCTTCGATGTGCTGTGCGAGCAGGCCGTGCGCGATGATGGTGTGGCGCTGCGTGCGCTGTATCGCGTCCTCGCGCCCGACGGCAGGCTTGTATTACGCTTGCCCGCCTATAATTGGCTGCGTGGACAGCACGACCGCGCTGTTCACATCCGTCATCGCTACACGCGGGGCGAGCTTGCCGCCCGGCTGCAAGCCGCCGGCTTCGAGGTGGAACAGCTTTCCTACGCCAACATGCTGCTGTTCCCCGTTGCTGTCGCCAAACGCATGGGAGAACGGCTCTGGCCACCCAAGAGCGCCGGTTCCGATCTGACCCTGGGTGTCAGTTCGCTGAATAGCGTGTTGCAGGCCATCCTTTCCGCAGAAGCGCCGCTTATCGCCCGCGTGGGCTTGCCTTTCGGGCTGACCGTTATCGCCATTGCGCGCAAACCACAGTGATCAAACCAAAGCGTGTGTAAATGAAGAACCTTCCCAGCATTTCGGCTTTTTTCCCCGCCTACAATGACGGCGGTACGATCCCCAGTATGGTGTTGACTGCTCTCATAGCGCTTCGCCAGGTGACGGATGACTTTGAGATCATCGTGGTGAACGACGGCAGCGCCGACTATACCGCCGAGGTGCTGGACGAGCTGGCGCGCCGCGTCCCAGAGTTGCGCGTGATCCACCACCCGCAGAACCGGGGCTACGGCGGCGCTTTGCGCACAGGCTTCGCCGCAGCGACCAAGGAATGGGTCTTCTATACTGACGGCGACGCGCAATACAATCCACTGGAGCTTATTGACCTGGTGGAAGCGGTTACGCCGCAGGTGGATGTTGTCAACGGCTATAAGATCGCCCGCAATGACCCTCTCTCGCGCAAGATCATCGGGCGAGTATACCATCACTTCGTCAAGTTTATGTTCGGCTTCAAGTTGCGCGATGTGGATTGTGACTTCCGCCTGATTCGCCGCGCCCTCTTTGACGCCGTCCCGTTGAAGAGCGACAGCGGCACTATCTGCCTGGAAATGGTCAAGAAATTCCAGGACGCCGGCTATCGTTTTGCTGAAGTGCCAGTGCATCACTTCCACCGGCAGTATGGCGTCTCGCAGTTCTTCAACTGGCGGCGGTTGCTGCGCACAGGCCGTCAGTTGAGCGCCCTGTGGTGGGAGCTGGTCATTCGCCAGGAACACAAAGCGGGGCGACAAAGCAGGTGACTATGGATTGCAACAGCGCCTTCGCCGGCAAACGGGTTTTGATCACCGGTGGATTGGGTTTCATCGGCAGCCATCTGGCGCACCGGCTGGTGCATCTGGGTGCCGAGGTATTGCTGGTAGATTCTCTGATCCCGGAATATGGTGGGAATCTCTTCAATATCACGGGAATCAAGGATCGCGTGCGGGTCAACATCGCCGATGTGCGTGACACACATAGCATGAACCTTTTGGTGCAGCATCAGGACTTCCTCTTCAATCTCGCCGGACAGGTGAGTCATCTGGATAGCATGAAAGACCCCTTCACCGATCTGGAGATCAACTGCCGTAGCCAGCTTTCCATCCTGGAAGCCTGCCGCAAGTTCAATCCTGAGGTCAAAATCATTTACGCCAGCACACGGCAGATTTACGGGCGGCCCCAGTATCTACCGGTAGATGAGCGCCATCCCCTGGAACCGACCGACATCAACGGCGTCAACAAAGTCGCGGGCGAGTGGTATCATCTGGTATACCACCGCGTCTATGGCCTGCGCACGGTCAGCCTACGGATGACCAATACTTATGGCCCGCACATGCGTGTCAAAGATGCGCGGCAGACCTTCCTCGGTTGGTGGATTCGGCAGATTGTGGAGAACGAGGTACTGCTCATTTACGGGGATGGCAAACAGTTGCGCGACTTCAACTACGTCAGCGATGTTGTCACGGCGTTGCTGCTCGTCGCCGCCGCGCCGCAAGCCGACGGCGAGATCTACAACCTCGGCGGCGCGGAACAAATCAGCCTCCTGGAAGTGGCACAGTTGCTCCTGCAACTCAATCCCCAGGCCCCCCCCTTTCGCATCGTGCCCTTCCCGCCAGAAAACAAGCGCATTGATATCGGCGACTACTATGCTGATTACCGCAAAATCACAGCGGCGCTGGGCTGGGAACCTCAAGTTCCTCTGCGCGAGGGCTTGCAGCGCACCGTAGATTTCTACCGGGAGTACAAGGAGCATTATTGGTAAAAGACAGTGCGGAGATTTTTCATTCGTCCGCCTGCATACTTCCTGGAGGAGCACAATGATCCCTCCCTTTGATCTCAAGCGTCAATATGCCGCGCTCAAGCCGGAAGTGGATGCCGCCATCGCGGACGTGCTCGAACGCGGCGCGTTCATCCTGGGCGCGGAAGTCGCCGCCTTCGAGCGTGAATTCGCCACGTACTGCGGCGTTTCCCACGCCGTCGGCGTCGGCTCTGGCACGGAGGCGCTGCACCTGGCGTTGCGCGCTTGCGATGTCGGCCCCGGCGACGAGGTCATCACCGTGGCGCACACCGCCGTCGCTACCGTTGCCGCCATCGAGCTTAGCGGCGCGCGCCCTGTCTTGGTGGACATCGAACCGCGCCGCGCCACTCTCAATCCGGCGCAGTTGGAAGCCGCCATCACCCCGCGCACCCGTGCTGTGATCCTTGTCCACCTCTACGGTTGCCCTGCCGAGCTGACGCCAATCCTCGAAGTAGCCCGCCAGCATCATCTGCGCGTCGTCGAAGACTGCGCGCAGGCCCACGGCGCTGTGTACAAGGGACAGCGTGTGGGTAGCTGGGGCGATCTCGCCGCCTTCAGCTTCTATCCCACCAAGAACCTCGGCGCGTATGGCGATGGCGGCGCCATTGTCACCGACGATCCCACGCTGTCCGAACGCCTGCGGTTGCTGCGGGAATACGGCTGGGCGGAGCGCTACGTCAGCCACAGCAAGGGCCTCAACAGCCGCCTGGATGAACTCCAGGCAGCAATCCTGCGGGTCAAATTGCGCCACCTCGATGTGTGGAACGCCCGACGCCGCGCGCTGGCGCAGCAGTACTCCACGCTGTTGCGCGATTCCGGGTTGCAACTGCCCTTCGAACCCCTGGATGGGGCGCACGTCTACCATCTCTACGTCGTCCGCACGCCGCAACGCGAGGCATTGCGCGCCTTTCTGGGCGAACGCGGCATCGGCACGCTGATCCATTACCCGGTACCTGTCCACCTCCAGCCCGCTTACGCCGACCTGGGCTACCGCCCTGGGTCTCTTCCGGAGACCGAAGCCGCCGCCGCGCAAGTGCTCTCGCTGCCGTTGTACCCGGAGCTGCGTGAGGACGAGATCGAAGCGGTTTGTAATGCCATCCGCGCGTTTCCAAATGCAAGATGCGCTTAACTCCTCTGCAAGTAGCCACAGAGGTCATAGAGAAAAATAAAGATACTCTGCGCTCTCCGCGTGCTCTGCGATGAAATTTTCATTATCGGGGCTGTATCGCAGGTCCGGTTACACTCCTTTAATGAAATGAAAGGGAACAACGCTCGTGATCAGGTTTAGCAGGGTTAACTTGCCGTTCATCAAGCTGCGGTGGAGTTACTGGGCCGCCTACGCATTGCTGCTCGTGCTCTGGACGCTGTTGGTTGCCGGCGCGCGCGCGCTTTCGTTTTCTATGGACGAGCCGGCCCATATTGTGGCCGGCTATGTTTACCTGATGCGTTGGAAAGAGGCAAGTTGGCACTTTCTCTCCTACCTCCATCCGCCCTTGATTAACATGGCCGAAGCCATCGGATTGTTTCTGGCCCAACCTCACATCCCCCTTGAAACACTGGCCGGTTGGGGGCGCGAATATGCGACTTACACTCAATCTTTCTTGCCTTACCTGATGCCAATGGAACGCACCGAAATCCTGAGCCGGACACCAGTGATGCTGCTGACGATACTGTTGGGCGCTGTGGTTTTTCGATGGGGCATAGAAATAGGCGGACGGCGGGTCGGCCTTTTGGCCTTGACTCTCTTGACCTTTGACCCCACGCTATTGGCCAGCGGGCGGCTGGCGACGACAGATATGGGGGTCACCGCGCTGGGTATGGCGGCGCTTTATGTCGGCTGGCGCTGGCTGGAGCGACCATCCTGGCGATATACGTTCCTGATCGGCGGTTTGCTGGGGTTGACGATGCTGGCTAAAATGTCCGGTATCCTCTGGAGCGCGGCTTTTGGGCTGATAGCGCTGGGAAGCATCATAGTCAAGCCGCGACACACCAGGTCATTGCGTTTCTTTCAAGCTATGGTCGCCGGGCTGTTGGCGGGCCTTGTCGTCTGGGCTGTTTTTGACTTTTCGGTAGGCCTCTCGCCTCTCCTTCCCTTTCTCGTGCCCGCCCCGGCATACTTGACGGCCTTTCACAACCTCCAAACGGAGGCCGCGCCGCGTATCTTTATCGCCTTTGAGCAGACCTGGACCGGGACGCACTGGTGGTACTTCCCGCTCAACTTCTTGATCAAAAATCCTCTTCCTCTGCTGGTTGCCTTGCTGGTCGGCGGTTGGAGCTTTGCTTCCCAAGTCGCAGGACGCCCGCGGCTTTTAGCCCTGGGGGTTTTCCCCGGCGTCTACCTGCTCTTTTCAGTGCTAGGAGGGATGAATGTGAGTTACCGTCATATGCTCCCTCTTCACCCCTTCTTACATCTGCTCATTGCGCAAGGTCTGGCATCGTGGCTCAGGCAGCGGCGCAACTATCCATGGCCACGCCTGGTCTGGGGGGCGCTGGGACTCTGGTACATCTTTGGGACATTGCATGTCTTTCCAGACGAGCTTGCTTACTTCAATGAACTAGTCGGCGGTCCAGACAATGGTTATCGTTATCTGACGGATTACACTCAGGATTGGGGCCAATCGTTCAAAGAATTACGAAACTATCTGCGCGCCTCTCCCGGGCCTGAACCCAACGTAGTTTACTTTACGCCTGCCCATCCTGGCTTTTACGGCGTTGAATTTCGCCCCCTCTTTCCGACTGAGGGCGCCACACAAAAAGCTGCCCCTTTTCATCCCCAGCCCGGTCGTTACGTGATGGGGGTGGCCCCCCTTTATGGGCTGGTCGGGCCTGATCCACTACAACTGGAATGGTTTCGCCGCGCGCGGCCTACGGCTATCGTGGGCCATGGACTTTTTGTGTATGATGTGGTCAGCCAACCGCTGTGGTTATCTCAATGTGTCACACCGGTTATCCCGCTGGATGACGCGGCCATTCGCCAGGGTTTCGGCCTGGATCGGCCTGGGGGGGCCGGGCTGCGGCAAGCCAATTTTGACTGCACGGCGGCGTGGCTATATCCTGGCGGCGGCAAGCAAAGCAGCATTTACGCTCTCCACCATGACTTGTTGGAAGAGCAATCCCGCTGTTTCCCCCCTTTGCTCCGCTGCGACCCGCTTCCAGAAGACCCCTTCATCACCCGCCGCCTGGCCGATGCGCGCCTCTCTTACGAGCAACGCAATTTCAGTCTCCTGCCGGCCTTTGCGCTGTACGAGCGCGGAAGCGCCCCAGTGAATATCCCGCCATTACGCTGGATGCAAGCAGCGCGCGCCGAAACGCCACCCGCCGCTTTGGCAAACAGTCACCCTGTCACTGTCCCTGTATCCATGAACGGCCCTTTGGTTTTCTTGGGAGCGATGAGCTACAACGAGAGCGACGGGTTGGAAGTAGAAACATGGTGGCAGGTTGCGGAAGGGGCTATCGCGCGCCCTTTTTCGATTATGGCGCACCTGCTGACAGAACAAGGGGAAGTTATCAGTGTGGCCGATGGGCTAGGCGTATCGCCGGCGTTTCTGGAAACAAGTGATGTGGTGGTACAACGGCACCGCTTTTCCAATCTTCCACCCGGGCAAAAAGGAGTATGGCTACGAACCGGCGTCTACTGGCTGGATACGATGGAGCGCTGGCCCATTGCAAACGTGTCCGAAAGCGATGCCTTATTTGTGCGATTGGATAGTCAGACAACCTGGTGATTCCCAAAATGTGGCAAGAAATCCCTGTTTCATTTACCGCAGAGGGCGCAAAGTGCGCAGAGAAGACTTTTTTATATGTCTCTGCGGCCTCAGCGTGCTCTGCGGTGAGATATAGGCACCAGTTATACCTGCCCTTGACATTGCGCGCGCAGTAGGCTGCTTGAAGCAACCGTCAAGTTTCCCTTGAAAGCGCAGTCCCATTCCATTTCACTCCCCTTTGGCAAGCTCTGGGCTGGCAGATCAGGGTGACGGGCGCGGTTTAGACAGGCTGAATAGTTGCAGACGGAGATAAAATTCGTGAGGGGTTATGAAAAAAAGAGCTAAATTTCTGCTACCACTGCTGATTTTGAGTGTCGTACTCGTTTCATGTTATCCCACAACTTCTGAGACCGATGCGACCCTCACCCAGGAGGCAACGGGGACGACAGAACCCGACCCTCCCGTGGAAGTCAAGACGGCGACGGCGACAAGTACCGTGACGCCGGAGCCAACGGTTGTGCCGCAAAATACACTGCAAATCGGAGATTCTATGTCAGCATCAACAGAAATCACCTACACGTTCGATCCGAATTTCTACATTTTCCTGTGTTTTGGACAGTCCAACATGGAAGGCGTCCCCGCCATCGAGGCGCAAGACCGAACAGTGGATCCACGCTTCCAGGTCTTGCAATCGCTGAATTGTCCCAATCTCAGAAGGGACAAGAACACCTGGTATCCGGCTGTGCCGCCGCTGGCCCAATGCTGGTCGGGACTTTCGCCGGCCGATTATTTTGGCCGGACCATGGTGGAAAATCTGCCCGCTGACATCAAGGTCGGGGTGATCAACGTGGCGGTGGGCGGGTGCGATATTCGGTTGTTCGACAAGGATTTGTATCAGGATTACGATGACACCTACACCGAGAGCTGGTTCACCGATAAAGTCAGGGCTTATGGGGGGAATCCCTACCAATATCTGATTGACCTGGCGAAACTGGCGCAGCAGCGCGGCGTCATCAAGGGCATCCTGTTGCACCAGGGCGAAACCAACACCGGCGACCGCCAATGGCCGGCCTACGTCCAAAAAATTTATAACGACATGCTGACCGACCTCGGCCTTGATGCGGCGTCCGTGCCCTTGTTAGCCGGCGAAGTGGTGGATGCGGAACACGGCGGATGCTGTTCCGCCATGAATCCCATCATCGCCACGTTGCCGGACACGATCCCGACGGCGCACGTGATCTCTTCGCGCGGCTGTACGGCCCAGGATAACGCGCATTTCGATTCGGCCGGCATCCGAGAACTGGGCCGGCGTTACGCCGAGCAAATGTTAGCGTTGATGGGCTACGAAATCAGCGCGCCGGAAAACGCTTCGACCGGGTTCCAAACCCTGGACTACCTCTACAGCATTTCGGGGAAGAAAACACTGGCCGGGCAGCACAACCGCGAACCTAATGCCCAGCCGGCGATGTGGACGGAGTATATCAAAGAGACCACCGGAAAATATCCCGCCTTGTGGAGCGGCGATTTCTTGTTCCAACAAGAGAATATCGAAAACCGCTGGACGATGATCTATGAAGCCGAAAGGCAATGGAAGAACGGCGCGGTCATCAACTTGATGTGGCACGCCTGCCCGCCAGACGAGGATGAGCCTTGTGATTGGGATCCGGGTTTACTTAACGCCCCGTTGGATGACGCGCAGTGGGAGGCGCTGCTGACTGAGGGGACCGACCTCAATGCGCGTTGGAAAAGCAGAATGGATGACATTGCCGTTTACCTTCAGTATCTCAAAGATCACGGGGTCGAAGTCTTGTTCAGACCTTTGCATGAAATGAATCAGGGGAAATTCTGGTGGGGCGGACGACCGGGGCCTGATGGCACCGCGAAACTATACCGCTATGTTCACGATTACTTCACGCAGGTCAAAGGTCTGTCCAACCTGATTTGGGTCTGGGATATGCAGGACCTCAGCCGGGATTTCGAGGATTATAATCCCGGCGATGCCTATTGGGACGTGTTTGCTTTTGATGTTTATGATCAGGGTTTCAATTCGTCCTGGTACATGGACATTCTGCCTCTTGTCGGAGACAAACCAATGGCGATTGGCGAATGTGCCAGGTTGCCGAGTTCCGCCATTTTAGCCTCTCAGCCGCGGTGGGTCTTCTTTATGCCCTGGGCCGAACTGGTGAAAGAGGCCAATTCAACCGATGCTATCCAAACGCTTTACAATAACCCGCGCGTCATCACCCTCGATGAAATGCCGGGTTGGAAATAGAGCACAAGAATCGTTTCTGGTAACTATTCAGCCGTCATTCCGAACGGAGCGGAACGAGTGCAACGAGTGGAGCGAAGTGAGGAATCTCTGCTTTTGCAGCTCCAAGACCCTTCGACTCCGTTTCACTCCGCTCAGGGTGACGGTCGCTGTGTAGACAGGCTGAATAGTTACGATTCGCGTAGATTAGCGAGATCAGCGGTTTATTTTCCAATGCGTGAAGTGAAGGAGATCTGGCTGTGGAAAAGCGCAAAATTGGCACTACGGACATCAAAGTCACCCCTGTTGGCCTGGGCGGCTGGCCAATGGGTCCAGACTACTGGGGGAAATGCGATGATGCGGACTCGATCCGTACCATCCACAAAGCCCTGGACGTTGGCATTAATTTCCTCGATACCGCGCCCGCCTACAGCCACGGCCATTCGGAAGAAGTGATCGGCAAAGGGTTGGCCGGACGCAGGCAGGACGTGATCCTCTCGACCAAAGTCTTTGCGGTCCCGAATATAATCCGGCAATCCCTGGAGGAATCTCTCCATCGCCTGCAAACGGATTACGTAGACCTCCTCTTCGTCCACTGGCCGAATCGCAGCCAGCCCCTGGCGGAGGTGATGGAAATCCTCGAAGCGTTGCGCCGCGAGGGCCGCATCCGCGCCATCGGCGTCTCCAACTTCACGGTGGAGATGATGGCGATGGCATCCCGGTACGGTACCGTGGACGTCGTCCAGCCGCCATACAACCTCATCTGGCGCTTCATCGAGGATGACATCCGGCCGTACAGTGTGGAACACAACATCGGGATCGTTACCTATAGCAGTCTGGCGCAGGGGCTGTTGACCGGAACCATGCGCCTGAACACCTCCTTTAGCGGTGACGATCAGCGCCCGCGCAGCATCCTCTGGCAACCGGAAAACTACGGCAAATGTCTCTATACAACGGAGCGCCTGCGTCCGATTGCACAGGCATTGGGCGTGACACCCTCGCAGCTCGCACTGCGTTGGCTCATCTCGCAGCCCGGCGTCACGTCGGCGTTGGTCGGCGCTCGTATGCCGGATGAGATTGCCGAGGATGTCCACGTGCTCGATTGGGAACTGCCGAAAGACGTCATGGCAACTGTCCAAGAGATTTCGGACGAAATCTACCTCTCGATGCCGCATTACTTCGATATGTGGGGGAACTGGCGCACCTGGAACAAGCGTGGCCCACAAAGGGAACGGTGAGCGTAGGGGCGAGGCATCAGCAACCAGAAACCTGCTCAAGCATTCCTGACGGGAGGGATGCCTCACCCCTACCATTTGCCTCCCCTAACGGCTGTGCTACACTAAATCCAATCGTAGCGTGCGACCGACTATCCGACTAACGACGACCAGATTGTCAAGGAGGCCCGTATGCCCGGATTACCCCCTGCTCTGCACCAGCGATTGTGCGCCGCGCTGATTGACAGCGGCTACTGCGACAGCGCCGACACCCTGCGCACCGTCTGCGTAGACGAACGCCTGGCGCCCTGGCGTGACGACCTCCCGGACGCCCCCACGCCCAAGCGCCGCGCCGAAGCCGTGATTGACGCGCTGTTGGACCAACACACCACAAGCGGCGACAACGCCCTGGCGCTGCTGTGCCAAACGCTGAGCGGGCACTTTGAGGGCAAACTGCTCGGCCAAACCCTGGCCGACCTCGCCGCTGAGTGTGAAGCTGCCGACCGGGACACCACACCCTTCACCCACGCCCGCCTCCACACCCTCCCCCCTCCACCTCCCGACTTTACCGGCCGCGAGGACGAACTGGTAACACTGCTCCAAGCCGTGGAAACCGGCGGCGCGCTGATCACCGGCCTGCGCGGCATGGGCGGCGTGGGCAAGACGACGCTCGCGCTCAAGCTGGCGCAGAGGCTCACCCCGCGCTACCCCGACGCCCAATTCTACCTGGACCTGCGCGGCGTGGACCCCCACCCGCTGCCCCCCGCCGATGTGATGACGGCCATCCTCCGCGCCTACTATCCCACCGCCCGCCTGCCGGAAGACGAGGCGCAGTTGCAACCGCTCTACCGTTCCGTCCTCGACGGTCAGCGCGCCCTCCTCCTCCTCGACAACGCCGCCGACGCCGCCCAACTCCGTCCCCTCCTGCCGCCTGCCTCCTGCCTCTTGCTCGTCACCTCGCGGCAACGCTTTACCCTGCCGGGCCTGCGCGCGTTGGATTTGGACGCGCTGCCCAAACCCGACGCCGAGAAATTGCTGCGCGAGATTGCCCCGCGCGTTGGCGACCACGCCGGCACGCTGGCCGACCTGTGCGGCTGCCTGCCCCTGGCCCTGCGCTGGGCCGGCGAGGCGCTGAACGACACCACACTGGCCGTCCCGCGCTACCTGGAACGCCTGCAAACCGAGCGCCGCCTGCTCGAACCCGCCGAGGCCGCCCTGCGCTTGAGCTACGACCTGCTCCCGTCCGACCTGCAAACCCTGTGGCGGCGCCTGAGTGTCTTCCCCGCCGACTTTGATTGGCAAGCCGCCGCTGCCGTGTGGGACCTGGCCCGCGAACGCGCCGAAGACGCCCTGGACGCCCTGGCCCGCCGCAGCCTCGTCCTGCTGCGGCCGGTCTCCGACCGCGCCGGCGAGAACCGCTACGCCCTGCACGACCTGGCGCGCCTGTGGGCCGCCGAACAGGCCACGGATGACGAACGCGCCACCGCCGCCTACCGCCACGCCGCGCACTACGAGCAAGTGCTGCGCGCCGCTAACACCGCTTACCTGCAAGGCAACGAAGGCATCCTGGCGGGCCTGGCCCTCTACGACCTCGAAGCCGCCAACATCCACGCCGGGCAGAAGAGAATGGCGGATTTGATGATTGAAGATTTGGAGATTGCCTCCCAATCTCCCAATCAACAATCAACCAATCTCACAATCTCTTATCCCGACGCCGGCGCCTACATCCTCGACCTGCGCCTGCACCCCCGCGAGAAAATCCGCTGGCTGGAAGCCGCCCTGCGCGCCGCCCGCGCCCTGGGAGACCGCGGTGCGGAAGGCGCCCACCTGGGCAACCTGGGGCTGGCCTACGCCGACCTGGGGGACGCGCGCCACGCCATCGCGTTCTACGAGCAGCGGTTGGTCATCGCCCGCAAGATCGGCGACCGGCGCGGGGAGGGCAACGCCCTGGGCAACCTGGGGCTGGCCTACGCCGACCTGGGGGACGCGCGCCGCGCCATCGCGTTCTACGAGCAGGCGTTGGAGATAGAGAAAGAGATTGGAGACAGGAGAGCGGAGGGGAGCATCCTGGGCAACCTGGGAGCAGCCTACTATTCCCTGGGGGACGCGCGCCGCGCCATCGAGTGCTACGAGCAGCACTTGGCGGTGGCCCGCGAGATCGGCGACCGGCGCGGGGAGGGCAACGCCCTGGGCAACCTGGGGAACGCCTACTACGCCCTGGGGGACGCGCGCCGCGCCATCGAGTACTACGAGCAGGCGTTGGAGATAGAGAAAGAGATTGGAGACAGGAGAGCGGAGGGGAGCATCCTGGGCAACCTGGGGCTGGCCTACGCCGCCCTGGGGGACGCGCGCCGCGCCATCGAGTTCTACGAGCAGCACTTGGCGGTGGCCCGCGAGATCGGCGACCGGCGCGGGGAGGGCAACGCCCTGGGCAACCTGGGGCTGGCCTACGCCGACCTGGGGGACGCGCGCCGCGCCATCGAATTCTACGAGCAGTGTTTGGCATTGCACCGCGAGATCGGCGACCGGCGCGGGGAGGGCGCAGACCTGGCGAATATGGGGCAGGCGTACAAGACGCTCGGCGAACCGGCGCGGGCGCGGGCATTGTGGCAGCAGGCCCTCGCCATTTACGAGGCCATCGAAGACCCACACGCGGATTGGGTGCGCGATTGGTTGGCGGCGTTGCCGTAGTAGGGGCGAGGCATCCCCCGCCGGTATTGGATCGATACGGGGCCTCTGCGTCCCCATGCCCCACCGCAGTCCCAGGTGAATGTGGGGATGCCTCGCCTCTACCCCCGCCACGGCACATGCGCCATCCAACGCATGAACGCGCGACGTGCGTCCCCATTCGTTAATTCGTTCAACATTCGTGATCGGCAACCACGCCCCCATTTGCCACCGTCCCCGCCTGTGCTATCATCAGGATATGCTTACTGTACAAGAAGTACTTGCTCGATGTAAACGCTCGTTAGTGCGAAACTACGGCGCGCAATTGCGCGGCGTGGTACTGTATGGTTCCATGGCGCGCGGCGAGCTAGAAGCGTATAAGCGTGGACAACTCCAACTTTACCGTAATGCGCAACATGAAGGATTACAAGTATGACCGAACAGGATACAGAAATCCAGGCAAATCTGGAACGTGCGCGAGAATCCATAAAATTGTGAGGCTCAACTATGACCAATCCACTAACCGGCAAAGACTTACTCCTGGCAACGTTGCGCCACGAGCCGGCACCCGCCGTCCCGTGGGTGCCGTTCGCTGGCGTCCACGCGGGCAAGCTCAAGGGCTATACGGCCCGCGAAGTGCTCACCGATGGCGACAAGCTGTTCGAGTCGCTGCTCGCCGTCAATCAGACTTACGACCCCGACGGGCAGCCGGTGGTCTTCGATCTGCAAATCGAGGCGGAGATTCTCGGCTGCGACCTGGTGTGGGTGGAGAAAGGACCGCCCACCGTCGCCTCGCACCCGCTGGCGGAGCGGATGGACATCCCCACGCGCTTGCCGGAGGCCACGGATGGCCGCCTGCCGCTCATCCGCGATGTGATGCGGCGGATGAAGGCTGCCGTGGGCGACCACACCGCGCTCTATGGGCTGATCACCGGGCCGTTCACGCTCGCGTCGCACCTGCGCGGGACGGAAATTTTTATAGATATGTTCGATCACCCCGATTTTCTCAACGCGCTGCTCGCCTTCTGCCGCGATGTGGCGAAGCGCATGGCCGCGCTCTACATCGAAGCGGGGATGGACGTGATCGCCGTAGTGGACCCGCTCGTGTCGCAGGTGTCGCCGCGCCACTTCCGGCAGCTCCTCAGCGCGCCGTTCAGCGACGTGTTCGCCTTCATCCGCGCGCAGGGCGCGTACTCCTCGTTCTTCGTCTGTGGGGATGCGACCAAGAATATCGAGCCGATGTGCCACACCGGCGCGGATTCGATCTCGGTGGATGAGAACATTGACCTCGTCGCCGCCAAGCGCATCACCGACGCGCACAATATCACGATTGGCGGCAACATCCCGCTCACCACGCGGATGCTGCTCGGCACGCAACAGGACAACATGAAGTTCGTGGCGGATTTGCTGGCGCAGATTGACCCGCACAACTTCATCCTCGCGCCGGGCTGCGATATGCCCTACGATGTGCCCATCGAGAACGTCGTCGGCGTGCTGCAAGCTGTCCGCGACCCCGAAGCGACGCGCGTGATGCTCGCCAACTATCACGCGCAGGAACTCGACCTCGACGCCGTCATCCTGCCGGACTACGCCGCGCTGGACAAGCCGCTCGTCGAAGTCTTCACGCTCGACTCGGACACGTGCGCCGCGTGCGGCTACATGCGCGATGCCGCCATTCGCGCCACGTCGGAACTGGCCGGACAGGTGGAGATGGTGGAGTACAAGTTCACGCAGAAGGAAAACGTCGCCCGCGTGGTCAAAATGGGCGTCAAAAACCTGCCGAGCATCTACATCAACGGCGAACTGGCGTATTCGTCCATCATCCCGAATAACCGGGAGTTGGTGGAGCAGATAAGGCGAATCATGAATCATGAATCATGAATCGAAGCGGTTATGGCATGATTCTGTGATTCATGATTCCGTGGTTCATGATTCTGCGCGCCTCCACATCGTCGGCGGATTTCTGGGCAGTGGCAAGACGACGGCCATCATCGGGGCGGCGAAGCAGTTGATGGCGCGTGGGAAGCGCGTGGGCGTCGTCACCAACGATCAGGGCAAGTACCTGGTGGATACGGCGTTCTTCGCGCTGGCGGATGTGCCCACGGTTGAAGTGACCGGCGGCTGCTTCTGCTGCAACTACGACGACCTCGACGCGCGCCTTGACCAGCTCAAGCACACAGCGCAGCCCGATGTGATCTTCGCGGAGTCGGTCGGCTCGTGCGCGGATATTGTGGCGACGGTGGTCAAGCCGCTGTTGACGCTGCGCCAGGAGACGCCGCCCACCAGCTTCAGCGTCTTCGCCGACGCGCGGCTGCTCCGTCGCCGCTTGCTCGATCTGCCGATGCCTTTCAGCGATGACGTGGTCTACATTTTCGATAAGCAGATTGAAGAGGCGGGGCTGCTCGTCATCAACAAGGTGGATTTACTGGAAACGAGGCAAGAGGCAGGAGGCAAGAAGCAGGAATTCACGATGCCTCAGACCCAATCTCCAATCCCTAATCACGAGTTACTGGCTCTGGCGCAGCGACGTTTCCCCGCCAAGCCTATTCGGCTGCAAAATTCGCTGGATGCGGAGGATGTTGCGGGGTGGGTAGGGATGTTGGAATCCGGCACGATTGGCTTGCCCGGCGCGCCGTTGGAGATGGATTACGCGCGTTACGGGGCGGGCGAGGCGCGGCTGGCGTGGCTGGATGAGACGGTGACGCTGCGTGTGGCCGAGGGGCAGGGGCGCGCCGTGGCGCTGCGCGCTATTGGCGCGATTGTGGATGCGCTCCGGCAGCGACAGGCGGCTGTCGGACACCTCAAGTTTCTCGTGCGCGGCGCGGCTGAGGATGTGAAGGTAAGCTTCCCCACGTTGGATGAGGCCGGATGGGAGCAGGCTGTGCCGCCGCTGTCTGGCACGCAGGTGACGCTGCTCATCAATGCGCGGGTGGAGATGGGAGCGGAGACCTTGCGCAACGTGGTCGCCCAGGCTGTTCAACAGGCCGTCGCGACGTCGGGCGCGGCGTTCGACGAATCCGCCATCGCCTTCTTTCATCCCGGGTTCCCCAATCCGACGCATCGTATATCCTAACAGCCGGATGGCGCAGCGCAGACCTGACAGGTTTTCTGAAACCTGTCAGGTCTGGCGAACTCATCCTGAAACGCATCCATTGGACTATCCGTGGTCTCATTTGCTTATGCGGGAAAATAGCATACAATGCCTGCGTAATGCTGTGATAGCATCCAAACTTTTAACTTGCCAATGTGTAACTTTTAACTATGGATAAGGAGTGAGCGATGATCGTTACAACCAAACAACTTTTCGAACATGCCTACGGCAAATATGCCATCGGCGCCTACAATATCAATAACCTGGAGCAGGCAATGGGCCTGTTTCGCGGCAACCTCGATAGCCAGGCCCCGTTCATCATCCAGATCAGCAAGGGCGCGCGCTCGTACACGCATAAGCTGATGTTGGAAGGGCTGATTCGCAGCGCGGACGAGGTCTTCCCCGACGCCATCTTCGCCGTTCACCTGGATCATGGCGATGAGGAGACCTGCTACGACTGCATCAACAGCGGTTTCTACAGCTCGGTGATGATTGACGCCAGCCACGAGGATTTCGAGACCAACGTCGCCATCACCCGGCGCGTCGTCGAAGCGGCGCACGCCAAGGGCATCGTCGTCGAGGCCGAGTTGGGCCAGTTGGGCGGCGTCGAGGAACACGTCAAAGTGGACGAGGCCAACGCCAAGTTGACCGACCCCGATCAGGCCAAAAAATTCGTCGAGCTGACTGGCTGCGACTCGCTGGCCTGCGCCATCGGCACCAGCCACGGCGCGTTCAAGTTCACCGGCACGCAGGGCTTGCGCTTCGACGTGCTGGCCGAAATTCAGAAGCGGCTGCCCGGCTTCCCGCTGGTCATGCACGGCAGCAGCTCGGTCCCGCAGGAAGAAGTGGAACGCATCAATGCGGCCGGCGGCAAGCTCAAAGGCGCGAAAGGCGTGGATGCGACGCAGTTCCGTCGCGCCGCCGAACTCGGTGTGACCAAAATTAACATTGACACCGACGGCCGTCTGGTCTGGACGCGCGTTCACCGGGAATACTTCCTCGAACACCCGGAGAATTTCGACCTGCGCCCGATCGGCAAAATCTTCATGAGCGAATACGCGAAGTTCATCGCAGAAAAGAACGAATTTCTCGGCAGCGCGGGCCAATTGGAAGCCGTGCGCCAGGTTCTTAAAGGCTAAACATCAGGTGGGGAGGTAAATTCAATGGAGAACGTTTTGGAAGTTATTCGTCAAGGTATTATGGAAGGCGACATGCCCTTAACCCAGGAAAAGGTGCAGGAGGCGATTGATGCCAAGATTGCACCGGGCGACATCTTGCAGGATGGCCTGGTCGCGGCGATGGCTGAGGTCGGGCGGCTCTTTGAGGAGGGCGAGTACTTCGTCCCGGAGATGCTGATCGCGGCGCGCGCGATGAAGGCTGGTCTGGCGTTGCTGCGCCCGCTGCTGGTCGCGGCGGATGTCAAACCGGCGGGCAAGGTGGCTGCCGGAACCGTCAAGGGCGACCTGCACGACATCGGCAAGAACCTGGTCTGCATGATGCTGGAAGGCGCGGGCTTCGAGATTGTGGATCTGGGCGTGGATGTGTCGCCGGAGAAATTCCTCGATGCCGTCGTGAGCAAGGGCGTGGATGTGGTGGCGATGTCGGCGCTGCTGACCACGACGATGCCGAATATGAAGGTGACGGTGGACGCGCTCAAGGAAGCCGGTGTGCGCGACAAAGTCAAGGTCATCATCGGCGGCGCGCCGGTGACGGACGCCTACGCCCGCGAAATCGGCGCGGACGGTTACGCGCCCGACGCCAGCCGCGCGGTGACGTTGGCGAAGTCGTTGGTGGCGGCGTAAGAGCGGTTAGCTTTCAGCAGTCAGCTTTCAGCTAGAAACCTTGCGAAGGTGTGCGAACCTGGTTCGCCTAAGCCTTCGCAAGTTTTTTTTATACTTTGTAACACGCGACCTTATGTCCGTCGCCTTTGTCTTCTAATGGCGGATGATCGTTGTCGCGGCAGAAGTCGTCGGCGAACGGGCAGCGGTCGTAGAAGCGGCAACGCGCGGGCGGGTCAATGGGCTGTGCGATCCCGCCCATGATCTCAAGCGTCTCGCGTTTCACCCGTGGATCGGGGATCGGCACGGCGGAGATGAGCGCCTGGGTGTACGGGTGCAGGGGATGCGCGAGCAGCTCTTCGGTCTCGGCCATTTCCACCAGCTTGCCCAGGTACATCACGGCGATGTCCTGGCACATGTAGCGCGCCACCGCCAGGTCGTGCGTGATGTAGAGGTAGCTCACCCCGAACCGGTCGGCCAATTCCTGCATCAACTGCATCACGCCGATGCGGATCGATACGTCCAGCATCGAGGTCGGCTCGTCGGCCACGATGAAGGCCGGGTCGATGATCAGCGCGCGCGCAATCGCCACGCGCTGCCGCTGCCCGCCGGATAGCTCGTGCGGGAAGCGGAACATGAAGGTGTCGGCAGGCGTCAGGCCCACCATGTCCAGCAGGCCGGCGACGCGCTCCTCACGCTCGACGATGTCGCCGATGCCCTGCACAACCAGCGGTTCCACCACTGTGTCGAACACGGTGCGGCGCGGGTTGAGCGATTCGTAGGGGTCCTGGAAGATCATCTGCACGCGGCGGCGGAAGGTTTTGAGCTGCGCGCCCTTGACCTCCGCCAAGTCCACTTGCCCCACCTCGGCGTCGTTGAGGAAAATGTGCCCGCCGGTGGGATCGTGGAGGCGCGCCAGCATCTTGCCCGTCGTCGTTTTGCCGCAGCCGGACTCGCCCACCAGCCCCAGCGATTTGCCTTTCTGGATCGCAAAGTTGACGTCATCCACGGCGTAGATGTGGCTCTTGGCGCGCTTGAACAGCCCCCCGCCAACCGGGAAATGCTTTTTCAGCCCTTCGACCCGCACCAGAGTGCCATCGGTGTAAGGTGTCTGCGTCATAGTGTTACCCCCTGCATGGGATGCCAGCACGCCACATAATGGCCGTGGGTTAAATCGCTCCGGGCCGCGCCGTTGACCGGCATAAAGTCGGGTTGCTTCTCCCGGCACACCTCCGTCGCATAAGGGCAGCGCGGGTGGAAGCGACAACCCGGCGGCGGATCGAGCAGATCGGGCGGCTCACCGGGCAGCGTTTTGAGGTCGCGGCGCTTGCCTTTGATGCTGGGGAACGCGCCCATCAGCGCGTAGGTGTACGGATGCAGCGGGCGCTCGAAGATGTCCGCCGATTCCGCCATCTCGGCCAGCCGCCCGGCGTACATCACGCCGATGCGGTCGCTCACTTCGGCGATCACGGCGATGTCGTGGGAGATGTAGATCATCGCCATATTCAGCTCGCGTTGCAGTTCGCGGATGCGCTTGAGGATGCGGTCCTGGACGATCACGTCGAGCGCGGTCGTCGGCTCGTCAGCGATGATGATGTCCGGGCTGCACGAGAGCGCCATGGCGATCACCGCGCGCTGCCGCATCCCGCCGCTGAACTCGTGCGGATAGCGATCCATCAACACCGGATCGAGTCCCACCAGCTCGAACAGAATGGCGATGCGCTCGCGGGCCTGGGCCGGGCTGATGTTGCTCAGATGCAATTCCAGTGCCTCGGTGATTTGCTGGCCTACTGTGTAGACGGGGTTGAGCGCGTTCATCGCCGCCTGAAACACCATCGCAATTTTGCGCCAGCGCACCTTTAGCAGGTCGGCGTAGTCCATCGCCACGATGTCCTTGCCGTTGAGCATAATGTAGCCCTCTTTGATCACGCCGTTCTCCGGCAACAGGCGCATCAGGGCGAACGCAATCGACGTCTTGCCGCAGCCCGATTCGCCCACCAGCCCCAGCGATTGCCCCTTCGCCAGGTCAAACGAGACGTTGTCCACCGCCGAAACCTCGCCCTTGCGGGTGGTGTAGTGCATGGTTAAGTCGTGTACGGATAGTATTAAGCTCATAATAAATTCTCCTGTGATTGGAGTATGAAGTATGAAGTATGGAGTATGGAGTAGGAAATGAGAACTTCTTACTTCTTACTCCTTACTCCTTACTCCTTACTCCTTACCGCTTCCGCAACCGTGGATTCACCACCGCATCCATTGCCCGGCCCACCAGATAGAAGGCGGAGCAGAGCAGCGAAATGGACAGCCCGGCGGGGAACATCAGATACCAGTATTTCCAGGACGTGAGCAAGTACCCAGCCGCCTGGGTGATCTGGATCATGATGCCCCAGCTCATGCGGATGTTGATCAGCCCAAAGAACGACAGCACGGCTTCGACGAAAATCGCGCCGGTGACGGTGATCATCATGGATAAGAAGGATAACGGCAGCAGGTTCGGGATGAGGTGGGTGAAAATGATGTGGAAATCGTTGCCGCCGGCCACCCGCGCCGCTTCGATGTAGGCTTTGACTTTTAGCGTCAATGCCTGTGATTTGATAACGAGTGTATTCCCGCCAAAGCCCACCAGGATGCCGTAAACCAGGGCCAGTTGCATCATCTGGAAGTCAAACATTGACCCCAGGACAATCATCAAAGGGATAAACGGCAACATGATCATCAAATCCGCGATGCGCATAAAAATCATGTCAATGACGCCGCCGTAATAGGCCGTGACTGCGCCCAGTGTCGTTTCCACGATGACCGTGATGAGCGCGGCCATAATACCCAGCACAAACTCCGATTGGGTGCTGGACATCAACTGGCTCAACACGTCGCGTCCCAGCGGATCGGTGCCCAGAATGTGGCGAAGCGGGGGAAGCGGGCGGCGCGCCTGTATTTCAGTGGCGGCATGAGGGACCCAAGTGGGAGGTGAGGGATGCACAATGATTTCCTTGTCGTATCCCATCAGCGGATCATAAATGTTCGGCGGCCACACCGTCGCCATCAAAATCGGATGCGCAAGCGCCATCAGCCCAAAGAACGCGATCATCCCTAGCCCAATCAGCCCGATGGGATTTTCGCGGAAGATGCCCCAACCCTTCTTGAACGAACGCCATGCCAGTCGTATGCGCACGCGCCACAAAGGTTCAATGATCCTCGTCGAAGTAGCCGCGATTACATTCATCTATCTTCCTCCATAAAATGATGCAGGATGCAGGATGCAAGATAAAGGATGTATGGCACTCATTTTCTGCTTCTTGCTTCTTGCCTCTTGCCTCTTGCTTCTTGCCTCTTATGCATACCGGATACGCGGGTCGAGCATCGCGTAGGTCAGATCGGCGACCAGGTGCGCGACCAGCGAGAGAATGCCGATGAAGCTGAACACGCCCATAATCAGCGGGACATCTTCCGCGTTGGTGGCGTTCAGCAAAGTGCGTCCCATGCCCGGCCAGGAGAACACGGTCTCGGTGATGATGCCGCCGCTGAGGGTGAAGGGCAGGCCGATGATGAGGTTGGTCAGCACCGGCAGGAGGGCGTTGCGCGCCGCGTGTTTGTTGCGCACCATTGTCTCCGGGACGCCTTTCGCGCGCGCCGTCTGGATGTAGTCCTCGCGCAGCGTGTCGAGCATCGTCTGGCGGGTCAGCAGCATCGTGCCGCCATAGCCTACCAGCGTCACCGTCGTCACCGGCAGAATCATGTGCTTGATGATGTCCCAGGCCAGGTTGCCGATGCCAGACCATGCCCACACAGCGGCGGCGATAGCAATCATGCCTGCCGTTCCGCCCACCAAAATACGACGCCGTTGGAAAGAGTTTAATTTTCGGGTCGAAAAAAGCATAGCTAACCAGAGCACAAGGAAGATTGAAGCCGTCAACAGCATCCGGTTGAAGACAAAGTTGCCTTTCGAGGCGCTGTCGGCCAAACCGGGGATGACTGCGCTGCTCCATAGCCGGGGTTCGAGGAATTTGCCCAACGGCAGCCAGCGCAAACGCGCGCCAAAGATAAAGATCATCATCAGGCCGAACCAGGGGGTGAAGACGGTGAATAGCAATACGCCGATCAGCGTTGAGCCATATTCGACCAACCCACCGCGCTGCCACGCCAGGATGCGCCCTGACGTAAAACCCACGGTAAATTGGATGAGCGTCGCGGTCAGGAAAAGCGCCAATGTGCGCGGCACACGCTCCTGGATGATTTTGATGACAGGCGTGGGATACTCCGAGAACGACACACCCAGGTCGCCGGTGATGAAATTGCGCCACCAGCGCGCGTATTGGACGAGAACCGGGTCGTCAAGGCCCAATTTCTTCTTCGCATTCGCAATCGCTTCGGGCGGAATGTCGGGATTGCCGAACATCCGGTTCGTCACGTCGCCGGGCATCGCCGTCAAGATGACAAACAACAAAGTCTGGAAAATAAACAGGGTCACGACGATTTGCACCAAACGCTTCAGGATATACTTTCCCATAGATAATGCCTGCCTTTCCGTCTTTTTGTTTGCGGGGGCGAGCGGCACCCGCCCCCGCAAAACAGCTCTTTTCAAAAACCGGGATTTTTTATGCAAAATCCCGGTTTTTCAGTCGTATCAGCGAATTCTACTGCACCGAGAGCACGAACTCCTGCAACCCATACGCGCCGCCACCGATGCCGTCCGGCACTTCGGTGAAGGGGAACATGATGCGCGTGTTGTCCCAGGCGTCGTAGAGCGGCGTGGTGAAGAGGTAGAGGTAAGGCAGGTCTTCGGCCAGCACTTCCTGGAACTGCATGGCGATATCGCGCGCCTTGTCGCGGTCGGTCTCGGCCTTGTACGCATTGCACAGGGTCTCGAACTCCTCGCTGTTGTAGTCGCCGAAGTTCCACCCGGAATCGCGCTGCAAGAAGTCGCAGGCGTAGGAAGGTTCAGGGCCTAGCCCCCAACCCAGGATGTACATATCCCAGTCGCCGGAAGCGCGCAGTTCCAGGATGCGGTTGAAGTTGATCAATTGCGCCTTGACCGGCATACCGAGTTGCTGCATCCATTGCTCCAGGTAGACGCCGGTGGTCGCGCGCAGGGGATCGTATCCGGCAGTGGGCGCCAGCAGCGTAAATTCGGGGATGTATTGCCCATCCGGGCCTTTCAACCCAACGCCATAGTCCACCGACCCGCCGCGCGCCGGATTCCAGGCTGGCTCGGTGTCCCAGGTGTACCCGGCCTCTTTGAGCATCCGCACGGATTCTTCCATGCGTTGCTGCGTGCTCATCCCCTCGCAGAACAGCGGCACATCCGGGTTGTACCAGTAAGCATTCATTGCCGGCACAATAGTGTTGACGGGGATGGCCGCGCCTTGCAGCACGTTCTGGGTCAGGAATTGCTTATCCACGACGCAGGCAATCGCCTGGCGCAGCGCGCGTTCGGCCAGGGCCGGCCGGTTGAAGTTGAAGGACAGATAGCGGAAGCCGTTGGCTACGTTGGTGGCAATTGTTACCTTGGGGTTGGGTTCCAACTGCGCGACTTGTCCCTTGCTCAACCCGTTGGGGGTGATGACGAAGTCCACCTCGCCGGCGTCCAGCGCCAGCACAGCGGCGTCGGAGCTGTAGATGGAGAAGATGGTCTTGTCAAACCACGGGCCTTCGGTGTATTCGAGTTCTACCATGCTCGTATCGCCGCTGGTAAATTCGTAGTCGCCGCTCACTTGGGCAAACCCGCCGTTGGCGTATTCGGTCGCCTTTCGCATATAGTCAAAGTAGTTTTCGCGGCGCACGTTCTCGATGTAAGCGCCGGCCTCCCACTGTCCAAAAACCCACGCACCGGCGGAAGGTTCACCCGTCGCGTCAAGGGTCTCCAGTTGTTGGCTGATTTCAGTGAGCAAGGTGGTGTAGGCATCGCTTTCTTTGTCCAAACCTTCGCTCTCTTTGACCATCCGCTCCACCAGCGGATCTACCGTCGGGCCCCAGAAGGTCTTGCTCATCCAGGGCTTCTGTAATACGCCGTACTGATGGATCGCCAGGCCGGGCTTGGTGTGATAATACAACTTGGCAGTATAGTCATCCACGGCCTCAATGTGATCGAGATAATTGGGGTCATAGCCAGACCAGTTGCCTTGCAGATTGAGCTTCAACGCCACGTCCGCCGTCCATGCCCAGTCCTGAGCCGTCACAGGGACGCCATCGCTCCACACAACATCTTTGCGCAGCTTCACCGTGCAGACCCAAAACTCGCCTTCCTGGACCAAGTCCGTCGGCATCCCGTCGGCAATCGCGGGGGCGTAGTCCCAGCGATGATAACCGACGCCGTAAGCAAAGGGGTGATAAGTCCCCTCCACAACGTAGTTCCACATACTGGAGTTGATTGGCCCGTAGGCTGACCAGTAATTCATCGTGGTCATATCCTCAAGAATCGCGGCGCGGTAAATATCGCCCTTGCCGCCTTCTTTGGGAGCGTTGGGGTCCTGTGTCGGTTCCGCGGGTGCGGGCGTCGCCGTGACCACGATTTCCTTGACGACTTCTTTCACCGTCGGAGTGCCTGCGACCATCACCTCTTCGGTCACGACGACGGTCTTGACGATCTCCACCGGTGTCGGGGTCGCGCAAGCGGCAACGATCACACCCAACACGACCAACACGGCTGCTAACACGAAATATCTCTTGTGCGGTAACATCATTCTCCTCCTATAGATTTTGTTCTGGAATAGATCAGATGATTTTGCGCTATATCTTGCCATTTTTTTTCGATAGGGATCACCTCCTTGAGGGGGTATATATGGGGCTGCAACTCGGCAAGCGGCACATACGCTGCCTGGGATGTATAGGGCAGTGCAAAATCGCCTTGCACGGCCTGCGTGATGTGGGCCCAGGCATCGCTGGGCGGGGTGGCCTGCGCGATACCGTCGCGCAGCGCATGGACAAACAACGTATCTACAACGTCGATCGAAATGCGTAACGGTTCGTTTGACAGGTTCATCAGGCTCCTTTCATCCGAGAAGGGGGATGTCCGCTCTCAATACCTCTAGCGTACTGCAAAGGGCTTTGCGGGGCGACAGGCATGTGGCTAGACAGGGACAAGCCAGTGGGGCGGTCTTTATCCTGGTCAGATGACCAGGGTAGAGGCAAGGAAATAGATCACGAATTCGCGCGGGCTGGTCTCCAAATCGTACCCGCGCACGGAGGCGCGGTCAGAGATCGGCTACAGCGTATATGTTGGGAAAAACCGGTTGATGAAGTTTTACAAATTACTTCGGTAATGAGTATATCATGGTTTTCCCGACTGAAGTCGGTGTGTACGTGTACACGCCGGCTTCAGCCGGTTTTTGCCGGCACATGCACTTACCCGATTTTTTTTCTTAAGCCGGTGTGTACACGTACTCACCAGCCTTTAGCCGGTGGTCAGGCTAATCTGTAGGAGCTTCTATCAAGGCATGGGGCTGCCACGTCACAACGACCTCTGTACCGGCCTGCGGTTGGCTATGGATGGCAAGCTGCGCGCCGATGGCCTCGGCGCGCTCGCGCATAATGCTCAGGCCGAGGTTGTCCGGCAGCACGCGGTTTATGTCGAAGCCGACGCCGTCGTCGTGGATGCAGAGTTCGGCGCCACGTGGCGCGCAACGTAGTCGCACCTCGACGTGATTCGCGTTAGCGTGTTTGGAGATGTTGTTCAGGGCTTCCTGGGCGATCCGATAGAAGGCGATTTTCACGTCGAGTGGCAAATCACATTCGACAACGGCCGCCACGTTCACCGGAACGCGCGCCCGGCCCGTCGTCGCCTCGGCCAACTGCTGGATCAAATCATTGATGGAGGCTTCCATCAATGCGATGGGACGCAACTCCAGTAGCAGTGTGCGCATTTCGGCCATCGCGCCGCGCGTGAGTTCGCGGAGTTCTTGGGTGCGCCGCTGTGCCTCTTCGGGATTGGTCTTCCACAACCGCGTGAGCACGTCCGCGATGATGCTGGCGGAGAACAGCGTTTGCGTGACGGCGTCGTGCAGTTCGCGGGCAAGACGCTGGCGTTCTTCGAGCGTCGCGGCTTGCTGCGCCTGCTGATAGAGCCGGGCGTTTTCGATGGCCGAAGCCGCTCGCTGCGCGATTGCTGTAACCAGGCGTACATCTTCGTCGCCAAAGGCGTGCGGCTCCTGGTAGTTGACGTTGAAAATCCCAAAAACCTGCCCCTCAACGATGATGGGGACGTGCATAAACGAGCGAATGTGTTCGGGATAGGTGATTTGCCAGTTCACGCGCTTGTCGCCAACCGTATCTTTGACTGTAACCGGCGCAGCCTGTTGCGCGGCGAGTCCGACCAGGCCCTCGCCAGCCTTGAACACCATACGCGCCAACGTCTGCTGCTCAAATCCGCGCGCCGCGCGTGGCACGAGATGCGTCTTGGCCTCATTCCAGACTAGCAGCACGCTCTTATCAACCTTCAGAATATCCACAGCGACGTTGACCAGGGTTTGCAGCACGTCGTTGAGTTCCAGGTGGCGATAAAGCTCCTGGTCGCCCTGATAGAGCGCCTCGATCTGGTGCGTGCGTTGTTCCGCCTGAGCGAACAGGTTCGCGTTGTCCACGGCGATGGAGGCAAGCTGCGCAAAACTCCGCAGCAGTTCCACTTCGCTCTCCCCGAAGGTTCGCTCGGAATCAATGGTGTGTGCAACGCCGAGCACGCCGGCGACGCCGCGCTCGGACTTCAGCGGGACGCCGACCACAGCGCGGATGACGTTCTCACGGATCCCCGGCACCGGCACGCGATGCGGCCATTTCGGATAATCGTTGACCACGAGCGGCATTTCCGATTCCCACACTTTGCCCACCAGGCCCTCCCCACGCTGCATCCGAAAATCCATGGATCGGCTGAACAGCCCCACGCCCACCTTGCGTTCCATCACCTGCTTGACGGGATCAATGAGATACACATAGCCATGTTCAGTCCCCAGCAGTTGCGCCGCGCGCGCGACAATGGTTTCCAGCAGATCGTTGATCTCCAGCCGGTTCATCAGCGCGAGCGAGGTTTCGTGCAGCGCCGCCAGGTAGGCGTTTTGCCGTTGGAGGCCCTCTTCGGCCCGGCGGCGTTCGCCGACCTCCACCTTCAGCAGGTTGTACGCGCGCTCGAACTCACTGCTCACACTGCGCCCAATGGACATAGCGAAAAACACGCCGAAAATCAGCAGCAGACCACCGATGCTGATCGTCAACGTCTGCGCGGTGCGTTGTTGTCTGATCGCCTCGCCGACGTTTTCATAAAAGCGCGTTTCTTCGTCCCCGTAGAGCTTCTGCATCTGCTTTTCGAGTAAATCAAGTATGCCATCAATCTGGTATGCCGAACTGCGGAAATTCCCCTCGATGGGGTTTGTGCTGAGTTGTCTGATTTGATGGTCGTACTGTTGGAGCAGATAGCCCATACTTTTCATAGCATCGGTGATGCGCGCATCGTTGCTTGCTTCGGCCTGAGCAATCTCTATCTGGGTATCCAGTTTCGTGCGCTGCGCCTCGAGAGGTTCAAAGTTCTTGGAGCGATCGCGCAGGATGCGATTGGTTTCCATGTGCAATTGGATGACGGCCCGCTGGATATTTCCCAGGTTGGCGATGCGGTAACCGGCCTGAAATGCGCTGGAGGTATTCAGGTTGATGTAGGCGATTACGATAACGCTGCCCAGGGCGATGACTAACAGGACGATCATCAGCACCAGCATCGTTTGCGTGCGTGAAAGCACACCTTCGGCGCCAAAGAGACGGAATTTCTTCATCGTTGCATTGACTCGTGAAACGTAATGCGTGAAACGTAAAACGTAAACGACCGCTTACGTTTTACGATTTACATTTTATGTAACTATTCAGCCGTCATCCTTCATTCTTCAGGACAAGTTCCTTCGGCAAGCTCAGGACAGGTCTCCGAACGTAGCGGAACGAGTGCAACGAGTGGAGCGAAGTAGCTTGCCCTGAGCTTGTCGAAGGTGCTTGCCCTGAACGCAGTGAAGGGAGGAATCTCTACCCTTGCAACGCTAAGACCCTTCGACTCCGTTTCACTCCGCTCAGGGTGACGACCGCACTAGAACCAGGCTGAATAGTTACCATTTTGTTTTTAGTCTACCACAAAGTACGATTTTGGAGAAAAAATAAGCCGTCGTCAGAATTCTGGCGACGGCTGTCTGAAGGAGTTTACGCAAACCAAATTTTCAATCCCATCCTTATGATAAGCTGTATGACGTGATTGTGGACTAGGCATGTAGCGGGGTTTGGGGCTGTCATGTGGCGAGTCTTTTCCCTGGTCAGATGGTCAGGTTGGTAGCAATCCACAGTTTACCCTTGTGTCGCAATGGCCTGCTCCACAGCCTGAAAAAGCGTCTCGAAGTTTTCCTCGTGCATGTCAAGCGGTCCTGAAGTGCGCGGCACCACCCCGGTGAACGCAAACACGCGCCTCCAGTCCGCATGCGTCTCATCCAGGGGGACCAGGTAGGTTTTCGCTTTTGGGAACGGGTGTCGGGTGTGAACTTGAACCGGTTCCGCAAAGGAGACTTCGAGCATTTTCGCTTCCGTGTGATAGTGCTGAATGCTGGCTTCGGACAACGCTACTTCCCATTCGAAACCTGCTGGCCGGGCAATCCCCTTGGCGAAAGCGGCCATAATCTCCTGGTAGCCGGGGTCGCCAGGATGGAACACGTAGGTGTCTCCTTCCCAATACACCGTCAAAGCTTCGGCCTGGGCGTCAAAGACTTTCCAGAACCACAGCGGATCGTTGTTGGTCAGAGCCGTAACCCCAAAGACCAACAATGCAACAATGACGGCCTTCGTAAAAACACCATTGATGATACTGGATACACTGTGCATATTGATTTCTCCTCACTTAATACCGCCCCGCGAATCCGCCGGGATGCTTGTCCAGGGTGGCGATGATCGCCAGCAATCGTTCTGGCGGATCCGCCTTACTCACAAAGGCATCGGCGCCTGTTGCCAGCGCCGTGGTGCGCGTTTCAGACTGGCTGTTGAGCACGATAATGACGACCTCAGGTTGCGCCGCGCGGAGCGCCTTGAGTGCGGTATACCCGCCCGTTTTTGGCAAATTCCAGTCCAGGATGACCAGGTCAAGATGCTTCTTCGCGGCGCAGCGCAGTGCGGCTTCACCATCGCCCGCCTCGAAAATTTCTGAAGCGCCGGAATCTTGGTGTAAGAGTAAGCGCAGCGCCGAGCGCACGCGAGGTTCTTCATCTGCTATCAATATCCGCATAGTCTTATGATAGTCTTACTTCCCGGATCATACGCCCGACATTTGGTCAGAATGGAAATGGCTGTTTGCACAGTTTTTATCCTGGTCAGATGACCAGGGCCACAAAAACTCCCAAGGCGTATTGCCTTGGGAGTTGACGGGGGCGCGCGCCGCGCGTTTAGTTGAACAGGTTATTGTGAATGGCAATCGCCACAGCCTCGGTGCGGCTTTCGGCGCCCAGTTTTGATAGAATGTTGCTGACGTGAAATTTAATGGTCGAGCGGCTCACGAACAGCTTGTCGGCGATTTCTGGATTGCTTAGCCCATCCGCCATTAACTTCAGGATTTCCTTCTCGCGGTCGGTCAGATCGTATCCGACATTCTCTGATTTATGCATTGCCGCCTGAATGAGCGCCTCAGCCGCCTCTGGCGCCAGGGTGGGACGACCACCGTAGGCTGCGCGGATCGCGCCGGCCAGTTCATCGGCAGAGACATTCTTCAGCAGGTAGCCAATCGCGCCGGCCTGCAGCGCGCTCTGCACCAGCTCTTCTTCTTTGAAACTGGTCAGCGCAATGACCTGGACGTGGGGATGCTGCGCGCGGATGGCGCGCGTCGCCGCAGCGCCGTCCAGGCCGGGCATGACGAGGTCCATCAGGATCACGTCAGGCTCAAATTTGGCGCACAGATGGATAGCCTCAGGTCCGTTGGCCGCGGCGCCGACCATTTCCAGGTCCTCGTAAACCATCAGAAATGCGCTCAACCCGCTGCGCACAACGGCGTGATCGTCCACAATCAACACCCGGATCGGTTTTCCCTTGTCCATATTGATCCTAACCTTTCAGTCTTGCAGCGCAGCGATCTCGCGTTCAACCTTGCGCCGCCGCGCCGCGATGGAAAAAGCGAGGCCCACGGGCGTCAGGCAGAAAATGATATACGCGACAACCAGATAAATCGGCATCTTGGCTCCTCCTAATCGTTCTGTGCGGCCTGATCGTGTTGCAGCCGCAGGGCCGCCAGTTGATCTCTCGTCTTTTCGAGCTGGATGCGCTGGCGCAGCAACGTCACGTAGACCAGCGTGAACGTCGCCAGCGAGAACAGCAGCGTGTAGATCATTTTGGCGGTGAGCGCCATCCCTTCGCTGGAGACGATTTGCGGGTGGATGGTGCGCCACCAGCGGATGGCAAACCACGAGAGCGGCACGGTGACGAACGCAGCGATGCCGTACACGGCGGCGAAGCGCGCCTCGCGCTCCGGACTGAGCACCGATCCGCGCAGCATGATATAGGCCACGTACAGCAGCCATTGCACCGCCGAGATTGTCAGCCGCGGCTCCCACGTCCAATACGTCCCCCAGGCCGGTTTGGCCCACAGCATCCCCGTCACCAACGTCATCGTGATAAACACCAGCCCGATTTCGGCGGACGAGAATGCCAGGATGTCCCAGCGCCGGTTGTTCGTGGCGAGATAGACGGCGCCGCCCAGGAAGGTGATGAAGAAGCCGAAGAACCCCACCCAGGCCGTGGCGACGTGGAAGTAGAAGATGCGCTGCACCTCGCCCATCGTCGCTTCGCGCGGCGCATAGAAAAAGACCATCCCCAGCGCGACCAGGAACATAACCACACTCAACCCCGCCAACACGCTGTTTAGCAGACTCTTTTTTGCCATACCCCCTCCACAACAAACGGTCAGAACGTTAAAACGTTCCAACGTTCAAACGCTCATTCCTCAATCACGTACCCAAACGTGAGCAGCGCCACCGCGATGATGAGCAGGTTGTAGACCACCAAAATCTGACCCCAGCCGCCGATTCCGGCCCAGGTTGCGCCTTCGAGCAGCGCGCCGGTCGCCTTCACGGCGGCGATGAGCAGCGGTGTGAGCAGCGGCAGCAGCAGGATCGGCAGCATCACCTCGCGGGCGCGGGTGTTCACGGCGATGGCCGCCAGCAGTGTGCCGACGGCGGCGTAGCCCACCGTCCCCAGGAGCGCCGTCAACAGCACGCCGCCGCGCAGAAAATTCACGTCGAACATCACCATTGCCAGCGGGAGCAGCACGACTTCCACGGCGAGCATCAGCGCCAGGTTGCCGAGCGCCTTGCCGAAGAACAGCGCCGCGCGATCTACGGGAGCCAGCAGCAGCCCCTCGATGCCGCCGGTCTGCTGCTCCCGCGCCATTGACCGGCTCAATCCAAGCGTCCCCGCAAACGCAATCGTCGCCCAGAGCACGCCCGGCGCGGCAGCCTGGGCCAGCGCCCCCCGCAAATCCAGCGCGAAGCTGAAGATGAGCATCGCCAGCACCGCAAAGACGAACATCGCGCTGAAAATCTCGCGCGTGTGCAGCTCGGCGGCCAAGTCTTTGGCGACAATGGCCCAGACGTGGGGGAGGAAGTGGGGGAGTGGGGAGGGAGGAGTGAGGGAGTGGGGGAGTGGGGGAGTGGGGGAGTGGGGGGTGGGGCGTAATTCGCTATTCGCCGCTTCGCTCACTCGCCCATTCGCTGATTCTTCATTCGCCGATTCTACACTCACCGATTCTTGCTTCTTGCCTCTTGCTTCTTGCACCAACTCCCGGTACAGCGCCGGAAACGTGCTCGCGTCGGTATGTGGGGCGTCGTAGACGAGGCGACCCCGGTTGAGCACGACGACGCGGCGGTTGAGGGTGACGTCGCTCTGCAGGTTGTGTGAGGTGAGCAGCAGGGTGCAACCGGCGCCGGTCAGGTCGGTGAGTAGCGCGGTCAGCGTGTCCGCGGCCAGCGGATCGAGGCCGGTGTATGGCTCGTCCAGCAGTACCAGGGCGGGGCGGTGCAGCACCGCGCGCGCTACCGCCAATCGCTGCTGCATCCCGCGCGAGAAGGTGCGCACCAGATCGTGGCGGCGCGCGGTCAACCCGACCTGCTCAAGCAGTTCGTCAATGCGCGTCTGCGCAGCGGGAATGCCATACATCCGCGCGTAAAAGGCGAGGTTCTGTTCGGCGGTGAGATCATCGTAGAGCAGCGTGCGGTGCGAGACGAAGCCGATGTGCTGCCGCACCTCTGCGCCAGCCTTCAGAGGGTCCAGCCCGGCGATGCGCACTGTGCCTGACGTGGGCCGCGCCAGCGTCGCCAGGATGCGCAGCAGCGTCGTCTTGCCCGCGCCATTCGGCCCGCAAAGGACGACGCACTCGCCCGGCGCGACGCGCAAATTCACGCCCGCCAACGCCGTGCGCGGTCCGAACGATTTGGTGAGCTGGCTGACCTCGATCATCGGCGTGGCGCAGGCGGCGCTTTCTTCAGGCCATCCACGAGATGGAGGACGGCTAAAACGGGATGCCGCAAGAGCATCCGCGGGCCGGCGTAGCGCATCACCGCCTGAATCTTCTCCCGCATCTCCGGCTTATAACAGTGAATCGGGCATTTGGCGCACGTGGGCTTGCGTTCCTGGTAGCGACAGCGTTCCAGCCGCGCGCGCGCGTAGGTCAACAGCGCGTCACAATCGGCGCACAAGCCCGCCGGGGTTCCGTGCTGGTCGCGGCAGTAGAGGCGCGTCATCGCGGCGACGGTCTTTTCTTCGCGGAGCATTCGGGGATGTCGGCCCGCCATCGTCAACTCCCGGCGCTCTCGCGTAAAGTCGCGTAAAGCTGCTGTTTGAGCGCCTCGCGTTCCTGGCGATAGGCTTCTTCGGCGATGTCGCCCGCGGCGAAGCGAGCGTCCAGCGCCGCGATTGCTTCGAGCGCCGGGCGCGCCGCTTCTGGCGGAGGCGGCACCCGCGTCGGGCGGAAGAGCCAATAAGCCATGCCCCCGGCAATTGCCAGCGCCGCAACGCCGATGCCGGCCTGTTCGGCGGTGCTGAGCGGCTTTGCGGCGGTGGTCGTCTTCACCGGCGCGGCTGACATCGTCTGCGGAACAAATGTGAACGCCAGCGACTCGCCTGCCGCGAACGGCCCGGCGGAATACGACGCCGCCACGCCCATCTGCGTGTTGATCATCCCCTGTGGGTTGATGCCCGGCCCTTCAATGCCGATGCTTTCACTGCTGACGATGATGGCAGCCAGCGCAATCGGCGTATCCACGGCCCGCTCGACGCGCATCCCCTCGCTGAAGGGCAGCTCGTAGCTGAAGTCCACGTCCACGGTGGCGCTGCCGGGTGGAATGGCGCGCGTGTCAACGAAGCGCGCGGCGTCGCCCACAAAACGCTCGCCCAACCCTGGCCCGTCAAATGTCAGATTGGCCGCGCCTTCCGGCAAGGTGAAGCTGAGTGTTGTGCGCGTCCTGTCGGCGTTTTCTGTTCCCACGTAAGTGCGGTCGTTGGTGTTGCCGAGGAGGTAATACTCGGCGATGCGCACTGTCTCGCCTTTGGGCACGATGAAGTAGTGGACCTGGTCAATCACCACGCCGCTCGCGTCTGTGGTTGGCTCATAAATCGCCAGATCGGCGACCAGTTCGCCCTCCCCGGTCAGCTTGGTCGGGGACGAGTAATAATCCACGCCCTGGTAGAGGATGTGGGTGACGAAGTCGCTGCTGCCTTCTGGACTGAAGTCGGTGAAGCGGAAAGCGCCGTCGGCGGCGAGGGTAGTCGTATAAATCGCTGTCCATGCGCCCGCGCTGTAAAATTGCAGCGTCACTGGCGCGCCCACCGGCAGCGCGCCGCCCGGCGTCCCGTTGGTCACGTGCCCGATGACAGCAACGTTTCCCGTCCCTTGAGCCAGCGCCATGCCCGGCAGCAGCACAAGCGCGATGCAGAGCAGCCAGAACGCGCGTCTCATGCCGCGCTCTCCTCAATGGGCAGCCGCGCGCCGCAGCCCGGGCAGAAGCGATACTCTCTCGTTACTCGCCGCCCACATTGCGGGCAGAAATTGATTTGGGTGTCGGGGATGGGAAGTGGAGAAGTGGGGGAGGAGGGGAGTGGGGGAGGAGGGGAGTGGGGAGGTGGGGGAGTAGGGGAGGTGGGGAGGGTGGGGGGAGGGGGAGAGGCAGGGGG
>DAOLUH010000060.1:0-32136 GCA_035420085.1 Anaerolineae bacterium
GTCAGCCTTGCTTACTCATAAGCATATCGCCGTTACTTTGGGCGAAATTTAGGTAGTTAACGTACACCGCTAAGGCAAAGAACAATCCTATCGGCGCGTACCGTCCGATACGCCATACACCTCGATTCGCCAACCACCATCCCGCCCACATCAGCAAACTGACGACTAAAATGATGACGACATCTTCCCCCATAAACCAGTCAAAAACATACCCCACTGCAAGCAGCACCGTGACAACCGATGAGACTATGCCCAACATCAACACAATCACTCTGGTCATATACTCGCGGCGTGTGTTGTCTTCGTACAACACACGTGGCAGCGCCAGGTCAGGCCGTAGCCTCGATAAAGCCCCTCGCAGAATTTGCATAATTTGCCGTTTCCCTTACACTCTATGTTTTACACTATGGCAATGATATGTCACAATATCGGGAGATCAAGCGGCAATGAACAGTGAACGCAAACAGGCGCAACATCCTGAAGAGATTATCAACAGTTGTATGGACGCCTTGCTCCATGAAAATACAACGCGCATTTTGTTCGAGGCAGCACCCATCGGCATCATCGTCAGCGATGCCCACGGTAACATCGTGCTGATCAACGAAAGCGCACAGCGATTGTTCGGCTACGGCTGCACTGAGCTTGTCGGCCAACCGTTGATCACCCTCATCCCCGATGAAATGCGCGCTGTACATACGAGTCATTGCGCCAACTACATGCAAAATCCCCGTATTCGCCCGATGGGAATCGGACTAAATCTCAACGCGCGCCACAAAGATGGGCATGTTTTTCCGGTCGAAGTCAGCTTGGGATTCGCGGAAACACAACTCGGCTTGTTGGCGATGGCCTTTGTCATGGATACCAGCCGACAGCGGGAAGCCGAGCAACTGCGCGATGTTATGATTCACACCATGGTCCACGATCTGCGCAATCCGTTAGGCGCCATCTACACCGCCCTTGAACTTCTGACGGCAGACAGCCAGGCAAGCCTCGACGACAATCAAAAGGTCATTATCGGCATCGCTTCAAACAACGCCCAAAAGATGCTCGTGTTGATCAAGGACATTCTGGACATCAGCGAGTTGGAAAGCGGACAGATTCCTCTGCACCTCACGACATTTCAACTCAATGACCTGGTTGCCGAGACAATCACTTCACTGGAATCCCTGGCAGTCAAGAAGACGCTGCAACTTCACAACGAGGTCAGCGGTTCGTTGCCGGCTGTCCAGGCCGATGCGGAACTAATCAGACGTGTGCTTCAAAATTTAATCGGCAACGCTATTAAATTCACGCCGGAAGAGGGGCTGATCCGCGTCACAGCCACCCGCGAAGAGGGGAACACTCCCAAAATCCGGGTATCGGTCAGCAATACCGGCCCAGGCATCCCCGTGGAACTCCAGAATCGCCTGTTTCATAAATTTATCGCCGGCAGACACAAAGAACGTGGTCACGGCCTGGGATTGGCTTTCTGCAAACTCGCTATCGAGGCGCACGGTGAGCATATTGACGTGCGCAGCACCCCCGGAGAAGGCGCAACGTTCAGCTTTACACTCCCGGTGGCCGAGCCGTAGGCGGCGCGTCGAACGTCTCAACGTCAACCCCGCGTGTGGGCAAGCCCGTGTCGTAGTCGCGCACTTGCGGCGCGTAGCCATCCGCCGGACGAGGACGGAACGCGCCGCGCCACTGCAAACGGCGCGTGTCGCGCCACGGTCGTCTTTCCCACACCGCACCCCGGAAGGGATCGCGCTTGGTGTACATCCATTCTAGCAGCCGGTCGTGCAACGCATCCCGGATCGCCGCGTAAGCCGGATCGTCAATCCGGTTGTGGACTTCGGCGGGGTCGGTCTGCACATCGTACAACTCATCCGTGTGATGCAGATTGAGCACCAGTTTGTACTGTCCACTGACCACACACCGCACCGGCTGGAAGCCGCCCCAGGAGTCATGCTCGATCTCGTAGCGGTTGAACTCCATAAACACAGCCTTGTCCGGGTTTTCTGCACCGCCTAACTGCGCGACGAGACTATCGCCTTCCAGAATCGGCGGAACATCCATCCCTGCCAGCTCTAACAGCGTGGGCAACAAATCAATGTGGCTCGCCAAAGTAGTATTGACCGCGCCGCTAGCAATCCCTCCGGGCGGCTCGATGATCAACGGAATATGTGTGATTTCCTCGTACATCGCCGGCCCTTTGCCGGTGAGTTGATGCGCGCCCATCAATTCGCCATGGTCCGAGGTGAAGATAATCCATGTGTTGTCGGGCGCGTAAGCGCGCCCGGCGTCAATCACCCGCCCGATTTCGGCATCCACAAAACTGTTACAGCCAAAGTACAGCGGTTGGCGCGTCACGCCGGTCTCCCGCACCCGCTGCGGCACATGCGAGGCCGCCGCCCACTCCCGTTGGTGCGCCGGTTTACCCTCTAGCGTGTCGAACGCTGCCGGGCCAAGCGGATAATCGTACCCGGCAAACCGCTCCACGTATTCCGGCGGACAGGTGAACGGGTGATGCGGCTCATCGTAGGACACAACAAGTACAAACGGTCTTACAACCGGTAATTCGGGATTGGTAACTGGGGATAGGTGAGACTTGAGAAGGGGGACGTCATTCGCAGACGCTTCCATTCGCTCATTCGCTGATCCTCGATTCTGAAGAAAAGCAATCGCCCGGTCGCTCACCCGGTGCGCCCAGGTGAATTGAGGCTGGATATGATGCGCCCGTAGCGCCTCCAGTGAATTGAGGCCGCGTCGCCAGAGGGTGATTTCCTCCGTGGTAAGTTCGGCCAGGTAATTCGCGCCGTCGTACCAGTACGCCGGATTCCAACCATCGGGACAGATACCTGTGCCGAAGTAATCGTGCCCATCGAGATGCCACTTGCCCACGTAAGCCGTGGCATACCCGGCGTCGCGGAAACGCTGGCCGAGCGTCTTGATGTTGTCGCCCAGCGGCAGATTGTTGGTCCATGCACCAGCTGTATGGGGATAGATGCCGGTGAACAACCCGGCGCGCGCCGGTGTGCAGACCGGGCACGTCGTATACGCGCGCTCGAATTTGATGCCCGTTTCGGCTAACCGGTCAATGTTGGGCGTGCGCAATTCAGGATGCCCGTAAGCGCCGATCACGTTCGTGGCCTGCGTATCGGTCAAAATGAGCACAAAGTTGGGTCTGGCTACAGACGCGGCTGCCATTATCCCTCCACCAGCCGGTTGGTCAGTTTCCCTAATTTCTCCACTTCCACGGTGATTTCATCACCTGGCTTCATCCACACTTTCTCTTTCATCCCCAGAATGACGCCCTCCGGCGTGCCGGTGAGGATGACGTCGCCTGGCTTCAGCGTCATATATTGGCTTGCGTAGCTGATAATTTGCGCGACGGTGAAAACCATATCGGCGGTGTTGGAATTCTGGCGCAGTTCGCCGTTGAGCCAGCTCTTGGTGAAGAGCGCCTGCGGGTCGCCGACCTCATCCGCCGTGACCAGGTATGGGCCGAGTGGACAGAACCTGTCCGAGGTCTTCCCCAACAGCCATTGCGAAGTACGCATCTGCAACTCGCGCGCACTGACGTCGTTGGCGGTGCAGTAGCCTAGCACGTAATCCAGCGCCTCGTCTTCGGAAACGTATTTCGCCGGTTTACCGATGATCGCAGCCAACTCAACCTCGTAATCAATCTGGACTACGCCGCGTGGAATGGGGATTGCGTCGCCGTGAGCTGCCAGCGCATTGTTGAATTTGGAGAAAAACACCGGCACTTCCGGCACTTTGGCGCCGGATTCGGCGGCGTGGCGGCGATAGTTGAGACCCACGCAGAGGATTTTCTCCGAGTTGGGCACGCACGGGCCGTAAATGAGCGTAGATTCGTCACGCAGGCATGAAGCGCACTCAGGTGATAGCAGTGCCAGCACAACCAGATCCTCCAATACCGGCAGCGCAGCCATCCCTTGTGCATAGAACGCCGCGGGCGTGTCTGGAACGGCTACGTTCAGTGCTGTGGCAGCCGCTTTGACATCAAGCACGCCCTTCTCGGTCTTGATTCCCAGAAAGAGTCCTTCATCCGTCTGAAAAGTCAATAAAATCATTGCAAAATCCTTTCATGAAATGGTCAAGTCATTTTCAACTACGAAATCCTGATGCATAGAAGTAATCTTACTATAGCTTACGCACATCCACAAGTAACGCCCAGTTGACGTCGGATGATTTTATGATAATATTCATATATTGAAGCGTTTTATATTTTTAATTACGAAACAGCGGTATCTAGCGCCTTCAACCAATCACAAACGGAGGGAAAAAATGCATAAAGATCAAAAAACACAGAACAGCGGAGTTCAACGAACTGTAGCGCGCATCGTCGAACCAGAGCCGGTGGTAGAAGGCGCAGGCGTTAAGCTGCGCCGCAGTATTGCTTCGCGGGCGCTGGACTATGTTGATCCGTTTCTCTTGCTGGACGACTTCCGCTCGCGCAATGCGGCGGACTTCGTGGCCGGCTTTCCGATGCACCCGCACCGGGGCATTGAGACTGTCACCTATCTGCTCGACGGTTTAGTGCGCCACCGCGACAGCATCGGCAACGCTGGCGACATCACCGCGGGCGACGTGCAATGGATGACCGCCGGACGCGGCATCCTGCACGAGGAAATGCCGCAGCGGCACAATGGCATACTGGAAGGCTTTCAGTTGTGGGTGAACCTGCCCGCCAAAGACAAGATGATGAAACCGCGTTACCAGGATGTGCCCGCCGCGCGTATCCCAGAAATAGACCGGCCCAATGGAATTCATATCCGCGTTGTTGCCGGGAAGGTAGATGGCGTGCCAGGGCCGGTGACGGACATCGTCGCCGATCCGCTGTTCCTGGACGTCACTATCCCGCCGCACAGCAGCTTCGTGCAGGTGATCGAACGCGGGCACACCGCGCTCGCTTATGTCTTCGAAGGCGCGGGGACGTTCGGCGTGGCGGACGGCGGCGCGGGGACAGACATCGCAGCCACACAGCTTGCCATTTTCGCTGACGGCGATCTGCTCGAAGTGCAAACCGACGATGCAGGCGTGCGCTTCCTGCTCATTGCTGGGAAGCCGCTGCACGAACCTGTCGCGCGCTACGGGCCATTCGTGATGAACACCCACGAAGAAATCCTGCAGACGCTGAAGGAGTTGCGCGCTGGAACATTCCCGCCGGTTTGACAATTTCGCCGAACCTGGGAAAATGCCTTCCGAGGGACGCCATGAACATCTGTCGCCAGGATACCCCACTGAAGTGCAAGCACACCAAGCCGGACGTCGAGTCTGGATAGTGGTGTTTGCATCCAAACAGGCAAAAAACCAGCTTCCAGCCTCGCGCACAAAACGGAAGCTGTTTTTTTTCATGTACCCATATTAGCCAAGTCAAAGTTAAGGAGGAAAATCATGTTTGCAGAATGTCCAGAGTGTGCAGCCGAAATCCCATTGGCCATTGACGCCATCGTTCACGAGATCGTAATATGCCCCGATTGCGGGACTGAGCTGGAGATCGTCGCCCTCGATCCGCCCGCGGTGGATTACGCGCCGCAGGAAGAAGAAGACTGGGGCGAGTAAGGAGCATGTCGCCATGGGAAAAGTGGGAATTCTATGCTCCCGTATCCGCGTCGAAGAGAAACTGCTGATTACCGAGCTGCAAAATCGCGGCGTCGAGTTCGACATTATTGACGACCGTGAAGTGGTCTTCGACATTCAAAAGAACGGCTGGCAGTACGACGTCATCCTCGAACGCTGCATCAGCCACGCGCGCGCATTGTATGCGCTGCTGCTATTCCGCGATTGGGGCGTGCCCACCGTCAACACCTACGAGGTCGCCGAGAACTGCGGCAACAAGCTGCTGACCACGAGCGCCCTGGTGCGCGCCGGCATTCCCACCCCGCGCACGATGGTCGCGTTCACGCCAGAATCGGCGCTTGAGGCTATCGAGACGCTTGGCTATCCGGTGGTGCTCAAGCCCGGCGTCGGCTCGTGGGGGCGGCTGCTTTCCAAGATCAACGACCGCGAGGCCGCCGAGACAGTGCTCGAACACAAAGAAGTGCTCGGATCCTATCACCATTCGATCTACTACATCCAGGAATACATCCACAAGCCAGGCCGCGACATCCGCGCCTTCGTTGTCGGCGACGAGACCATCGCCGCCATCTATCGCACGTCGCCGCACTGGATCACCAATACCGCGCGCGGCGGCGTGGCATCGAAGTGCCCGGTGACGCCAGAACTGAATGACTTGTGCCTCGCAGCGGCGGCGGCCGTGGGGGGCGGCGTCGTCGCGCTCGACATCTTCGAGGACGAACACCGGGGATTGCTGGTGAACGAGATCAACTACACGATGGAATTCCGCAACAGCATTGACACCACCGGCGTCAACATCCCGGCGAAGGTCATTGACTACACGTTGCAGGTGGCGGCGGCATAGTTTTGGACAGGATTCACAGGATTTTTAGTAATCCCGTGAATCCTGTCAAAAAAAAGTAACGACAATGCTAACACTGAATGACAACCTGGCAGACACCTTGCTGCAAGGTCTTGTGGAGCAATACAGCCCTTCCACACAGGAACGCCCTGCCGTTGAATATCTGGCTGACCGGATGGAGGCGCTCGGCTTTCGCGTCAGCATTGACGGGGCGGGCAATGCCGTGGGCGAAATCGGTGATGGTGAGCGCACGGTGCTGCTGCTCGGCCACATTGATACCGTCCCCGGCTATATTGAGGTGCGGCGCGAGGGCAATCTGCTCTACGGACGCGGCGCAGTGGATGCGAAAGGGCCTTTGGCGACGTTCGTCATGGCGGCAGCGCGGGCCGGCACAGACAACGGCAAGCGTATCATCGTCGTTGGCGCGGTCGAGGAAGAACATGCTACGTCCAAAGGCGCGCGCTTCCTGCTGGACAAACTCGCGCCAGACGCCGTTATCATCGGCGAGCCGAGCGGGTGGGACTGCGTGACGACGGGGTACAAAGGCCGTCTGCTGGCGCAGTACACGCTCTCCCGCGAGATCGAGCACACCGCCCGGCCCGACGCGAGCGCCTGCGAAGAAGCCTTCGCGTTCTGGCGCGCGGTGACGGAACACGCCGACGCCTTCAACGCCGCCCACCCCCGGATGTTCGAACAGCTCGCGCCCTCGTTGCGCGCGATGCGCTCGGAGGATGATGGCTTCATCCAGACGGCAACGCTCGCATTGGGATTCCGTCTGCCGCCGGAGATCGCCATCGCAGACCTGCAAGCCGCGCTACACACGTTCGCCGGAGACGCGGAGCTGCGCTTCAGCGGCGGCGAGGTCGCGTACCATGCCGCGAAGAACACGCCCCTGGCGCGAGCCTTTGTCAAAGCCATTGACGCGGAAGGTGGGCGCATCCAATTCAAAGTCAAGAGCGGCACCTCAGATATGAACGTGGTCGGCCCGGTGTGGAACTGCCCGATCCTGGCCTACGGCCCGGGCGACTCGGCGCTCGATCACACGCCGCGCGAGCACATTGATCTGCGCGAGTATCACAAGGGGATTGCGGTGCTGGCGCGGGTGCTCCGGGATATCGGTAATTAGGGATTGGTAATCGGGGATTGGGAAAGGCAATTCTCAATGACCCGATTAGCAGTTACCAATCCCCAATACGTTTTTGCATCCTGACGCCCTTGCGCTACAATACCGGTATGCACAACTAAGGTTTCCATCCGATGTTATAGGGACTCAAAAAGACCTGAGCCTGATTTGATCGCTAGAACATAATGATTTGGTGAAAGCATAGAATACCAGGAGTAAAACTATGTCCGTCATTGACAAAGACCCTCACATTGCTCCATCTAACCATGCATCACCCTATTTTTTGTGGGATTACAATCTAAACGTACAGCAAGTTCATGACTTGCTGCGTGAAGGCGCAACGGAAGATAAAGCCTGGTTGATCAGCCGCATCCTTAATTACGCGACTTGGGATGACATCTGGCGCTATGTAACCGTGAGCGATATCCATGATTATTTCGATCAACTGCATTTCCATTGTCCGCAAGATCGAGAATTGTGGGCTTACGCGCTGGAACGGTGGTCTTATGGACACTAATGCATGGTTAAGCCCTTTGCAAGCCGACTTTTTAGCGCGTTTCTTTGCCACTGATACCGGTCAACGCTTTTTTCTGACTGGCGGCACGGCCCTTGCGGCTTTTTATCTGCATCATCGTAATAGCGTGGAAAAGTGACCGCCATTCTGGGGCGTACCGAGCCTAAAGATTTCGTGGACTTGCACTTTATCCTTCAGACCGGCTATGATTTTGATGACTTGTTAGCAAAAGCACAGACGAAGGATCTGGGAATACAGCCATTCTTTATGGCCGGCGCCTTATTGCAGGTCCGCAAATTACATCTGCTGCCTACCACAACGCCTCCTTTAACCCATACTGAACTAGAGACTAGCATCCTTCAGTTGGTCAACCGATTGTTGGATAGAGTTGACCCAACACAGCGCAAGATGTATGAACCGCAAGATTAGCATTGCGCGATTTTCAAATAGGGAGGAACCTTCTTGTGCTTATCATTGACGCAGACACTCACATTGCCCCCACCGGCGGCGCGTTTGCGCTGGAAGAACACCTCAAGCGGATGGATCGCGCCGGCATTGACAAGACGCTGACCTGGCTCAAGCCGGATTATCACGGCGAGGAGATCGAGGGACACAACCGTTATGTCTACGACGCGATGCGCCAGTATCCCGACAAAATCCTCGGCTTCGGCTGGGCCGATCCGACCGTCAGTGTGGAACACGCTAAGAAGATGGTGAGAGTTTGCACCGAGGAGTACGGCTTTTACGGGGTCAAGCTCAACGGAGCGCAGAACAACTACCGCATTGACGATCCGACGCTGGCGCTTCCCATCATCGAAGAGATCGCCAAAGCTGGCGTGATGCTGGCGTTCCACATCGGCGCGGATTTCTACGAGAACACGCACCCCTTCCGGGCGGAGCGCGTGGCGCGGATGTACCCCGACATGCCCGTGTTAATGGTCCACATGGGCATGGCCGATTGGGACATGAACCAGGCCGTCGTCGAAATCGCTCAACGCTGCCCGAATATGTATCTCATCGGCAGCGCGACGACCGAGAAGGCCGTCATACACGCCATCAAGACGCTCGGCGCGGAGCGCGTCCTCTTCGGCACGGATGCGCCCTTCCAGCGCCCGCACGTCGTCCGCGCTACTTACGAGGCGGCGCTGGCAGACGACGTCACGCCGGCCGAGCGCGATTTGATCATGGGCGGCAACGCGGCGAAGCTGTTCAAGCTCTAACGTTGGAACGTTCGAACGTCGTTTTTCGGAAGAATTCGCGGGTAAGCGCAGGCACAACTTGATCGGCCTTGACCGCCGCGATGTACTCCGCCAGGTTGTCAATCTCCAGTTGGCGCAGCGCGAGACCCTTTTCGCGGGTGGCGGGGCGGGCGTCGCCGGCGTAGTGGTCGGGGTAGTTCGCGTACCACCAGATGCCGGTGTGCGTCGGGGGCAGATCGCGCATCCGGTTGAGCGGCAGCGCCGGTTCCGCCGGGACACGCGTCATATCCACCAACTCCGGGTGATTCGCCAGGCTGATGGAGGTTTCGCACTCGCAGGCGTGGCCGTGCACCTCAGTCTCCACGATGGCCTGCCACTGCGCCCGCCGCTCCTCGGTGAGGCTAAGCGGAAAGTACAGATGATAGGGCTTCTCTTCCCACAACGCACACTGATTCAGAAATTGTAGCAGGTGCGTATTGCCGCCGTGCCCGTTGAAGACGACAATCTTCTCGAAGCCATTGCGCCCGATTTCGTCAAAGACGCTCTGAATCACGTCCAGCAGCAGCGTGGGTTTGAGCGTCACCGCGCCGGGGAAACAGCGCGCCTCATAAATCTGGCCGAAGTAGAACGGCGGGAAGACTACCGCCGGTTCTTTTTCTGCCGCCAGACACGCGATTTTGTGCGCGTTGAGGAAGTCTGTGCCCAGCGGCAGGTGCTCGCTGTGCTTCTCCAACACACCCAGCGCCATTACGCAGACGCCGGTTTCACGCACGGCCTCCGCAAACGCCGTCGCCGTCAAGTTTTCCCATTGCATAGTCATTCCTCCTCAAGATATTTGTCAACGGATTTAACGGATGAACCGGATTAAAGAGAAAAAAATCCGTTCAAATCCGTTCAACCCGTTGACACCCCATTCGGTTCAAGCCAGGCTTCGAAAACAGCCGCGACGTTCTCCATCGGCACGTCGTTGCCCCACTCGCACTGGGCGATGACGCCGCCGGAGCCGTCGTCGAGGGCGCGGCGCACGCGGCGCACGCCGGCCTTCACCTGCTCTGGCGTCCCGAACGGGAGCAAGCCCTGGCGGTCAATCTCGCCCCAGAAGGTGATTTTGCCGCGGTACGCTTGCCCCAACGCTTCAATGTCCATACAGAACAGTTGTGAGTTGAGCGCGTCCACACCGATTTCGATCAGATCGGGGTAAATGGCGGCGATGTGCCCGTCGGAGTGGAAAAAGGCGAACTTTCCGGCGCTGTGGATGAGGTTCACGTAGTCGGCATAGAGCGGCTTGTACACTTCGCGCCACATTTGTGGGGAGATGAGCAGGCGGTTTTGCGCGCCCCAGTCGTCCATAAAGCTGATAGCGTCCACATCGGTCTTGACCCAGAGCGTCAATTCTCGCATAAAGAATTCGTGCAACATATCGCGCAGGGCAAACAGTTCCGCCGTCCCGTAGGCCAGGTCTACGAAGAGCTTCTCCGTGCCCCGGATAAACTGCATCCGCTCGAAAGGACGCACGGTCGTCCCGGCGAGGATGAACTTGTCGCTCTGGGCGCAACTCGCGTTCACCTGGCTGAAGTCGGCGTTGTCCAGGATTTCGTTGGGCGGTCTGTAGTGCGCCAGGGCGCTCCAGTCATCCAATGGCGCGCCTTTGACCTCACCAATAACGCCAGGCTCAAGCACCTCCCATACACAGCCCCACTCGTCGGTGTACGTCCCGACGAGATTAGGCGTTCCGGTGGCACGCCTGGCCTGTCCATAACGCGCGGCAGGCCCGCCAATGTCGTCCGGGAAACGCGCACGCAGCGCCGCTAACTCATCGGCGCGAAACATCGAAACGCCCGGCAGCGTCCACAGGTTACGCGGCGCGCGGTCGGGATGCTCAAAACGCAAGGCGCGAATCATACGCTCGCGGCTGGTCATCGTTTCGGCAATCATGGCAATCTCCTGGAGTAAAAGTTACGGGGTGTGGGTTGTGGGTGAAGCAATCGGGCGCATGATTCAACTTTAAACTTTCAACCCGCAACCTTCAACTCTCAACCCGCAACTCAATGCAAAATCTGACTCAAGAACCGCTTCGTCCGCTCGTGCTGCGGAGCGGTGTAGAGCAATTCGGGCGTGGTCATTTCGATGATCTGCCCTTGATCCATAAAGACCATACGTTTGGCGGCATTGCGCGCGAAGCCCATCTCGTGCGAGACCACCATCATCGTCATTCCCTCGCGGGCCAGGTCGAGCATCACATCGAGCACTTCCTTAATCATCTCCGGGTCAAGGGCCGAGGTCGGTTCGTCGAAGAGCATAATCTTCGGCTGCATCGCCAGCGAGCGGGCAATGGCGACGCGCTGTTGCTGCCCACCGGAGAGCTGCTCCGGGTAGACGTCAGCCTTTTCGGGGATGCCGACCTTTGCCAGCAGTTCGTGGGCGAGGATCACGGCGCGCTCGCGTTCCCACTTATGCACAACCATCGGCCCCAGAATGATGTTCTCCGTCACCGTCATGTGCGGGAAGAGGTTGAACTGCTGGAACACCATCCCCACCTCGGCGCGCATCTGGTTGACCTGGCGCTCGTCGCCGCGAATCTCTACGCCATCAATAGTAATCGTGCCGCTGGTCGGCACTTCCAGGCGGTTGACGCAGCGCAACAGCGTGGATTTGCCCGATCCGCTCGGCCCGATGATGACGACCACTTCCCCGGCTTCCACATCCAGGCTTACATCGTTGAGCGCGTGAATGCGGCCAAAACGTTTATGCAGATTCCGAATCTGAACAATTGGTGTTGTACTCATTTTATCAGCCCTCAATCCCTGGAGATGTAGGTGCGCGCGAAGCGGTCGTGCAACGGCTCACCGTCGGACGCCCACTGCATCCATAGCAAACTCAGACCAGGCAACGGCAAAATCAAGAACAGCAGCCGCAACAACGCCTGCGTGAGCGTTGGATGCCCGCCATCTTCATCAGAAAGCCGTAACCCAACCGCCATCATACCCGGCGTCCGCCCGGCGCGCATCCAAAAGAAAACGACATAGATCAAACTCACGCCAAGCATCACGAGCAACAGCACCAGGTAAACTGGCAATGCGGGCGCGAGCAGCGATACGGACTGAATCAGGCCATACACGATCAACCCGATAAAATCCAGCACGACAAAATCCACCAAACCGCCGGCCAACCGGTGCATCAACGAGACTGGCTTCTCCTTGTCCTGGCGCGACATCCCCTGTTCGATGTAGAAGACGACGCGCGAGAAAATCAACGTCACCAGCAGGTAAACCAGCGCGACCAGGGTGTACGTCTCGAAGTAGTTGAAGGTGCGCGAGGCATACTCGCGGCCCCGGCGCAGCATGTCGGAGATCGCCAGCACGGAGACGAGCGACGAGTCTTTAAGCATGGCGATGAACTCATTGCCCACCGGCGGCAAGATGACGCGCACGGCCTGCGGAATGATGACGTGGCGCATCGCCTGGGCGCGGGTAAGCCCCAACGCGCGCGCGGCCTCCATCTGGCCTTTGGGGATGGACTGGATGCCGCCCCGGAACGTCTCGCCGATGTACGCGCCGTAACAGATCGTCAAGCCCAACACCGCCGAAACTTGCGGCCCCAATTTGATGTAGCGCGACATCGCGTAATAAATCCAGAATAACTGCGCCAGCAACGGGATGCCGCGAATGACCTCGACGTACAGCGAAGCCAGGATGTTGAAGAACGAGTTAGTCGCCGTGCGGCCCAAGCCGGCGACCAGGCCCAGGATAAGTGCAAACGTCATCGAAACAATGGTGATCTGGAACGTGACGACCAATCCGTCGCCAATAAACTGCACGATCTCCCAATAGGGTTTCGGTTTGAGCACCGCCGCCCCGACAATAAAGACGACCGCCAGGATGATGGCGATCCACCAGGCAATCAGCAGACTGCGCTCGCGCGGGATCAACGCGCTATCGTCTTGCTGCCAGCCGTGAGGATGCGCGGGCGGCCTAGTAGGATGATGCGACTCAACAGATTTCATAATTCCCCTCCTTGTTGTGGCGCGCAGCCTGGCTAGTAGCTGCGTCAGGTTCATAGTATCACAAACTCGCCAGACTACAAAAGGCAAGGCCGTCACCTGCCCCCGAGACGGGGGCAGTGAGCAAAGAAAAAAGCCCTCTTGCTCAGCGCCCCTGTCCCGAGGGCGCAAAAGGCTCACCTGCCGCCGAGACGGGGGCAGTGAGTAAACAAAAAGCAAGCAACCAATAAGGCTATTGCGCAGTAACACAATTCACATATACTCGAAGAAGAGCAAAGACCAAAGTATAAGTTGGATGCGTTTCATCTCAGTTGAAGAATGAGCTTTCGTAAAACGTGAAATGTAAAAGAGTTTGTACGTTTTACGCATTACGTTTTTCTGAAGGTAGCGCGCGCAAATACGCTTGAGGAGAGAGAACTTATGGATACAGTCTCCCACTCATCAGTCACCGATGAAAACGCCATCACGTTTGAAGACCTGTTCAATCTAAACGATATTCAACGCCTGCAGGATGAATTTTCCAACGCCACCGGTGTCGCCTCGATCATTACACGCCCGGATGGGACGCCGATCACTGCACCGAGCAATTTTTGCCGGCTGTGCAACGACATCATCTGCCAAACGGCGCTTGGGCGCGCCAATTGCTATAAGTCGGATGCCACATTAGGGCAAGTTCACCCGGACGGGCCGATCATCCAACCGTGCATGAGCGGCGGGTTATGGGATGCGGGGGCCGCCATCGTAGTCGGTGGGCGGCATATTGCCAACTGGCTCATCGGGCAGGTGCGCGATGAAACGCAAACCGAGGAGCGGATGCGCGCGTACGCCCGTGAGATTGGCGTAGACGAGGCGGACATGCTCGCGGCGTTCCGCGAAGTCCCCGCGATGTCGCGCGCGCAATTTGAGCGGGTGGCGCGGATGCTCTTCACCTTAGCCAACCAACTCTCGGCTTCTGCTTACCAAAATGTCCAACAAGCGCGCCTCATCGCTGCGCGCGAACAGGCCGAGAGTGCGCAACGGGAGAGTGAAACACCGTACCGTGAACTTGCCAACAGCATCACCGACATCTTTTTTGCGCTGGACAAAAACTTGCGTTACACGTTTTGGAACAAAGCCTCCGAACAGCTTTGTGGGATCGCCGCCCAAGATGCCGTCGGCAAGTCAATTTACGATCTCTTTCCTGATGCAGCAGAAGCGATTGCCATCTATCGTGAGGTATTGACCACCCAAGAACCACGGAGTTTTACCAGCCATTACCGCCTCGGAGACAAAGAACACGATTTCGAAATCAATGCCTATCCCTCGCAGCACGGCCTCTCAGTTTTTGGCAAAGATATTACCGAACGCCAGCAAATCGCAGAAGAATTGCGTAAAAGCCAGGAACGCTACTACTCTTTCATCAGCCAGAGCCACGAGGCGATCTACTGCACCGAATTCGATCAGCCAATTGATATTTCTTTGCCGGTCGAAGAACAAATAGACGCCATTTATCAATATGCCTACATGGGTGAATGTAACCAAGCGATGGCAGATATGTATAACCTGCCTTCCAGAGAAGCTCTGATCGGCCAACGTATGATAGATTTCCACGGCGGCAAAGATAATCCGACCAATCGCGCTACATTCAGAAAGTTCATCGAGTCCAACTACCACACCATTGATAGTGAAACGGAAGAAGTCACCCCGCAAGGCGAAAAACGTTTCTTCCTCAGCAACGATATCGGCATCATCGAAAACGGCTACTTGCGGCGAATTTGGGGAACGACGGTTGACATTACTGCGCGCAAGCAAGCCGACGCGGTGCTACGGGCCAGCGAGGAACGTTTCCGTCAGGTATCGGCGCTGACGACGGATATTATTTACTCTTGTTTGCACTATCCAGACACCGGCTATCGCATTGACTGGATCGCCGGCGCAACAGAAGACACGCTAGGCTATACGCCAGCGGAAATGAAAGAAATCGGTTGTTGGGGCAACCTTGTCGTAGATGCGGATTGGCCGCTCTTTGAACAACACGTACTGCAATTGCCGCCCGGAGCGACCAGCGAATGTGAGCTACGTCTGCGCGTCAAGAACGGCGACATCGTCTGGATAACGGCGTACACGCGCTGTTTGCTCTTGGAGGCATCAACGCAACGCTGCTTGTTTGGCGCATTGACCGACATCACGCCCCGCAAACGCGCTGAGCAAGCCTTCCAAAGCCACCACGATCTGCTGGAAGGACTGTTCGAGAGCCTGCCGGTCGGCATATTGGTATGGAGTCCCAAAGGACAGTTGTTGCGCGCGAATCACACCCTCACCGAACTGCTCGGTTATGCGCCGGAAGAGATCGCCACACTCGATGCCTGGTTCAGCCAGGCCTACCCAGACCCAGACTATCGCGCGCACGTATTCGCCAGATGGGAACAGGACGCGCAATTTGCTAACACCATCCGCGAATTTCAGGTCGCCTGCCGCGATGGTAGCATCAAAGACATTGAATTTCGCGCTGCCTTCTTGCCGGATGGACGCTCTGTTGTCACTCTGGCCGACGTTACCGCCCGCAAGCAAGCAGAAGTAGAACTAACCAACACCAAAGCCATGTTGCAAGCGGCGCTTGAACAGTCTCCCGTTCCGGTAGCGTTGGTCAAGATGCCAGGGGCGCGCATTGAGGTGGTCAATCCGGCGGCGCAAGAGTTCCTGGGGATAGCCGATGAACCGGCGCTCAACGGCACATCGCTTTTCGATTTCATCCCCTCATTCCAAGACTTTGATCCGGACGGGAACCCGGGCCGCGTCGAAGATCTTCCGTTGGCGCGCGCATTGCGTGGGGAGAGCACATTCAACGAAGAACGCCGTATCGTCCGCAAAGATGGCACAAGCCGTTGGGAATTAGTCAGCGCCGTGCCGATCTATAATCCACACGGCGAAATCCTGGCCGGTTACCTCATTATGGTAGATATTACAGACCGCAAACGGGCAGATCAGGCGCTGCGCGAAAGCCAGGCGCAACTGTCGCTGGTGATTGACGCCAGCAACGACGGCATTTGGGATTGGAATGTGCCCCAGGGTACAGCATACTTCAGCCCCCGCTACTACACCATGCTCGGCTATGCGCCGGACGAATTCCCGGCCAATTATGCGAACTGGCGCAGGCAAGTTCATCCCGATGACATCGCAGCGGTCGAAGCCACAATTCAATGCCATCTTGATATGCACCTGCCCTCTTACGCCGTCGAGTTTCGGATGCGCACGAAAGATGGCGCTTATCGTTGGATCCTGGGGCGCGGCAAAGTGGTGGAACGCGACGCCGAAGGGCGCGCCGTGCGGATGGTGGGCACGCATAGCGACATCACAGAACGCAAATTGGCCGAGGCGGCGTTGCGTGAAAGCGAGGAACGTTTCCGCATCGCCTTCCACATCAGCCCTGATTCCATCATTATCAGCCGTTTGGCCGATGGCAAGTACCTCGAAGTCAACGAAGGGTTCGCGCGCATTATGGGGTATTCAAGGGAAGAGACCATCGGGCGCACGTCGTTGGAGTTGAAGATTTGGATTAACCCAGATGACCGCACCCGGATGCTAACGTTATTACAAGCCAATGGCTACGTCGAAAACCTGGAAGCAGGTTTTCGACGGAAAGACGGCGTCATCCGTAACGGGCTGCTGTCGGCCCGTCTCATCCAGCTTGACGGTGAACCTTGCATTCTCTCTGTCACCCGCGACATCACCGAGCGGCAACAACTGGAGCAACAACTACGCCGGCAAGAACGCCTGGCGGCTGTGGGGCAACTGGCCGCCGGCATCGCCCATGATTTTCGCAACCTGCTGACGACCATTCTGCTCTACACGCAACTGTCGCAGCGCACGCCGGGTCTGCCGTCCAAGGTGGCGCAGGCGCTCGCCACCATTCATACAGAATCCAAAAAGGCCGCCGACCTCGTGCAGCAGATTCTCGACTTCGGCGGACGCGCGATGGTCAAACTCCAACCGCTGGATTTGCGCGCCTGCTTGACCGGCTTTATCGCCACCCTGCAACGGATGTTGCCCGAAAACATCCGGTTGACGCTAACAGCCGACGCAGAAAATTACATCATCGAAGGCGACGCCGGTCAAATCCAGCAGGCGTTGCTCAACCTGGCGCTGAACAGCCGCGACGCGATGCCATCCGGCGGCAGCCTCAGCTTCACCCTTACGCGCCTCAATGTAGCGCCGGATGAATCGCCGCCAGTCGCAGAGATGCGTCCCGGCGCATGGGTACGCCTCGCCGTTACCGATACCGGCGTGGGGATGTCCGACGCAGTGGCGACGCATGTGTTCGAGCCATTCTTCACCACCAAAGAAGTGGGGAAAGGCTCCGGCCTGGGCCTGGCGCAGGTGTTTGGCATCGTGCGCTATCACGCCGGGTATATTGATTTCACCACCGCAGAGGGCAAAGGCACAACGTTCTTTATTTACCTGCCTCTCAGCGATGCCACGCCCACGGTACAAGCTCCGCTATCAGCAGAAGCCCCACGTGGCCAGGGTGAGACGCTGTTATTGGTGGAGGACAACGCGAAACTGCGCGAGGCGGGTGAGAATATGCTCGAAATGCTCGGCTACCGCGTGTTGACGGCCAGCCACGGACGCGAGGCGCTGGAAGTCTACGCGGCCCACAAGGCCCAGATCGCGCTCGTCATCACCGATATCGTGATGCCGGAGATGGACGGCAAGACGCTGTTGCTGGAGCTAAAACGCGCCGCGCCACACGTCAAGGCGCTCGGCATCACCGGTTACGCGATGCAGGAAAGCCTGGATTCGCTGCACGCCGCCGGTTTCCTGGACGTGGTCCGCAAGCCGTTCGAGATTGACGCGATGGCCCACATCATTCGCCAGGCGCTGAAGAATGAAACGTGAAACGTAAAACGTAAGCCTGACTGCACGTTTTATGCTTTACGTTTTACAAAATACGAGGAGGCGCTGTGCCCGAATATCCCGATATTGTCGTTTACATCGAGCGGCTGCGGTATTTCATCCAGGGGCAGATGCTCAAACACGCGCGCATTGCGCACATCTTTCTGCTGCGCACGGCAGATCCCCCCATCGCAGCGTTGGAAGGGCGTACCCTGCAGGGGATTGAGCGCATCGGCAAGCGCATCGTCTTCGACTTCAACGACGAGTATTTCCTCGTCCTACACCTGATGATCAGCGGACGGCTGCACTGGTATCCGCCAGAGCACAAAGTCCCGGCGAAGGGCTGGTTGGCGGCGCTGGATTTTGCGAATGGGACGCTGCTCATCACCGAAAACTCAACCCAGAAGCGCGCGAGCCTGCACCTGATTCGCGGACAAGATGCACTCCGCGCCTTCGACCGCGGCGGGCTGGAGGTGATGGACGCGACCTTCGAGGCGTTCCGCGCCGCGCTCAAGGCCGAAAATCACACACTCAAACGTGCGCTCACCGATCAACGCCTCTTCAGCGGCATCGGCAACGCCTACTCGGATGAAATCCTGCACCGCGCGCGGCTGTCACCCTTTTTGCTCACGAAGAGCCTGACAGATGAGCAGGTCACGCAACTGGCCAAGGCGACGCGGGTAGTCCTCGCGGAGTGGGTCGAACGGCTACGCAGCGAAGCCGGCGACGGAATGCCAAAAGTCACGGCGTTCCACGAGGCGATGGCTGTCCACGGGCGTTACGACCAGCCATGCCCGGTGTGCGGGGTCAAAGTCCAGCGCATTCGCTACGCGGAGAACGAGACCAACTACTGCCCGCGTTGCCAGACAGAGGATCGGTTGTTAGCAGATCGGGCCTTGTCGCGTTTGCTAAAAGATGATTGGCCGCGCACCATAGAAGAATTAGAAGAGCGCAGAAAATAAAAGAAGCAGGAAGCAAGAAGCAAGAAAGCCGAACCCATTTCAGCGAAGTGCGCTGAGACGCTAAGACGCTATTCCTACGGAGAGTTGAACATGACACAGAAGACAAAAAAAGTCAAAGTTGGTATCGTGGGCTGCGGGGTCGTAGCGACGGCGTATTACTTGCCTTACCTGATGCGGATAGAAACCGTAGACCTGGTCGCCGTCTGCGACCGGTTTGAGACGCGCACGCGAGCGTGTATGCGACTCTTCGGCGCGCAGGAGCAGTATCTCGACTACTACGAGATGCTCGCGCAGGCCGACCTGGACGCCGTGTTCATCCTCACCGCACCGGGAACGCACGTCCCATTCACGCTCGCAGCCGTCGAAGCCGGGAAACACGTTCTGCTGCAAAAGCCGCTGGCAACGAATATGGACGACGCCCGCGCCATCGCCGCCGCCGTGCGCAAAGCCGGCGTCAAGGCGCTCGTCGAGCCAAGTTCCAACTCGCCGCTCGACCCGGATATGGCGCACCTGCGCGACCTTGTCAAAAAGGGCGTGTTGGGCGACATTCTCTGGTTCTCGCTGGCGTGGACCGGGCCGACCAGGTATGGGCCGTCACTCGGCAGCAACCCTTATGGGCAAGACGCCTTCTACACCAAAGACAGCGGGGGATTCCTGTTCGATCTGCCCTACGCACCCTCGCAGATCGTGACCGTGCTCGGCCCGTGCAAAAGCGTGATGGCGCACACCAAAATCCTGGTCAGCGATCACATGATCGTGCCAGAGCACAAATACGATGAATTTCTGGCCGGGGTAACCGACCCCGACAAGGCCAATTATTGGGATGTGGTGCTCGATTTGCCCAGAACACAGCCCGTGAAGATGGAAGCTGTGGACAACGCCTATTCGCTCTACGAGATGGCCGACGGCAGCATCGGGACGTGCCACGTGGGGCGTAGCTTCCATCCTGTTTTGCCCGGAACCGGCGGCGGGGGATTACAGGTCTTCGGCACGGAAGGCAACCTGCTGTTTGGCGCGGGCTACACCGCGTCTATCATCTCAAACCGCACAGACTTGCTGCCGCACACAGACGCCGACGGCTGGTATCACATCCCCGCGCGCGGCGACAGCAGCAAGGCCAGGTGGCCGCAACCAACGCCCGGCGCATTCAATTACTACCACGCATCCAGCCAACACCTGATTGACTGCATTTTGGAGGACCGCGATCCTGTCGTCAACGTCGAATGGGGGCTGCACATCACCGAGATGATGGCGGGCGCGCTCATCTCGTCCGCGACCGGCAGCAAGTACGCGATGACGACAACGCTCAAGTATTAGGACTCACTCGCTGGTCAAATTCATCACCATCAACCGCTCGTAGAAATCCTGTAACGGACGCCCAGCGGCCATTGCGGCCTCGATGGCGTCTTTGACCTCCGCCGGACCGTGCCCGCGCGCCCACTGCGGCAGATGTGCGGCGTCGCTGATCAGGCCGAAGGGTTCAAAACCCAATCGCGCGTAAGTCGTCCAGGGCAAGTGTCCGGCGGCGACGGCAAACTCGAACAAACCGCTTGGCGCACCGAGCGCCAACACCGTCGTGTAATCGTGGTCCCAGGCCCAACGCATGGAGGCGCGACACAACGCCGTACCGATGCCCCGTCCAAAATAGCGCGAATCGGCCCCTTTGTAGATGCCGGGTGTGGCTGCGTCCCCTTCGACCTCCTGACGAAAGCTCTCCAACGTTCGCCCTACGTGGCAACAGGCATGACACCACGTCGGCCCGGATAGCTCCAGATTAACAGAGCCAGTCATCCGCCGCCACCAATCTGGTCGCCACCAGTGGTTCCACGGGGGCCACTCCGGGTTGTCTTGATCGGGCAAGACAACGCGGTAGCAGTGCAGCTGCGCGACGCAACGGTCGCCTTCCCAGGCAGCCATACCGAGCGTCCCTTGCGTATCGAACAACCGCAGCAATGTTTCGCGTTCGGTCGGCCAACATCGCAACGGGATGTGGTCAAGCTCATCGCGCTGAATGGGACGAATGGTGATGGGAATATCATCTGGAGATAGCAGAGTCATCGTTCTCCTCCTTACAAGGACATTGGGCGCAACTGCCATTCGGCCAGGCAAGCTGTTCTCTTCTTAAGAGATATTGTAGTCGTTTTTTCAAAGACTACAAAAAAGAGCCTTTTTTTGGTTGACTAAACGCTCTTTCGTCGTATAATTGCTCATATAATGAGTAATCACTCATCATCAAACCACAATCAAACCAAAAGAGGGCAAGGGAATGGTGAATATGAAAAAAAGAGGAGTGCTCTTCCCAAGTCGGCGTCAACGGCGCATCGAGAAACGACGCCAGGAGATCATCAAGGCTGCCGCGCAGATTTTTGCGGGGAAAGGTTATGCCAATACGACGACCAAAGAATTGGCCGAAGCCGCCGATATGGCAGAAGGGACGCTCTACAATTACTTTGAGGGCAAACGCGAGATTCTGCTGGCGATTCTCAACGAGATGTGCGTCCCCATTGATACGCTGCTGCAGAACGCCCAGCCGCCCAAGACCCGCGACGATTTTGTGCGCGTCGTCGAGAATGGCCTCGGCATTTTCGTGGCGCAATTGGATTTCACCCGCACAATGCTCACCGAAATCTGGGTAGATGACGTGATTCTGAACGATTTTGTCATTGGGCGTCTGCAATACATCGGCGAAGCCATTAAAAACTTTATTATCCGAGGTATCGAGGCGGGAAACTTCCGCGCTATGGACCCTGAAACCACAACCCTTATGGTTTTGGGGACATTCCTGGCGCTCGTGTTTCCCATCGTGCGCGGCATGAAGCCCGCCCCGACCCTTGAGGAACGTCACAATATGGCGCAATCCGCCGTCGAGCTGCTGCTCGACGGGCTGCGTGTGCGCGAGAACTGAAGCCAAAAGCCATGTTACAGCGTATTTGGGCCGTCTTACAAAAAGAGTTCATCCAAACGCTGCGCGACAGGGGTACGTTGATCCTGATGCTCAGTATGCCACTGCTACAACTATTCTTACTCGGCTACGCGGTGGATATGAACGTGGAACACATTCCCAGCATCGTCGCCGACCAGAGTCTGGATGCGCACAGCCTGGCCTACGTGAACGCGCTGGTCAACACGCGCTACTTCGACGTGGTCGGCTACGCCGCCGACGAGGCCGCGGTGATCCAGGCCATTGACAGTGGACGCGCGCAGGCCGGCATCGTCATTCCGCCAGACTTCGCGGCGCGCGTGGAGCGCGGGGAAGCGCAGGTGCTCTTCGTCATTGACGGCACAGACCTGTTCACCGTACAATCGGGCTACACGCGCGCCGCCACCATCGCCCAATCTTACGCGAGCGAGGTGTTGCTGAAGAAGATCGAACGTTCTGGCCTGCCCATCCGCGCCGGGCTGCCGCTGGATACGCGCGTGCGCGTCCTCTACAACCCGGATATGCAACAGCTCTGGTTCACCATCCCCAGCATGATCGCGCTGCTGATGCAGACGACCAGTGTGGCCATGACCGCCGCTGCTGTGGTGCGGGAGCGCGAGGCCGGTACGATTGAACAGCTGCTCGTCACGCCCATCCGCCCGATGGAATTGCTGCTCGGCAAGATTATGCCGAACGTGCTCATCGCCATCATCAACGTCTTGACGGTAGTGGCAGCGGGCGTTTTTCTGTTCCACGTGCCGTTTCGCGGGAATTTTTGGGTGTTTATGGGCCTGGCGATGATTTATGTTTTCTGCGGTCTGGGGCTTGGCCTGTTGATTTCGACCATCGCCAGCAATCTCAAGCAGGCGCAGCAGCTCGTGATGATGATTATGCTGTTGGGCGTCGTCCTGGGCGGGTACATCTTCCCCCGCAATACGATGCCGCCCGCTCTGCGCCTCCTGGGGACGCTCTTCCCGATGACGTTTTTTATCCCCATCTCGCGCGGGATCATCACCAAAGGCGTGGGCGTGGATGCGCTGTGGGCACAGATCGCCAGTCTGACGGTTTACGCGGTGGTGGTGATGTCCATCGCCGCGAAGGCGTTCCGTCAGGGATTGGAGTAGACACTCTTGAGCATACAACGGGTGTCCGCCATCATCAAAAAAGAGACCATCCAGATGATCCGGGATTGGCCGACGTTGTTGATGATTATCTTAATGCCAGTGCTGGAGCTATTTTTGTTCGCCTACGTCGGCGATATGACGCTCGATCACCTGCCTACCGTGGTCGCCGATATGAGCCGCGATCCGAGCAGCCGCGCCTTCATTAACGCACTGGAGGTTTCGGGCTTCTTCGACGTGACCCAGTACGTGAGCAGTGAAGGCGAGGTCATCCGCGCGATTGATGAGGGCGTCGCCAATGTCGGGCTGGTCATCCCGCCAGATTTTGCCGGGCAGATCGAACGTGGCGTCGGGCAGGCGCTCATCATCATTGATGGCTCCGATTCGTTCGTGGTGCAATCGGGATACAGCGCGGCGGTTGCCATTGCCCAGGTTCACGGGATGCGCCTGATGCTACAAACCGCAGCACGCATGGGGATGGCCGGCGCGGGCCAATTGCCCATCAACACGAGCACGCGCATCCTGTACAATCCCAACATTGACGAGATCGTCTTCCTCATCCCCGGCCTGGCGGCGATGCTGCTGCAACTCATCGGCGTCAACACGACGGTGATGGCGGTCGTCCGCGAGCGCGAGTTGGGCACGATGGAGCAGATGCTAGTCACGCCGACGCGCCCGGTAGAACTCATCCTGGGCAAGATCGTACCGCCGATTGGCCTGATCACCGTTGATCTCGTCATCATCATTCTGCTCGGCGTCTACTGGTTCAAAGTTCCCTTCCAGGGATCAGTCTGGCTGTTTAGCTGGCTCTCGCTGCTGTTCATCGTCTCCGGGTTGGGCATGGGGCTGCTGCTCTCGACGGTCTCCAAAAACCAGAAGCAGGCGCAACAGATTTCGTCGGTGGTGATGATGCTGACGATGCTGCTGACCGGCCTGATTTACCCCCGTTCAACGATGCCGCCGGTGGTGCGCCTCGTCGGCAACCTGATCCCGGCAACCTACTTCATCCGCATCGCGCGCGGCATCATCACCAAAGGCGTGGGGCTGACGTTTATGTGGGACGATGTGATCGCGCTGGTCGTTTATGGCGTTGTCATCGTCATTCTGTCGGCGGCGACCTTCAAGACGAGGCTGGATTGAGGTGGCCGATGTTCCAACGGGTGTGGGCAGTGATGCAAAAGGAGTTTATTCAAACGTTCAGGGACCGGCGAACGCTCCTCATTCAACTGGGCCTGCCCGTACTACAATTGTTGATTTTGGGCTATGCCATCCGCACCACCGTCGAACACATCCCACTGGTGGTCGCCGATCAAAGCCTGGATCGCGCCAGCCGCGCTTTCGTCGAGGCGATGGTAGCGTCAGGATATTTTGATGTGATAGATTACGTTGCCACCGAAGCGCAAGCGATTCGCGCCATTGACGAAGGCCGCGCGCAGGCCGGCATCGTCATCCTGCCGGACTTTGCCGCGCAGGTTGAGCGCAATGCAGCGCAAACCTTGCTATTGGTGGATGGCTCAGACGTATTCACGTCGCAGACGGCCTATAGCGCCATCACTGCCATCGCCCAGGCGCACTCGACGGAGGTGTTGGTCACCAAACTCCGGCGCGCCGGCCGGCTGATGGGAGAGGAACAGCTTTTGCCGCTCGATGTGCGCGTGCGGATTCTCTACAATCCCAATCTGGCCGATCTGTGGTTCCTCATTCCGGGGATCATAGCGGTCATCCTGCAAACGCAGAGCATCACGCTCACCGCCGCCGCCGTGGTGCGCGAACGCGAAGCCGGCACCATCGAGCAAATTCTGGTCTCGCCCATCCTGCCCGCCGAATTGCTCATCGGTAAAATCGCGCCCAACGTGGTCATCGCCCTCGTCAATATGTTCACCATCCTCGCGCTGGGCGTGTTTTGGTTCGAGACGCCGTTCCAGGGCGATTTCTGGCTCTTCTTCGGGCTGGTGTTTCTGTACATCCTTTCGGGGTTGGGGATGGGATTGCTGGTGTCGGCCATCTCGCACAACCAAAAGCAATCGCAGCAAACGGCGATGATGTTGATGCTGATTGGCCTGGTGTTGGGCGGGTTTATGTTCCCGCGGTATCTGATGCCGCCCGTGATCCGCGCGGTGGGCAATCTGTTCCCGCTCACTTACTTCATCCCCATCGCGCGGGGGATCATCACCAAAGGCGTCGGCATCTCTTATTTGTGGGAACAGATGATCGTCCTGGCGCTTTACGTTGGCGTGATTATGTTCTTCGCCACACGTTCGTTCAGACGGAATCTGGACTAAGAGACAATGCAAACGCACTGGACAGATTCGTTGCACCGCACTGGCGCGGTGATGCGCCGCGAGATGATCGAACGGCTGCGCGACCGGCGCACGCTGGCGCTGATCCTGGGAATGCCGTTGATCCAATTGCTGCTTTTCGCCTACGCGGTCAACCTGACGGCGTACCATCTGCCCACCGTCGTCGCCGATCTGAGCCTGGACACCAGCAGTCGGGGCTTCATTGACGCGCTGCGCGCTTCTGGCTACTTCGACGTAAAGCAGTACGTCGCTGCCGAGGCGGACGTGCTGCGCGCACTTGACGAGGGAACAGTGCGGGCCGGCGTGGTCATCCCACCCAACTTCGCCGCCGATATCGAGCGCGGGCAGGCGCAAGCGTTGGTCATCCTGGATGGCTCCGACTCGTTCTCCGTCCAATCGGGCTACAGCGCCGCGGTCGCCGTGGCACAGGCATTTTCGCTGGACTTGGTTGCGCAGCAAGTGAACCGTATGGGCGGGCATTTGGCGACGCAGCCAATCACCGCCTCGACGCGCGTGCTCTACAACCCTAACCGTGACGATCTCGTATTTGTTATGCCGGGATTGATTGCGATGCTGCTGCAAGTACTGGCGGTGAATATGACGGCCCAATCCATCGTGCGCGAGTACGAACTGGGCACCATCGAACAGATCATGGCGACGCCGGTGCGCCCCCTGGAACTGGTCCTCGGCAAACTGACGCCCAACGTTCTGTTCGTCATCATTGATCAGGTGATGATTACGCTGTTGGGTGTGTTCTGGTTCGGCGTCCCATTTCAGGGCAATCCCTGGCTGCTGGCGTGGCTGTCTTTTGTGTTCATCTGCTCGGGGTTGGGATTGGGGTTACTGATCTCCACCATCGCGCGGACGCAAAAGGAGGCCGAACAACTGTCGGCGTTGCTGATGCTGTTCAGCCAGCTGCTCACCGGCTTCATTTACCCGCGCAGCCCAATGCCGCCCGTCGTGCGCGCGCTCGGCAACCTCATCCCGCTCACCTACTTCATCCGCATCGCGCGCGGCATTATCACGAAAGGCGTCAGTATCGCCTTTTTGTGGAGCGACGTGGTCGCGCTCTTGGTTTATGCCGTAGTCGTCATGCTCCTGGCGGCGATAACGTTTAAGCGGCGGTTGGATTGAGTTGCGAGTTGCGAGTAGCGAGTTAAGAGTTAAGAGTTAAGAGTTGCGAAAGATGGATGACGACACGACTATATAACGAGATGACAAAAGAGTTATGGAAGAAGTAGTGACGATTCAGACCAAAGATTTGGTCAAGCGGTTTAGGACACGGCAGGGCGATGTGACGGCCATTGACGGGGTCACGTTGCAGGTGCGGCAGGGCGAGACTTACGGCCTCATCGGACCAGACGGCGCCGGCAAGACGACGACGACGCGCGTGATCCTCGGCTTGCTGCGCCGCACCGCCGGCGAGAGCCGCATCCTGGGCTTTGATTCGATGCGCGACACCTACGCCATCCGCGAGCGTGTCGGCTACATCGCGCAGCAGTTCTCGCTGCCGCCCGATATGACGGTCATCGAGAATATGCAGTTTTTCGCCAACGTCCAGGGCGTCAGCCCCGCAGAACAGAAACACCGCATTCCCGAATTGCTGGAATTTGCCGGACTGAGCCACTTCACCAAACGGTTGGCCGGGCGGCTCTCTGGTGGAATGAAGAAAAAGCTGGCGCTGGCGTGCAGCCTCGTCCACGAGCCGCGCGTCGTGATGCTTGACGAACCGACACTCGGCGTTGACCCGGTCAGCCGCCGCGAGTTCTGGAACCTGTTGGGCAATCTGCGCGCCGAAAAAGGGCTTACCATCTTCGTCTGCACGCCGTATATGGATGAAGCCGAGCGGTGCAACTGGGTGGGGTTGATCTACCAGGGCCGCCTTGTGGCCCACGACTCGCCCCAAAAGATCAAGACGATGGTGCCGGGGAAACTGTTGGAATTCACTCCATCGCACTTCGTCCCCGCGCAGAACCTGGTCAGCACGATGGAAGGCGTCCTGGAGGTCCAAACCTATGGCCTGATGCTCCACGTTTTTGTGGATGATGTCGCATTGCGCCAACGCCAAATTGAGACCGCGATGGCCGCGCAAGGCATCGTCTGCACCGGTATGCGCCAAATCGAAGCGCGTATGGAAGAGGCGTTTATTTCACTGATCAAAAGACAACAGGCGTAAAACGTAAAGCGTAAAACGTGAGTAACTATTCATTAAACTTTACGCTTTACGTTTTACGCTTTGAAAGATTATTGAAAAACGCAGAATAACAATGAGCGAATATACCATCGAAGTCCACAATCTTACCAAGAAATTCGGGAACTTCACCGCGGTGGATCATGTGAGTTTCAACGTCGCGCCAGGCGAAGTCTATGGCTGGCTAGGACCGAACGGCGCGGGGAAGACGACGACAATCCGTATGCTGCTCGGATTGCTCAGCCCCACCGAAGGCGAAGCGCGCGTCTTGGGCTACAACCCGGCGACGCAGACCAAGCAGATGCAGGCGCAAGTCGGTTATATGTCGCAACTCTTCACGCTCTACAACGACCTCACCGCCCGCGAGAACATCCGCTTTTACGGGCTGGCGTATGGCCTTTCCCGCAAGAAGCTGCGGCAGCGTCAGGCCGACATCCTCGACATGGCGGGGCTGACCGGACGCGAGCACACGCTCACCTCAAACCTCTCCGGCGGCTGGAAGCAGCGGCTCGCGCTAGGTTGCGCCATCGTCCACGAGCCGCGCGTCGTCTTCCTGGACGAGCCGACGGCGGGCGTTGACCCGATCAGCCGCCGCGAGTTCTGGGGCCTCATCTACGCGATGGCGAAGAAGGGTGTGACCGTGCTCGTCACCACGCACTACATGGATGAAGCGGAACTTTGCCAGCGCGTCGGCTTCATCAGCCAGGGGAAACTCATCGCGCTGGACACGCCGGACCAGTTGAAGCAGTCGCAAATGCGCGGCCACGTCCTCGAAATTAACACCGCCGACGCCGACCGCGCGATGCGCGCCCTCAAGGCAGCGCAAGACGCCGGGCGCATCCCCTTCGAGGAAGTCGCCCTGTATGGAGCGCAGATTCACGCCGTCGTTCCTGACGCGGAAGCGTTCAAAGCGCCGATCTGGTCGCTGCTCAATGCCGAGGGCATTGACGTTCACGCGATTGAATGGATCGCGCCCACATTGGAAGATGTGTTTATTTCGGCAGTCAAGTAACCGGCAACCGCCACATAACAAAGCGCATTAAAGTTGGAGGGAAAAATGTATCAAGAAAATAAAAAAGCTAAAAAGTGGTTACGGATCACTATGTTAGTGATCGCTTCACTCGCATTGATGGTGATTATGTCCAAACAAACCCTGGCCTCGCTCCACCCGCAAACGCCGTCAACGCCCACGCTGACCACGTCCGGGGTGATCCAGGCAGAGCAAGTCGCCATCGCCAGCGAGTTCGGCGGATTGATCGCCGCCATCCCGGTCGCCAAGGCCGATAGCGTCGCCGCCGGACAGGTCGTCGTCCAACTGGATACCACAATGCTGGATGCGCAGATCGAGGTCGCGCAAGCGATGGTGGATATGGCCGAAGCGGGGCTGGCCCAGGCCAAAGCCGGCGCGCGCCCAGGGGCGATTTTGACAGCCCAGGCGCAGCTCGCCCAGGCGCAGGCCGGACAGCTCCTCGCACAACAGGCGGTCAGCGACACGCAGAACCTGGTCGCCAATCCGCAGGACATTGACCTGCTCATCGCCGTCACCCGCGCGCAACTCGCATCCGCCGAACACGCCCTCGCGCGAGCGACCGCGCTCAAAGATGCCGTCGAAGTCGGGAAGGCGCAGCTCGACAAGGCCTACGCCGACTATAACGGCGGTGGGCGCTATCGCTTTCCGGCTGCTCAAGGCTCCACCGACGACCTGGGGGATTTGCTGCCGGACATCCCCATCGAGTTGCCGGAGATCCCTGCTGGCGATTACAACTATGGCGACTGGGAATTGGTGATTGACGGCGACGGCTACACCCTCTACAAATGGGTCAATATCAGCTTTCCGATGGATGCCTTGCAACTACCCAACCTCTGGTGGCAATCGTGGGTCGGCGTGAACGCCGCTACTGCCCAAAAAGAGGGGCTGGAAGCCAAACTCGCCAACCTCTACGCGCAGCGCGCCAATCCACAGACGATGCAAACCCGCGCCGACGAAGCCCTGAGCGCAGAGGCGCAGGTCGAGGCGCAGGTCGCGTTGGCGCAGGTGCAGGTGGATGCGCTAGAATCCGGCGCCACGCCGGAGCAGATCGCCGCTATCGAAGCGCGCGTCAACCAGGCGCGCAGCGGTCTGGCCTCGTTGCAGCGCCAACGCGAGATGCTCGCACTCAAAGCGCCGATTGATGGGATGGTGGTGGATGTGACCATGCATCCCGGCGAAGTCGCGGCGGCCGGCGCGACCATCCTCAGCATCGCCGACCTCAACAAGCTGACGTTGACCGTCTACGTGCCACAGAACCAAATCGGGCAGATTCACATTGACGAACCAGTGCAAATCAGCGTCAACAGCTTCCCCAACCGCACCTTCGAGGGAACGATCACCCGCATCGCAGATCGCGCCGAATTCACGCCGCGCAACGTCGCCACCCAGGAGGAACGGGTGAACCTCGTCTTTGCCGTCGAGATCACCGTCGTCAACCAGGGCGGCGCACTCAAAATGGGGATGCCGGCGGATGTAGTCATAGGCGCGTTGAAACGTTGAAACGTTGAAACGTTCAAACGTTCAAACGACAAGGAGAAACAGAGATGAAAACAAAATATGGTTGGCTTTTAGCAATTCTGATTATGGCAACGGCGTCTGGCTGCCTGAAAACCGCCACGGCGAACAGCGATGCGCCGCTGATTGCATCGGGGACCATCCGCGCCCAGGAAATCCGTGTAGCAAGCGAATTTGGTGGACGGATTGAGGCTATCAACGTGCAAGTGGGGCAACAGGTAGCCGCCGGCGATGTCATCGTAACCCTGGATGCGACGCCGTGGCTGCTGCAACTCTCGCCCGCCGAAGCTGCCGTCGTCGCCGCCCAGGCTGATCTGACCGTGCTCGAGGCCGGGCCGCATCCCGCAGAAGTCGCCGCTGCGCGCGCCAACGTCACTCTGGCCGAAGCACAACGCGACGGCGCATACCAGGCGTGGCAAAATGCGCTCGCGGTCGTCGAGAATCCTCAAGAGCTGCAGGAGCAAATTGTTGAAGCACGCACCAAAGTCGCGTTGGCCGCGCAGGGTGTAGAGCTGGCCGAAGCGCAGCTCGCCAATCAACAGATGGCGCGTGACATCACACCCGCCGGCAGCGTCCAGCGCCAGGCCGCGGACTATCAACTGCTCGCCGCGCAAGAAGCGCTGGCCGGCGCGCAGGCCGACGAGAAGACCGCCCAGACGCTGCTCAATCAACTGTTGCGAATTCGCAATAATCCACTCGGCTACATTGCACAAGCTAACGCCGCCGAGGGCAAGTACCTCGTCGCCGAACAGGCGGTCGTCGTCGCGCAGGCCAAGCTGAACGACCTGCTCGCCGGCCCCACCCCGCAAGAGCTGGCTGTGGCGCGCGCCAAAGTCCGCCAGGCCGAAGCCGAAGCGAACGTGCTGCGCAAGAAAATCGAACGCAGCGCGTTAACCAGCCCCATCAACGGCGTCGTCGTCGCGCGCGCCGCCAACATCGGCGAACTGGTCGCGCCCGCGGCGACCATCCTCACCCTGGCAGACCTGAACGAGGTCACGTTGGAAGTCTACGTGCCGGAAGGCCACATCGGGCGCGTGACGCTCGGTCTGGCCGTGCAGGTGACAGTGGACAGCTTCCCTGGACGGGTCTTCGAGGGGCAGGTCATCCAAATCGGCGACGAACCGGAGTTCACCCCGCGCAACGTCGCCACCGCCGAGGAACGGCTCAACACTTTCTACGCCGTCGAAATCCGGCTCGACAACAGCGATGGCGCGCTCAAGCCGGGGATGCCGGCCGACGCGCAGTTCTAGGTGGGTAGCAATCAACGGTCAGCTTTCAGCCGTCAGCTATATGTCCTCTCAGGTTGTTGGTTTGTCCGCCGATGTTATAATCAATACAAACAACGGATGGTAACATTCTCGCTATCTGCTATTCGCACAGGAGGTATGATATGGGTGTCTTAACCGCGTATCGGGGTGTAGTAGAGAAAAACGGCATGGTGCGCTTGCGCCAACCGGCTGAAGCGCACCTTCTGTCGCCGGGCAGCGAGGTATTGATCGTCGCTACACAGCCACAAGTCGTCCCTGATCTTGAGGAACAAGAACGGCGTCTGACCGCCCTCTCGCCAGAGGAATGGCGGCGACCGTTTGAGTTGTATGAAGCCATTGCTGCGCGAGAGCCGGCTGACACATACGTTGTAGATATCAGCGATGATGAACTAGTAGCGTTGGTCCACGAAGTACGCCAGGAAGGCAATTAATGCGCGCAGTCGTGGACACCAATTTACTGCTCCGAATGGCCGCTTCCAGGCAACACCTACCCTTGTACAAAGCCTGGCGCGAGAAACGGTTTGTTCTGGTTGTGTCATCCACACTGCTAAACGAATTGAAAAACGTGATGGAGAAGCCAAAAGTACGCCGCTTCTTACCTCCCATCTACGGGGATGCGTTTGTCACTTTGTTACATTCTCTGGCAGTAACTATTCAGGCGTCTGCAGTGAGAGGCGGTAGGCAGGCTGGTCGAAATGGC
>DAOLUH010000061.1:0-32073 GCA_035420085.1 Anaerolineae bacterium
CAGATTTCACATTCACACTTATGGATTTCTTTGGTCATATCTTGGCAACCTCGCTTGTGCTGGGTTGCATTATACCCATATTCGGGAAGTTATTTTTTTACGGGCCCTTGAACTTGCCCCTATGGCCCAATGATCGCAAATGTAGAAAGCGGGATACATCAGGCTTCAGCCAATCCAGGTCACCTTAATTCTGAAACGCATCCACTGATCAAGCGCCACTCTCCCCAAGAGGTCTTTTCCACTCTCGTTTCGAAAAAACGGGGCAACAAGATGATCCTGTTGCCCCGTTACTTATTTACCATACCCTACCGCACCGGCACTTTTCCCGCGGCCTGCCGCTCCTTGATGACGCCCGCTGCGATGCCCTCCGGCACAACGGCGTACCGCTTGAATTCGAGCGTGAACGTGCCGCGCCCCTGCGTCATGCTGCGCAGATCGGTAGCGTAGCCGCGCGCTTCGGCCAGCGGCACTTCGCCGTCCACGTTGCGCAGCAGCCCACGCACACGCATCGCGTTGACGACGCCGCGCCGCCGCCCCAGGTCAGCCACGATGGAGCCGACGTATTCCTCCGCCGTATTGATGTCAATGCGCATGATCGGCTCAAGCAGCGCGGGGGCCGCCGCGCGCACCACCTGCCGCGCGCCCATTCCCCCGGCCACCTCGAAGTCCATCGCCGCCGAGTCCACTTCATGATAACGCCCGCCCAACAACGTCACCTTGACGCCAACGACAGGATAGCCGGCGATCACGCCCTGCTCCAGCGCGCGGCGCACGCCCATTTCCGCCGGCCGCCAGAACTCACGCGGCAATTCGGCGGGCGGCGCAGCGTGGACGAAGAGAATGCCCTGCTCGTCGGCTTCCTCGTCTTCCGCCAGCGGCTCAATGCCGAGGATAATTTCCGCATAGTGCCCGTGCCCGCCGGATTGTTTCTTGTACGTCGTCGTCACCTCAACGCGCTGGCTCACAGTCTCGCGGTAGGAAACCTGCGGCGCGCTCACCTGTGGGACGATGCCGAATTCGGTGCGCAGCCGATCCACGGAGACATCGAGGTGCAACTCGCCCATCCCGGCCAGTGTCAACTCGCCCGTCTCCGCGTCGAAATTCTGGATCAATGTGGGGTCCTCTTCGCACAGATGATTCACGGCCTCGTGCAGTTTCTCACGGTCTTTGGAGGAGGGTGGCGTCAGCGCGACCGCGATCACCGGTGTGGGGAAGTGAATGCCTTCCAACACAATGGGGTGCGCCGGGTCGCAGAGCGTGTCGCCGGTGACGGCGGACTTGACGCCCACCAGCGCCACCACGTCGCTCGCGGCCATGCTATCCACTTGCTCACGGCGATTGGCGTGCATCCGGTAGATGCGCCCCACCCGCTCAGATTGGCCCGTGCGCGGATTGTAAACCAGCTCCCCGGCGTTCAGTTGCCCGGAGAAGACGCGCACCCACGTCAGATGCCCGACGTGCGGATCGCTGACGATTTTGAACGCGGAGGCGCAGAAGGGCACGTCGAAGGCGTCCTGGCGTTCGATGATTTCATCTTCTTGGGCGGGATCATGACCGAGCACCGGGGGCATGTCCACGGGCGCGGGCAGATAGTCCACGATGGCGTCGAGCAGCGGCTGCACCGCGATACGATTGCGCGACGCGCCGCACAAGACAGGCACGATCTGGCCGGCGATGACGGCTTTACGCAATGCCGCGCGCAGCGTCTCGACGTCCACGGGCAGGCCCTCAAGGCGTTGTTCCAGCAGCAGATCGTCTGTTTCGCAGATAGCGTCAAACAACGCCTCGCGCGCCCTGGCGACCTGTGTGGTCATCGTCGCCGGCACAGGGACAACGTCAGGCTCATCATTCCCACTCCGCCAGACCAACGCCTGCTCGGTGAAGAGGTCAACCACGCCGACAAAGTCGCTCTCGATGCCGATGGGCAACGTGAGGGTAACGGCGTTGGGCGTCAACCGCTCGCGGATTTCGCCGAGCGCGCGGTCGAAGTCAGCGCCGACACGATCCAGTTTGTTGACGAAGATCAGACGCGCCAGCTTCTCGCGGTTGGCGTGCAGCCACACGGCTTCGGTCTGCGGCTCCACCCCGCCGACGCCGCACACAATCATCACCGCGCCGTCAATGACGCGAATGGAGCGCACCACTTCGGCGGTGAAGTCAATGTGGCCCGGCGTGTCAATCAGGTTGATGCGATGTCCACGCCAGTGGCAAGCGGTCGCAGCGGACATAATCGTGATGCCACGCTCGCGTTCCTGCTGTAGAAAGTCCATCTGTGTATCGCCGTCGTCAATAAGACCAACGCGATGAATCCGCCCGGTGTAGTACAAAATTGACTCGGACGTGGTCGTTTTTCCCGCATCCACGTGGGCAAAAATGCCAATGATGCGAACATTTTCTAGCGGCGCTTCCTTCTTCTTTACCATACTGTTCCTGCCTCTTGCTTCTTGCATACAACAAACAACGGCCAGCTTGTGCTAACGCTGACCGCTGCGCTCATTCTATCACTTGTGTTATACTCCCTGGCACAAAAACGCCTCGTGATGCGCACGAGGCCGGGAGATCAATCCACATAACGCCTATCGTTCAGACTGCAAACAAGAAGATTATAGCACAGGCGCGATGCGCGTCAAATCACTCGCGGCAATAAAATACTGGGGGAATGAAAATGCAACGATGGAAGGCGGATATGGCGTTGGTGCTGGTGACGGCGATCTGGGGATCAACGTTCGTCGTCGTCAAAAATGCGCTGGACACAGTAGGGCCGCTGGTGTTTGTGGCGACGCGATTTTGGGTGGCCGGGAGCGCGCTGGTCGGTTTGTTGTTCGTCCAGCGCAAGGTCACGTCACGACCAATCGCCATCCGCCCACGGGCATTGCGCGATGGCGCGCTAACTGGCGTGTTCCTCACCATCGGTTATGTGATGCAGACCATCGGCCTGCAAACCACCGAGGCGGCCAAAGCCGCTTTCATCACGGGACTGAGCGTCGTGCTCGTGCCGGTCTTCGCGGCGACGCTGCTGCGCAAGCCCCCCACCCGCGCGGCAACCATCGGTGTGGTAATGGCGACGCTAGGACTAGGGGCACTGACACTCGACCTGAAGCAACATATAGGATTCGCACCCGGCGACCTGTGGGTGTTGGTGTGCGCCGTCGGTTTTGCCGCGCACATCATCAGCACGGCGCGTTTTGCCCCGCACCACGACGTACTGCCGTTCACCGCAACGCAACTGCTGACCACGGCGTTCCTGGCAACGGCAGCCGCGTTGTTCTTCGAACGTCACGCTCTGCTGCCGCCCGCGTCTACACTGCCGGCCATCATCTATATGGGATTGATCGCATCTGCCTTTGTATTTGGGGTGCAGACGTGGGGACAGCGTCACACCACGCCCACGCACACCGCCTTGATTTTTGCGTTGGAACCGGTGTTTGCAGCCTGGTTTGCTGTTGTCTTCGCCGGGGAAGTCCTCGAGGCCAGAGAGTGGATTGGCGGCGCGCTGATCCTCGTAGGGATGATCGTCGCGGAGGTTGGCAACAGCACAACAATCAAGCGACGGAAAACCACCGCCATCTAGACGGGATGAGGACGCAGCCCTTCCAGCACGATATGGATGCTATCCCCAACGACATGCGCCCAATCCGCTCCCTGGGGATCGAGCAGCCCTTGCAAAATCAAGCCCGCGCCCAGAGAGACGATGGCCTGCGCGGCTGCATCAGCCTGGATGGTGGGCGCGATTGAGCCTTCGGCGATGCCATCCGCAATCATCGCCGCAAAGAGCGCGTGATAATGGCGATAGTGTCCGACGGTGACACTCCACGCTGCGGGGTCGCGGGCGGCCTGCATCCAAAACGCGAGGAAAATCGGCAAACGCCCGCCGCCGGCCTCAAAAACCTGCTGCACCATCCCCGCGATAGTGACCAACGCGGCGAGCACATCTGGGGCATTTTGCCGCGCCCGCGCAATTTGCGTGTCCAGGCCCTCCAGCCAACGACTGAGCAATTCGAGGAATATCGCCTGCTTGGTCGAGAAATGATGATAGAAAGCGCCCTTGCTCACCCCGGCGCGACGGCAGATCTCCGAAACGCCTGCGCCATCATACCCCGACTCGGAAAAACACGCTTCCGCCGCTTCCAGGAGTTGCGCGCGGGTCTCTTCGCTGCGTTGTTGTGTGTGCATAAGTCCTGCCTTTCAAAAACGCAAAACGTAGAGGGGACCTTTACACTTTACGTCTTACGTTTTACGTTTTACGTTTTACGTTTTACGAATAATCACCCTGACGTTAGCACGAATCCCCATGATTGTCAATGTAATTTGGATTTTTTGACTTCAGAGCCATATACGCTTATACTTAGGGTATGTGAATCCTGGCGGTTCTTAAGATCGGTCATTTCTCAGGAAAGGAGACTAACCATGGCATTTCGTATGCGTTGGCCTACAGAATATGGGACGATTACGCAAGCATTTGGCGCAAACCCCCAAGTCTACAATAAATTTGGCCTGCCTGGGCACGAAGGCATTGACTTTATGGCCCCACACGGCAGCGAAATTTACGCCGTCGCCGACGGATTTGTGAGCGATGTGCGGCTCGACGGCAGCGTTGACCCGGTTGGCAAGCCGTATGGCAACCAGGTCCGCATTCAACACGACGAAGGCTTCGAGTCCATCTACGCGCACCTGGCGCAGGCGGTCGTCACGCGCGGGCAATTCGTGAAGGCGAAGCAGCTCATCGGCCTGGCCGACAACACCGGCAACTCCGATGGCTCGCATCTGCACTTAAGCCTGAAGAAGCAAGGAGCAACCGCTGCAGGCCAGACCAACTATCCTTACGATCTCATCAACCCCACCCCCTACCTGGAGCCGTTCTCCGGCGGTGGCGGAACAACGCCGCAGCCCCCGGCGAATACCACGATCAACGTCCAGGTTGACAGCCCAGACGCCGGTTTCGTCAATGTGCGGCAAGCGCCCTACGTCGGCGCAGCGGTCGTGGATACGGCCAAACACAACGCCATCCTCGGCGCGTTGGAGGATGCCGAGGTGGCGCGCAACAAGGTCGGGAAAACCGGGCAATGGCTGTGGGTGAGGTTGCCCAACGGGAAAGTGGGGTATGTGGCGGCCTGGTACCTCAAGTTCCCGCCGCCCGCGCCCGTGGAAGAACCGGCGACCGTTGTGTTCGTCGTCGTCGAAAGCCCCGACGAACCGCTCAAACTGCGTCAGGGACCGGGTGTGGGGTTCGCGCAGGTAGCGTCGCTGCCGCACGGCATGGTGCTCAAGGCGCTGGAAAAAGAAGCGGTGGTCAAGCAGAAGGTGGGCCAGATGAACCAGTGGCTCAACGTGCAGACGCCCGCCGGTCTGACGGGATACACAGCCGCGTGGTACGTCAAGTTGCAGACCGGCGACAGTCAGCCGGTGATCCCTCAACCCGTCGTAGGCGCACCGACAAGCTACGTGGTCGTCGAAAGCCCAGAGTTCGGGCTGAAAGTGCGCGCGGGCGCCAGCGCGGCCACCCAACAAGTCTGGTGGGTGCCGCACAAAACGGTACTGGAATCGCTGGAAGACCCTGCTACGACGGGTAAAAAGGTCGGCCAGATGGATCAGTGGATCAAAGTTCGCACCCCCGCGCGCTACGAAGGGTACGTGGCCGCGTGGTACGTCCGCCATCCCACCCAGGAAGACACCCGCAAGCCCGCCAGCGAGGTCAATGTCCCCATCGGCGTCTCGCCGCATATTTTTGGCATCCATGCCGTGGATATCGTGGACGATCCACACACGAAGGGCGCGATCCGTGGGTTATATCAGGGCAAGGGGAAGAAAGGCTGGATCTTCTTCACGCAACAGTGCGGCAAAACCGCGGCCGCCATCCAGCCCAACAACGACATCCGCGCCTTCTTCTGGGAATGGGCCAGCCAGGGGTACGGCGTCATCGTCCGGCTCAACCACGGCTACGAACCCGGCGGCACGCTGCCCGAAGCTAGGTATTACGACGCCTTCGCCGACGCAGCCGCGCGCTGGGTGGAATTATACCTCAAACGCACCGACGTCCCCGCCGCCGATTACACCTGGACGATCCAGATTGCCAACGAGCAAAACAACCCGCGCGAACATCCCGGCGGCTTCGACCACCCCATCGAGCACATCACCCCAGAACGCTACGCCGAAGCCTTCAATAAGACCTACACCAAGATTAAGGCAGTGTTGCCCAATGCCATCGTCTGCCCCGGCGCGATTGATCCCTACAATTATATGCCGTGGAAGGCGCAGAATAACGCGCAGTACCGCCCCCTGGATTACTATGAAACGATGCTGGCGAACATTGAGGCGCTTGACGGTATCATCCTGCACGCCTACACGCATGGACCCGACCTCAGCACCGTCACCAGCCTCAAGCGGTTTGGCGAAGGCACAGGGCCGCTGTGGGATCACTACTACGATTTCCAGATTTACCGGTTGTTTATGGAGCGCATCCCGACGAAATGGCGCGACCTGCCGGTGTACATCACCGAGATGAACCACATCCACCGGCCGGCCGGCGAGCACGACCAGGGGTGGGTGAACCAGAACACCGGTTGGGTGCGCGAGGTCTACAAGGAGATTGACCGCTGGAACAAGATGCCTTACACGCAGCAGATCCGCTGTGGGCTGCTCTATCGTTGGTTCGGCGATCAATGGGCCATTGACAACAAGCCCGGCGTTTTGGACGACTTCAAGATGGCGCTCAGCAGCGATTATCGCTGGCGCACAGCCCAGATCGGCGCTTTTGACTTCGCGCCGAGCGCCGCTAAACCGGCAAGAGTCGAACGCGCAGCACCGCCGGAAGAGCGCGCCCTCGTGCGTCCCGACGACCTCACGCGCATCTGGGGCATCGGCGAGAAGACCGAGCAAGTGCTGAACGCGGGCGGCATCTTGATCTTCGAGCAGTTGGCGCGGCTGACGCCGGAACAGCTCAAGACCCTGGTGAGCGAGAGTGGTCTGCAAGCGCGCCACCTCTCCACGTGGCCCGAACAAGCGCGATTGATCGCCAAAGGCGATGAGAAGGCACTCATCGCTTTGCAGATCAAACTGGGGAAGAAGGTCGCGTTATAACAGTCCGGCTCGGTTGACAAAATCGGCGCGGCTCACCACCGCGCCGATTTTGTTACGTCAAGGCTGAAGCAACCGCAGCGCAATGTAAGCCTTGCGGAAGGCGGTGTCCGGTCGCAGCAGGCTAAACAGGGCTTCCGGGCGATCCGGCCCCCACGTCACGCTCATATTCAGGTTCCAGATGAAAAACGGCCCCACCCACGGTCGCTCAATCATCAGGCGCGCTGCTGTCATCAGATAATCGGCCTGCTCCTGTTCCGTCAACCACATCGCGTAGGGATAGGGATGGTCGGCGGTCAAGTCGGCGGCGCGGATGCCGTCAATAGTGGGCCACCCGAACTCCGTCGGCCAGAGCTGCGCATCCACACCCGCTGCAACCAGAATGGTGTGGTAATCCTCCAGCGTGTCCAGGAAGAAGAAACTCGGGTGATTGTTCCACGCTGAGCGCGTGTGCGTCACGTCCGCCGCGCGCTCCCACGGCGGATTGGCGTAGCCGTAGGGATGGACGCCGATGCCATCCACCCACTGCGCCAGCCCCGCCCGTAGCGACTCGCGCAGGAAACGGCGGTCGTCAATGGCATTCACACCATCGTCAATGCCGGTGACGCCCAACCCGGCGCTGACAATCAGCGCGCCTGGGTCTGCCTGACGGATGGCCTGGCTGCCGGACGCAGTCAGCGCCACAAACGCCGCCGGATCGAGCGTCTCGCCGTACCACTCACGCTGCAAGTTCGGCTCGTTCCATAGCTCGTAGGCGGTCACACGACCTGCATAGCGCGCCGCGAGCACGCCCATAAAGCGCCCGAACTCCGCCGGATCGTGCGGGGGGCCGTTATCCCCCACCCCCAACCGCAGCCAGCCCGGCGCGTCCACCACGCCGATCAGCAGCTTGAAGCCAAAATCGTTGCTCAACTGCACCAACCGGTCCAACTCCGTCCAACGATAGACATTGGGCTGCTCCTCGATGATCATCCACTCCACCTGCACCTTGATCCAGCCGAAACCCATCCCCTGCACCCAGCGAAACACGCGGGACAGGTCGTTGGTGTTGGGATCAACCTGCACGCCGAACGACGGCTTGGGGATTGGCAGCGGCAGTTCGGTGAGCGTCGCCGGAGGGACAGACGTAGAAAGCGGGGGCGGCGTCGTTTCCGGCGCCATGATCAGCGGCAGGTAAATCGTGTTGGCTTCGCTCACGATAGATGTTGCTGTCGGCGCCGGTGTGAGCGCGGCAGGCGGCGGCGCAACCGTCGGCGTCGCCACAGGCGGGATAGCAGACGGCGTCGCCAGTGGAGAGAGGCCAGTCGGGGTTTCCGTCGGCGCGACGAGTTTGCAACTGAGCGCGGCGACGAGGAGAAGCAGCCACAGCCACTTCACGCTTCTCAGCACATAACCCTTGCGAAGGTTCAGAAACCTTCGCAAGGGGCGCTCACAGGCGCGCATCCTGAAAGGTCTCCGTATCAATACGCAGGTTGCCGAGTCGCAGCGCAGCCACATGCTCCGATCCGTTCCAGGGGGTGCGCAACCAGACGGCGGTATCGTTCGCGCTTTCGACGAGCGCCAGGGCCAACGTAAAGCCATCGCGTCCTTCCAACGCCGCAAGTCGCCCTGGCGTGAAATCCTGGTCCGGGAAGACAGCCAATTGGCGATAAACCAATGGGAGGCGCTGCGCCGAGGCGAAACAGGCGCGGTAACACGCGGCGCGATACGCCCGGCGCGCTTCCGTTGTGCGCGGGCGAACGGCGTCGCACACGGGCAGCTCCACCAGGGTCACATCCGGCAGATGGCGCAATGGCGTGAGCACCGGCTCAAGCTCCTGCCCGCGCGCCAGCGCCACCACGGTACACGGACGAAACAGCTCCACCTTCGCCCACTTGAGGTTGGGACCGCCGTGCAGCGGATCAACCAGGCCCGACGTATCAATCACCAAAGCATCCACTTTCGCCCGCCGCGCAAAACGGCGCAGTCGTTCAAGTCCCGTCACAACCGCGAGCATAGATCCAACCGGCGTGTTGTTGCCAACGAAATTGATCCGGCGCAGCCCGGCTGGTGGGAAACTCCGATCGCCCTGTTCGCGGCTCACGCCTAGCGTCAACGTCGCTGGCAAGCCGAAGCTGTTCTGCCCGATGTCGGCGTCAATGAAGGCGACTGTAGCGTGGTGCGTCGCCAGCCGCCCATAGAGGTAGCGCGCGAAGGTGCTTTTACCGCTGTCGCTGGCCCCGAAGATCAAAATCGGGCTGCGCCAACCGGCTACATCCAGCGCGCGCCAGGTTTCAGGAATGACAATGCCGGTTTCATTCATAATTCCAATCTCACCTTTCCCAGTATAACGCTTTGTCACAGTTGCGCCAATCCCGCTGTATAGTACAATGACAACACAACTTTGGACTTTCGACTTGGAACTTTGGGCTACTTAAGGAGGGCATATCCAAGAAGGACTGGTCATCAAAGCACAGAGCGGGTTTTACACCCTGCTCACCGACAGCGGCGAGCAGGTCGTCGCGCGGATACGGGGACGGCTGAAGAAGGAACGCAGCGAGAGCAGCATCGTGGCAGTGGGCGACCGGGTGGACTGGCAAACGCTCGACGACGGCAGCGTTACCATCGAGGCGGTCCACGAGCGGAAGCGCGCACTGACACGGCTCAAACCGCTGGCTTCTGGACGGGGGACGCGACGATGGGATCGGCAGGGTTATCTCCGCGAAAGGGAACAAGTGATCATCGCCAACCCGGATCAGGCTGTTTTCGTCATCGCCTGCGCCAATCCTGCCCCGCACCTTAAGATGTTAGACCGACTGCTCGTAGGCGCCGAGCGGCAAGATATTCCGGCGCTAATCTGCGCCAATAAAACCGACCTGGTCGGCCCGGATGAACCTGCCGCGCTCTTTGGAGTTTACGAGCGCATTGGCTATGAAGTCGTTTACACCAGCGCCACAACGAAAGAGGGGATAGATGCGCTACGGGCGCGTTTATGCCACAAAACTTCGGCGCTCATCGGACCGTCCGGGGTCGGCAAGACCAGCTTGCTCAACGCCCTGGAACCTGGATTGGGCAAGCGGGTAATGAGCGTGAGCGCCGTCACCGGCAAGGGACGCCATACCACCACCGTCGCCGAGATGACGCCGCTGGCTGTCGGCGGGTGGGTGGCGGATACGCCCGGCCTCCGCGCGTTGGCGCTCTTCGACCTGGACCCGGAGGAAATTGACGCTTACTTTCCCGACATTGCGCCGCTGGTGCCACATTGCGCCTTCTCAGATTGCACCCACACCGTCGAACCGGGCTGCGCTGTGCTGCACGCCGTCGCAACCGGCGCAGTGGATGCGCACCGCCATGAAAGCTACGTCCGCCTGCACCAGGAACATCGCAAGCTGGCCGATATGTACTGGTGGGGTATTGAAGAAGAATAAAGGGAGGATATTTTATGGAACAACCCGGGTTCATATTCACCGGCGTTATTTTTCAGGAAGGTGAGGGATATACTGCCCTGTGCCCTGACCTGGATGTGGCTTCGCAAGGTGATTCAGTCTCGGAAGCCAAAGCCGCACTGCTAGAAGCCGTGACGTTATACCTGGAAACGGCATTAGAGAACAATCTGCCCTGGTTGCGCCCCATTCCACGGGATGAAGACCCGCGCTTCGTGACGCCAGAACTTATCACAACTGTCTTTCCCCTGAAGGTCCATGCTGAGGTCTACGCTTATGCCTAGACTGCCGGTACTTAGAGCGCGCGAAGTCATTCGCTTGCTGGAAGGAATCGGATTCTATGAAGTAAGACAGCGTGGTAGTCACTTGCAACTCAAACGCGGGAATCTGCTAGTCACCGTTCCGGTGCATAGCGGCGATTTGAATCCGGGAACATTGCGCTCTATTATTCGCCAGGCCGGAATGACAGTGGAAGAGTTCTTGATGTTACTGAAGTGAAAAGCTTTGTATTATATGAAAAATCAGCGCCATATCGAGAAAAAAGGAGATAGTTATGAAACACCGGAAAGTGCTTGTGATGTTAGCGTTGAGTCTGTTCTTGTTGAGCGCGGCGATGCCAGTTCAGGCCGCGTCGAATGCGACGGCGCTGCCGCCGCTGCCCGAATGGCCGATCATCGGGCCGATCCTGCAATGGTTGGGCGTCGTGGAACCTACACCTGTTGAAGTCGTAGAACCAGCGGAAGACCTGGATCTGCCGCAGTATCCCATCGAAACGCTGGATGACCTCCTCGCGCTGCAAGACCTGGAAGTTGACGAGCGCGTGCGCGTCACGGCGACCGATACGGCGCTCACTGCCATTGTGCAAGAAGCGATAGATGGGAATGTCGAAGGTATCCACAACTTCAAACTGACCTTCACCCCGGGTAAAGCGACCATTTATGTAGAAGTTGATCCCATCATACTAGAAAACGCCAATTTCGATCTACCTGTCAACCTCAAGAATACCATCAAACTTGAGGGTGTGGTCAAGTTGTCAGCGTCGGGATGTCAGGCCGTCGTGACCGTCGAGAAGCTCAGCATCAACAAATGGTCCATCGGGTTGAAAGGCATCGCGCAGCGCTGGATCAACGAAGAACTACCTGGTGTGTGGCCGAGCGAGGTTTGCGTGGAGCGCATCGCGTTGAAATCTGGCGAGATCGCCGTTGTGGGCTATCGCCGGTAATTTTGAACTTGAGCAGACCGGCAACCCAAAGTTGCCCACAGAGAATATTGCGAAACCTCAAAAGGAGCAATGCATGGACGCTAAACTTGATGAACTGAAAGTCCGTCTGCAAGAAGCAAACGATTTAGGCGCGGCGAACGCCGTGTTGAACTGGGATCAAAGCACCTATATGCCGCCCGGCGGCGCAGCAGCCCGCGCGCGGCAGTCGGCGCTCCTCGGACGGTTGGCGCACGAGAAAGCCACCGATCCCGCCATCGGCCATCTGCTGGATGACCTGCGCCCGCTGGAAGAGAGCCTGCCCTACGACGACGATGACGCCAGCCTCATCCGCGTGACGCGTCGCCAATACGAGCGGCGCACCAAAGTCCCGGCGGCGTTTATGGGCGCGTTGTTCAGCCACACGGCAGAAGCCTACAGCGTGTGGGCGAAAGCGCGCCCGGAGAACAACTTCGCTCTGGTGCAGCCCTATCTGGAAAAAACGCTCGACATGAGCCGCCAGTTGGCCGAGTTCTTCCCCGGCTACGAGCACATCGCTGATCCGCTGATTGACTTCGCCGATTATGGGATGAAGGCTTCGACGGTGCGCGCTGTGTTCGCCGAATTGCGCGAACAGTTGACGCCCATCGTCCACGCAATTGCGGCGCAGCCTCCGGCGGACGACACGTGCCTGCACCGGACGTATCCACAGGCACAGCAGACGGCCTTCTTCGAGCCGGTCATCCGCGCGTTCGGCTACGACTTCGAGCGGGGGCGCTGCGACGTCAGCCCGCACCCCTTCACCACCGGCTTCTCCATCGGCGATATCCGCATCACCGTGCGCTACAAGGAAAACGACCTGGGCGAGGCGCTGTTCAGCGCGATGCACGAGGCCGGGCACGCGATGTACGAACAGGGCTGCAACCCGGCTTACGAGGCCACGCCGCTCGCGGGCGGCACGTCGGCGGGCGTCCACGAAAGCCAGTCGCGCCTGTGGGAGAACGTCGTGGGGCGCAGTCGCGGCTTCTGGACGCACTACTACCCGCAACTGCAGGCCATCTTCCCGGCGCAACTGGGCGACGTGCCGCTGGACACCTTCTACCGCGCGATCAACAAAGTGCAGCCCTCGCTCATCCGCACCGACGCCGACGAGGTGACGTACAACCTGCACGTGATGCTGCGCTTCGATTTCGAGCTGGCGCTACTCGAAGGCAACCTCGCCGTGCGCGACCTGCCGGAAGCGTGGCGCGAGCGTTTCAAGGCCGATCTGGGCATCGCGCCGCCGGACGACCGCAACGGCGTGCTGCAAGATGTTCACTGGTACGGCGGCGTGATCGGCGGGGCGTTCCAGGGGTACACGCTCGGCAATATCCTCAGCGCGCAGTTCTACCGGTGCGCGCTGGATGCCCATCCTGAGATTCCGGCAGAGGTCGCGCAGGGGAAGTTCGACACGCTGCACGGGTGGCTCAAGGACAACATCTACGCCCTCGGCAGCAAGTATACCGCGCCAGAACTGATCGAGCGCGTGACTGGCAGTCCGTTGCGCGTCGAACCATACATTGCCTACTTGCGGAACAAATACGGCGAGTTGTACGAGCTATAGTCGCTGTTTTCGACAGGATTGACAAGATTTGCAGGATTAGGAATCCAAATCCTGTCAATCCTGTAAATTCTGTCCAATTAGGAACACATCATGACCTTCAAAGCCATTCTTTTTGATCTTGACGGCACACTGCTGGAACACGATATGCGGAACGACTTTATCCCGCAGTACTTCGCACTGCTCACCCGGCACATGGCGGAGTGGATTCCGCCGCAGAAACTCGTCGCCTGCGTGATGCGCGGCTCCGATGCGGTGACGGAGAACGATGGCTACCGCACCAATGAGGAAGTGTTCGCCGAGGTCTTCTATCCACTCGTTGGTTATCCACGCGAGGAAATGGAACCGCGCTTTATGGATTTCTACACGCGCGTTTTTCCAGCGCTGCGCCAGCACGCAGCACCCAAACCGGAGGCCCGTCTTGTTGTGCAGACTGCCTTCGACAAAGGTTATGACGTGGTCATCGCCACCAACCCGCACTTCCCCGCCATTGCTACACAGCACCGGCTGGCATGGGCCGGCGTCGAAGACTTCCCCTACCGCAAAGTGACCAGTTATGAGAATTCGCACTTCGCCAAACCGAGCCTGGGATACTATCGGGAGATTCTCGACGAACTCGGTTGCGCGCCAGAAGCGGCGTTGATGGTTGGCGACGAGGCGATGGATATGGTCGCCGCGCGTCTGGGATGCTCCACCTTCCTCATCCCCGGTCCGGCGACGAAAATGGCGGAAATTGACCCACCGCCCACCTACCAGGGCACGCTGGCAGACGTCATCGCCCTGTTGCACGCTATGTAAGAAGTTCTCAACAACCCAAAATAGACGAGTTGACTGTATGCGATTTGAAAAACGGCTGGCGCTCAGCGTGACCAAAGCTCTCATCAAACTGACATGCCGCGTTGACGACGCCCAACTTGCGCGCGTACCCAGGCATGGGCCACTCATCATCATCGCTAACCACATCAACTTTCTGGAAGTCCCGGTGATGTACGTCTATATGCAACCGCGCATGGTCACGGGTTTTGCCAAGGCGGAGAACTGGAACAACGCTTTCACGGGCTGGCTGATGGATTTGTGCGAGGCCATTCCGTTGGAACGCGGAGAAGCTGACATGGAAGCCATCCGCGCGGCGTTGGCAGCGTTGGAAAAAGGGCATATCCTGGCCATCGCCCCGGAAGGTACACGGAGTTACCACGGGCGGTTGCAGCAGGGACGCCCTGGCACGACAATGATCGCGCTACACAGCGGCGCGCCAATTTTGCCGCTCGTCTACTATGGCGGGGAGCGGTTTAGCGAGAACATCCGCCGGTTGCGGCGCACCGATTTTCACATCGCGGTCGGACAGCCCTTTCACATTGATGCCAATGGCGTGAAAGTGACCCGCCAAATCCGCCAACAAATCACCGACGAGATGATGTACCAACTGGCGGCTTTGCTCCCACCGGAATATCGCGGCGTCTATGCAAACCTGGACGCAGCGACGACAACCTATTTACGCTTTGATCCTCTAGCAGCCGGATGATTATTTTGACCGCGAATCTTCGCCCATTTTTTCGATTCGCCTAGACTGGTAAGATCAGAGGTTTGTTGCTTCAGGAGAAAAAAGATGCGCAAGGTCAGGCTTTTGGGAATAGTTTTGATCATAATCATGGCGCTGGCATGTAACCTGCCGCGCGCCATCCGTCGCACTGCCGCCAACCCCACCGCAACCCCTTACGTGATGTGTACACCGCCCGCCTGCAAGAGCGACGAGGTTTACTACTGCGCTGGTGAATGTCCTGGCGGCTGCGGCACGACCTGCGTCACACTAACTGCGCCGTCCCCCACCCCAACACTCACCCCGCAACCCACGTACACGCCCTATGTGATGTGTACACCGCCTGCGTGTCGGGCCAATGAAGTCTACTACTGCTCCGGTGAATGTCTCGGCGGCTGTGGCACGACCTGCGCCACGCCAACACCTGGTCCATGTGCCAACACCTGGGTTCCCGAACTCGCCAACGCAATGCAAGGGCAGTGCCCCGATCCGGCGGAGATCGGGTGGGCTGCGCAGCAGCCCTTCGAGCATGGCTTTATGCTGTGGTTGCAACCGAGTCAATCCATCTACGTCTTCTTTGATAACGGGGAACATTCCTTCCAGCTCTATGCCGATAATTTCAAAGAAGGCGATCCTGAATTTGATGCAAGTCTTGAACCGCCGGTGGGCTTTCATCAACCGATTCGCGGTTTTGGGCTTGTCTGGCGCAGCCATCCCGAAGTGCGCGAGGCACTGGGCTGGGCCACTGCCCCTGAGACCGGCTTCAACACCTGGCTGCAGCGTTATCAAATTCCAGGGACGAACGATCTGTTGACCTGGCTGAAGGACATCAATCAGACAATTTATCAGCTCAGTCCAACTGACAACACGTGGGAGGTATACACACCGTAGTTTTCGCTCAATCAGACTTTTGTCGTAGGCAACGACGCTTTGGCGTGCTATCATAAGCGTATCAAACCTGACAGGTTTCAGAAAACCTGTCAGGTTTGGTGAAAACCACTTATGGAGGCGTATAATGTTTTGTTACCAATGTGAACAAACGGCCAAAGGCGAAGCCTGCACGGTTTCCGGCGTGTGCGGTAAAGACCCGGTGGTCGCCGCGCTGCAAGATTTGCTGATCGAAAACCTCACCGGCATCGCGTTTTACGCGCACAAACTGCACGGTCTGGGCGTCCCCACCCCGGAGGCTAACGCTGCATTGATCGAAGGGCTGTTCACCACCGTCACCAACGTCAACTTCGACGCGGAGCGGCTGCGCGACATCATCCTGGATTCGCAGGCCGTCAAGGAGCAAACCCGCGCAGCCTACGTCGCAGCAACCGGCGCGGATGCAGAATCGCTGCCTGCGGGCGCGGCGCTCGTCCCGGCGGACACCGTCGAGGGGATGCTGAAGCAAGCCGCGAAGTTCGTCCTCACGCTCGCGCAACGCAACGACGACGTGACCAGCCTGCGTTCGCTCATCCTCTTTGGGCTGAAGGGCATGGCGGCCTACGCGGATCACGCCCGCATTATGGGCAAAGAAGACACCACCGTCAACGCCTTCTTCAGTGAAGCGCTGAGCGCCATCCGCGACAACACGTTGACTGCCAACGACCTCATCGCCCTGACGCTCAAAACCGGCGAGGTGAACCTGCGCTGTATGGAACTCCTCGACAGCGGACACGTCAAGCACTTCGGGCATCCCGTCCCCACCGCCGTCCCCACGGGCGTCCGCAAAGGCCCCGCCATCGTCGTTTCCGGCCACGATCTGCCCGACCTGGAGATGCTCTTGCAGCAGACCGAAGGCAAGGGCATCACCATCTACACCCACGGCGAAATGCTGCCCGCCCACGGCTATCCCGGCCTCAAGAAATATGCCCATCTGTACGGCAACTACGGCAGCGCGTGGCAGAACCAGCAGAAGGAGTTTGCCGCGTTCCCCGGCGCGATTCTGATGACGACCAACTGCATCCAGAAGCCGCGCGACGGCTATATGGACAACATCTTCACCACCGGCCTGGTGGCGTGGCCCGGCGTGGAGCACATCGAAGCGGACGCACACGGCTACAAGGATTTCACCCCTGTCATCGAGCGGGCGCTGGCGCTCGGCGGGTTCCCGGAGGACAAGGATGACGTCGTCATCACCGTGGGCTTTGGGCGCAACGCTGTACTTGGGGTGGCGGACAAGGTTATCGACGCGGTCAAAGCCGGACAGATCAAGCACTTTTTCCTCATCGGCGGCTGCGACGGCGCGAAGCCGGGCCGCAACTACTACACCGAATTCGCCGAGCAAACGCCCGCCGACACGGTGATGCTGACGCTGGCCTGCGGAAAGTACCGCTTTAACAAAGGCGATTACGGCGACATCGGCGGCATCCCGCGCCTGCTGGACGTCGGCCAGTGCAACGACGCCTACTCCGCCATCCAGATCGCCGTGGCGCTCTCCAACGCCTTCGGTGTGGGCGTCAACGACCTGCCGCTGAGCTTCATCCTCTCGTGGTACGAGCAGAAGGCCGTCGTCGTCCTACTCACACTGCTCTATCTGGGGATCAAGAACATCAAACTCGGCCCGTCGCTGCCGGCCTTCGTCTCGCCCGGCGTGCTCAAGGTGCTCGTGGAGAATTTCGCCATCGCGCCGATCTCGACGGTGGAGGCAGATATGGCAGAGTGCCTGGCATAGGATTGGCACACACAACGCCCACCGAGGCTTTGACGCCTCGGCGATTTTGTCATCATTATCGTTTACATCCCAAACCCGCCAAAGTTTAGGGGGCCGTGGACACGAAGGGGTTCATTATGAACGAAACATGCTGTCATATCTGTGGAAATACTGATTTTGAAGAACGCAATGTTGAATATATCTACCGGCGCGGCGGCAATTACCTGGTGGTGCAAGATGTGCCATGCGAGGTGTGCCACCACTGTGGGGAACGATACTACGATAGCACTGTACTCTTAAGCATCGAAAGCCGCTTCAAAGCCATCCACGAGAATCATGCTAAGCCACAGGCACAACGGCTCATTCCAATTGAGGTTTACGCCTGACCACGACCTGCCATTGAGCTTCATCCTCTCGTGGTACGAGCAGAAGGCCGTCGTTATCCTGCTCACGCTGCTTTACCAGAGGATCAAGAACATTGAGCTCGGTCCGTCGCTGCTGGCCTTCGTCTCGCCCGGCGTGCTCAAGGTGCTCGTGGAGACCTTCGCCATCTCGCCGGTTACGACCGTCGAGGCGGATATGGCGGAATGCTTGGCGTAGGACGGACAAAAAACGACCGCCGAGACGTTGTGCCCCGGCGGTCGTTTTTTGACGGTAGCCCGTAGTTCGCACATCTTCGCTTCCATCCAGCGCGCGGCAGCGCTCCATCATCGCAAAGTGGGCAGCAATGACTTTGCGACAGCAAATGTGAATTCCTCGGCGTCCATTTCCAGACGTGGGGAGCCGAGTACGTACAACGTGTACTAGGCCGTTAGCTTCCCTTGCCTCCCCACAACTGGAACGACGTAAAGCGAATCGCCACGCCATCGGGATACGCGCCGTGGTAGATAGTGCGATCAATATTTCCGATGGCGTGGACGCCAACCTGCATCCCGCTCTCCACCAGGAATGTCGTACACCCAATACTGAACCACTGTTCGTTATCTGCGCTACAGAAGGCTTTTACTTTTCCTCCCGTGTATTCCATCCGTAGGAAAACATGCTCACTTGATTTCTCGCGCGGTAGTCGCCCGCGCCCAACAACGATATCTTTGTTGCCCGAGCACCCACCGAACGCGATATCGCGGCTACCAAATCGACCGCACTGCAACCACAAATAATTCTGATCATCCAACCAGAGTAGTAATCCACCGGCAGCAGGGCGGTCGTCTGAGGCTTGTTCGCTCATCACTTGTACTATAAGGTCACTCACTTCTATAGACAGGTCTCGCATCAAGCGCGGTGCGCTTTTATTGATATACCACAAGTCTCGTCCGTTAACCGCATAGATTGTCAGCGCATCCCTCACTTTATAAGAGCAGTCATCGAACGGATCGTACCACGTCCAATCATCTTCGAGTATCTTAAATTCGTCTTGCGCGAATGGCTCATGCATTCTCTTGATATCTGTTGATTCCAAGTACCATTGCGTCAGAAATGCTTTGAACCGGGGATCTTCTATCTGGATCTGTTGACACAGAGCTCGAAAAGCCGAGGAATCAGCGCACGCTTCCTCAAGTCCACTCAACAGAGGGAAAAAGCGAACAGCAGGCTGCAGTAATATTGCACTTTCGATCTTTGCTAAGGCTTTAAGACTCTCCTGAAAGCATTGCAAAGCTTTTGCATAATTCTTGTACGCTAAATACGTTCGCCCTAAGCGATAGTGTATCTGCACGGGGCCGTAGAGACTTTTAGCATCTTGGTATAGCAATAGAGCTTGTTTAAAGGCTGTTATTGCCATTGCATACTCATTTTGGCAAATGGCAATTTCACCAATTAGGCAATGACAATTGGCCATGTCAGGCGCGTACCCTACGGCCATGTGCATAGGAAGTGCTTGATCTATATATAATCTGCGGCTTTCTGGATCTCGCCTGACTGCAAAGATAACTGGGCCAGCTCACTCAAAGCCCGGCTTTCATACTTGCTATCTCCCATCCGAACGCACAGATCCAGTCGTTTTGAACATCGTTGAATTGCACTTGCCAAATCTCCGGTTCTTTGTAGTACATCTCCCATATAACGGTGCGCTACCACCAGTCCTAACAAATCATGACGTGCAGTTACGTTTTCTTCGAATACTTGGAGCCATTTATACGCGCCAGTTACATCCTTGCGTATTATATGAGCTTGAATGACACTTTCGTAAACAACACATAGTTCTTCTACGTAGGGTATATGTTGAATGAATTGGGCCGTCCGCTGGGTAATTTCCATTCCCTGTTCTGGACTTCCTAACATCCACATACTTGTTGCTACAATCTGGTTCATTAACGCTGCTGCAAGTGACTCCTTATCGTCACCCAGAAGCGCTAACCCATCTTCCCCAACGCGAAGGTGTTCCTCGTAGCGGCTTTGCCACCACAACGTTTCACCTAACCAATGATAGAGCAGCAATAACTCTTGTAAGTTCATTTGTATTGTGCGCCCTACGGCAATAGCTTCGCGTAGATAGTTTTCTGCTTCAGGCACCTTGCCTTCTGTGAAGCACAGCTTTCCCAAGCTGCTCAATGCCTTTAGCCGCCAGTTCTGGTGAGCATTATTCGGTTCAAGGCCCTCGAGCATCTCTATTGCATGCTGGTAATAGTTACGCGCCTCCTCGTTGGCGTATTGGACAGCCGCCTTTTCTCCCACTCGGAGCAGGTAAGGGATCGCCCTCCCTATCTCACCCGCTTGCTCCCAGTGGTAGGCCAGCGGGCCGAGATTCTCCTCAACGCGCTCAGGGAAGTGCTGCTCCAGTGCTTCGGCCACGCGGCGGTGCAGGACGCGCCGCTTCCGGTGCAGCAAGCTATCGTAGGCAGCCTCCTGCGTCAACTGGTGTTTGAAAATGTACGTCGCTTCGGGCACCCGCACTCGCTCGCGCAGCATCTGTTCGCGCTGCAAGGTCAGCAGGTGTTCATCGAGGGTCGCGAGCGAGGCAGGCGTAATGGCTGCCAGCAAACTCTGGGGAACGATCCGTCCGATGATGGAGGCAAGCTGCAAGACCTGCCGGGCCTCTCGCGGCAAACGATCAATGCGCGCCAGCAGCACCTCGCGCAGCGTGTCGGGGAGGGCCAGTTCGCTCACCTCGCGCGTTGCCTGCCAGCGCCCGCTGACCCCATCGTAGGCGATGGCCCCGACGTCGATCAGCGAGCGCAGGATCTCTTCCACGTAGAAGGGGTTGCCCTCGGCGCGGTCGAGGACGCGATCGCGTAAACGTGCGGGGAGATCCTCAATGCACAGCAGACTGCCGACCAACTGCGCGCTCTCGCCGGCAGAGAGAGGGCGAAGCCACAAATCGGTGTGGCGGTGGGCATAATGGCGGGCAGCAGTTTCTTTGATCTGCCAGCAAGGGTGCTCCATCTCGGGCCGGAAGATGCAGACCAGGAGGATCGGCAGACGATCGGTCAAAGCCATCAGGCGACGCAGCAGCTCCAGCGAGGTCGGATCGGCCCAGTGCAGATCCTCGCAAGCCAAAACCTGTGGCGCTTTCTGCGCTGCGCGCTCGAGCCAGGTTTCTACGGCGCGGAAGGTGAGGACCTGCAGTCCCTCGCCCTCGATCCCGCGCAACCTGGCTTCTGCACCGGCGTCCAGGGGCAGCGACATCATCCGCGCCAGGAAAGGATAGACGTCGTCCGCGCAGTCGGGGCAAAGTTCGTACACACGCGCGCGCAGCGTGTCGCGTACCCCCACAGGCAGTGCATCGTGCGCGGCGTCCAGCCAGTTGCGCAAGGCATCCACCCACATCTGGTAAATGGCGTTGGTTGCATACGAGAAACAGCGGCCTTCTACCCAATTCAGTCCAAAGTCCGAAGTCGAAAGTCCAAAGTCAGTAGACAACCCATCGACTTTCGACTTTTGACTTGCGACTTGCGACTTGAGTTCCGTAACAAGACGGGATTTGCCAATGCCAGCCTCGCCCACCACGGTGACAATCCCGCCAATACCGGCTTGCAGGCGCTCAACCACCTCCTGCAAGGCACGCAGTTCGGCATCGCGCCCCACCAGCGGCGAGGACAACCCGGCGATGCCGCGCCCTTTGTCGGCTCGCGGCTGGTGGGCTAATGGCCAATATCCGGCTTCTCCACAAGGTTCCCACGTGAACAGCGGCGCAACCAGATGGTGAGTCTCGGCGCTGACCCAGGTCGTACCATGCTCAAGGACCGCCTGGATGCGTTCTGCACTGTCGAGTACGCTCCCCATCATTGACACCGTATTCTCGATAGGCGTGAGAATCACCTCGCCAGTATGCACGCTGATCGTTAGGCACAAGTCTGCCGCATCGTTCTCCGCGAGATAGGCGGTGAAGGCCTCCCGCATCGCCAGCGCGGCCAGCACCGCGCGTTCAGGGTCGTCTTCGTGCGCAATCTGCCCACCAAAGCACGCCATCAGTCCCGCCCGGCGGTACTGCTCCACGTTTCCCCCCAGCCGGATGATTTCCGCTCCCAGCAGGTGCAGCGCTGGCGTGACGAGTTCCGCCCAAGCCTCGGGGTCGCTGTGCGGCGACAGCGCCGCCGCGCCGCGCACATCGGCCAACAGCAATGTGACCACGCGACGTTCACCTTCTGGAGCAAGTGCAGGAACGTGGGAAGAGGGCGCCGGGGAGATAGGGGGTTGAGGCGTTGGGGAGAGAGGAGGCGCAGGAGCAGGTTGAATACCGGGCGTAGGCTTGGCCGGCGGTTGGAGTTCACCGCGGCGGATTTGTTCGTAGAGCGCAGTCGTCTCGGCTTCCGGCTCGATGCCCAATTCGACGTCAAGGATGCGGCGGCAGGCCTCGTACTGCGCCAGCGCCATACCACGCTGCCCACTGCACGCCAGGGCGCGCATCCACTGGCGGTGCGCGCTTTCGCGCCACGGTTCGAGTTCCACCTGGCGCCGGGCATAGCGCAGAACTGCGTCGTATTCATCGCGCTGCTCGTGGTAGGCGGCCAGGTGGTCGAGTACATCGAGAGCCTGGATGTGGAGCCTTTCGCACTGGACAGTGATCCATTCTTCAAAAAGGTCACTATCCAGCGAAAAGCCCGCGAGAAAATCGCCGTTGTACAAGTTCGCCGCTTCGCGCAGACAGGCCATGCACGTCTCGCAGTTCTCCACCGTGGTGTGGGAGTGGGCAATCGTCGCGGCGATGGCGTCGGTGAAAGTCTTGACGTCCAGGTGGCAGTCACTGGCGACGTTGAACTGGAGCGTCTGGCGGCTGGTGAGCAGGAAAGGCTGCTCCGTGTCTCGATCATTGAGCACTGCGCGCAGGTTCGCCAGGACGTGGCGCAAGTTGGTGCGGGCGTCACTCTCCGCCATATCCGGCCAGAGCAAGCCCGCCAGCATCTCGCGGCGCTGGGGGCGGTTGCTCTCCACGGCCAGGTAGGCCAGCAGCGCGCGCACCTTATCGGACTCGAAGGCCACGAGCGGCACGCCGTCCAGAATCGCCTGGAAGGGACCGAGAAGGGACAACACCAATCGGCTCACAACGCGACCTCCAAAACTGACAAGCTGAGGTTTGTACTTCAAATGACGCCATGGAGAAGTTCATTGTTGAAGCTGTTTGATTGCGCCACTGCACATTTATTATACAGGGAATTTCGGGAAATCTCAATAGACTTGTCAACAAAATACTGCGCCTCCTCACGATAAACTCACGCTAGACCTCCGTTTTCCGCGCGCCTGATTGATACGCTGAAGGCATCAATCAGGGAGGCACAAAATGCGCGGACGAATCGGAAATAAGTGGGTTGTCGTTGTAGGAATGAGTCTCCTCAGCCTTCTTTCAATGTCGTGTACAGCTATGTCTGGCAAGCCAGAGATCGCGATGGCGGCGAGTCTCCCGCAAGAACCGCGCCAGGTCAAGGTGCCGGTGTATGTGCTGGAATATGGCATGCCGTCCGTTGACGTCGAGGCGCTGACCCTGAAAATTATGGATTACCTGGAACGCGGCACGATGTACCACGGCGCCGGTGAAGCCTTTCTGGATTTCGAGATCTACAAAGTCGCTAACGCCGCACAGCTACTTATCCCCACACGGGCAAACAGCGACCTGGCCGACTACGAGGCGATTTATTTCGAGAACGGTGTTGACGATCTCTGTGCGCTGGCTCGTGAAGGGAAAATCAAGCAGGTTTGGGTCTGGGGAAATGGTCACGGCGGGGAAATGCAGGAAACGGTGGACAACGGACCGCTATGGCAGAACCCACGGGAAACGAATGTGCCCAACTGCGGCGTCCAACTGACGACGGTGGGCAATCACCGCAAGATGCCGGTGGCCTCGGCCATCGAGGCGCACATCCACCGGTATGAACAGTTCTTCAGCCAGCGTTATAGGTACGCCTTCAACAGGCAGACAGCGATCCCCTACGCGCCAGTGGGCGCGCAGTGTAGCGGTTCCGATCTTGATGATGGGTGGGGCTGGTGTGTGGAGGACTTCATCACCGGGTATTACGGCGTGACCCAAGCAAGTGTCGTAGGCTATACCGGCAGCGCATTCGACAGCAGCGACATCGCGCAGTGCGGCTGGGCACACTACCCGCCGAACATCACCTGGGAATACCGCCTGGCGCACAAGGACGAGAGCCGCTATGTTTACGATTATACTGGAACAGTACTCAGCACCTGCCGCAACTGGCGGCTAGATGTGGATGAAGCAGAAATCGCTGAAGAAATCAACTGCACGGCGTGGGGCTGTGATAAACCCGGCAACGACAACCAGGCCGAATACTTCGTCTGGTGGATGCAGAACATCCCCGGCCCGAACAACACCAACTACGACGAAAACGGCAATCGGATGCCCAACTGGTGGGCGGCGCTGTACGCGGATTGATGAAGTGAGCGCTATAGCCTACCCGTACACCCGATTCCAATCGGGGATTGTCTTGATCATCACAACGATCCCGCCCAAAGTCCCCAAAAGAATAACGGGGAGGGGGAACCCCAACACCCACAACAAAGGGCCGGCCAATGCCATCACCAAAATCGTTGAGCGTGCACGATGCACCCGGACGAAGCGTATCAGCCCGAGCCACAGAGCAAGCGCGATCACGACAGCGATCAAAGCCAGCCACCACTCAGACGCGGATATCGCCAGCAGGCAACCGGTCAATTTCGCCAGGCCAATCCCGCCGGCAAACCGAATATACACAGACCAATCATGCCCCACAACCACCGCGATTCCGGCCACAGTTCCGGCCAATGGGTGAGACCACACCGTCCTGGCAACAACAACGGCAAGCGCACCCAGCAGAATATCGCCCAAGGCCGTCAGCGCCCCGCCCCACAGCCCTGCCACGCGCGTGACATTCAGGCCGCCGGTATGACCGCTGCCCGTCGTACGCACATCCACGCCCCGCATCGCCCACGCCACAATCACGCCCGTCGGAATCGCGCCGACGAGATAGCCCCAAATGCCTGCTAACAAGAGTTCAAACATAGTTGAATCAGCGAGTTATGAGATAAGAGTTAAGAGTTGCGAGTTGCGAGTTGCGAGTTGCGAACCGCGCATTCAGTATCCAGCTTCCTGCCTCTTGCATCCTGCTCAACACCACACCTGCAATTTCTGCGGCAAGATACCAAACGCCAGTCGGTGCGCTTCTGTACACAGCATTTCGCCGTCCGCGTGGGCGATGAGATTGTCTTCCGATGTAACGACAAGACTATCCGTGCGGGCCATCGTCACCGGCTCTTGACCAACGTGGGAACCGTTCATAAAGCGCGGGACAAAGCCCAGCATCGCCAATTTCCCCATCTCGCGCACGACACATACATCGAGTAGGCCATCGTCGGGTTTCGCGTCCGGCGTGGAGAAAAAGCCGCCGCCTTCACGCGGGCCATTGCCGACACAGACCATAACCGCAGGTAACGTCGCGGACTGGCCGTCGTAGGTAATGGTCACGTTGGGTGCGTCCGTCAAGAAGATCGTCTTCAACACCACCGGCAGATAGAGCGCCATCCCCCGCACCCACTTGACCTTCCGTGCCTCAAACGTGACGATGCCGCCAAAACCGATGTTGACCGTGTTGTCGAAGTAACGCGGAGGCTGATCATCCACCGTGACCCGGCAAACGTCCACGGGCCGCGCCTGACCACGCACCAATTGGCGACACGCACCCTCCAGGTCTGGCGAAACACCCATCGCGTTGGCAAAGTCGGAGCCGGAGCCTACGGGAATCACGCCCAACGTCCCGGCGATGTTGCCGTTCGATACCACCCCGGTTGCTGCCATCAAGCCGTTGACGACTTCGTGCGTCGTACCGTCGCCACCCGCTGCCACAACGACGTCGAAGCCGTCGTTCGCAGCCGCCGTCGCAAGCTCAATCGCATGACCCGGCCCCTCGGTGCGGACCAAATCGAAGTCCAGCCCTTCAGCATCCAGAAACTGGCGCAACTTCGCCTCGGATCGTGCACCATATCCACGTCCCGCGATTGGGTTAAGAATCACCTTCACCGGCCCCATCTTCCACACTCCCTACTGATATGAAATCCTTCGTGTGTTCCAACTGTATGATACAACACCACATCAAGCGACAGGTTACGCGCAACAAAAATGCCCGACGGCTGAAACAGCCGCCAGGCACACTTCATCAGAAGGCAATCGGTTCGGGCACTTTTCTCACTGCCCCAACAAATCTACAAACTCATCAACACTCAATCCCGCCTGGCGAATAATCGCGCGCAATGTTCCCCGATCCAGTTCCCTGTGATCAGGCACGACGACTTGCATATAAGGATCATCACATCGCAGAATGATATGGCTTCCGCGCTGTCGCCTGACATAGAAACCAATACGCGCTAAAGCCTGCGCGCACTCACGCCCGGAGACGTTAGGCAACTTACTCACACGACCACCATCATAGCTTCAAAACGCTCTGCAGGGACGGGAAGACCGTCTTCCTCAAGTACCTCTACATAAAGCTCAATCGCCTCACGGATATTCGCGATAGCTGCCGTGCGAGTCTCACCCTGACTTATACAACCGGGAAGCGTAGGACATTCGGCGACCCAATAGCCGTCCTCACCTGGATAAACAATAACTTGTCGCATACTCACCTCCGCAAGCTTTCAATCGCAACTGTCATCTCTGTGTTTATTATACCCCAGAAAACATCAGGCAAAGATAGCAGGATGCAAGATGCAGGAGGCGAGATTCACATCTTCTTGCTTCTTACCTCTTGCCTCATTGTCTTTTAGTCTGCACGTACTCCCGCCGCGCCTCGATGATCGGGAGAGCAACATCGTCGGGAATCGACGCGTAATGCGTGAATTCGAGCGTGAATGTGCCGCGCCCGCTCGTCCGGTCGCGCAGGACGGTGACGTAGCCGAACATGCTGCTCAAGGGGACGGTGGCCTCGACAACGTAGGTATCCGCGCCTTCGAGCGCCATCTGCGTGATCTGGCCCCGCCGCCCGCCAAAGTCACTGACAATCGCGCCGACGTAGGTATCCGGCGCGCGGGTGACAGCGCGCATGATCGGTTCCAGCAGCATCGGCGCGGCCCGGCGGTAGGCGTCCTTGAAGGCGAGGCTGCCCGCGATCTCGAAATCCAGCCGGTGCGAGTCCACCTCGTGGAAGCGTCCGCCGGTGATGACGACGGCGACGTCCGTCACCGGATAGGCCGCCAACTCGCCCTCCTGCATCGCGTCGCGGACGCCCTTTTCGATTGCGGGGACGTACTGCTCCGGCAACTCCATCGGATTGGCGCGATTCTCAAACGTGACACCCGCGCCGCGCGCGTTGGGCGAAAGCGTCAACCGCGCCACGCCAAAGCGGCCCGCGCCGCCCGCCTGGTGGATGTAACGCCCCTCGCCGCGCGCGCGCCGCGTGATCGTCTCTTGATATGCGGCCTGCGGTTGAGCGACATTGCACGGCACGTTGAACTCGCGGCGCAGGCGATCCGCGATAATGTCGAGGTGCAGCTCGCCCATCCCGGCGATGATCGTCTCGCGCGTCTGCTCGTCGTAGCCCACGGTGAACGTCGGGTCTTCATCCGCCAGCTTGCGCAGCGCCGCCATCAAGCGGTCCAGATCGAGCGTCGCCAGCGGGGTAATCGCCGCGCGGATGACGGGCGTGGGGAACTCAATCGCTTCCAGCAGAATCGGCGCTTCGGCGGCGCAGAGCGTGTCGCCGGTGAAGCTCTGCTTGAAGCCGATGACGCCCACGATGTCCCCGGCGGTACACACCTTCACGTCCTCGCGCTTGTTGGCGTAGAGTTGCAGCACGCGCGCCACGCGCTCCTCGACCTGGCGGCTGGCGTTGTCGATGCGCCCGCCCGCCGTCAACGTGCCGGAATAGACGCGCACGTAGTTCATCCGGCCCATAAACGGGTCGCTGACGACCTTGAAGACCAACCCGCAGAACGGCGCAGCGGGATCGGCAGGGCGGCTCAACGGCTCGCCCGTTGTGGGATGATGCCCCTGCACCGGCGGAATATCCAGCGGATTGGGCAAATAGCGCACAATGGCGTCCAACACCGGCTGGATGCCCCGGTTGTGCAGCGCGCTGCCGAGGAGCACCGGCGTCAGCGTGTTGGCGATCGTCGCGCGGCGCAGCGCAGCATAAAGTTCGGCGTTGGGGATGACGTCGCCTTCAAGGAAACGCTCCATCAAGGCCGTGTCGGTCTCGACAATGGATTCCAGCAGCGTGTGGCGGGCCTGTTCAGCGGACGGGAGCATATCCGCCGGAATGGGCCGCATCTCCGGCAAGGCGCCCGGTTCGCCGCTGAAGAGAAGCGCCTGCATCTCGAAGAGGTCCACCACCCCCACAAACTCGCCGTTGTGGACAATCGGGAGCTGCACGAGCGCCGGCGTCGCGTGGAGACGGTCGCGCATCATCTGCAACGTGCGCTCGACGTTCGCGCCAGGCCGGTCCAGCTTGTTGATAAAACAGATGCGCGGCACGCCGAAACGGTCGGCCTGCCGCCACACCGTCTCGGATTGCGGTTCCACGCCCGCGACACCGTCGAAGACGACCACCCCGCCATCGAGGACGCGCAGGCTGCGCTGCACCTCGGCGGTGAAGTCGATGTGGCCCGGCGTATCAATCAGGTTGATCTGCGCGCGCTGGCCCGTCGCCGCGTCCTGCCACGTCGTCGTGATCGCGGCAGCGGTGATCGTGATGCCGCGCTCGCGCTCCTGCGCCATCCAGTCGGTGACGGTCGTGCCGTCATCCACGTTGCCGACGCGGTACGTGCGCCCGGAGTAGAACAACACGCGCTCCGTCAGCGTCGTCTTGCCCGCGTCGATGTGGGCGATGATGCCGATATTGCGGATTTGGGTTAGGGGGAAGTGGATAGTCATTTAAGAAACAAGAATCAGCGAATCAAGAATCAGCGAAGCGAAACGCGGTCACACGATGAATCCGAATCTGTCGTAATTTTAGCATTGCCGGCGTTGGATTCCGTTCCTGTTCTGCCCGCATCCGCTCACCGTGCGCCAGCCACTCGGTCAGATAAGCCTCGATTGTCGCCTGATTGTGCAGATAATAGGTAATTTCTCAAATCAAAGCCGCTTCCTTGAGAATATAGCGCAAATCTTCGCTATAGGTAGACTCCGAATACAGAACAAAATCATCCATCTTTGAAGTTGGCTGTACAAGAACAGGTTCAGGCTTCATAGGAGAAGTGGACAGAGTGAATAACGGCAACACAGGCTCCTCCTTCTTTGAAGTGACAAAATCTCCCATACGTTCCAATCCATAGCTGAAACGTCGCAAAATGGTCATTATGGCTTCAGAACTATTATCAATGCCGATCCAGCGACGCTTCAAACGTGAGGCGACGGCTAAAGTCGTGCCAGAACCGGCGAAACAGTCCAGCACAAGATCATTTTCATCGGAAGATGCTTGAATGATTCGCGTGAGCAACTCGGGGTTCTTTTCGGTTGGGTATCCGGTAATCTCGATCATCTGATTGTGCGCGTCTTTTACATCCAGCCATATATCCTGCACCGGCACACCTTCACTTTGATCCAGGTACACCTTCCGGCGCGGGTTGCCGGTCGGCGACCAATAGATTTCTCCACGCGCATCCAGTTCATCAAGTTTTTCGGGTGGATATTGCCAGTGTTTGCCTGGCGGCGGCGTCATCCCGCGCCAGGGTTTGCCGGTAGCGCCATTTCGCGTTCCAGGGGCATGGATTGGGACTTTCTTGAACCGCCGGCCCGTAGTTTCCTCAGTATAAGCATATTCTTCTATAACCCTATTCTCAGTCCAGGGCGTATAAGGACGATTCCAGATGACTTGTTCCGACTTGCTATAATACAAGATGTGATCCGAAACGTTGCCATAAGTCTTGCGCGTGTAATTCTTGGGATTGCACTTTTTGCGCGTGATCATACCGCGGAAATTCTCACTGCCGAACACTTCATCCATAATGACTTTGATATGAAAAACCATTGTTTGATCCAGATGCACATAAATCGAACCGTCTTCTGCCAGTAATTCATGCAACAAAATCAATCTACGCCGCAAAAATTCGATATAATGCGCCCCCATCAAAGTATCGCTGTAAGCATCGGCCTGATCTCTCGATTGGTAAACTTTGTTAGTAGCAAATGGGGGGTCTATATAGACCAACTTTACCTGTCCTCTAACCGTCGGGTCTTGCAGCAAAGTCGCAAGAATGGATAAATTATCGCCAAAATACAGGCGATTTCTGTCGCTTGTACCGCGCCAGATTTCCGCAATCGCAATGGACGGCCAAGAGAGAACGTCTCGCTTTGGCCATTTCCCCGCATAGGCAAGATTTGTCTCCAATCCGACTGTTGAAAAGTCATCGGATGTTTCAGCAGTTACCATATTGCCCTGCCATGCGGTTTTCTGAATGCCGGTAGCCATCTGGTGTGTCCTCTCAGGCCGTTAACCATTCATAAGTGACACGTTCCGTCACCATCCGCAAGGTCACGACTTTGATTTTGCCAGGCCAGCTTTCTTCCAGTGTGACATAATCACGCCACATAGAGCCAAGCAAAAGCCCGGGACCGTCGTTCAAAAAGATCATCTTGGTTCTCAAACCGCGCACCTGAACATAATTCAGCACTTCATCAGCGCAGTTTTTGTACCCACCGGTACGATCATCTTCCTGCGCACCGCCGCGATCAGAATCATAACGCGCCAACCCAACAACCAGAACATCCTGTTTGTTCTTGCCGTAAACGACAAAATCTACAGGGCGAGCCGGGTTGGGATATTCATCAAACACACTACCGAGAGCAATATCTTGTCCGGCGCGCTTGGGACCAACAATTTTCAGGGTTGGAAAACGGGATTGAAATAGATCGAAAAACTTCTCGGTCAACGTATAGCCCTTTTGTCCCCGCGATTTATACTCCCACAAGAGCGCACATAAAGCTTCGTCGCGCTTGGGTCTTTCATTGAACTTCGCCTGAACCTCGTGGATCGCCCGAAATTCTTGGCCGAAGGTATCCAGCACTTGTTGTTTTCGGGTGCGGATTTTGGTCATTTCAACAGGCGCATCAGGACTCACATAGCGGTGGAAGACGCGACAAAGCTGCACCCGCATCCACGGATTGCCGTAGTCGCTAATCTGCTCGAATAAATTCTGCGACGAATAGGATGTGCCCAACAGTTGCCCAAATACTTCCAGCACAGGCATGTACAAATTGCAGGCATCTTCCAAAATATCAGGGTAGTATTCTCCTGACGTCAACGTTATCCAGTTTTCTGCGCCATGCCAATAGTCAGCAAATGTCTTTTCCATTTCCTTGCCTCATTGCCGTCTTCACCCAATCTCATCTGTCATTGTACCACACGCAGCCCTGAGAACAAAAAGTCCCTCCACTTATCGTGGAGGGACCTCCCGTTTACTCCCCACCCGCCACCGTCAACGTCTGCGGCGACTTCTCCCCCGCGATGCCGGGATTGTAGTAATCATACGCCGTGCTCGCCGGCGTCTGCGCCTTGAGCGGGAACTTAGCCCGCAGGCGGTAGCTGAATTCGAGCGGTTGCCCGGCGGTAAGGTCGCTCACGTAGAGGATGATCTGCCGCCCGGTCAGCTCGTACCGCTCGATTTTGGCGAAGGCGTAGTCGTCGGGCGTGTCCTGGTAGCGCGCGACCAGCCGCGCCAGGTCTTCCGTCTCCACGCTGAAGCCCGGCGGCAGACCCAGGTCCACAATCGCGGACTGCGCCGTGCCTTCGTTGAGCGTGACGACGACGTTCACGCCGACCGTATCGTTGACCGCCAACTCGGTGCGGTCGTAGGTCACGTTGATCGTGACAAGCTCCTCGGCGCTCAACAGCTCCGGGTACAGCGGCAGTTTGTCCCACGGCAGGTAGTAGCTACCCGCCACCTGGTACATCAAGTTGCCCTTGCCGCTCAAGCTGATTTCTACCGTGCTCTCGCGGCCCGGCGGAACATCGTCGAAGACGAGCATCTGCACCACATCGAAGTTCTCCGGTTTGACCTCCACCGTCCTGGCCTGCCCCCCGTTGAGCGTGACGGTGACGGTCGCATCGGCATCTTCCGCGCCGGATTTGACGCTGGCGATGAGCGCCTTGAGCGCCAGCACCGTCGCCGAGGTGGTTTCCCAGGTGCCGAAGCTGTCCTTGTTGCGCACCAGATAGGTCAGCGCAGCGTTTGCCAGATCGCCGT
>DAOLUH010000062.1:0-32064 GCA_035420085.1 Anaerolineae bacterium
TATAAAACAAATACTTCTTTTTGCTCGTTGTGGGATTGGCCTGTTGTTAGGACTGTCTTTGATCGGCTGCACGGCTTCGACGCCTGTGCCGGCGACGTTGCAGGGCGAGGCCGTCCTGACTTCGCCGCCGTCGACTGTTGCCGCATCCACTGCGACATCTGCCCCGACCTCCACGGCGACATCCACTCCGGAGCCGCCGACTGCCACGCTCCCGCCGACGGATACCGCTACACCTGAACCAACCGCCACACCTACATCCACACCGACGGAAGCGCCGACCGCCACATCCACCGCCACCCCCACTGAGACGCCAACGCCGACACCGGAATTCGTGCGCACCCGCATCGGCGATTTGTCCGCCTCTATAGGCGAAGAAGTGACCGTCATCGGCAAAGTGGTAGAGACAGCCAGTTTCTCGCAGGGATTCAAGTTTACACTTGACGACGGTACCGGCAAGGTAACGTTATTGATGTGGCACAACGTCTACGACGATTGTTACGCTGCGTCGAAGCTCAACGTCGGCGCGGAAGTGCGTGCGACCGGCAAGGTCGGTGAATACCAGGGCGAATTGCAGATCGAGCCGCGCTTTGGTAGTCAAGTGAAGGTGCAACGCGCGGGTGGGGCGTTCGCGCCGCAGGTGGCAATCAATACACTCAACAACTACCTGGGGCAGGTCGTGCAGGTGACGGGTGAAATCGGCAACGTTGGTGGGACGAACAGCGCTGTCACCCTCTCTGTGTTCGATGAAACTGGCGCGACGAAGGTCTTCATCTGGCGTACCACGCTCGATCGCATTCCCAAGGCCAATCCCGCCCTCGGCACGGTGGGGACGCGCGTGCGGGTCGTGGGCGTCGTCCAGGAATATCGCGGCAGCCTGGAGATTGTGCCGACGCTGCCGTATGACGTTGAGGTGCTGTCACCGTGACGATGGAAAAACAAGACGCACAAGCCTTCCGTGATCGCTGGCAAGCGGTTGCCGAAATCGAAAAGCGCGAGTTGCAGCAGGCATCTTTTGCACAACGCTGGCGTCAATTCAATGCAATTCTGCAAATGGCGCTTGATATGAAGTTGGCATGGCCCGAAGAGAGCATTGACGAAATTGTCGCAGTCCGTCAGCGTTGGTTGCGATTGCAGGAGGTGTATCTGTGACGGGAGAATTCTTGCCTTCCGAATCTGCGCTCCTGGCTTTACAACGGCTGATTGAACGGTATGACAATCAAGGAATCATTATTGGCGGAGTTGCGGTCAGCTTGTTAAGCAAGCCGCGCTTCACTGCGGACGTCGATGCTCTATTGCTCCTCGATAGTGATGAACTGCCGAATTTACTCATCATAGCCGAACAAGAGGGACTATTGCCGCGTATCCCTGATGCGTTAGATTTTGCGCGCCGGCATCGTGTGTTACTTTTGCAGCACCATGAAAGTGGCGTGAATGTAGATATTTCGTTGGGATTGTTGCCTTTCGAGAGTGAGGCTATCGAACATAGTCATGTTCGTCAGATAGGGACTCTGACCTTGCGCCTCCCTATCCCCGAGGATCTGATCATCTTCAAGGCAGTTGCGCATCGCCCCAAGGATTTGTTGGATATTCAAGCGATCATTGAATGTTATCCCGATCTGGATAAGCAGTACGTTGTCCAGCGTGTGCGTGAGTTTGCGCAACTGCTAGAAATGCCCGAATTGTGGGATGATATCGCGCCCTGGCTGAGATCGCCGAAATGATGGCAATTCCAAGTTTTGATGTCGTCGTCGTTGGCAACGTAGGCATTGATACCTGTGTCTACCTCTACGATCACGACATTGATTTTACCGTAGAGGCCAATTTCACGCTAAACCTGGATTACGTTGGGCAGGCAGGTGGCTTTGCGAGCCGCGGGTACGCGCAATTGGGCAAGCGGACGGCCTTCATCGGGCACGTGGGCGACGATTTCGGCGGGCGCTTCATCCGCGAGGAGTTCGCGCGCGATGGCATTGATATGACGGGGCTGTTCATTGATCCGGCGGGTACCTGTCGCAGCATTAACTTTATGTACCGTGACGGGCGGCGCAAGAACTTCTACGATGGTAAAGGGCACATGGACTTACGCCCCGATGAAACCGTCTGCCGCAACATCCTGGCGCGGACGAAGCTGGCGCATTTCAATATTCCCAACTGGGCGCGGTATCTGCTGCCAATCGCAAAGGAATGTGGTGTGACGGTGGCGTGTGATTTGCAAGACGTGGTTTCCGTGGACGATGGTTACCGGCAAGATTTCATCCGTTACGCGGATATCCTGTTTTGCTCGGCGGTCAATCACCCCCCGCATGTGTTGATCGAGGCGCTGTTTGAGCGCGGCGCGGCGCAGTTCGTCGTTGTGGGGATGGGGGCGCAGGGCTGCGCGCTTGGTTCGCGGGGTGGCGGCGTGCGCTATTTCCCGCCAGTGCAGATGGACGCGCCGGTTGTGGATACCAACGGCGCTGGCGACGCGCTGGCGGTCGGTTTTTTGACTAGCTTCGTGCTGGACGGCTACACGCCAGAGCAGGCAATTCTGCGCGGGCAGATCGCCGCGCGGCACACGTGTACGCTCAAAGCGTCATCATCCCATTTGATCACGCCCGCGCAGTTGCAGCACTACTATCGGGATTTATGCAGTTAGCTCGGACGCGGATTCACGCAGATTTCCGCAGATAAAGAGAAAAAATCTGCGTGTATCTGCGCAATCTGCGTCCAAAAGGATAAATCATGATCAACCTCGCAGTATTGATTTCCGGCAACGGCTCGAATTTGCAGGCGATTCTGGATGCGGTGGACAATGGCGACTTGCCCGGCGCGCGGGTCGCACTGGTCGTCTCCAACCGCAAGGACGCTTACGGGATGCAGCGGGCGTTCAAGCACGGCGTGCCCGTCGTCTACTTCCCCAAGCTGCCGTACACCAACGCCGGTCGTCCCCGGTCGGATTACGACGCGGATCTGGCGCGCATCGTGCAGAGCTTCGACGTGGAGTGGGTGGTGCAGGCCGGGTGGATGCACATTTTCACGGACGCTTTCATTCGCGCGTTTCCCAACCGCATCGTCAACCTGCATCCCGCCTTGCCCGGTACGTTTCCTGGCGCGCATGGTATCGCGGATGCCTTTGCGGCCTACCAACGCGGCGAGATTGACCACACCGGCGTGATGGTACACCTTGTTCCCGACGAAGCCGTAGACGCCGGGCCAGTCGTCGCGCAGGAAGTCGTTCCCATTCTGCCGGACGATACGTTGGAGAGCCTGGAAACGCGCATCCATGCGGTTGAACATCGTTTGTTGGTGTCTGCTTTGCGGCATCTGTTACATTGAGCCATTTCCTATCAGCAGATTGAGCAGATTAAGCAGATTTTTTGTTGCACCGCAGAGAACGCAGAGTCCGCAAAGATTTAAATCTCTGCGCTCTCAGCGAACTCCGCGGTAAGAAATAGCCGTTCAACTATAACTGATTTATGATAGAACTCTTAGCCCCCGCCCAAAACCTGGAATGTGGCCTCGCGGCAATCGACGCCGGAGCCGATGCCGTCTACATCGGCGCGGCGCGGTTTGGGGCGCGGGCGAAGGCAGGCAACAGTCTGGCGGACATTGAGGCGCTGGCGCAGCATGCGCACACGTACTGGGCCAGGGTCTACGTGACGCTCAACACGCTGCTCTACGACGACGAGTTGCCGCAGGCGGTGCGTCTGGCGCACCAATTGTACGACATCGGCGTGGACGCGCTGATTATTCAGGACGTGGGGCTGTTGGAGGGCGACCTGCCGCCGCTCCCGTTGATCGCCAGCACGCAGATGCACAACCACACGCCCGAACGGGTGGCGTTCCTCGAAGCCGTGGGCTTCCGCCGTGTCATCCTGGCACGCGAGTTGAGCCTGGCGCAGATTGCGGCGATCCGGCAGGCGACGACGATCGAGCTGGAGACGTTTGTCCACGGCGCGCTGTGCGTCAGTTACAGCGGGCAGTGCTTGATGAGCTACGCGATCGGTGGGCGCAGCGGCAATCGCGGCGAGTGCGCGCAGCCCTGCCGCCGGGTCTACAGCCTCGTGGATCGCAATGGCGCGATGATCGTCAAGGACCGACACCTGCTTTCGTTGCGCGACCTCAACCTGTCCGCGCATCTGGGCGAATTGCTTGACGCGGGCGTGACCTCGTTCAAGATCGAAGGCCGCTTGAAGGACAAGACTTACGTGGTGAACGTTGTCAGCGCCTACCGCCGCGCACTGGATCAGGTGTTGGCAGCGCGTGGCCTTGCGAAAAGCTCATCAGGGCGCAGCACCGTGGATTTTGCGCCAGATCTGAACAAAACGTTCAACCGGGGCTACACGACGTATTTCCTGCACGGGCGCGGCGAACCGCCCGGCTCGATCGACACGCCGAAAATGGTCGGCGAGTGGGTGGGCGAGGTTGCGTCTGTAGACCGGCGCTCGTTTCGGCTCGCGCAGAGCGCGGTTGCCCTGCACAATGGCGACGGGCTGTGTTTCTTCGATGCGGAGGGCGTCTTGCAGGGGACGGTGGTCAACGCGGTGAACGGCCTGACGATCACGCCCAACAGCCTGGAGCACATCCGCAAGGGCACGCGCATCTACCGGAACCACGATCACGCTTATTTGCACCGACTGGAGAAGAGCCAGCCCGCGCGCACGATTGCTGTGCAGTTTATGCTGGAAGAGTCGCCGGAAGGGTTCACGCTGATCGCTGTGGACGAGGACGGCAATCGCGCCTCCGCAACGTTGGCGACAGGAAAAGTCCACGCCGAAAAGCCGGAGCTGGCGCAGGCAACCGTCGAGAAGCAGTTGCGCAAGACCGGCGGCACGGCGTTTGAGTGCGCGGGCGTCGCAATCCATTGGCGAACGGCCTACTTTCTGCCTGTTGCCGTACTGAACGAACTGCGCCGTGCCGCGTTGGACACTCTGCTCGACGTGCGCGCGCAAAACCGACCGCGGCTCACGGGCGAAGTCCTGAAAAACGACGTTCCCTATCCCGAAAAGCAGTTGACCTACCTGGGCAACGTTCTCAACCGGCAGGCGGAAGCGTTCTATCGCCGTCACGGCGTCACCGAGATCGAACCCGCCGCCGAATCCGGCCTTGATATGCGCGGGCGGCGTGTGATGCGCACGCGCTATTGTCTCCTGCACCAACTGGGCTACTGCCGCCGCGAAAAGGGTGTACCGTCCCTTGCCGAGCCGCTTTCTCTGGTGGATGAGGACGGTCACAAATATCCGCTGCGCTTCGATTGCGCAAACTGTGAAATGGAAGTATTCTATTGACGGATTGGCGATTTTGGATTTTAGCTTTTGGATCGGCTAGACGTGATGCGTTTCATCCTTCATTCGTCGATTCTTGATTCGCTGATTCTTAATTCGTGAGGAGGAAGTATGGTCAACATCGTTCAGAAAGTCGATAATTTGGTCAATATTCAGCACGTACTGCTGAGCGTGTCCGATAAGACAGGATTGGAGACGCTTGTTCCGGGATTGGTGACGATGAATCCGGATATCTGCTTTTACTCCACCGGCGGAACGTACACCCGCGTTTCGGAAATCCTGGGGGCGGTGGGGACGGCCCGGCATCTGATGCAGGTTTCGGACTACACCGGTCAGCCGGAGACGCAGGGCGGATTGGTGAAGACGCTCGATTTCAAAATCTACCTGGGCCTGCTCACCGAAACGTACAACGAGGCGCACCGTGCCGACCTGGTGCGCACGAAAGCGATCCCCATTGACATGGTGGTGGTGAACCTGTATCCTTTTGTGGGAACGGTGACCCGCGAGGGCGTGACCGTCGAAGAGGCGCGCGCCAACATTGATATCGGCGGCCCAGCTATGATACGCGCCGCGGCGAAGAACTACCTGCGCGTCACCGCGGTCGTAGATCCGGCGGACTATGCGCCGCTGCTTAGTAAACTTCGTGCCAATCGCGGCGCGCTGGATTTGCAGACGCGCTTCGAGTTCGCCCGCAAAGCCTTCGCCCACACCGCCAGCTATGATGCGGCAATCAGCGCCTACCTGAGCACGCAAGACCCGGCGGATGTGCCGGGCGTGTATGAAATGGGTAAAGAGTAAAGAGAAAAGAGAAAAGAGTAAAGAGTAAAGAGTAAAGAGTAAAGAGAAAAGAGTAACAAGACTCATTACTCATTACTCATTACTCATACCTGATTAGGAGGGGGAGAATGTCACAAGACCTGAAAAAAGCTTACCGGACGATTATGGACGACCATTTCCCGGAGCGGATGGAGATCAGCTTCGTGTTCGATGACCAACGCTCCACGTTGATCTACGAAAAAGTGGCCTGGGAGATCGACGGCGTGCGCAAGGGGCTGCGCTATGGCGAGAACCCGGGGCAGGAAGCGGCATTCTACAAACTCGTCAATGGCAATCTTACCGTGGGCGAGGTGACAACGATTGCGCCGGGCCGCTATCTTGTCTCCGATGCGGAACTGCTGCAATTCGGCAAGCATCCGGGTAAGATCAACCTCACCGATGCCGACAACGCGCTCAACATCCTGCGTTATCTGATGGACAAACCCACCGCCGCAATCATGAAGCACAACAACCCGTCGGGCGTGGCGATGGCGGACACGATTGCCGAGGCATACGTTAAGGCCGATCTGGCCGACCATATCGCCGCGTTTGGCGGCTGCATCGCGCTGAACCGTCCGGTAGACCTGGCGACCGCCGAAGCGATTGCCGAGCAATACGCGGAAGTCGTCGTCGCGCCGGAATACGAGGAGGGCGTGGTGGCGGTACTCGCCGCGCGCAAGAACCTGCGCATCATGCGGATCGGCGCGATCGAACGATTGGCGACCTTCGCCCAGGAGCGCTTCGTGGACTTCAAGAGCCTCATCGATGGCGGGGTGATCGCGCAGCTCTCGTTCGTCCTGCAAACGCAATCCGCCGCCGACTTTCTCCCGGCGACGATCACGCGCAAAGGCGAGACCGTCGCCGTCAAGCGCGCGCCCACCGCGCAGGAGATCGCGGATATGCTTTTCGGCTGGAAGGTCGAGGCCGGCGTCACCTCCAACTCGGTGCTCTATGCGAAGGATGGCGTCACCGTGGGGATCGGCGCGGGCGAACAGGACCGCGTCGGCGTGGCGGTGATCGCCCGCGACAAGGCGTACCGCAACCTGGCGGAGAGCCTGGCCTACACCCGTTACCGGAACGCCTATCGCTATCTGGATGCCGACAAACAAGCCGAAATCGACGCCGAAGTCAAGGCCGCACACGGCGGACTCAAAGGTGCGGCGATGATTTCAGATGCCTTCTTTCCCTTCCGCGATGGGGTAGACGTGGGCCTGCATGAGGGCGTGACCGCGGTCATCCAGCCGGGCGGCTCGCTCAACGACGACGAGGTCATCGAAGCCGTCAACGAGGCCGGGGCAACGATGGTGTTCACCGGGCAGCGGAGTTTCAAGCACTGACGAATTACGAATTACGAGTTAAGGAGGTTCCCTATGCGTTTCGGCATCATGACGATGCAGATGAAAGAACTCATCCCCGCCGGGTTGAGTCCGCAAGAGATGATGGGCTACATCACCACGTTCGAGAACGCGGCGCTGGTGCGCAAATTGCACGCTCACGGCTTCAACCTGGTAGAGCTGGGCGGCGATCTGACGATGTTCATGCCGCAGACATTCGCCCCGCCCGCGATCGAGCGGCTGGCGGCGCTGAAGGCAGAACTGGGGCTGGCGTATACCGTCCACTTGCCGCTGTGGTCGGTGGAACCCTCGACACCGCTGATGCCGGTGCGCCACGGCTCGGCCCGCGCGCTCATCGACGTTGTTCGCGCGACGGTGTCACTGAAGCCGGAAGCCTACGTGCTACACGCCACCGGCGCGCTCGCGGCGGAGTTCTACCGGATGAACCTGCCCGACCTGGGCAAGGCACTGCTCATGCGGCAGTTCCAGGCCGGGGCGATGGAGAGCATCCACACCATTTTGAGCGAAACCGGCATCCCCAGCCGCCAACTGGCGATCGAGACGATTGAATTCCCGCTCGATCTCACGCTGGAGATGGCGGAGAAATTCGACCTGTCGATCTGCCTGGACGTGGGTCACGTGCTGTCGGGTTTCTCCGGCGACGTGGCATTCTTCGATGCGCTGGAACTGTGTTTGCCGCGCATGGCCGAAATCCACCTGCACGACGCGCCCATTCCGGCGTCGCAGCAGGAAATCGTCTACGGAAAGGATCACAGCGTCCTGGGTACCGGCGACCTGGATTTGCCGCGCTTCCTCGACCGGCTGACAGAGGCGCAGTTTATCGGCCCGATCATCTTCGAGTTGGAGATCGAAGAGGCGCTGGCCTCGCTGGATGTTGTCCGCGCCGTCCGTCCAGATGTTGTATAGCGAAATATAGGGAATGGGGGTTTGGGGGCGGGCGTAGCCCGCCCCCAAACCCCCATTCCCTTCCCTGATTTGTAAACTACGGTGTGGAAAGAGGGCGAACCATGAAAAAAGACATGCGCTGGTACGATTATCTGACGATCAACTCGTATTGGCTGGGATTGAACATCGCCACCGGCACAATTACGCCGGTTCTGCTGCCCTACCTGGTGTTGCTCTTCATGCCGCCGGAGCAGAAGAACACGTACCTGGCGACCGTGCGCGTCATCGGGCTGGCGGTGGCGATGCTGGTACAGCCGCTCGCCGGGATGCTGAGCGACCGCAGTACCTCGCGTTTTGGGCGACGGCGACCATACATTGTGGTGGGCGCGCTTTTCAACGTTCTGTTTCTGATCATCGTGGGTGCGTCGCCGTCGTTTGTCGGGTCTGCCTCGGACAATTTCTTCCAGGGGGCGTTTGGCGTGACGACGGCCTACGCGGTGCTGCTGATTGGCATCGTGGTGCTGCAAATCTCGTCGAATGTGGCGCACGGTGCGCTGCAAGGGCTGATCCCCGATCTGGTGCCTGAACACCAGTGCGGGCGCGCGTCGGGCGTCAAAGCCGTCTTTGAATTGATCCCCGTCTTTCTGGTGCTCTTCATCGGCCCGCTGGTGGACGCGGGGAAGGTGTGGTTGGTAGTGGGCATCATTTGTGCGGGATTCGTGCTCACGACGTTGACGACGGTGTTCTTCGTCCACGAGGAGCCGCTGCGCGAGAAGCCCGCCGGCGGTATCGGTGAGGCGGCGCTGCGCCTGGTGTTCCTCACGGCGATCTTTGTCACGGTGACGCGCTTTGCAATCTGGTTGGTCACCGCCAGCGGCGATTTGGTCACGGCGCGCGAGGCTGCGATTGGCGTGCAGGTAGCCTTCGTCGGCTTGATGGGGCTTATCGGGATGGCAGGCTCGATCTTCGCGGGCGTTTACCTGGGCGCGTGGGTGGGCATTGGCGCGGAAGCGCGCCAGCAGAAAAGCTTCATCTGGTGGATCGTAAACCGGCTGCTCTTCCTGGCGGCGGTTGGCTCGGTGCAGGGCTTCGCGCAGTATTACCTGGCGGACGTCTTGCGCGTGCCGAAACCGGCCTCGGCGACGACGATGCTGATGGCGGCGGTGGCGGGCTTCCTCATCCCCTCGGCGCTGGGCGGCGGCTATCTCGCCGACCGCATCGGGCGCAAGCGATTGGTGATGCTCGCGGGCCTCGTCGCGGCGGGCGGGACGGTGCTGCTGCTCTTTGCGACAAGTATGCCGATGGTGATTGTCGCCGGCTGCATCATCGGCCTGGGCGCGGGCACGTTCATGGCGACCAACTGGGCGCTGGGCACGGACCTCGCGCCCAAGCAGGACGCCGGGCGCTACCTGGGCATCTCGAACCTGGCGGGTGCGGGCGCGGGGATCGTCGGTGCGGGCCTCGGCGGGCCAATGGCCGACTTTTTCAACGCGCTGCAACCGGGATTGGGCTACCTCGTCATCTTCGCGCTGTACGCCGCGCTGTTTGTGCTGTCGTCATTGACGTTGTCGCAGGTGAAGTTACCGGCAGCCGCATGAGAACCTTTGTCAACGGATTGAACGGATTTCAACGGATTCTTTCCTAACTCTTAACTCTTAACTCTTAACTCGTTTCTCCTACCGGAGGTTACTGTGGACGAAAAACTGATGTTACCCAAGACCGCATTAGGAAAAACCGGTTTCACCCTCAGCCGTCTGGGAATTGGCGGCTTTCACCAGGTCGAGATTTCGACGGAGATTGTGGCGCAGGTGGTGGACACCTTCCTGGACGTTGGCGGCAACTACATCGAGACGGCGCGCAGCTATGGCAACGGCGCGTCGGAGGAGAAGCTGGGCCGTGTGCTCGAGGGTCGCCGCGACAAGGTTGTGCTTGCCAGCAAGAGCGGTAAGCGCGATGGCGAGGGCATTCGCCGCGAGTTGGAGGCGTCCCTGACCGCACTGCGCACCGATCACATCGAGTTCTACTTCTTCCACGGCGTCAACACGATGGAAGAATTGGACACGATCACCGGGCCGGGTGGCGCGCTCGAGGCTCTGCTCAAGGCGAAGGACGAGGGCCTCATCAGCGGGCTGGGCTTCAGCAGCCACCGTCCGCCGCAGCTATACCTTGAGGCGCTCAAACGCCTGCCGCTTTCGGTTATCCTCATCTGGGACAACTACCTCGAGGAGCAGTTCGTGCCCGAAATCCAGCGCGAGGTTTATCCCCTGGCGCGGGAGAAGGGCGTGGGCATCACGGCGATGAAGCCGCTCGCCGACGGCTTTCTCTATCAAGCGCCGGACCTTGCGCTGCGCTATGCGCTCGGCTCCGGCTCCGACGTTCTCATCTGCGGGACGAACGCCGTCGAACACGTGCAGCAGGCGGTTGCCGCAATCGCCAAAGGACCGTTGAACGCCGAAGAGCGCGCCGCCGCTTTGCGCGATGCGCCGGAGTTGGGGCGCTACGTCTGCCGTCAATGCGGTGGCTGCTCCGCCGACTTGATGGCGCTCTTCCGCCTGGAAGGCTACGTGGACCGCCAGATGATCGACTACCTGCCACACGATCCCGCGAACTACGCGCTGCGTTTGCGGCTCGCCGGCTGGTTCGATCTGGCGGACATCGCGCGCGAGCGCTTCGCGGCGGCGGGGTGGGATGCGGGCGCGCTCGTGGCCGAAGCGGAGAGCGTCGCCTGCCCCTACGACATCGACGTGGCGCGCAAGGCGCGTCTCGCGTTGGCGAAATTGCGACAGGAGAGCGTAAATCTGCTATAATGGATGTAAATTGGGAAGGAGGCGTTAAGTGAGCGAGATTTTTGTCAATATCCAGATTGAGCCTCTGGAAGAAGGCGGTTATTTAGCAACCAGTCACGATCTCCAGGGCTTGATTGCCCAAGGTCGCACTGTCGCCGAGACGATGGAAATTGCACAAGATGTTGCCCGTAAATTGATCGAGTCCTATGTGGAGCATGGCGATCCCTTGCCGCCAAAAGTTCAGGCTATGCTCAACCAAGTGCAGCGCAAAATGACCGCCAAAATACCCGTGGGAATTGCCTTTGGTGGAGCAACTGCATGACCCGGTTGCCGGCATTGACGTACCGTGAAGTCATAAAACATTTGCGCGATGCCGGCTTTGTTTTTGACCGCCAGGCAAAGGGCAGCCACGAAATCTGGTACAACCCAAACACACATCGGCGAGTTACAATCCCTCATCACCCTGGCGGTCTGGCGCGTGGGACGTTGCGTGCGATTATCCGTGAGAGTGGGTTGACGATCGAGGAATTCCTTAGCTCAGGTGAGACATTACTTCTCTCGGAGTAGGATTCAACATTATTATGAAAAAAAGCGCTCTCGAAGACCAACTCTCTGCGCTCCACGCCTTGCGTACCGCCCCTCTTACCGCAGACACACTGGCCCAACTGCGTCAGGCTTTGGCGAACCACAACAGCCACGTCGTCGCGGCGGCGGCCGAAATCGTCGGCGAAGAGGAACTCGCCGACCTGGAACCCGACCTCACGGCAGCCTTCGCGGCGTTGATGCGCAACCCCGCCAAAACCGATCCCGGTTGCGGGGCGAAAACCGCGATCGCCAATGCCTTGCGTGCGTGCGAGTGTCCTGCCGAAGCCGTGTTCTTGCAAGGCGTGCGCCACGTGCAGATGGAGCCGGTGTGGGGTGGGCAGGTGGATACCGCCGCCCCGTTGCGCGGCGCGTGCGCGCTCGGTTTGGTGGGGATGCGCTCACCTCACGCGCTGCTCGAACTGGCGCATCTGCTCGCCGACCCCGAATCCGATGCGCGGATCTCCGCCGCCCGCGCGCTTGCTTACAGCGCCGATCCGGCGAGCGTTCCTTTGCTGCATTTCAAGGTTCTCACCGGCGACACCCACGCGGCGGTGCTCTACGAGTGTTTTTTGGCGTTGCTCAAGCTCGATGTGGACACATCGTTGCCGTTCGTGGCGGGGTATCTCAATAACGCCGATCCCGCCATTGCCGAATCGGCGGCACTGGCGTTGGGCGAGTCGCGACAGGAAGGGGCGTTTGCCGTGTTGCGCGATGCGTGGGAAAATACCTTCGACGCTGAACGCCGCCGCACATTGCTGCTGGCGCTGGCGACGTTGCGCAGCGAACCGGCTCTCGACTACCTGCTGGACATTATCCGCGACGAGGCGCGCGTCCACGCCGACGCCGCGCTTGAAGCCCTGCACATGTACCGGCGCGACGAAACGATCTGGCGGCGGGTCGAAAAAGTCCTCGCCGCCCGCCCACCCGACTAACGACTATCCGACTAACGACTACCCGACTATCCGACTAACGCCTACCTGACTAACGACTACAGGACTGACGACTATGGACTACACCCAACCCTGGTATCACGGTTCGCCTTTCGCGTTGACGACGCTGCGCGTGGGCAGTACGATCACGCAGCGCCGCGACCTGGCGCGGATTTTCTCGCACAAACCGGCAATCGTCTGCATCGAGGATGACGGGCGCATCAAGCACAACGGCACGCAGCCCGGCTACCTTTACATCATCGACGAAGCTGTCGCGCCGGAGGACGTCGAAGCGCATCCACGCACGACGATGGGGCCGGGCGACGAGTGGCTGACCCACCGCGAGCTGCGTGTGCGGCTCTTGGACAAGGTGGAACCGTGCTCAGAAGAATTGCTCACCCCAGAGGAATTGGACGATCTACATCGCCGCATCGCTGCAAGGAGGCCAGATGGTCAGTGAACAAGATTTCGGGATGTTTATGGATGCGCTTAATTTCGCGGCGCATAAGCACCAGCATCAGCGCCGCAAGGGGAAAGCGCAACTTCCTTACATCAATCATCCTATTCGCGTAGCTGAGATTCTGTGGCAGGTAGGGACAGTGCGCGATATGCCTACACTGGTCGCGGCGCTGCTTCACGACACGATCGAGGATACACAAACTTCCCCCGAGGAACTTGAGACGCTTTTCGGCGCAGAGGTGTTGGCGCTCGTCCAACAAGTCACCGATGACAAAACGCTCCCCAAGGCCGCGCGCAAGCAACTGCAAATTGAACACGCCCCGCATCTGTCAGCGCAGGCTAAACTTATCAAGTTGGCGGACAAAATCAATAATATCTATGACGTCATTCACGATCCACCTGGCGATTGGCCTTTCCAACGCCGGATGGAATATCTAGATTGGGCGGAGGCTGTTGTTGCTGGACTGCGCGGCGTCAATGCGGCGTTGGAAGCGCATTTCGATGCTGTCTTGTGTGAGGGGCGTGAGCTGGTAGCCGAAAAGAAAAGTCCTTGAAGGGCAACGCCCTTCAAGGACTCTGTGTTTATGAAGATTTACAGGAAAAGCCCGACTAGGCTTTTCACGATTGGCCGCAACCAGTTGAAGTTCACATTGAAGAGAACCACTGGTTCTCGTTTGCGCTCGCGCAGCCGCTCCTCAAGCATAACCTGCGCTAACATATACGAAGCTATCCAGTTTTCCATCGCCTACCTCCTTTTGTTAGATACTCTTTGCTGAAAGACAATATCCAACGTCAGGAGCGCGCCAACAAAAAAGGACGCCCTGTCGTTGGGTGTCCTTCTTTAACGCCTACGAGGTTAGCTGTCGGGCTTGGACCAAAGAAGATGACCCATCATCGCGCTGTCGCCAGCTTGACGATTCGCCCCATTTGCGGTTCCCCCGTTCTGCGCAGTCGAACTGCACACATTCGGCGAGTATCTTATTCCATTGTTAAACAATGCTTGCGTTTAACAGTCAACTACAACGCCTATTATACACATTCCACACGAGAATACAAGCCCTTTTTCGTTAACATTTCATTAAATCCGGCGCTATTCTCTAGAAAATCTGAGGGGATGGGCCGTCCCACTCCCCCCACGGCGACGCGGTGAACACTAAGTTTCGCAATTCGCTATTTTCAGGGGAGCATAGTAAAATGGAATTGACTGTTAAAACGGTGCAACGATATTTTCTCACAGGAGCACGCATCATGGTGGAAACACGTGTGGTTTACCTCGAACCAGGCAAATTGACGATCAAGACGATCCCGCTACCTGACCTCAAGCCTGGTCAAGTGTTAATCAAAGCGCATCAGGCCTCAGTTTGTGGTTCGGAACGTTATCACTACCGGGGGATCAATGTCCGTCCGCAGGATGAGGCCAAAGGCGGCCCAGAGTTTCAACTGGGCGGTCGGCGCAAGCAGGACGGCCCAGAGCACGTTTACCCAATGGGACCGCTTGGTCACGAGGGCGGCGGTACCATCGTCGAGATGGGCAGCGCCGTGGAGGAATACCTGGGCGGCGGCGAGGTCAAGGTGGGCGACCGGGTGGGCAGCCTGATTTACCCGACGTACACCGATTATTGGGTGACTGACATCGCGCACGTGCAACCGATCCCGGAGGGCGTCTCGTTCGAAGTGGGCTGTCTCTACGAACCGCTCGGCTGCGCGGCGTGGGCGGCGATGCACATGGGCGTCAAGCTGGGCGACACCGTCGCGGTGAACGGGGTGGGTTTCGCGGGCAACATTATGCTGCAAGGCGCGCTCAAGTCCGGCGCGTCGTTGGTGATCGCGGTGGATGTGGTGCAGAGCAAACTCGCCATCGCCAAACAACTGGGCGCGCACGTCGTCATCAACGCCGCTGAAGAGGACCCCGTAGCGGTGGTCAACGACCTGACCCACGGCGAGGGCGTGGATGTAGCAGCAGAAGCGGTGGGCGGCACGGGCATCGGCATCAAACAGGCGCTCGACATAGTGCGCCACAACGGCATTCTCGCGCTCTACGGCGACAATTATGCGCCGGTCAAGGACTTTTGCTTCCACCGTTTCCACGAAGACGGCCTGGAAATCCGCAACCTCAACGCCGTCCATTACACAAAACTGCGCTCGGTGGAAAACATGCGCGAGGCGTACCGCGCCGTCCAACGTGGCGTCTTCAACCTGGACATTATCTTCGAGAATTCTGTCACGTACCGGCTGGATGAGATCGCCGAGGTTTTTGCGCGAGAAGCTGCTGCTTTGGATATGCAAGGCTCGCTGAAAACGATCATTGTCCCCTGATGGGTGGATTTTGGGATTTGTTGAGACTATATTTTCAGAGAGGTGACTGCAATGATGTATACGATAGAGAGTACAGAGAATGGGTTGCGCATTTTCGGCGCTGATAGGCTCATTGCGGAGGGTATCTGCCCTTCGTTGACATTTGATGACGGGACAACAGTCTTTCCGGCGCTTAAGGATACACAGGAGATGTTTGACAGAGACCGTTTGGGAGCGAGCATACGTTATGCTTTTACCTATAGTGACGCAGATGAGACGTTCGCACTCACATTGACCTTCACTTGTTACGCCGATGTGCTCGTCGCTTCTGCTGCACTGCTGGCAAAGAAGGGGGGCGTCAGCGTGCGGCAGAAGGGCCTGGCGGCTTTCGGCGGGCTGCGGTTGACCGTGGACAGTCTAGGCGACGTCAACGGCTTGATGGCGAATTACTTGCACAAGGATTGGTGGACGCGCCCGCACTTCGACGTCAACCTCGCCGTGTTGCCCCCGCGCACGCAGTCGCTCCTTTGGCGCAGCGGCGAGACGTATCACCACCTGCTTCCGGTCTGCGGCGACGTGTTTAAGACGGAATTGTGTGGAAGCGGCCTCGAAGGTGGATTCACCATCCTCACGGCTGCTTATACTGGCGGCTACAGCCGCTTCGAGACCGTCACCTTTGTGTTGGCTTCTGGCGACAATCCCTTCGATCTGCCCGAGCGCAACGTCGCTGCTGGGATGCAGGCGCTCGGCAAGCCGTTCCAGACCCGCGAGCACAAGCGTTACCCGGAACCGTTCGAGTACCTGGGCTGGTGCAGTTGGGACGCTTTCTATCACCAGGTCAACGCCGATGGGATTCTGGCGAAAGCCGCGGAGTTGCAGGAGAAGGGCCTGCCCTTCCGTTGGTTCATCGTGGATGATGGCTGGATGACCTCGCGGGAAACCCGCCTCACGACCTTCGTGCCCGACCCGGAGAAGTTCCCCGCCGGTTTTGCGCCGCTGATTGACCGCTTGAAGGACGAGTACGGCCTGGAATGGGTAGGCGTGTGGCATACGCTGTTTGGCTACTGGCAGGGCGTTGATCCCGACGGCCCATTGGCAAAGACGTTGGCTCACGCGTTGCACATGACGTTGAGCGGCAGGCTCGCGCCCGGACCGGAAGCCGCCAAAGCCTTCGCCTTCTGGGATGCCTGGCACGCGGAACTGCGCGGCGCGGGCGTGGATTTCGTCAAGGTGGACTGCCAGAGCGGTTTGCCGGCGTTTTGGAATCATCAACGCGCTATCGGCGACGTCGCCAGGAACGCGCACGGCGCGCTGGAAGCGTCGGTGGGCAAGCACTTCGATGGCACCGTCATCAACTGCATGGGGATGGCGACCGAGAACATCTGGCATCGCACGTCGGCGGTGACGCGCAACAGCGATGACTTCTTCCCCAAAGACCCCGATAGCTTCATCGAGCACGCGCTGCAAAACGCCTACAACGCCTACTATCACGCGCCGTTGATGTGGCTGGATTGGGACATGTGGTGGACGCGGCACGACAACGCCGCCGTCCACGCGATGATGCGCGCGGTCAGCGGCGGGCCGGTCTACGTGAGCGACCGTGTGGGTGAGACAGACGCCGCGCAAATCTGGCCCCTTGTCCTCTCCGACGGGCGGCTGCTGCGCTGCGACCTGCCCGGCATGGCGACCGAAGATTGCTTGCTGCGCGACCCGAGCAAGGCCGCCATCCCGCTCAAACTGTGGAACCGGGTGGGGGATGTGGGCGTCGTCGCGGCGTTCAACGTCAACCTTGAACGGCAGGCTGTCTCCGGCGCGGTGGGGCCAGCGGATGTGCCCGGTCTGACGGGGGAGCGTTTCGTGGTGTACGAACACTTCAGCCGGAAAGCACAGGTGGTGAATTATGACGCACGGCTGCCGGTGACGTTGGACGCGAACCAGTGCGCGTTGTACCTTTTCGCGCCGGTCGTCGGGCCGTGTACCCCGCTTGGCCTGGTTGACAAATACATTGCCCCTGCCGCCATCGCCGACTGGCGCAGCGTGGCGGAGCGCACGCTCGTTTTGTTGCTCGACGGCGGCATCTTCGCCTGGGCTGCGGAGCGAAAAGCGACGTGGGTCCTGGTCAACGGTGAACGAGTGACGCCGGGCCAGGGTGATGGCTTCTTCTTCGTGGACTGTCGAGATATTGAGGGGCTGGTATGGATTGAAATCGCTGGCATCTCGCCAGTTTCTTAAGCACTGTGAAGTGCAAAGAAGTGTGACCGAACCTGTAGCACAGCTCCGATAATGAAAATTTCACCGCAGAGCACGCGAAGAGCGCGGAGATTTTTAATTTTTTCCCTGTGAACTCTGTGTCCTCTGTGGCTATTTGCAGAGGAGGTTTGAACGATGACTGCGGCCGTTGATTTACATATCCACACGCATTATTCCGATGGGCAGGCGAAGCCAATGGAGGTGCTCTACCAGGCTTCATGGCTGGGGATCAAAACGCTGGCGATCACTGACCATGACAACGCCAACGGCGTTCGGGAAGCATTGCCCCTGGCCCAAAAATTGGAATTGGAGCTGATTCCAGCCGTGGAATTCACCTGTCGCTGGCCGCAGTGCATCACGCTGCCAGGAAAAGGCGATATTGACGTTCTGGCCTATTTTGTTGACCTGGACGATCCCGGGTTCCAGGCATTTGAGCAGGCCACCCTGAAGGACATCCACGCGCGGATTGATGAATGTTGTTCGTTTCTGACTATGGACGGGTACACAGTTTTCCTGGAGGACGTGTTCGCCCAAAACCCACGTTATGCGGGATTGCTGCAATTGATGATGGCGATTCAAGCCAAAAACTATATTCCCGATTGGGAAGAGGTTATGGTCACGGTCAAGCGATACTGGCGCCGCGTGCGGTTGAGCCGTTTCACCATCCAGGAACTGATCGAGCAAATCCATCGCGCCGGCGGGGTGGCTGTTCTGGCCCATCCGGCTGTCATCAAATGCGGTGGTATGTGGATCTCGGCCGCACAAGTCGCATCACTGGTCGAGGCTGGTTTGGATGGCATCGAAATCTATCACGATGTGGTGGACGAAATCGCCCGCCCGTATTTCTTGGAGCTGGCAAACCGGTTTAACCTGCTGGTGACGGGCGGTTCTGATGAGCACGGCTTTTTCTCCGATCTGAAAAACCTCGGCAGCCAGCCGGTCACAAGTGAGATGGTAGATGCCTTACGCGCGCGCCATACTCTCCATGATGCCGCCCGCCGAGGTTCATTTCACGAATAGAAGGATGACTGCGAGACTACAGACTACCGGCCTTTTTCTGGGGAGGTGATCCATTGTCGCCTGTGATTGAGAATGTACTTGAGTATCTCTGGCATGCTGCTATCGCTACGGCAATGCAGTTATTTATTGTGCTGGGGATAGGGGTGATATTCGGTTTTGTCATCCACCATCTGAGCCGCGCCATTCAACGCTACGCTGGTGATATTTTGCCGATTTGCGTCTATGCGTATTTGTTTATGATACCTGGCACAGTGGTTCACGAACTGTCCCATTTGGTCATTGCGGTGCTCTTTTTGTTCAGGATTAATAAAGTTGTATTCTTCCAGTGCAAGCCGGGCAATCCTTACGGAGGTTATGTTGACCGAAGTAAACCCCGCGGTCCCTTTCAAGAGATCGGCATCTTCTTCATCAGTGTCGCACCGATTGTCCTCGGCGCATTGGCGATATACGGATGCTCTCTCTTGCTTGTAGGACCGGCTCTCTTTTCCGGCGTGTCCCTCACCGTGGAGATGGGAGAGTCGCCGAACCTGTTTATGATCCTGGCGCAGGCGATAGAAAGTATCGTCCTCACGACATTGCGCATCTTTGCAAACCTGGTGTCGCTGCAAGGTGTGCCCGGCTGGAAGGTGTGGTTTTTTCTTTACCTGGCGTATAGCCTGTCCAATGCCATGAATCTCAGCGATCTTGACTGGGGCCATGCCGTAAAGGGGTTCATCTACCTGTTTGTGCTGCTATTTATCGCTAATGCTGTGGTGATGCTGGATGGAAAGGATGTGATTGGGTCTTACGTGGTTGGAATCAGCCAAAAGATCAGCGGTGTATACGCCGCGATGCTTTTCGCGCTCAGCCTCAATTTGCTCGCTGCCATCATCGCCGTCCCCTTGGGAATTATGTTTGGACGCCATGCGCTGCGTTAACATTTCCCAGGACGACTCGATTAACAACTACCTGGCTGTACAACTATATAAAAGGAGTCACTCATGAAAAAGACAACATTTGCGCTATTCTTCGGAAACCGGGGCTTCTTCCCCGCCGCATTGCTGGCCGAGGCGCGGGAGGAGCTGCCGCGCGTGCTCAAGGCGATGGGACATGAGGTATTGATGCTGGAAGCCTCTGCCACACGCCACGGCGCGGTCGAGACGCCGCGCGAAGGCGAAATTTACGCCAATTTCTTGCAGCACAATCGCGGCAAGTTCGGCGGCGTCATCCTGTGCCTGCCCAATTTCGGCGATGAGACAGGCGCGGTAGCGGCGCTGCGCGATGCGGATGTGCCGATTTTGGTCCAGGCTTACCCGGACGACTTGCACAGGATGGCCCCCGAGGTGCGGCGGGACGCTTTTTGCGGCAAGCTGTCCATCATGGACGTGTTCCACCAGTACGGCCTGAAGTTCACGGCCCTCAAACCGCACACGGTCAGCCCAACCAGCGCGCGCTTCAAGGACAACGTGACTGACTTCGACCGGGTTTGCCGCGTCGTTGGCGGGATGCGGCGTATGGTGGTCGGCGCGATTGGCGCGCGCACCACTGCCTTCAAGACCGTTCGCATTGACGAGGTGGCCTTGCAGCGCCACGGCATCACGATGGAGACGCTCGACCTGTCGGACGTATTCGCCCGGATGAAGGCGCTCAAGGCAGAGAGCGATCTGTATCAAGCCAAAGCCGAGGCGTTGAAAGCCTACACGTCCTGGGCCGGCGTGCCAGACGCGGCCTTCGACAAGATCACCCGCCTGGGCGTTGTCCTGGATACGCTGATCGAGGAATACCAGATGGACGCGCTGGCGTTGCGCTGCTGGATCGAGTTGCAGCAGCAGCTCGGCATCTCCGGCTGCGTGTTGCTCGGCGAGCTGAACAATCGCGGGATTCCGGCGGCCTGTGAGGTGGACATCGGCAACGCGGTGGCGATGCGCGCGCTGCACCTGGCCTCCGGCGAACCGGCGACCTGCCTGGACTGGAACAACAACTACGCCGATGACGACGACAAGTGCATCCTCTTCCACTGCGGGCCGGTGCCCCAGGCGTTGATGACGGATCGCGGTCACATTGCGGATCACGCGATTCTGGCGAACGCAGTGGGCGAGGGGTGCGGCTACGGCTGCCATGTCGGGCGGATCGCGCCCTTCGATTTCACGTTCGGCAGCCTGCTCACCGAGGCAGGCAAGCTGCACTTCTATCTCGGCCAGGGCGCGTTCACCACCGACCCGATCCCGCCGGATTTCTTTGGCTGCGGTGGGGTCGCCCAGATTGCGAAGCTGCAAGATGTGTTGCTACACGTCGGACGTTATGGCTACCGGCACCACGTCGGTGTGACGCGGAGCCTCGTTCAAGCGCCGCTGCGCGAAGCCCTGGCGTACTATCTCGGCTACGACGTCGCCGTCCCGCAGGAAGCCTGAAATGCTGACGACGGCGGAGATCGTTCGCAACGCCTGGCGGGCCGGGCTGATGGTCCCGGCGTTCAACGTCCCTTACTTGCCGATGGTCGAGCCGCTGGTCCGCGCGGTGGTGGATCAGAACGTGTTTGCTCTGATTGACACGGCGCGCATCGAATGGCTCACGTTCGAAAGCCAGGGGCCAGCGGCAGTCTATCGGGAGTTCGTGAAGTGGCGGAATCCCGACTACGTCCGCCTGCACCTGGATCACGTGCCGGTGATTGACGAAGATGATTTTGAGGTGGATTACGTCCCCATCATCCAGGAGGCGCTCGACCTCGGTTACGATTCCGTGATGATTGACGGCTCGAAGCTGCCGCTGGAAGCCAACATCGCGGCGACGCGCCAGATTGCCGAGATGGCGCACCGGGTCGGCGCGCCGTGCGAAGCAGAACTGGGCGCCATCGTGCGCGAAGGCGCCGGCCCGCTGCCGCCCTACGAGGAACTGTTCGCTTCGGGGATGGGGTTCACCGGCGTGGAAGAGGCCGCGCGTTTCGTGCGCGAGACAGGCTGCGACTGGCTATCGGTGGCGGTGGGGAATCTGCACGGCGCAGTATCGAAAGCGTTCAAGGATCAGAAGAAGACCAAGGCGCGGCTGAATCTCGACCATCTGGCGAAACTGCGCGACGCAACCGGCATCCCCTTGGTCTTGCACGGCGGCTCCGGCATCCAGCGAGCCTATATGCTGGAAGCGATGAAGCGCGGCATCGCCAAAGTCAACGTCGCCACCGAAATCCGCCAGGCCTACGAGACGGGTGTGCGGGAGACGGGGAGCGTCAAAGGCGGGCAAGACGCTGTATACGAGCGCGCCGTTTGGATGCTCCGCGACTACTTCGCCATCTCCGGCAGCCGAGAGCGGGTAGTGAAGTAGGGAGTAGGGAGTAGGAAGTAGGGAGTAGGAAGTAGGGCAGAAATCTTACTCCGTACTCCGTACTCCATACTCCATACTCCATACTCCATACTCCCAAAAGGAGAATAAGTATGAGCCTACTTGGCATTGACGTTGGCACGACGGGCTGTAAGGCGGCGCTGTTTTCGACGACGGGGGATGTGCTCGCGGCAGCGTACCGCGAATACGATAACCGGCATCCTCAGCCGGGTTGGGCCGAACTGGATGCAGTCGAGGTGTGGGAGAAGATCCGGCAGACGCTCTGCGAGGTGGCAGGGCGCGCTGGGGCCGACCCAATCCGCGCGCTTTCTGTTTCTTCGTTGGGGGAAGCTGTCGTTCCAGTGACGGCGGATCGTCACATCCTCGCCCCGTCCATCCTCAACTTCGACGCGCGTGGCCAGGCATACTTGCCCGCATTGGAGCGCGCGCTCGACAACGCGTGCCTGTACGGGATCAACGGCAACACGCTCGGCAACCACTACGGCCTCACGAAGCTGCTCTGGATTCAGGAGCACCAGCCTGACCTCTACGCCCGCGCTGACAAATTTCTGCTATGGAGCAGTTTCGTCGCGTTTATGCTGGGAGCGGAGCCGGTCGTGGATTATTCGCTGGCGAACCGGATGCTGCTCTTCGACCTGGAACGCGGCGATTGGTCGGCGGAACTGCTGGACGTCGCCGGGCTGGACCGGGAGAAGCTGCCGACGACCGCGCCTTCCGGTACGGTGATCGGCGCAGTCGCCGATGCGGTGGCGGATGACCTCGGCCTGCCGCGCGGCGTGCTCATCACCGCCGGCGCGCACGACCAGTGCGCCAACGCGGTCGGCTGCGGCGTCATCGCCGCGGGGCGCGCTGTCTACGGCATGGGGACGTTCATCTGCATCACGCCGGTCTTCAACGCGCGCGGCGACCCCGGCGCGATGATCGCCAGGGGGCTGAACACTGAACACCACGCCGTACCGGGGAAGTACGTCACGTTTATCTACAACCAGGGCGGTTCGCTCGTCAAGTGGTTCCGCGACACCTTTGCGCTGGCGGAACACCAACAGGCGCGGGCGGCAGGCCGCGACGTCTATGGCGACCTGTTCGCCGAGTGGCCGGACGGTCCCAGCGGCGTGATGGTCTTGCCGCATTTCACCACCACCGGGCCGCCAGACTTTATCTCCGACTCGTGTGGCGTCATCGCCGGGTTGCACTTGGAAACGCCGCGCGGCGCCATCCTCAAGGGATTGGTGGAAGGCGCGACCTTCTACCTCAAAGCGTGTGTGGACACGCTCCCCGCGACCGGGATTGCGATTGACAGCTTCCGGGCCGTCGGCGGCGGCAGCAAATCGGACGTGTGGGTGCAGCTTTCCGCCGACATCCTGGGGCGGCCCTTCGTGCGTCCCCAAATCACCGAAGCCGGCGCGCTTGGCGCGGCGATCATGGCCGGCGTCGGCAGCGGGACGTTCGCTTCCTATGCGGACGGCGTCGAGGCGATGGTGCGCCTGGAACGCACCTTCGAGCCTGACCTGGCGCAGCACGCGCGTTACGCCGCGTGGTTCGAGCATTACCAGCAGTTGTGGCCGACAATGCAGGTGTATGTGCGTAACCTGACGGCGACGCAGCGTTAAGAAAGCAAAGCCTTAACCGGGGAGATGCCGACCATTTTTGCGCATCAGTTTGTTTGACGTATACTACCAGCAATCTCGTCAATTGATATAAGTTTGCAGTAACTGCGTTGATAAATCTACAAACAGAGGGGAACCCAAGAATGAATAACAAAACAAGATTGCTCGTTGCTGCGTTGCTCTCTCTCGCCGTCATCGCTTTGACGCTTTTAATGTCCCAGGCTCCTGTGACGGGCCGCGAGATAGGCTATGCCGTGTGGGAAGCGCCGACGCAGTCGCTGAGCGTCACCAAACGCGCCAGCGCTGCCTTCGTGCCGTCCGGCGGACAACTGACGTACACCCTTGCCGTGACCAACACCGGCGACGTGAATCTCACCGCCACGATCACCGACATCTTGCCGGCCAATGTCACCCTGGGGGGAACGCCCGGTGGGACGATTATTATGCCGCCAGGCTGGATCGTGTGGTCGCCGGTGGCGCTTGCCCCGCATGAGGTGTGGATCAAGACCGTGGTTGTTACGGTGACAGCGAGTTACGCGGGGCCGCTGACCAACACTGTGCAGGTCGCCACATTGGAAGGGGCGTCGGGAACCGCTACGGCCGTGGTGACCGCCGAGCAGGTCATTGCCGGGCTGACTGTGCGCAACGATGGCCCAACCCCGTTGGGGTCGCCGACCACACTGACGGCCACCCTCACATCTGGTAGTCATGTGACCTACGACTGGTACTTTGGCGATGGCGTCACTCTGTTTGGCGCAGGGCCAGTCGTGACCCATACTTATCCCTACATTGGCCCCTACATGGCCAGCGTTATGGCGCGGAACGATGTCAGCGCGATGGGCGCGCTATCCTCGGTGACGATCAGGGACGCCGCCATCACCGGGCTAACGGCAGTCAACAGTAGCCCGACGTGGCTAGGCTACGCGACCACGTTGACGGCGACCGTCGCCACAGGCAGCAATGTGACTTACCACTGGAATTTCGGCGATGGCCAGACGGGCAGCGGAGCCGTCGTTTCGCACGTGTACCCAAGCCTTGGAACGTATACCGCGGTGGTCACGGCCAGCAACAGCCTCGGCGGGGTGAGCGCCGCGACGTCCGTCACCATCACGGCTGTGCCGGTCACCGGCTTGGCCGTCATCAACGACAGCCCAACCCTCATCGGCGATGTCACCACGTTCACGGCCACCGTCGCCACCGGAGAGAATGTCACGTATGCCTGGGCCTTCGGCGACGGCGCAACCGGCAGCGGCGCGGTGGTCACGCACACCTATCCCGCGCTGGGGTTCTACACGGCCATCGTTACGGCGACCAACAATGTCAATTCGATGTACGCCACTTCCCGCGTCACCATCACCGATGGCAGCATCACTGGACTGACTGCGCGTAACAGCAGCCCGACGTGGCTAGGCTATCCTACTACCTTGACAGCGACCGTCGCTACGGGCAAGAATGTGACTTACCTCTGGGCCTTCGGCGATGGCGCCCTGGGCAATGGACCGGTCGTCGCGCACACGTATCCGCATCTGGGGACGTACACCGCGGTCGTCACCGCCAGCAACAGCCTCAACGTCGTCACCGCCACAACCATTGTGACGATCACGGCTGTGCCTGTGACCGGACTGACCGCCGCCAATGACAGCCCCACGATGATCGGCGCCCCCACCACCTTAACGGCCACCGCGACGACTGGCGAGAACATCACGTATGCCTGGACCTTCGGCGACGGCGCGAGCGGCAGTGGGCGGGTGGTCACTCACGTCTATCCCCGTCTCGGCTTCTACACGGCGATCGTCACGGCGTCCAACTCCGTCAGTGTAATCGCCGCGACAACGCGCGTCACGATTACCGATGGCAGTATCACCGGGTTGATTGCGGTCAACAGCAGCCCAACGCGGCTTGGCGCGACGACAAAACTGACGGCGACCGTCGCCACCGGCAGTAATGTGGCTTACTTCTGGAATTTTGGCGACGGCAAGACCGCGAGCGGGGCGCTGGCTTCGCACGTGTATTCGAGCATCGGTACCTACACGGCGATGGTCACGGCCAGCAACAGCCTCGGTGGGATGAGCGCCGCGACGGTTGTCACCATTCTGGATGCGCCGGTGACTGGACTGGTCGCCACTAACGATGGCCCAACGCCGTTAGGTTATCCCACCACCTTGCACGCTGTAATTACGGCCGGCAGCAATGTGACATACACCTGGGATTTTGGCGACGGCGGAATCGGTTATGGGAAGGATGTCAAGCATACGTATCCTGCCTACGGAACTTATACCGCGATTGTGCGCGCCAGCAACAGTGTCGGTACACCTCAAACCGCGTTCACCCAGGTCAGGGTCGTTGCGCGCATCTACCTGCCTCTGGTATTGAAGGGCTGGTCTCCTCCCCCAGTGACCCCAACGCCGACGCCCACGATTACGCCCACACCCACGGTGACGCCCACACCCGGTCCTCAAGACGTGGTGGTGCTGGCGAACCACTCGCATTACACATCTGGGAGCACCTTGTACATCATAGGCGAGGCGGAAAATAGGGGCAGCGCCTACGCGTCGAATGTGACCGTCCCGGTTCGTTTACTCGGCAGCAGCGGCAACCTTCTGGCGACCTATTACACCCTCACTAAATTAGATCTGCCCGCCGGCGAAAAATCGTGTTTCCAGTTCGTCATCAACGGCCCACCTACCGGCTGGACTTCTATTCAATTCGGCACGCCTACCTACATCACCCCGGTCAATTATCAACCCTGGGCCAACCTGGTGTTTCTCAATCCTCAGGGAGAATATCTGCCGGATCTGACCTATAAGATTACCGGGTCCGTTGGCAATGCTGAGACTCGGCGCGTTGAGAGCGTGATGATTGAGGGCGCGCTTTACACGGCGAACGGTACGATCGTCGGATGCCGCCTGAGTATGGCCGCCATCACCACCCTGGACCCTGGAGCGACAAGCCCCTTTGAGTTGCTCTACGGTTCTGGCGGCGATTACAGCGGCGTCGTCTCGTACCGGCTGCAAGCGGATGGTTACATCCCATAAATGCTAACTTTTGATCTCAAAACACTGCTCTTCGCCTGGCTGCTCCTGCTGTTAGCCGCCATCGGTGGAGGCTTCTGGCTCGCGGGCCGACGCCGTTTGCCCACGCGAATGTCCGACGCTGCTTCGCTCTTGGGCGTGCTGGACGATGCTCCCTTCGGCGTGGCGGCGTTGGAGGGCGTGACGCTCCGTTACGTGAATCCTTACGCGCGCCGTTTGCTGCACCTGCCCGTTGACGCGAGCGCCCTGCCCGACACAGATTGGTCTCCGCTGCTCGTCGCCGACCGCGCCGCCGCCCGCCAGGAGACCGCCGCGCCGGGAGTCGGCCGCTATCGCACCGTCACCTTTGCCTCCGGGCAGACGGCGCGCTGGTGGGTGATCCCGTGGGACGGACGAGATTTTGTTTTCCTGCTCGACATCACAGCGCAGCAGCACACTGAGCAGGCCGGACGCGCGCTCATCAACGATTTGGGCCACGAGCTGCGCACGCCGCTAGCGACGATCCTCACGCATCTCGAAATCCTGGGGCTGAGCGACGTGGGCCAGGAAGTACAGCAACAGTCGTTGACGTTCGCCAAAGACGAGGCGCAACGCATGGCGCGCCTGCTCAACGATATGCTCGAATTGGGCCGCCTGGAGACGGCGCCGGAACTTCCGCGCCGCCCGGTGGATTTGGTCGCGCTGGTCGAAGAGGTCGTGTTGCAGTCCACGCCGCGCGCGGTGGAACGGCAGATGGCGCTCTCGCTGGAGGCGGAATCGCCGCTGCCGTTTGTCTCCGCCAACGCTGACCGTCTGCGGCAGGTGTTCCTCAATTTGCTCGATAACGCCTTCAAGTACGCGCGGCCCGGCGACCGCGTTACCGTCGCCTTGCGCCGCACCGAAGGTGGCGTCGCCTGCGCCGTCTGCGATACCGGCCCTGGCATCCCGGCGGAGCACCTCCCGCACGTTGCCCGCCGTTTCTACCGCGCCGCCCCTAAAGGCGTCGAAGGCAGCGGTCTGGGGCTGTCCCTCGTCGCCGAAATCCTCCGTCGCCACGAGAGCGAACTGGTGATGGAAAGTCCGGCGGCGGATGGGATTGGGACGTGCGCGAAGTTCGTGATGCGTGAAACGTAAAGCGTAAAGCGTAAAACGTAATGTGTCATGCGTAAATTGAAAGTACGTCGGTTGTGGTGGTTGATGCTGGCGATAGTGCTTGTCGCCGGATATTGGCTGCTGCCGATCCAGGGAAAGGTGTATGTCGTGCCTGGGGATGGGAGCGGGCTGCCGTGGCCGCGCCTTTCATTCGAGCCGGCGTTGCCGCAGCCCGGCGCGACGGCAACCGCGCTGGTGACGGACGTGACGCCCTGGACGTTCGTCACGCTGACCGTGGATGGCGTCGCGGCGACGGCGCAGGGGCAGGCGACGCGCACCGGCGCGACGTGGACGTGGCGCTGGACGTTCACCGTGCCCGCAAGCGCCGGGTACGCGCTGCGCTTTTACCACGATTGCCACACCGGCTGCGTCGAGCGTGCGCAATTCAACCTGGGTGAGGTGCAATCGTCCGAGGTTGCCGCTATCCCGACGAAGTTGGGCGTGGCGCTGCCCAACACAGCGCGCGATTGGCACAATCGCAGCGGCTGGGCGGTCGAAATCGCCTACGCCCGGCGCGCCGAGGAGCCGTTCTGGGGCGTGGACGATCTGGCGGCGCGGATCGCCATCCACCACGCTAAGGGACTGCGGGTGCTGGTGCGGGTGGATTACGATCAGGCGCAGAGCGTCCCGGCGGAGGACGATTATCTGATGCTCACGGAATATCTCGAATACTTCCGCCGTCTGGCCCGCGACGCGCGGCTGCGCGACGTGTACGGCTTTATCGTCGGCGCGGACTACAACACGGCGGAGCTGAGCACGCTCGCGCAAGGACGCCCGGTGACGCCGGCGTGGTACGCGCGCCTCTTCAACGGCTACGGCGAGGACGTGACCCACACCGACAACGTCGTGCAGACGATCCGCGCCGAAAACCCGAACGCGCGGGTGATCGTCGGCCCGCTGCGCCCGTGGAACACGGATCAGGACGGCGACCGGCTTTATGCCATTGATGCGCCGTGGCTCAACTATATGCACACTCTCGTCGCATTGTTGGACGAAGGGGCGCAGGCGAAGGCGGCGGCGGGCATCCCCCTGATCGCGCCGGACGGCTTCGATGTGCAAGCGCCCGGCCATCCCGACGCGCCGGAGATGGCGGGCGCACTCCGCGCCGACGAGCCGCGCGTGGACTTGCGCCGCGCAGCGTGGGGTGGGGCGCGCGTGGGCTTCGGCGTCTACCGCGACTGGCTGGACATCATCAACGCCTATCCCACCACGCGCGGGCTGCCCGTGTACATCATTTCCACCAACACCTACGACCGCGAGGCCGGCATCCCACCCGCGCAGAACTATCCGCGCGGCTGGCTGACGACGGCGCTGGACGTGATCAACGCCGAGCCGCAAATCGTGGCGCTGGTCTGGTTCCTCGACGACTTCCCGCACGGCGATCAATGGGACTGGTTCAGCCTCACCCGCAAGCCTGGGCGCTTGGTGGACACCGCCGAAGAATTCGATACCTTGTTGCGGCGCGAGTAGTTTTTATCAGCAGATTTAGCAGATTAAGCGGATTTTTCTGAGACTTAATCTGCTAAATCTGCTTAATCTGCTGACAAAAAAGACGTAACCGTGTCTATGATTCGCGTATTGCTTGCCGATGATCACCCCGCGCTGCGGATGGGGCTGCGCGTGCTGCTGGATCGTGCGCCCGACATCGAAGTGGTGGGCGAGGCGGATGACGGTAATGCGGCGCTGGCGCTGCTCGAAAGCCTGCGTCCAGATGTGGCGGTGCTGGATTGCCAGTTGCCGGGGCTTGATGGCGCAGCAGTCGCGCAGGAAGCGACCCGGCGTGGATTGCCGGCGCATATCGTCGCCCTATCCGCCTACGACGACGACCGTTATTTGACCGGGATGCTGGCGGCGGGCGCGGTGGGCTATCTGCTGAAGAACGAAGCGCCAGGCCAGATCGTGGCGGCAGTCCAGGCGGCGATGCGCGGCGAGCGGTTGTGGACGCCGGAACAGGCTGCGCGCGTTTCGCGCTGGCAGGCCGAAGTCGCCCGCGTCCGCGACAGCCTCACCGAGCGCGAGCGCGAAGTGCTGCGTCTGGTCGCCGACGGCCTGAGCAACAAGGAGATCGCGCAGGCGCTCACCATCACCGTGCGCACCACAGATTTCCACGTGAGCAACATCCTGCGCAAACTCGGCGTCATCTCGCGGGTTGAGGCCGCAGTCTGGGCGCAAGCGCATCTTATTTGAACACCCCCACTCCCCCACACCCCTACTCCCCACCAACCTGTAGATTTCTACAGTAGTCATCACGCCTCATTTTTGCTACACTATGGATACAGATCGGACGTTGTCTCATATTTGGGCGTCCCATTTGACCATAAAACAATGGAGGTTAAGATGATGCAAGCGACAGTTTCTCCCGAAGGCAACCGACCGGAGCGCAAGTCCCCGCGAGTGGCGGGGGGGCTGATTGACCGGCTGTTCAGGCTGGCAACCATTTTGTTGGCCGCGGTCATCGTTTTGGTGATCGTGATCGTCGTTGGACGTTCCGCCGTCTACAAAATCCACGCCTACGAGCGCGGACTGCACCTGCGGGGCGGGCGCTTTATCGCCGTGGATGATCCCGGCTGGCACGTGCAGATTCCGCTGGTGGATACGGTGATCATCGTCAAGGTGAACGAGCGCCTGGGCTATGTGGAGCGCGTCGCGGCGATGACGTCAGACGACGTGACGATGGACGTCTCGTTGCAGTACACCTACCGCGTGCGCGATCCGCAGCGTTTCGCCCTGGAAGTGGACGACCCGGAGCGCATCATCTTCGAGTTCGTCCAGGGCAAGCTGCGCGACGTGGTCAACACGAAGGACATGACCGAGGTGATGCACAGCCGCGCGGAGATGAACACCGAGGTGATGGCGGCGCTGCGTGAGAAAGAAGAGCAGTATGGCGTCCAGTTTGTCACGGTGCAGATTCAGTCCGCGTCGCCGCCGGAGGAAGTCGTGACAGCGATCAAGGATCGCATGGTCGCCGTGCAGCGGCAGGAGCAGGCGCAGGCCGAAGCCGCACAGCGCCGCACATTGGCGGATGCCGAGTTCTACGCCGCACAGAAGAAGGCCGAAGGCAGCGCCTACGAAATCACCGCGTTGGCCGAGGCGGACGCGCAGCGCATCGCCCTCACCTCCGCCGCCGAGCGCGACGCGATGCAGGCAACCCTCACGGCGCTTCAGGGCAAAGGCGATTTGGGTGCGCAGTACATTCAGCTACTTATCGCCCAGCAGTTGAAGGAAAACAGCAAATGGATCATCAGCGGCGGAACCGGCGACACCGTCCCCGTCGTTGAACTACGGACGTCAGGGGAGTAGACGGTATACGGTAGACAGTAGACGGGAAAGTCCCTCTCCCCCTGTCTACCGTCTACCGGCTACCGCCTACTGTACAAGGAGCTGGCTATGAAACGTGCATGGATCATTGTAATCGTGGCGGTGATCGTGCTGGGCGGCGCCGGTATCGCGCTGGTGCGGCGCGGCCTCGGCCCTACGCAGCAAACTGCACTGTCGCAACCGCGCATCTACGCCTACCGCGACTGGCAGAGCGTGGGCGTCCAGGTGAACCAGGGCGACATTATCCGTATTCGCGCGCAGGGAACGTGGCTGTACACGCCGGGCGAATATCACGGGCCGGAAGGCCATCACAAATATCGCGCGCCGAACACCTATCCCATCAGCGGCATAGCCGGGGGAGTGCTGCTCGGGCGGATCGGCGAAAGTGGACACCTCTTCATTGTGGGGCGCGGCGGGACATTTTACGCCGAGCAGTCCGGCCTGCTCTACTTGCGCATCAACGATGACATCCTCAGCGACAACGAGGGCTTTGTGACGGTGGAAGTTTCGGTGACGACGCCGAACATCAAAGAGTAACGGAACACCAACCACGAAAGGGCCGTCAAATCACGGCCCTTTCGTGGTGCTTGTGAAACTTTTTCTTATCCCAGGACGTATAAACAAGGTGCAATAAAACGTAATGCGTAAAACGAAATAAACTTACATTTTACGTTTCACGTTTTACGCTTTATGTAAGTCTTTGACGGAGTGCAACCATGGCCGATTGCGTTGTCCGCTGTGAAAACATCCACAAATCCTTCCTGATGGGAAAAGAAGCCGTCCAGGCGCTGCGCGGCGTGTCGTTGGACGTGCAGCGCGGCGAAATTGTCTGCCTGATGGGGCCGAGCGGTTCTGGCAAGACGACGCTGCTCAATATCCTCGGCGGCCTTGAAGAGCCGAGTCGTGGCCACGTGATTGTGGACGGCGAGAACATCGTCTCGCTGTCGGAGGATCGCCTCTCCGAGCTGCGGCTCGTCAAGATGGGCTTCATCTTCCAGAACTACAACCTGCTGGCGA
>DAOLUH010000063.1:0-32011 GCA_035420085.1 Anaerolineae bacterium
CGGGTGGACATCGGGTTGTAGCCAAAGGCGGCTTTGATGCCCGCGCGGCGGATGAGCGCGTCGTTGGTGTTCTTGCCGTAGTTGCGAATGATGGCGGAATTGCCGCCGATGATATTGCCACTCCCCGGCACCACGCACGAGTACAACACGCCCGACTCCAGCGAATCCGTGAAGCCGCCGTCGTCCATCTGCACGGAATCCAGCGCGTCGGCGTGGGCGAGCATCGCGTCCATGCGTTCGTTTGCCTCCGCCTCCGCCCCTGGCTCCCCCGCGCGGATCATCCCGATGTGGCTGTGCGCGTCGATGAAAGCCGGCGTGATGATGGCGTATTCGCCCACCAGCGTCCCCGCCGGTTCAGGGGTGATACTGGCGATGGCGCTGCCATCCATATTGATGTAGACATTTTCGAGCACGTCCGTTCCGGTGTATACAATGTGTCCAAGAATTGAGTTCATGTGATTTCCTTCCTGTTTAAGTGATTGCTAGATCAATGTTTAACCTTATCGTTGCATTTTACGTCGAAGTGCATATTAGCCAAGTTTGTAACCATCCATCGGCCATTAACTCACCACATCCTCTGGTGTAAACAACAGCACATCCGGGTCACCGGCTGCGCGCTCGCGTAATGGCGCTGTGAATCCACTCCGGCTGAACAATGGATAATAGAGCCGCCAACCAGTGGCGTTGCCCTGCCAGGCGCGCGCGCGGCGTTGCAGGTTATCCAAGTCTTGGAGATTCATCGGTTCGTTGCGCCATTTGGCCTCGCCTAACCAGGCCACCCGTTGTTGATAGCTAACCGCCGCCAGGTCTATCTGATGTCCGACGTCCCACCAGGACCCCACAACTTCTGGCCAGAAACCTGGCGTTGCGCGCGCCGTCAGATCATAGACTGCCGCCCGGACCACATCCTCCCAGGCAATGGCGACAAACTGTTCCCAGGTAGGGCGCAACACCTGCTCCACCAGCCCCGCCCCTTGTCCTTTTTCAATTGCGCCAGTGTAAGGTAGAATGTAGCGTCCCCAGAAGCGTATGTAGGGATCGGCAATATGCCACGTTCCACGTTGACGTTGTGCAGTAGGGGCAATGCCTACCGGGACGCGACGTTCGACATACCCGGCGCCTTGTAAGGTAGAGAGGTAAGCGGTCAAGCTGCTGCGTTCCACACCCGCCTCTTGCGCAATGGCGGACAGCGTATGGTAGCCGTTAGCAATCGCGCGCAACACGGCGGCATAGTGACGCGGGTCGCGCATTTCATCCCGCAGCAGCGTCAAGCCATCGTGATAGAGAATGTTAGCGGGATCGAACGCAGTGTGACTGAGGTTGGTCCACAACGAACGCTCAGGGTGCAATTCTGCCAGATAGGCCGGCATTCCACCGGTAAGGGCATAAGCTTCGATCAGCTCAACCGGGCTGCGCCCCGGCAAGAAGTCACGCATCTGTCCTGGCGTCAACGGACGCAAGGTCAACTGCGCAGTACGCCGTCCATAAAGCGGTGCGTCCCGGTTGAGGACATCTCGTTCCATTACAGACATATATGAGCCGCACAACACAAGAAAAACATGAGAATATTGCAAAGTTTCATCCCATAGCTTTTGAATGACAGAAGCCAATCGCTCACCGGCGTCGGCTAAATAGGGGTACTCATCCAGAATGAGCACAAATCGGCGCTCAGCAGCCAGCCGCCCTACCGCTTGGAACAAACCTAACCAGGAGCCATAAGAGCCGGTTACGGCGCCAGCCCCGTGTTCTGCTTCCCATAGAGAGGCAGAAAGGTTACGCAGCAGCATCTCCGCTGAATCCAGGTACGCCAGGAAATACACGCCAGGTTTAGCAGTAGCAAATTCAGCCAACAAAGCCGTCTTACCCACACGCCGCCGTCCGGTCAGCACGATAAACTCCGCTTTGCTTGACCAGTAACGTTCTTCGAACCAGGCAAGTTCTTGTTCGCGGTTGATAAACATCGAGATGCTCCTTTCCCTTCGAGCGTTTAATGCCTACGATTATGATAATCGTAAGCATTAAATTCGTCAAGTCTAAATATCGCACATATTTTGACAACACAAGAGTAACTCGACAATGTTAGATTTGCTTTTTTCACCACAGAGACACGGAGAGCACTGAGCAAAATATCATATAAATCTCTGTGTCCTCGGTGTCTCTGTGGTTAATTTAACATTGTCGAAGTAAGTTTGCATAATTTTATCCGGTTTAACCTCCACCCCCTGTCTCCACAGTTGCGCTTCATCGCGCTTCTGGTATCATGGATCAAATTTATACTCGTCCGGCCCAAGCCTGTGAGCAGGTTCCTCGGGCACCAGACAGCCAGCGCAAGCAAGGAGGTGTGTGTGATGAATGAAACGATTTTCAAGAAATTCGAATCTTTGACTTTCGACGATGTGCTCATCGTACCGGGGTACACCGAGGTTTTACCCAACGAAACCGACGTCAGTGCGGTGCTGACGCCAACCCTGACGCTGAATATCCCCATCCTCTCGGCGGCAATGGACACCGTCACCGAAGCGCCATTGGCGATTGCGCTGGCGCGCGAAGGAGGAATGGGCATCATCCACCGCAACCTCTCGCCGGAAGACCAGGCCGCTGAAGTCGCCAAGGTCAAGCGGTCGCAATCCGGGATGATTGTGGATCCCATCACCCTGCCGACGACGGCGTTGCTGGGTGATGCGGAACAGATTATGTCCACATACCACATCAGCGGCGTGCCAATTATGGATGAGAACAACCATCTGGTCGGCATCATCACCAACCGCGACTTCCGTTTTGTGGAGGAGAAAGACTTTGACCAGCCGGTAACAGCGTTTATGACAGCAGAGGACATCATCACTGCGCCCCTTGGCATCACGCTGGATGAGGCCAAGCGCATCCTGCACCAACATCGCATCGAGAAGCTGCCGTTGATAGACGAAGAAGGCGTCCTCAAGGGGTTGATCACGGTCAAGGACATTCAAAAGGCGCAGGATTTCCCGAACGCGGCCAAAGATGCACGCGGTCGCCTGGCCGTGGGAGCGGCAGTGGGCGTGGGTGCAGACCTGGAAGAGCGGCTGAGTCTGATGGTCCCAATGGGGTTGGATGTCGTCGTGATTGATACGGCGCACGGCCATTCGGCGGGCGTGATCCGCGCCATCGAACGCATCCGCCATCGCTGGCCCGACCTGCCCATCGTCGCCGGGAACGTGGTGACAGCAGAGGGAACAGAGATGCTCATCAAGGCGGGGGCCAGCGCCATCAAGGTTGGCGTGGGCGCGGGTTCGATCTGCACCACGCGCATTATCGCGGGGGCGGGGATGCCGCAGCTCAGCGCCATCCACGAGTGCGCGATGGCGGCGAAACCCTATGGCGTCTCCATCATCGCGGATGGCGGCATCAAATATAGTGGCGACATCGTCAAGGCGCTGGCGGCGGGAGCGACCGTGGTGATGTTGGGCAGCATGCTCGCCGGGCTGGACGAAGCGCCGGGTGAGGTGGTCTATTACGACGGGCGGCGCTTCAAGGAATATCGCGGGATGGGCAGCCTGGGCGCGATGCGCGGCTACGGGCGCGACCGCTACGGCACAGGTCAGGGCGGCAGCGGCAAACTCGTCCCGGAAGGCGTCGAAGGGCGCGTGCCCTACAAGGGGCCGCTGCACGATTACATCTACCAACTGGTCGGCGGATTGCGCGCCGGATTGGGCTATGCGGGCGCAGCCAACCTGGATGAACTGCGTGAAAAGGCGCAGTTCACCCGCATCACCAACGCCGGGCTGATTGAGAGCCACCCGCATCACGTCATCATCACCAAGGAACCGCCGAATTATCAGGTGGCATAAAACAAAACACCCGATTTTTGTAAAAATCGGGTGTTTTCTTGATGCGATTAGGCACCTACGGCAGGTGGTGTGGGCGGCGTCTTGGGCGCGCGTTTGCGACCGCCGAAGATCAACCGTAGAACCTTAGCGAGCAGGTAAAGCAATCCACCCACGAAAAGCAGCACTGGCAGAACCAGGATGACGATGCGGATCAAGGCATTGATCAACCATTGGAAGACCTTGATCAACGCCTGGAAAGATTCCTTCGCCACGCCGCCGGGTCGCCAGCCGGCGATCTCAATCGGTTGTGAGAGCGCGTCGGGCGTGAGGGAGACGGTGATCGTGGCCATGGCGGCGGAACGTTCCAGATATTGCATACGGCCCTTGGTCTGCTCGATCTCGATCTGCGTCTGGCTCAACTGCTCGTAGACGGCGAGGACGGCTTCGGTATCCTCGGCTTCTTCCATCAACTGTTCCAAGCGGTCGGCCTTGGCTTCCAATGCGCGCAGACGGGATTCCAGATCAACGTACTCTTGCGTTACATCCTGTGAGCCGATGGACTCCTGGGTGACTTCCATCGCCATATCGCGCAATGCCTGCATCGCGTCGTTAAACTTGTCGGCAGGCAGGCGCAGGGTGAGGGTGATACGCCGGAAGCCGCCGCTGTAGGTGTAGCTGTTGGAATTGCTGATGTACCCCGCAAAACCTTCCACCATGCGGGTGATATCTTGCTGGGCGACGTCGGAATCCTTGACGACCAAAGACAGTTCGGCAGTATAGACGATCATCTTGGTTTGCGCTTCGTCGGCCCACGCAGAGCTATCCACTGAAGAAAGGTTGTGTGCAGCGCCGCCGGTGGCCGCATCGTACTTGCGGCTTTCTTCCGCCATAGGCGCTGACGATGGGGCAGACTCTTGTGCATAGCGCATCGCGCAACCCGAAAAAACCAGAGTCAAAACAAGACCCAGAACCATCATTTTGTATTTCATAGTATTCCTCCTGAATGCCAATCTACATGTAAGACGTTGGCGCGCGCGCTGAAGTTCCAATTCGGTCGGACAAGACACCCGACCTACCGGCCCATCTGTAGACGGTCAACGAGACGTTGTGGCAGGCCGCGGGCGCGCATACGTTCTTGCGTGATTTCGACAGCATAAGGGATGCGGCGAAATTCCCACGTCATCTGGTCGGTGTCGAGCATGGCATAACTGGCGCGTGGATCTCCATCGCGCGGCTGCCCTACGCTGCCCGGATTGAGGATCAGCCGTCGCCCGGCCAACGAGAGTGGCGCCTCCCAATCGGGCAAAAGAATCCGCGTTTGGTTCATGCCGGCGTTCCATTCCAGCGCCAACGGAAGATGCGTGTGCCCCACTAAAGCAACCTGGAAATCATACCCCACGAAATTTTCTTTGGCCGAGCGCACGTCAACCAGATATTCCCAAATCGGCTCGCGCGGACTGCCATGGGCCAACAAAAGGTCGTCTATCCGCACCGTCGTTGGCAGGTCAGACAGGAAGTTGCGGTTATCGGTGGTTAGCTCGTGCTGGGTCCAGTAAAGCGCCTGGCGGGCGTCGTTGTTGAAGATGAGCAGGTCCGCCCGGCCAATCGCGCCCCAATCGTGGTTCCCAACTATACAGGTCAGCGGGAACTCTTGTACGCGCTCCACACACTCGTTGGGGTTGGGGCCGTAGCCGATCATATCGCCGAGGCACAGCACAGCGTCAAAAGGCTGTGCATCCATCAACACGGTTTGGAGAGCAGGGAAGTTGCCATGAATATCCGAAATCACTAAATAATGCATAGTACGCACCTCTTAAAAGTCCAAAGTTGAAAAGTCCAAAGCCGGAAGTCCCGAAACCTCTATGTTGTATACCCTTGATTATAGCCTTCTCTTTCAGGAATCAAACACGCAGACTCACATCACCCACGGCGAAATGCTGCAGGCGACCATCAGGCAGCCGCAACAACAGCGCGCCAGCATCGTCCACATCCTCGGCAATGCCTTCTACACTGCCGGTTGGCATTTGAACCAGGACCGCATCGCCGATCCACGCAAGACGCCGCCGCCACAGGGGGAGTGGATCGCGGCCCGCGTACAGCGCGGCCAGGTACGCCTCCACGCGCCCCAGGAAGACATCCAACAGCGCGACACGCTCAACAGAGCGCCCGGTTTCCGCCAGGAGACTCGTCGCGTTGGGAGCCAAGTCGGGCAACAGTTCGGCGGGCACGTTCACGTTCAGGCCGATGCCGACGACGAGGAAAGGCTGGTTATCCGCACCGCTGCCGATTTCACTCAGCATCCCGGCAAGCTTGCGCCACATTCCCGGCTCAGTGATGATGAGGTCATTGGGCCACTTGAGCTGCACGGCGACGCCGGACACCGTCTCTACTGCGTCGGCCATCGCCATCCCGCAGAGCATGGTGAGGCGCGGCGCGTAACAGGTGAACGGTTCGGGCGGACGAAAGAGCAACGACAGCAACAGGCACGTTCCCGGCGGGGCGACCCACCTGCGGTCCAGACGCCCACGGCCCGCCGTCTGCTCATCGGCGATGTACACCAGACCTTCCAGCGCGCCTTGCCGCCCCGCGTCCAACAGCGCGGTATTCGTCGAGTCCAAACGCTCGAAATAGCAGATGTCCCAGCCCTCACGGTGATAATCGTGCAATCCCAAAATCCGTTTCATCCGTTCAATCCGTTGACTGGTATTCTCGCTCCCTGCCCCCGAGACGGGGGCAGGGAGCGAGAATAATGCTTTTCATTCCGTTGACAACCCCGCTTCTGCAAGGCCATACACCCATTGCAAAGGGCTGACCGACACGCCGTTGACCCACAGTTCCCAGTGCAGGTGCGGGCCGGTAGAAAAGCCGGTGTTGCCGACCGCGCCGATGATTTCGCCCTGCGTCACGGATTGCCCCACGGTCACATCAATGCGCGAGAGGTGCCAGTAGCCGGTGACGACGCCCCACCCGTGATCAATCAAGATCGCTCGGCCGCGCACGACCAGCGGTTCCGCCAGCACGACGACGCCAGAAGCCGGAGCATAGACCGGCGCGCCGATCTCAGCGCGGAAATCAGTCCCCTCGTGGTAGCTGCCGAAGCCGTAACCATACGAGCGCCGCGAGCCATAGTAAGAGGTGACGGACGCTTCCAGCGGATAACGGAAAGGAAATTCCCACAGGCGTTCTGCTGTGCGCAGCTTTCGCAGCGCCGCTACTTTGACGCGCTCTTGCTGCGAGAGCGTTGGGTCGAGCAGTGATTGGCGGTCGGGGGGCAGGTCAATGCGCTCGTAGTCGTAACGGCCCGGCGCGACAACCAACGGCAGGGTAAGCGCCGTCTCGCCATCCGGGGATTGAATCTGCACAGTCACATCGTATGCGCCGGGATCGAGCAGCGGCGGAATGGCGAGCAGTGCGACGAGATGGGTGTCATCCCGCACGTAGCACGGCGCAGTCGAGTCCAGATAGGCGACGGTACAGGCTGCCGGCGTCGCAGTTTCGAGGGCCAGCGCCGCCGTCTGCCCACGCGCAACCGGTTGCGGCGTCAACGTCAACGCCGCAATGGGAAAGGGCAGCAGCGGCGACGGCCCCGCGCTGGGGCGCAAAAACAGCGCGCCGGCGTAGAGCGGCGCAGGGTGCAGGCGCAAGGCCGTCCAGTAAGGGATGCCATAGCGCAGCGCCAGGATCGTGCGATTGTCCGTTGGCGTCGCCGAGGTCAGGACGCTTGCGGGCCACAGAGCAGGCAGATAGAGCGTCTGCCCGACTCGCAAGTGGCCGGGATTCACGAGCCGGTTAGCCCGCGCCACAGTCTCCCACGACAGTCCCCCGCGCTGCGCCAGAGACGAGAGCGTATCGCCCAACGCTACGCTATGCGCCACCCACGCGATCGCCGTCGAATCCGGCAAACGCAAAACCTGTCCGGCGTAGAGGCGACGCGGGTCTTGAAGCGCGTTCAGTCGTTGCAGGGTTGTGAGCGTGGTTCCGAAGCGCGCTGCAATGGACGCCAGGGTATCGCCCGGCTGTACGGTATAGCCAGGAGATGAGGGGGGCAAGCTGGCTTCCTGAGCCGACACGGCCTGGGGCGCAAGCACGAACACGCCGAGGAGCACCAGCAACCACAAGGAGCAGCGCAGGAGAAAGCACTTTGCCATCGCCAGATGACGGCCTTACGCCGGCTCCGGGCGAATCGAAAGCCGTTCTCCAACATGCACCCACGCCAACAACGCGGGCGGGCCTTCGAGGTAATAACGGGCCGGAGCACGCGGCGCGTAGTAGGGGCGAAATGGCTTCGCCAACACCGTATCCACGACCGTGCCATCGGCTGCCAGCCACACCACGCCAATGTCGAAAAAAACGAAAAACATGTGAATCGCCGTTCCCACCCGGCTCTCTCCGCTCTCGACAAAGAGCAATCCTTCGTCAGCGGGCAGGGAACGGCGAAAGGTCAATCCGCGCAGCCGACAAAGGAATGTATCGCACCGCCGCACCCGCAGGGGCAAGGCCGCACCGTCCGCGTGATAAAGAGCAACAAAAGCAGCGCGCGACCGGCTCACACTATCACCTCCAGGTCTTCCTCCACGCCTTGCCCGCGCCTGATGGGCATCAGAACGGTGAAGGTGCTGCCCTGTCCGGGTGTGCTATCCACCCACACCCGCCCGCTGTGCGCTTCAACCAGGGCCTTGGTGATGGTCAGGCCGATTCCCAGACCGCCAGCCTCAAGGCTCAAAGGGTTTTCGACGCGGTAGAAACGCTCCCAGATGAGGGCCTGTTCTTCCAATGGAATCCCGATCCCGGTGTCGGAGACCCAGATGGAGAAATACGTTGGCTGGCCCAACGTGCCATAGATGGCGCGGCAGCCTACGATGATCCGCCCATCAGGGTAGGTAAATTTTATGGCATTGCTCAACAGATTATCCAGAATCAAACGCAGACGGTTGGGGTCAACTTCGACGGGCGGCAAATCAGTGGGCAAGTCCGTGTCCACCGTCAACATCCGTTCTTCAATACGCTCGCGGTAACGGCTGATCAATTCGCGCACCAGGCCAGGGACCTGCACTTTTTGGTAATGGAGTCCCACACGGCCTTTTTCGATCTCGGCGACGGAGATGATATTGTCGGTCAACGAAGCCATCCGCACCGAGTTTTCGCGGATCACGGACAGGAATTGCTCAAAGGCGGGCGGCAATTCACCGGCCATGCCGGAGAGCATAACCTCCGTGTAGCCTTTGATCGCCGTGAGCGGCGTGCGCAGTTCGTGAGAGATGCTGTCCACAAACTCGCGCTTCGACTGTTCGGCCAGATATTCGCGTGTGATGTCTTGTAAGACGGCAACCACGCCCAGACGTTCGAGGCTCTTCAGGAGTACTGGCGCGGCGCTGACACGAATACGTTGATCGCCCAGGTTAAAGGTCGTTTCAAAGGGATGACGCAGGTTGACTAGAATTTCTGGGTCAAGCTCGCCGTTCAAAGCCGGCATTGAGAGGATTTCTTTGACTGACTTGCCAAGCACATCCTCACGGCGCACGCCGAGGATGCGTTCGGCGACCTGATTGAGCACAACGCAGCACCCGCGCGCATCCATCACGAGAATACCTTCCGCCATACTTTCCAGAATCGCATCTTCACGCCGCAGTTCAGCTTCGCGCGCCTTGAGCAGACGGCTCAATTCCTGCGCCTGAGCCGCCACAGCCGCGTACAAACGGTGGTTCTCCACCGCGCCCGCAATCTGTACGGCAATCGTCGTCGCCAGAAGCTCCTGTTCTGACGTGAACTTCGGCTTCGACGGCGCATTGTAAGCCACCAATACCCCCATCACGCGCTCCTGGCGCGCTAGAGGCTGGATCAGCAAAGGTCCCTTCTCCGCTACGCCAAGCAACTCGAAGAGCGTGCGCAATTGCACGATTTCTTCCTCTGGGCCGAAGACAAGCTGTTGTCGGCGCAAAGCGAATTTCAGGTTAGGGTAATCCTTGAGCGCAATCTGCTGCGGAACTTCGGTCTTCACCCCTAGCGTGCGATATAAGGCGCCCAATTGCAGCACATCAGGATTGTCCTGATCCGTCAGCAGAATGGCGACCGCGTCGGCGCGCAATGCCATCGCTACGCTGTCGGCGACCTGGCCGAGCATCCCCCGCAGGTCGAGGCGTTCGCCGATGGAACGTGTCGCTTCGATGAGGAAAAGCAACTCCTGGCTCTGGCGCAGCGCCTCTTCGCTCAGATCGTGCAAGTCCTGGCGATAAGAAGCCAAATCCTGCAAAGCCGAGCGATAGAGAGAAATGGCGAAGAGCGGATAGCCCACCAGCGCGCACAGTCGTCCCAGTCCCTCGCCGACCGGCAATGGCGGCCCCAACACCTGCGATCCGAGCAATCCGAGCAACGCGCCCATGCCCAAGAGCAGCAGGATCAACCCCGCGGGGACGGTGCCGGCTTGTCCTCTGGCGCGGAAAAAGATCACTGCGCCCCCCAAAGCAGCGATAGCCGAGAGCGCATACCACATCGGCACCTGCCATGAGTGCGCGTTGTAGGTCAAGGGCTGATGGAGCGCATCCATATACCAGAGGACCGAAGCACCCACAAACAACACGCCCCATCCTACCAGTAGCCCGACAAGCAACATCTTCCCTTGCCGTTCCCAGATCTGCCACCCGAAGGCCCACACCAGCAACAGAATCGAGAGCAGCCCTCCGGCGTACATAAACGGCGCGCTGAGGACCGTTATCAGTGAATCCGTTTGGAGGTGGAACGGCGCGAGCACTGCCGAGCATAGATGGATCGCCATCGTACCGCCCAGAGCGATCAGATAAGGCTTTAGTTCGTCGCTGTGGGTGTGACGCCATTCGGTCAGGACAATTCCCGCCGCCGATAACAAGCCCAGCAGAACAAGCAAATGATAAACCACGGTGCCAGGAATCGCGGTCAAGAGATAGGGCAAGAATTCTATACCCATAAGGAAGAGCCTCCTTTGCCAGGAGCAGCAGGGACAATGCGACGCGCGGGGCGTCGTTGCTTATATTTCTGTCGCCAGGTCAGCCACTTCATAGCCAGCGGCGCCGCCAGGGACCAGTTGTTGGATCCGCAACTCAACGGCATCCAAAAGATGCTGGCAGCGCGCTGCCAGCGCGCGTCCGCGTTGGTACAGGATAACCGTCTGGTTCAGATCAAGCGTTCCATCTTCCAATTTGGCAACAATGGATTCCAGCTCGGTTAACGCATCTTCAAAGGATAATTGTTCAATAGATTCCATGACAAAGACTCCTTGATCTGGGATAACAAAATCCAAGTCTATGTAAAGACATCACGCATCTACAATCATTATAGTCTGGTTTCAGCCATTGTCTAAAATCCAGTCCCAGAGGTTTGACGGACTTACCAACCTCATTTATACTTACGTTATTCCCTGGGAAACAACCGGAAATCATAACAGCGAGGTTAGCGTGCGACAGACGCGATACAGAGTGGCGTGGCTGATTTTCATCCTGCTGACCGTCATCATCCTGAGCGGGGCATGGGCTTACACCAACTGGCAATCGAGCCGGACGATGTTGCCGCCGGGTTTGACCATCAACGGGCAGCCGATGGGTGGCATGACCCGCGAGCAGGCGTTGAATGCCATTGCGCTGGCGTACACAAGGCCGATCACGGTCTACTACGCTGGTAAACTCACGCCACTCTTGCTCCCAGAAATGCTGGAACTGTCGCTTGATGCGGAGGCGACCGCGCAAAACCTCGATCGGGCGCTCGCCGCGCGCGCCAACGCGCAAGGGTTCATCACGTATCTCCTGGACCAAATCGCCCGCAACGAGCCGGAAGCGCAGGAGGTCGCCGCTGTCGTCAACTATTCCCGCGAACGTGTGGATGCTTTTCTAGCCCGCACCGCGCAGAAGTACGATCATCCACCGCAAAACCCGGTGCTCTTGCCAGAGGCCGGAACCTTTCGCCCAGCCTTGGATGGCACGACCCTGGATATACAGGCTTCGCTTCCCCTGCTAATCAAAGCGATCCTGGCTGCCGCGCCACAAGAGCGCGAGGTGCATTTGGTGGTAGATATCGAACCGGCTCCCGAGGCTTCAATCGCCATCTTGCAGCAGGCGCTTGACGCCGCCCTGCGCGATTTCGACGGGATAGCGGGCATCTTCGCCAAAGACCTGCGGCGGGGACAGGAGTTCTGCTACAACTGTGATCTGGCCTTTTCGGGCGTCGGCGGGCTGAAGATCGCCATCGCGGTCAGCCTGTACGCGGCTCTCGATACCGCGCCAGACGCGAACACGACCGCCCGCATCGCAACGCTGTTCGCCGAGAGCGATAACGCGATGGCCAACGCGCTGCTCGCCCAAATTGGCGCAGGGGATGCGTACAGCGGGGCGCTGCGCGTGACCGATCTGTTGTGGGGACTGGGATTGCGCGACACTTTCATCGCGGCGCCCTACGATCTCCCCGGCGCGACGATCCCGCCGGACATTGCCGCCATCGCAAACGCTGACAGCGGCACTCATCCCAACCCCGCGTTGCAGACCACCCCTCTGGACATGGGGCTGCTGATGGAAGGATTGTACTATGGCGCAAAAAACGGCGGATTCCTGCGCGCCGTCTATCCCCAGAAAATCACCGTGGAGGAATGTCAGGCCATGCTCGCCAGTCTGGAACGCAACGCGGTCAATGCGCTGTTAGTCGCCGGGATGCCGGCTGGCGCGCGGGCCGCCCACAAGCATGGCTGGTCCGACAAAACGCATGCAGACATTGCGCTGGTGTACGGTCCCCAAACTGACTTTGTGCTGGTCGCCTACCTGTTTCAGCCGGAGTGGCTGGTATGGGATGAAAGCGCGCCGACTTTTGCGACCATCGGACAGTTGGTGTATCGTTTTTACAACGGGGAAGAGTGAAAGAGGCGAGAGCACTGCCGGTTGGAGAGGATTATTGAGGAAGGGGGGTAAAGCGTTGGGCGGCGACGATGTTTTGCCCTTGAGAGCTGAGCACCCATTGGATGAAGGGACGCGCCATCCCTTGCGGCTCGCCGACGGTGGCGAGAAAAAGATCGCGTGACAACGGATACAATCCGGCGGCAACAGCTTCATTGGCCGGGGGAACGCCTTCAATGGTCAACGCGCGCACGTCGCCATCCAGCCACGCGGTTGATAGATACCCCACTGCCAACGGATCGCGGCTCACTACATCGCACGCGGCGGCGCTGGTAGGGGCGAGAAGCGCTGTCAAAGCCACGCGCGCATCGCGCATCACCTGGGCCTGGAAAAAGTTGTAATCACCAGAAGCTTCTTCACGGCTGATGATCTGTGGTGCGCCCGGCAGCCCGCCCCACGGTTCCCAATCCTCGACGCGGCCACGGAAAAGCTGGCGTAGCTGGTCCAATGTCAAACCCGGAAGGCCATTGCGCGTATTCACCACAATAGCCAATCCATCCCGCGCAAACGGAACGCGCCACACATCTCCAGATATGACCGTGGGCAGCCAGGCCAGAGCAGCAATATCAACATCCCCGTTGACGAGAGCCTGGTAGGCCAGCGTATCCGCGCGTTCTACAACCACGATTTGCACCCCTGCTTCTTCGCGCTGGTACGCCGAAGCGAGCGCCATAACCAAGGGGGCAAGATTTTCGGGACACGCGACCTGAATGATTTGGGGCGTGAGCGGCGCCGGCAGCGGTGTCGGCGTGGGGACAAGGGCAACAGCACCCGTACATCCCGTCACGAAGCACAGCAGCGGCAGCAATACCGAAAGCCAACGTCTCACCCAAGCACTCCGGTCAGCACCAGGATGCCCAATGCCGCACAGTAAATGGCGAAAAACCAGAGGCTCCGCCGCCGCACCAACATCAACAGTCCCGCGATTGCCAGATAACCGGTGATCGCCGCAGCAAGGAATCCAACGCCCAAGACTTGAATGTGTGTTGTATCCAATCCAGCCTGAAAAACCTTCAACAACTGGTACAAACCGCTGCCGAGGACAATCGGCACGGCGAGGAGAAAACTGAAGCGGGCGGCCTCTTCGCGGCGATAGCCGAGCAGCAATCCGGCGGAGATCGTCGCACCGGAACGGCTCAGCCCCGGCGCAATGGCGAACGCCTGCGCCAGGCCAATCAACAAAGCGTGCCACCAGGACATCACCGCCAGCGGCATCTCGCGCTTGGCGAAATATTCCGAGATGAGCAACAATGCCGCTGTTACCAGGAGAAATCCTGCCGCGGCTTTAGGCATACCGAACAATTGCTCAAAACGCTCTTCGAACAAATAGCCGATGATGGCGCCAGGGATCGATGCCACAACGATGGCCCAGGCCAATCGCGCATCGGGATCATCCAGCAAGCGCAGTCGCAAGCTACGCAGAGCGGCCTTTGCCAGACGCCACAGGTCACCCCAGAAATAAACAACGATCGCTACCAATGTACCCAGATGCAGGATGACATCCAACGTCAGACCTGGATCAGGCCATCCCAGGAGATGCGGCACAATCACCAAATGTCCCGAACTACTCACCGGCAAAAATTCTGTCGCGCCTTGCAGGATGCCCAAGAGAATCGCTTGCCACACTGACACGCTTCCACCTCCAGTAACAAATGTGGCTATCATAACAGCATCGAAAAAAAGGGCAAGAACACGGGGAGCTTGTCAAAACCTCGAAGTGCGGTATAATCTCAAACGTTCGGGGCGTAGCGCAGTTTGGTAGCGCGCACGGTTCGGGTCCGTGAGGTCTAGGGTTCAAATCCCTACGCCCCGACCTCCGGCCTCACGGCTAGGCGATTTTACCTAGCCGTGAGGACTCAGGTAAGCGATTTTTGAAAAAATCGTCAAACCGGAGACCACACGGCCTGGCCCTCTTTCTGAGTAAAAAAAGCCCCGCGTCCATTCTCGGAACTCGTTCCTTGAATTCGCGGAACCCCTATTCAGAAAGGAGACCACACAGATGAAAAAGATCACTTTGTCCCAGGCCTTCGACGGCTTTATCCTCGACAAGCAAGCCGCCAGCAAGAGCGCGAACACGATTCGCAACTACCGCGTCACCTTCAGCAAGGTCGAGCTATGGCTGAAGACCACCCGCCCGGAGAATTCCGATCCATACTTTGCCGATCTCACGCGCCAGGATTGAGTGGCCTTTATGGCCTGGTTACGCGACGACTACATCAGCGCGTGTGAGGGCGTCGCCCGGCGCGAGCCACGGCCCCTCTCACAGAAGTCGTTGCTCAACATCCATACCGATCTCTGCGCTCTTTATACCTGGGCCACCTCGCCCGGCATCGAGTTGGCTGCCACCCACATCTTTCACACCATCGAACGCCCGGAGGCCGACGCGCCTGTCATCGAGACGTTCACCCGTGAGCAGATACGCGATATGCTGAAAGCGTGCAAAGAGTCACGCGCCTGGCACAATCGTGAAGACAAGACCAACGAACGCAGCACGGCGGACCGGGACCAGGCCATCGTCTTGCTCTTGCTGTCCACCGGCATCCGCGCCAGCGAGCTGTGTGATATTCGCCTGCGTGACATCGATATGACGCAGCGCAGCATCACGGTAGCGGGCAAGGGGCGTGGGCAGGGGAAGAAGCAACGCATCGTGCATTTCGGGAAGTCCACCGGACGGGCCTTGTGGCGTTATCTTACCCCGCAGATGAAAGCCCTTAAACAGGATGATACGATCTTCACGGTAGGGCCAGAGGATGCGCCGCGCCCGCTGACGCGGGATGTGCTGTGGAAGCTGGTTCACCGCATCGGCGAGCGCGCCGGCGTGGAGGCCAATCCGCACAAGTTCCGCCACACCTTTGCCACCCACTACCTGCGCAATGGCGGCGATCTGTTCACCCTCCAAGCATTGCTCGGTCACACGGCGTTGGAGATGGTGCAGCGCTACGCCAAGATCATCTCCGCCGATTGCGCCCGCGAACACGAGAAGGCCGATCCGGTGGATAATTGGAGGCTATAAAACGGTTAGATACCCCCTTGATTTTGCCATGTCTGGTATGGTATAATATTGGTATAGCGGTGAACAAACATCGCGAAAAGGTCCGGGGCTAAGCGCTCCGAACCGCAGGAGACCTTCAAGCCTGCGGCGCTCTGTCCAGAGAAGTACGGACAGAGAACAAAAGGGGAGGACACGGGAGTAATCCTGTGTCCTCCCCTTTTTTGTTTTCTATCACATTGATCAGTTCAAGGAGGTGCAGTGTTCACAGTATGTTTCGATGTAAAGGCGGAGTCGGCCACTTCGGGAACCTTACGGCTGTCCAAGTGGCTGGCATCCAATATGCGCAAGCAATCCCGGCTCTATGCCGGCCTCATCAGGCGCACACGTTATCATTCCGGGGATCTTCTCCCGGCAGTGACGTGTGAGAACGCCACAACACACGGAGGTGACAAATGAAGCTACCAATAATCGGCTACAACATAGAACACGTCCGCAACGCTCAGTGGGATATTATCACGGTACTGCACCAAGGACTCGCCAATCACGCCCATCTCTCCAGCGCCGTGCAGCAACTACTGCACGATTTGCTCAACGCTTTACCGGAGATGGATACTCCGGTCGAATATGCGCAAGCGTTGGCCAAGACTGTGGTTGCAACCATCGCCAAAGCACGGCAACAGTGTGACGATAGCCCCGACTCGTATCGGACGTGTCAAGAGCAACGCCAAATCCTGCAGATGCAGGTCGATTACTACCATAAGAATCCCCTCCAGGAGCAACTGCGCGAGCGGGTCGAGCAAATCAACCGCTGGCAGAGTCGCGCAAAGGAGGCGGAAGCAGAGAATGCCGAAATCAAGGCTTCCCTGGCCCGCGAACAAAGAGCTAACCAGGCCAGACAGAACCGGCTCGAGGGGGAGATCGCGGAATTACATCGTCTGGTCGTCGAACAACAGGAGACCATCAATGCTTACAGAAAGTGACCCGCACACGAATACTCTGTTTATATTAGATGGTCCGATTCCATATAACGCTATTCGTGTGCGCGCGGGCGCTATTCGTGTGCGCCCTTTTCATCACCATCTCAATCTCATTCAGGAGGAAAAGTAACTATGCCAAGAAACTCAAATCGTTCGTCCAGCCGCAGCAAGCGGAGCGCGGTCGATACAGCCACGCTGTTGGCGGAGATCGGCCCGTTGGCCCAATGGATGCCCGTGCTGGAAACTCTGCTGCCCACCGGCGTCGCCGACACGCAGCAACTCCAACAGGCCAGTGGCCTCTCGCGCGACCAGATCAATCGTCTGGTCAAGCGCTTCGATGCGCTGGCGTCCGACGCCATTCTCACACGCGTCCAGGAAAGCATCCCGCGCCCCGGGCGACGCGGCGGCAGTCCCATCATCTACAAGCTGGGCGAGGTCGGCGCGGCGCTCCTGCAAGAGAACGGCTATCCCGACGCGCACGCCTGCGGCCTGGAAAAGAGCACGCCCATCGCCCACGCGCGCAACGTCCTCGATGTGCGTCTGGCGGCACTCGCCGCAGGCCTATCGGTGCAGACCGAAAAGGAGCTACCCTATGGCGACAATCAGGCGCTCCGCCCCGACAACCTGGTGACCCTGGCCGACGGCTTGCCCGCGCTCTTCGAGATCGAGCAGGATGCCGACATGAGCCTGCTGCGCCGGGTCCGCGACAGCTTGCGGCGCAAGGTCGCCTTCTTCGAAAGCGAGGCCGGGAAATCCGTCTCGCCCATCATCCGCGTGCTCATCAACCTGCCGCTCAGCCCTCTGTGGGATACCACCGTCAGTGTGTGGGAACACGCCGCGGCTATCGTCGCTGACGAACACGACGGACAACTACCATTCAAGATCGTCGCTATACCACTGCTGACCTTCCTCGAAACGCCCGATTGGAGCACAGCGCCCGGCGCTTGCTGGGAGTCACTATTCGATCCGGCGCAAAGCAAGCACTTCGGCCGACAACCGAAAAAGGCCAGTACCCCGACTTCCCAAAGCACGACCGTGGCTACCACAGACGCGTCCGCCGATCAAGAGGACGAAACACTACCGGAACCGCTGCGCCGGCGCACGGCGAGTGACGACCGCCGCGTGATGGAGGCTTACTACCAGCACGTCATCGAGCAAGGCCCCGCCCTGGCCTACAATGACGCACAGCCGCGTCCTGACCGGGCCTTCTTCGAAGTGATGCGGGTGATCTACGCCGCCTCGTATCCTGAGGACGCCACGCCCTGGCAACTGTCTCATCACCCGTATGCGTCAATCTATCTGCTGCGCAAGTATCTCGCCCTACACCCGGCACTCCGTGTGGCGCTGAAGAAGGCCATTGAGCGCCGCGCCAGCCGTATGACCTGGAATCCAACCATGGTCATGCACAAGATGCAGAACGTGATCAACGAGTTCCTGCGCTATCACGGCTTCCATAACTCCGGCGGCCTGAGCGCCTATCCGACGAGCAACTACAATCGCACGGACAAGGCCGGAGACTTTAAGGTTGCAGTGAGCCTGCATCCAGAGATGCTGCTGGGTCACGAGCACAAGACTTACTTCGCCCGCGACTTCACCGAACCAGTAGAACGGGCGCTGGCCTGGGTGTTGTGGGCGCTCTTCGCGCACAGTCTGGACATTGGGCTGGGGTTGAAGGAGGAATATCCGGCGTTTTGGTAAAGGAGAATGAACGTCAAGCTTTGGGAGAGTCTACGCCACAACACACCTCGAGATAGCCAAAAGTTGCATCAAACAAAACAGAAGCCGGAGTTTTTTCTCCGGCTTCTGTCTGTTCATCGAATCAAATGCCAATTCCTCCGATAATGTGCTCATTAAGGATCAAATGAGCGCATTGAAAACGCTTATGAGCACATTGCCAGAGGCTGCTGGCAGCCCCAGGCCTTCTGCGACTTGGTTTACCCTGACTGCCCCGAATTTCGAGCGGGTATTTCTAATTGTCGTTGAATACCTGCCCGACTTGGCGTGTATGTGTAAATCGCACTACGCTAATACGTATAATACAGACTATCGTAGTGCGTTACACATAGCACTGTGGAACAATGAGCACGTTTTGAGCACATTCAACGTACTCATGAGCACGTTTAGCGTTTGCGCCACTACGCCGAACGCCCGGCTCCAAACGCACAACTAACCCCACATTGCTGTAAGTCATCAAAGACTCGACGCACTATGGCACAGCGAACCGTGGGGCACAGCCTCACAATTGTGATAAGCCACAAGTGAATTAGTATAATCTGCTCGTGGTCTATTATCGGAGTTCTGCTTCGACGATCATGGCTTATTCCCCACGGACCACGGCCCGGCAACATTCACACGCAACTGCCAGCGGGTTACGATGCGCCCTGTCTCAATCCCTGTTCCGGGTTCCAACGCGACAATACCCGGCGACAACGCGTGCTGCCAGCGCGCCAGGCGTTCCTCTCGGCCAGGTAATGACGGTGACAACGTCTCAACCAAATAACCCAGGCGCTTCAGAGGGCCGGTGTTTGGCCAACGCTGCAAGTAATCATCCAAGCGCGGCCAATCGAGAGAGGATTGAGCCGCCTGCAATGCTTGAGCCAATTGCAGAGGGCCGCCACTCAGTTCAGGGTGATCGGCTGCATCGACCAGCGTCTTCTCACGGTCAGTGACGTACACAGGTTGGCCGTTTGGCGTGCGCTGCAGTACACCAAAGAACTTGGCTTTGACTACCGTGATGAAGCGAAAGGTCATGCCCAGGACTGTTTTTTCAGGTTGACGTTTACGCGCTGTAGATTGGATGAAGATCGTACCGGGCAACTGCTCGGTCAATTGCCAGTAGTGTAACGCTGACCAGTAAGCGATGGCTGCCGGCTGGATGAGATGAGGTGCAATCACCAACGCACTCGCCGTCCAGGTTCGCTCCGGGCCGGCTTCTAGTGGGATAATCATGTAGACGCCGCGTTCCAGGCGGTGCAACCAGCCGCCCTTTTCCAGGCGGGCTAGTGTTCGGGCCGTGTGGGCTGGCTCTCCCAAGAACTCGCCCGCCTGCGCGTTGGTGAAAATCATCTTCCCCTGAGCGGCGAAGGTGGTCAGAAAGGCAGCTTCTTTGGAACCTAGGGTCGTTATAGTTTGTGTCACGAAAACTACCTCTATTGGTTATCTTTGCAACACGAAATATAATAGATTGTAGGAGAAAGGCAAATGGTACATCAGATCAGACGGTGAAAACGTGGGGAATACAATGGATTTGGCTCAGGAAGGTTATCTCACCCTGCCACTGCCCCAGCCATACTGCCTCACTCGGTTGTGTGTAAATTGCCGTCGTTGCCACGGAACTGTGCCCCATCAGCGACGCCACCGTCACCAAACCACTCTTGCCATTGAGTACCACGTCATCGACGCACAAGGCCGCGCGTTCGGAAACGCGCAGACCGGTATAGAGTAGAAAGTTCAACAGTGCCTCATCGCGGATGGCATCCACCGCAGCAGATAGCACTTCCTCGCCTGCTTTGGCTTGCGCAAGTCGTCGTTGCACCGCCGCCTGTACTTAAGTTCGTCCTTTGTTTCGCTCGCGCATCATAATCCTCACTTGGGCATCGGTTGCAGTCATCTCTAGGCCTCCTGTGGCCTAGTTTACTTTGACTCCCCCGAACTCCGAGTGGGTATTGCTAATTGTCGTCGATGTCTAATTCTAATTGTCGTTGAACAGTTCTGCGTTTACAGTTCATCAAACTTTGACCTCTTGCAGGAATTGTAACGTATAGGCCGCCAATTGAGCGGGCGCGAACCGGAATTCAGTCTGGCCGGTGAGGAATTTTAAGTGACATTGTGGGCCCGCACGCCGTGTGTTATGCATCGCCCAACTTGCGATGAAGTCGGGCGGCATGTTTTGTTACAAAAGCTGAAAAACTACACGAGATGTAAAAAACCTTTTGCGTCCTATTTGTGAACGCCCTCCGGCTTGGATTGCGCGCCTTGACGCGGCTGTCTGATATACACCCATTAGCATAGCGGCTCATCAACGTGCCGTAGTGACGTGTACAGCCAAGGTTATGAATGAAGCTAAAAGCCTACCACGCGGGATGCGGGATGCAAGATGCGAATGACAAACAAGATGGTACGGTCTACTTGCCATTTCGCGGATTTCGTAAGTTGAAGTTATTCCCGCAAAGATAGCTACAAAGCTGGCCCATTGGCAATGATCAGAAAGTTGCTGTAACGATTACGCTGTACCCATTTTCTCTTGTTTTAATAACATTTACAGCAGTACCATTGTTGTTAGAAAAAGTTTGATTATGATCACCATACCCTTCCTTTATAGCTTTTGTGATAGCCTCGTTGTCAAAGTCGGCATACAAAGAATTTATACCATTTTCATCCTGTATAATGCCCGATTTGACGCCTGGTATGATTTCATTGGGTTGAAGATTATTGTAGTTTGGGTCCCAGTATTGAGGGTGTAGTCCAGCAGGTCTTAATGAACGACATGCCTGTTCACAGGATTGATTTGAGTTACTATCTCTACCCTGCGCATTCGCAGCCCTATCTGCATTACAAGCTTCTTCGCTATCACCTTTCCGTACTTGATCATTCCATTCGCGCAATTCACTGGCGATGTATGCTTGCTGTTTCCCTAAAAGAGGCCACCGAGATGCCTTACAGTTTGCCATGCAGTGAAAATATTTATCACCACCGATAGTATTGGCTTCTCTCATCTTGGAATAATTGTCAAGGAAACTATAGGTAGGAGGGCCTACTACTATCCCTCCTACGATTATTATTCCTCCTATTAGCACTACTGCATGACCAATTGCGTAGCCGTATGGATCGTAGAAACTAATGGGATTGTTATAAACGTACTGATATCTTTGTAAACTTGCCGGAGTATTTAATTCCCCTCGATATACATCCTGCGTTAGCCACCCTCCCACCACCGGATCATACACCCGTGCGTAGAACTCGTACAGGCCCATATTCTCGTCCCACTCCTGTCCGGTGAAGGTGTAGTGGTTATGCGGGTCGGTGAAGTTCCCCGGCGGCATTTCGATCTGCCCATAGGGTTCGTAGCGGTAGTTGTGGTGGCTCTCACCATGGTGCTTGGTCAGACCGCTGGTAGAGCCTAGGCCGTCGTAGTGGAACCAATACATCTGGCCTTCTGTACCACTGGGGAAGTGGTGCATCGTGATGATACGGCCTTGATCACCGCGATAGAAGTATTCATACTTCGGATTCCAGACGTTGTATTCGGCGACTGGATCAAGACCGTCAAAGACATATTCTACACGTTTGCCTTCACCGCTATTTTCGTCCTTGGGGTCATAGACCTTGACCAATCGTCGCCCAGCGCCGTCATAGTCCAGGTTGGTGATGGCGCGGTAGACGCGGTTGCCTTCCAGATTTTCTTGATAGTCGTGAGCCTGAATCAGGCGATTTTCAGGATCGTAGGTGTAGTCCGTGCCCTGCACCCGCGGTCGCTGCGGACCGGGAAACTCTTTGTTAACGCGATTACCATTGGCATCATAACGGAAAGTGGTGGTCTGCAGTTCTCCAACGGCGCCGTTGTTGCCCAGGTCGCCATAGTCGAGTTTGACCAGCAGGCTCTGCGTAACACCCTGGCTGTCAATCTCCCCGCTCTGGTAATCCGCCAACACTTGCGCGCGTATAGCTTCTATCGCGGCAGTGACTGTCTCCATATCAGGAGTGGGATTGTCATACAGAGCCACGATCAATGCATCAGCCAGCGCCAACAGGGTGTCCGCAGCCGCTGCGGTGATGTGCTTGTCGCGCAGTGCGGCAACCTCGTGCTGGAAGGCGTGAATGGCCTGCGCGACATTATCAAAGCGCTTCGCGCTGGGATCACCAGGATGCGTATCACCAACGATGGTGAGTAGCTGGTTGATGTCATTGTACGTATAGACCAGCGTCTTGGCGTCGAAGGGGCGGGGGGAAAGGCTGTCGTCGTTGGTCACTAGCGTCAGACGATTGCCCACCCGGTCGAAGGTGTAGTCCGTCCATACGCCACGTGAATCTTCATCGCGCGTTAGGCGACGCAGTGGGTCATAGGTATAGGTACTGGTGATAACTTCATTAGGCTTGCGCCAGGCATATTCCGCTACCGTCTGTATGCGGTGGCCGACTTCATTGTAGGTGTATGCGAACGCGCTATTGACTTTGCGCGCGTCCTCAATCTGGATATTCACCAATGTCAGCAGACGGTCAGCCTTGTCATAGTCCATTTCCGCCAGCGTGTTATTGGAATTAAGCTGGCGCGTGACCTGTCCTACGCCATCACGTTCATACAGCGTCACATTGCCATCAGGATCTACGACCATCTTGAGCCAATTATTACGATAGTGGGTGTAGTTCACCACACGCCCATCAGGATAGGTCAAACTGGTGCGATTGCCGACGGCGTCGTAGGTATAGCCCAGGCGGCGGTCAAAAGTATCGGTCATACTGGTCACACGGTTGAGCGGATCGTATTCCCAGACGGTGAAACCCAGATGATCCTGCATCGCCCGGCGGTTGTTGTTCTCATCGTAGATGAAGAGGACGAAAGTATCGTCGTGATAGGTGGTGCGCTTGAGCTGGTCGTCGGGGTAATACTCGTACTCGGTGCGGTGGCGCAGTGCGTCAATGCGCGCCGTGCGATTTCCGACCGGATCATACTCGTAATCCCAGGTGTTGCCGAGCGCGTCTACTTCTTGTACCAGCAGGTTCAGGCCATTGTAGGCGAAGCGCGTCTCGTGTTCTTCGGCATCCAGAATGGCGACCAGGTTGCCGACTTCATCATAGTGGTAGTGCGTATCCACATTGACGTCCGCGCTCTCCAGTTCACCGGGGCGATAGTTCAGTGTGACGGCGGCCAGGCGGTAGAGCGGATCGTAGCCGTACAACGTCACCACGCTATCCGCTTCGATCAGGTGGGTCTGGTTGCCAACCCTGTCGTAGCGATAGGCCGTGGTTTCGTTTTCCGCATTGGTGAGGGAGTCCACCCGATCCAAGTCATCGAAGGTGAATGTTGTGGTGTGGTTATTGCCATCCGTCACCGTCACAACGTTGCCGTTGGCGTCATACGTCAGGCTGGTGACGTACCCCTCGCCATCGGTGGTCGTCAACACGCGGTAGACCTTGTTGTAGGTGTAGGCGTTGTTGACGTGGCCGTTGGCGTCCACGTGGCGCAACAGGTTGCCCATCGCGTCGTAGACGTTGCGCCACTCGCCGCCCAGAGCATCCACGCGCAGCGTCATCCGGTTCATCCCATCGTAAGTGAAGGTGGTCTGGTAGTTGCGCGCGTCGGTCAGGATCAGGAGATTGCCCAGGCGGTCGTGCTCGAAGGTTACGCGGTGACCTTCGGGATTGGTCACTTTGACGGCGCGATTGAGGCCGTCGTACTCCATTGTCGTCGCGTGCCCGTTGGCGTCCACCACGCGGAGCAGATTGTTGACCTTGTCGTAAGTGAAGGCCGTCTCGCCGCCTTCCGCGTCAATCGTCAGTATGCGGCGGTGCGCGGCGTCGTAGCGATGCTCGATTTGATAGGTTCCGCGCGGATCGTGGATAAAGCGCAGATTGCCGGCCAGGTCGTACTCGAAGCGCGTGATCACATTCTGGTCGGTGGTCGCCGCGCCGCCAGGGACGTAGTTCTGCGTCAGTGCGCTGACGCGGTTGAGTGGATCGTAGTCGTAGCGTGTGACAACGTCATGCGGGTCAATCACCTGTTGCAGATTGCCGTTGCCATCGTACACGTAAGTCCAGACGCTGCCCGCCGCATCGGTGCGGGTCGCCAGGCGATTTGCGCCATCGAAGGTAAACGTAGTCGTCTTGCCGCGCGGATTGCGGATGTGGGTCAAGTTGCCATTGGGGTCATAGCCGTATTCCGTGACCTGCCCCTCGGCGTCTTCCACACGGACGAGCAGATCGAGCGCGTTGTACTCGTATAGCGTCGGGTTGTCGTTGGCGTCAATCCGCTTGAGCAGATTGCCCACCAGGTCATAGGCAAAACGTGTGGTGACGTTGGTATCCGCCGCAGGCGAAACGCCCGACTTGTAATTCTGAATCGCCGTGACCACGCGATCCAGAGCGTCATACTCGTAGTGCGTTACCTGCTGCGCGGCGCACGTTCCCCCCACAAGCGCGCTGTTGCAACGGGTAACGTCGGTCATGTACCTCATCGCGTTGTAGGCGAACAGCGTGTGCGTGTCTTCCGGGCCGTGTTCGGCGACCAGATTGTAGACTGCGTCGTAATCATAAGTCCATACCCGGCCCTCCGCATCTTCCGCACGGATCAGGTTGTCCATCTCGTCGTATTCGTAAACCGTGCGAAAACCAAGTTGGTTTTCCACACGGATAACCAGTTCTGATTCATTAAACCAGTAGGTCGTGCTGCCGCCGTTGGGGTCAAGCTCTTGTTCCAGGTTGTTATTCGGGTCGTAGGCAAAGCCCAGGTGGTAACCGTCCGGCCCATCCACCGCCACCAGATGATCGTTCTGGTCGAAGGTGTAGGTATAGACCACACCGTTGCCGTCGGTCATCGTGCGCGCGCGGCCCACATCGTCATACGTATAGCGGACGATGTCCCCCGCGCCGTTGCGCGTGCTGAGCAAATCGCCGGTCGTCGCGTCGTACGTGTTGGTCGTGACGTTGCCGTTGAAATCGCTGACGGCGACGGGCAGGCCGCGCGCATCGTAGGTGATACTGCTGCTGTCGCCGAGCGCGTTGGTAATCTTCGTCAAGTTGCCGCGCGCGTCATACTCGAAGGTAGTCACGCGCCCTAGCGTATCCTCCATCCGGGTGGGCTGATTGCGGTCGTTGTATTCCCACACCACATACCAACCAAGCGGGCCGTCCTCGCGGGTGCGCATCCCGCTGGCGTTGAGCGTGTAATGCCACTCGCGCCCTCCCTTGTCCTTGAAGTAGATGCGGTTGTACTCCTCATCGTAGCCGAACTCCTCGGTGGAGCCGTCTGCGTAAATCACCTGGATGAGTTGGCCCAAGGCGTTGTAGATGTAGGTCGTGACATTGCCCTGCACATCCGTGAGCGTCGTTGTTACGCTGCCGTCAGGATGCTCGGTGTAGGTCAGGGTACTCTCCTGCGCCCGGCCCGCGCGTTGCCAGTTCACACGGTAGTTCTCGTCGTAAGTCTGCTCCATCGCGGTGTGGCCCTTGGGCGTCGTGATGCTGACCAGCATTCTATCTTCATTGTAGGCATAAGTCGTAGTATGGCCCCGCGCGTCGGTGAAACTGGTCAGCAAGCCATCGGTGTAGCCATAGCGCAACACCTTTCCCTCCGGCGCGCTGATCGTCGAGATCAGGCCCTCTGCAGTATACGCGAACTCCAACCAGCGCCCGCTGTCGTTTTCCACGCGGGTCAGCAACTCGCCGGTGTAGAACAGTGTGATTTGGTTGCCGTTGCGGTCTGCTTTGGCGATGAGACGGCCCTCAACATCAAAGTAGTCAATATCCAGTGTGTTTTTGTGGAGCAATTCCCAACCGTCATCCGTGCGCGTCAATATGTCGAAGTTCGCCGGCGACGCGGAGACGTACACACCGCCGTCATTCACAAAGCTCGCTGAACGTCCGTCAGGATAGTGGACTTCCACTCCGTCATACAACGGGGCCAAATCCAGATGATTCACCGAAACCGCGTAAGGGAAAGTCCACGCGAGGCCGAAATACTGCGGCGGCCCAGCGACGATTTCCTCATTGAGGTTGCCGCTGCCATCATCCGTATACTGTACTGTCGCGCCGCCTGTCCACAGCACCGCCTTCGAGTTGTAATCGCGGTCCAGAATGATATTGGCCCGACCTGCGCCAGCTATGACCAGATCGTTGACCGAGTCAAAGTAATTCAAGTTGTATGTATTCACCGGGTCGAGCGCCACTTCCTGGAAACCGCAAGGGCCTATGTTGCAATACGAGCCATCGAAAATTGGATTAGCACCAAACCTGACAATCGGCGGGAAGTTTATGGTGTTTCCACAGCTGTCAGTAACGGTGATTTCATAGACGTTCAATTCGTCTAAGTTGTAAAGAACTTGAGCGGCAAACGTCCCTTTGTTCGTTGCTATAGTCGGGTATTCAACACCGTTCACGCGAACGGAAACCGTAAACTCGCCTGAATTATCAGAAGCGAGGATTTCCAGGTAGCCGATGCCAATGCCCGGCGTAGTTCCCTGACCAATTTGAGTCAGCTTAATGCCAGAAATCGTCGGCGGGACGCCTTCACAACCGGCAGTACAAGCAATGGTACCGGGTGTAAAGTAGGCATTCATTTCCAAAAAGTCATAACGACCGGTATTCCATTCATAGATGAATACGGTGCCTGTCAGCAAAGTAGAAAACGGGATCGGCTCATCCGAGTCGGCATTTTCTCCATTGATCTCCGTCATACCTATGGTGACGAAGTCCGGTTCTAGCGTAAAATTGGTTCTTTCCGAATCAGGATCATCAAGGATATATCCCCATTCCTGATAGATCTCTCCGTCTTCATCTTCTACATCCCAGACAAATTCCACAAACCCAAATGGATCAGCCTCCTCAGTTATAGAAAGCACACTGGCAAAGGATAATAGGTAGTCAGGGCCTTCGGCCCCAGGTTCCCAACAATATCCGGGCACAATCAAACCATCGTCGCCTTCATCGGGGTTTTCTTCTTCACTAACACGCAATGCAGCTAACGCAGAATACGACGACGAAAAGGCACTGGCCGGCAACGACGCAAACGCGAACTCGCCAAACTCGTACACATAAGCCGAGAGCATCTCCGCTGTCAGCGGCGCTTCATCGGGCGCTGCAATGGTGTTCGCTACCACACCAGCCGCCACAGAGACCGTGCGTGCCTGAGTTTGGCCTTTCAGGCGGAAGAACAGGGGCTTGCCGGAGCGATATTCGGCCTCTGGCAAGCGCATCGATAGCCGCGCCGCGCGATTGAGTATGACTGGCTCGCCACCCAATGTTACGGCTTCCAGACGCGGGTGCTCGCCGTGCTCCGACGCATGGGTGTAGCGCAGGCGAAAGGCTTCGGGGTAAGCGTTGGCCGGGACATCTACCCGCACGAGGAGGTCGGTAGAAATCAACGTCCCACCCATAGTGGTGATGATGACCTCGTCCTGCACTGGAGAAGGAAGCGGCTGATACGCGCGTAAGACTAGCGGCAAATACAACGTAAATGTGGATTTGGTATCCGCCGCAGCGCCCCTGCGCGTATCCGGCATAGCCGTTACCTGCCCGGCCGGCGGCGTCTCGAAAGCGGGTTCGCGCGCCTCAATCGCAACCGGCGTTGGCGCAACGTTGGCGGGCGTTTCGGGCTGGCCGAACAACTGATTGATGAGCCAATCCCATCCCCGCGCCGGTTTCGCGCTCTCGCCAGCGGGCGTCTCAGCGGCGTCGATGGCATCCGCACGTTCGCTACGCTCGAAGAACGCCTGCAAGCTCCAGGGCAACGGCTGCTGCGCGCGCGCCTGCGCCAGCAGATCGGCCGCCTCAGGCGCTGGAACTGCTGCCGCAGGTAGTTCAACCGGGGCTGCCATAGCTGAGGAGGGTAAAGGCTCTACGCGCACCGCACCGTCGAGCAACTCTGCATCTACCACTCCACTGAGAGCAATATCCAGCGCCGCGTCCAGAGGGTCTGCAGGCATTGCTACTTCGCGCAGCGGGCTTTGTGGGTACGGCCAGTTAGCGAATCGCTCAGACGGCGCATTCAGCGTGGCCTCGCGCGCTGCATCGTACCGTTGCGCCACTTGAACGGAAGAAACCAGCGGCCCAAATACCATCGTAACAATGACTACGACGCTTAGAATGTGCAGACTCAATTTACGAACCATGGCAACCTCCTCGCTAATTGGTACGATATTTTCCTGTGGAATTCATCATACATTCAACTTATTGGAGTGTCAAAACCTATTAGACACCACAAATTGAATTGGTATTTATTTTAACCTCATCTCAATTCTCTCTAATCACAAGCGGCAGAAATATCCGCTCGAGTGGGAACAGATGTTGGGTTTCAACGCTGGAACAGCCATTTTTTCCCTCGACAACGAGTTGAATGACATAAGATTGAGTCGTATCGGTATAAACATGCGTCGCGATGCTGGTACCGCTCGCCGTTTTACCATCTCCGAAATTCCACAACCAATTCGTTGCATCCTTCGTTACAGCTTCAACAGTGACCATCGGGCCCGACCGGCGAATATCAAAATCAGGTGAAGGCGCAGAAAGCACAGTAATGAGCTGCGATGTAGATACAACAGTATTGACGTTAGCAACAGTTAAAGTCATAGTGTAGGCGCCTGGCAGATCATAGCTAAATACAGGATAGTTACTTTCAAATGCATACTGCGGTTCCGTTAATTGAGTCGTCACCCCATTGCCCATGTCCCAGTTCCAACCACATTGCTCACAGAAAGGTACGGTTGCATTTTCCAATTCCAGGGCTTGTCCTACACACACAGACCCGCTAATACTGAACATTGGCGCAATGGGTTCAAAAGCTATCGCCTCAACTAAATCTGAGTGAATGACGGTGTTTCCCGCAGCATCACGGAATTCTGCGTATACCGTGTAGAAATCCCAATCCAAAGTCTGAGAACCAGTAAAAGGTTGCCAACTGGCCGCTTGCAAATCTGCTTCACTGCGAGCCAACCGCACTTCCACCGTGTCCGATTCATAGTCAATAGCATCAAGTTGCACTTTGTATGTCGGGGTTCCGGTCAACATAAACTCTACCCGTGCAAATGGTGCTTGAGTATCGGCCTGTATAATCGCTTGAGAGGTCAATGCCCGGTAATTATCTGAGGTATACGATTTCCCGGCTACTGGAATTCCACTATTCGTCCCAACGTCTAGAAATGGCGTCAGCACTGACCACCACCTCCAGTCTGATTCATTTCTCTGAAAGTGTAGATGTTCTCCTGTGCTACACCCCGTAGTTCCTACTGTGCCTATGATTTGCCCACTTACAACATAATCACCCACAGACACCGGGGGTACAGCGGCTTTTCGTAGATGAAGGTATACAGAAACGGTGCCATCACTATGTAGTATCTTGACATAGTTAGCCGATGCTAGACATGATTGACTACATGACCTGGTATTCCAGTTATAGCATGATGTACTGTAGCTATTTACAACCTTGACAACTTTGCCAGCACGGGTAGCGACAACAGGCTGTCCACCATTGCGGCTGAAATCATACGCATATTGACCTGAACTTCCCCAGTTATGAGAGAAACTACCCCCGTTGCCCTGGCTACAATACCAACTCACCCCGCCTTGCCACGGCAGACGATAACCATCGGCACGCACAGGCATCAAGGTGACATTACGTTGAGTAGCCTGACTCGCTTGAATCACAACGGAGGCCTTTACCTCAAGATATGCAGCAGCAGTAACTCGCATAGTATGTTCTCCGGGCAGGAGTCCTGTCAGGTTATAGTTTCCATTGGTATCGGTTGCACCTACTTTGCCGGCGACACTCACCCGAGCATTGGCTATCGCTTGCCCATTACTCGCCGTGACTTGTCCATTTAGTGAGCCATAAAGTGGTGTTGTACTGAAATCCTGGTTAATGCGACTAGGTGGGATATATGGCAAGACTCTAACTGAAGGTGACAGCGTGTACGGTGAACCTTCAGGCGCTCTAAGCAAGTAGGGACCAGCCCGCAGTTCACCACATGTGTAATAACCACTGCTATTCGTATTAACCGTCTTAACGCTGTTCGAACCGATACAAGAAATCGGCACGCCAGAAATTGAGTTTCCCTGTCCGTCTGTTACCCGCCCAGAAATTGCATAACGATTTGTCACCGTGAAGTTTTGCTCTGTTGTATCGGGGGGAACAGTAACAGAGCGAGATACAGGTGAAAAAGTATAATCATCCTTACTTGGTATGAGTGTATAGTTCCCGGAGGCCACATCGCGCAGAGTGTAGTTGCCATTACTATCAGTTATTGCCGTCTTTCCTGCACTGTTCGAGATCGTCACCCCGGCAACCGGTATGCCGCCGCTGTCAACGACTTTACCGGAGATCGAAAAACTGGCGACATAGTCGATCACGGCATGTGGACGGTAATTCTGCGGATCAGGGACTCCGCATTGTCCGGTAGCATAGGCTATACTCGAACAGAAATAAGACCCGCGCGCTGTTTCTGGACTGGCAACTACGGCGAGACCCCGATTTGCAACTCCACCATACCACTGTTGCACCAGGCTGGTGATTGTCCACTCTTTCCAAGCTTTGGACGGTGATATCAAACTACTGCCGTGCGTGGTGCTCCAGTCAATCCCAGGTGGATTGTTCCACGTCCACACCCCTATGCCCTCACCGCAAGTCTGCGGATTGGCCCAATCAGACGTAACACGGTAAATATTCGCCGTATATCCAGTGCTATATTGATAGTAATACTGATAAGCGCGGAATTTCGCTGAAGTGATGGTACTCCCAGCAGGCAAGCTCGGTAAGGATAAATGGAAGTACCCGCGAGTACGTTTTTGCCCCACGTTGCCCGGATCGTATCCCACAGCAACAAAGGTGTTGGAATTGCAGCGTGACACATTGGGGAAACCCTCTTGGACATAGGTGCTATAACCACTAGTGGCAATCACGGTGGGGTCCAACACTACAGGAAACTCTCTCTCCGGGCTATTCAACCAAGTTGTCTCTGGCACATAGGTCAGGATGTAATATCCGTCTTGCAGATATTCTAATTCTACCCGAATATCCTCCGACCCCTTACCAGCCGCATCTTGCATATAGGGAGGCATAATCGAAAGACATTCTTCAACACACGCTACGTTAACCAGGCCACTCTTTTGTAATGTCAATAGTTTCCCACCCGCGTATACCAAAAATGAAAACTGTGTTCGAGTTGGCGAGTCATGGAAAATCAGGTCTTCCTTGAGCACGTCATTGTCCACTGTATACCGCAAATCTACACCAGGATAAATACCTGGGTACACAGCCGTCGTTCCATCTATCTGCGCCTCAACAGCGGCACCATCCAAAGGTTGAAATCCAATCCCCACGTTTTGAGTTGTAACTTCAACGAGAAAAGTTGCCTCATTGTGGAAGCTGGATATACGCTTGGCGTTACTTTCGGGAAAAGATGTCAATTCTTTACCAAACGTCAGTTGAAAATCGCCGGCCTGATTTCGCCAGAAGTCCTCGGTTTCATCCAGCAGCAAGCGATTATCATATTCTTGCCAACTGCCATCCTGAGCCTGAAAATGAATTGGACGCATATACATAACCGCGTACCCACTGCCATCTTGACGCTTGTGATTGACCGGTCTATACTGGGCCATGCATAGCCGCCCGATGTAGGCCAGTCA
>DAOLUH010000064.1:0-30744 GCA_035420085.1 Anaerolineae bacterium
GATGATATTGACCAGGCTGCGCGGTTGCTGGCTGATTTCGCACGCGATACAGCGCGTCTGCATAAAGCCTCTCTCGCCGCGCGGGAATTGGCCTACACCCGCTTTGCTCGTGACACGTTAGCGGCTCAATTGGAAGCCGTGCTGCACAATGCAGTTGCGCTGGCGCAAAGGGATTAACGTCTTGTTGTCTTGTTCGATATCCTTGGTTGATTAATCATTGTGGTGTATAATGTGGTCATCCTGACCTGTGGGAGAAAACAGATGGACCGCTATGTCAGTATGGTCGAAGCAAAGAGTAAACTGGCCGAGTTGGTGGGACAAGTCAAATATGGCGGCCAACGCTATATCTTGAGACGCCGGGGTGAGCCTATGGCCGTTCTCATCGGTTTCGAAGAGTACCGGCGCTTACAGGTTAAATCGCCTACACCGGCGTTACCAGCAGCGTTGCGTCAGCGCCAGGAAGCATTGGTGGCCAGGGCGCGCCGTCTCGAGCAGCGCCTGGGCGATCCCGTGGAGGGTTTGGCTATGCTTTTCGCTGATCTCCCGCTTGATGATGATGTATTTTGGGCGGAAATACAAGAAGTTGGCTGATGGCGCTCCATAACCTGGCTGATCCAACAGTCCCCCTGCCCCAGCAGTTGGTGATTGATAGTTCGCTGTTATTAGCATTACGTTCCGGCGATGACAATCCTTATGCTGAAGCTGCGCAAGCGTTTGTGCGCCGTTTGCGTCCACATATTGCCGCGTTTGAGATCGCGGCATGGGTGACGTTGTCGGCTTTACAAGAATGTTATCACATCATCTTGACGCGGCATTTGCGGCGTGTTTGGGAGTCGCTAGACTCTGCTGTCCGTTTACCAAATTGGTTGGCAATGTACAAACGTCAACCCGAACGATTGCAGGACGGTTACGCGGATCTAACACGCTTTGATGATCTATTAGCGGCCATTCCCTTGACGCTTGTACAACCGGAAGATCTCAAGGCCGAGGGTTTTGCCGAGCCTTTACCCGAACGATTGCGTTATTTCATCACAACCTATCATTTGCTTCCTCAAGACGCTATGATTCTGGCTGAAGCGGAACGGCTGGGTGTTAAAGTTGTCGTCACGTTAGATGGCGATTGGCAACGGGTCACTGAGTTTGACGTTTACACGGTGTTGGTCTGAGTAAGTGCCAGGTGAAGCCATTGTACTCGCCGAGTCTTAAACGTGCCTTTGATCTGCTGGTGACATTACCGGCTGTTCTTGTGCTCGCGCCATTTATGTTGGTGCTTGCGCTCTTGGTACACCTCAAACTCGGCGCGCCGGTACTCTTCCGCCAGCAGCGTCCCGGCCTTCACGGAAAACCTTTCACGCTCTACAAATTTCGTACAATGACCGGTGCGCGCGACGTCAACGGGAACTTGCTGCCCGATGCCGAGCGGTTGACGCCCTTTGGCCGTTTCCTGCGTAGCAGCAGCCTGGATGAGCTTCCGGAATTGTTTAACGTGCTGAAGGGTGAGATGAGTCTGGTAGGCCCGCGTCCTTTATTGATGGAGTATCTTCCCTTGTATTCGTCAGAACAGATGCGCCGCCATGAGGTCAAGCCGGGGCTTACCGGTTGGGCGCAGATCAATGGACGCAACGCTCTCACCTGGGAAGAGAAGTTTGCTTTGGATGTATGGTATGTGAATCATAGTAGCCTTGCTCTAGATATGACGATTTTGTGGCGCACCTTTCTCAAAGTCATAACCCGTGAAGGTGTCAGTGCTGAGGGACACGTGACCATGCCCAAGTTTACTGGAGCGAAGTCGAGGCAGGATGGCGGTTAATTTACCAGTTCATGTTTTGGGAGCGGGCGGGCATGCCAAAGTCGTTATCAGTACTTTGCTGGCGGCTGGTTTCGAGATTGCTGCGGTTTATGATGACGCTATCTCTAAATGGGGACAAGTTTGTCTCGGCTTCCATATTTGCGGGCCGATTTCGGAGTTATCAACTGTTGAGACGATTGCAGCAGTGGTTGCCGTGGGTCATAATCGTACCCGTCAGGCCATCGTGGAGCGGTTCAAAAATGTACAGTGGGTCACAGTGGTACATCCACGTGCCTGGGTACATCCCTCGGTGACTATAGGAGCAGGGACAGTGGTGTTTGCCGGTGCAATCATTCAACCTGAAACACATATCGGGGAGCATTGTATTATCAATACCGGTGCGACTGTGGACCACGAATGTTGGATTGGCGATTATGTCCATATCGCACCGGGTGTACACCTTGCCGGAAATGTAAACATTCACACCGGAGCTTTGTTAGGCATTAGCAGTGCTGTACTCCCGGGCATAGAGATTGGTGATTGGACAACTGTTGGCGCGGGAGGTGTTATTATTCATAATTTGCCGGGTCATAGTAAAGCGATAGGTGTCCCGGCCAAAATAAAAAATAAGGAATAACCCAGTGAATCAAATTACAATACCCATGTCTCTCCCCGATATCAACGACGCCGATATCCAGTCCGTCGTCTCTGTCATCCGTTCCGGCCGTTTGGCCCTCGGCTCGCAGGCTGTGGAATTCGAACGCCTGGTCGCGGAGTATGTGGGCGTCAAGTATGCGCTGGCGGTTAGTTCAGGAACGGCGGCGCTGCATCTGCTGGTGCGTTCCCTTGCCCTGGGGCCGGGCGACGAAGTGCTTGTCCCCTCGTTCACGTTTGCGGCCAGCGTCAACGCGATTTTATACGAGGGCGCGACTCCGGTGTTTGTAGATATAGAGCCGGACACCTATAATCTCGATCCGCATGATGTAGCGCAAAAAGTCACACCGCGTACCAAAGCCATTATGGCGGTGGATGTCTTCGGCCACCCGGCGGAGTGGGATGCGCTCACCAGTATTGCCCAACAGTATGGTCTGCGCGTGATTGATGATTCCTGCGAGGCATTGGGCGCTGAATACAAAGGGCGCAAACTCGGTAGTTTTGGCGATGCAGCGGCCTTCGCTTTCTACCCCAACAAACAGATGACGGTGGGCGAGGGTGGGATGATCGTCACCGATGATGACGAGATCGCCCGCCTGTGCCGCAGTATGCGCAACCAGGGCCGCCCGGAAATGGGCGCCTGGCTTGAACACGAGCGACTGGGTTACAATTACCGTCTGGATGAAATGTCGGCAGCATTGGGAGTGAGCCAATTCAAACGTTTAGAAACTTTCCTGGCGAAGCGGGAAAAAGTCGCGCAGATGTACACCGAGCGGTTGCAAGCGCTGGATTGGATACGCCCGCCGCTGGTCAGGTTGGACGTGCGGATGAGTTGGTTTGTCTATGTTGTGACATTGATGGAAGGCTTACAGCGCGACGCTGTTATTCAAACTTTGGCGGATCAGGGCATTCCGGCGCGTGGCTATTTCGCGCCGATTCACACACAGGCATATATCTATGAGCAAATGGGCGACTTACGCGGAACGCTGCCGGTTACGGAATCTATCTCTGGGCGCACGATAGCCTTGCCTTTCCATAATAATTTGGGCGAGGCTCAGGTTGAGATCGTGGTGGAGGCTCTTAAGCACGCCTTGTAGGGCCTTGTTCCTGTCATTGTTCAGCAGCTATACAAAGGCGCACCCGTTGCGCCTTTGTCTGTGTATGTTACAATGGGGCATAGTGATTGCTGAACATTCAGTCTTATGACGTTAATCGTAGAGCCTGAACAGCAAAGGGGGGGGACTCAGCATGAAACTCGAAAACAAAAATCCGGTGGGCCTACGGGTCAGATACCTGGTCTGGATTGATCTGATGTGCATTCTGTTGGCGATTGTAGCGAGCTTTGTGATCCGCTATGAAGCTCTCTTGCGGGTGTGGCCCTATCTCAGGTTTAATTGGACCTTGTTCGTGGTTATTCCCCTGGTGCGCCTGCCGTTATACTATGCCTTTCGTCTCTACCGACGCTTATGGCGCTATGCCAGCATTGAGGAATTCAAAATCATCCTTGTGGCGGGCCTTTCAGGTTCCCTGTTGATTTATGGTGTGAACTTTGGGTTGTTGCCGTTATTGGGGATTCCTTATTGTCCTTCCCGGTCCATTTGGGCCTTGGAGGGGGGCATCAGCGTGGCGTTGCTGGGGTTGACGCGTCTCTTACTGCGGCTGTGGCAGGCGCGGATGACGGCCGCCGATGCTGCCCGGCTCAAAATGTTGGTACAGAATCCCCGGCGGGTGTTGATCGCCGGCGCCGGCGACGCCGGCGCGATGATCTTGCGGGAAATGCAAAACAACCCGGGCCTGGGGCTGCGTGTGGAGGGCTTTGTGGATGACAATATCCAAAAGTTACACATGCACATCTATGGCGTGCCGGTGCTAGGGACGCGCGATGATATTCCGGACATCGTGAAGAAACAACATATTGACGAGGTCATTATCGCTATGCCTACCGCGTCGGGCAAGGCCATCCGGGCTGTTAAAACTATCTGCGAGCAAGCGCGCGTCCCTTACAAGACAGTCCCCGGCGTTTATGAGTTGATTGATGGCACGGTGAGCGTCAACCAACTGCGCGAAGTGCAGATTGAGGACTTGCTGCGCCGCGATACTGTACCGCTTGGCATAGGGAATGCCACGTATCTCCGGGATGCGGTGGTGATGATTACCGGCGCTGGCGGGTCTATCGGCTCCGAATTGTGCCGCCAGGTGGCGATGTATGATCCGCACCGTTTGATTGTATTGGACCAAGGCGAAAGTGCCGTATATCACATTGATCTTGCATTGCGCACTCGCTATCCCCATATAGACATCGTTCCTGTGGTCGCTGATATTCGCGATCTCAGGCGCATCGAGCGCGTTATGGCGCAGTATCAACCTGGCATCATCTTTCACGCCGCAGCGTATAAACACGTGCCATTGATGGAACGTAACCCCGATGAAGTGATTCTTAACAACGTTCTGGGGACGCGCAATCTGCTGCAAGCGGCTGAAGAGCATGATGTGCAGCGCTTTGTGCTGATTTCCACGGATAAAGCGGTGAATCCGTCTAATTTTATGGGCGCGAGTAAGCGCGTTGTAGAACTGCTGGTGCAAGATGCCGCCAAACGCAGTGGGCGCGGCTTTGTGGCTGTGCGCTTTGGCAACGTTCTGGGCAGTGAAGGCAGCGTCGTGCCGCTGTTCAAGCAGCAGATCGCTGCCGGTGGGCCTGTCACGGTGACGCATCCCGATATGACGCGCTACTTTATGACGATTCCCGAAGCTGTGCAGTTGGTTATCCAGGCGGCGGTTCTAGGGAAGGGTGGCGAGATTTTCGTGCTGGATATGGGGGAGCCGGTCAAGATCATAGATCTGGCCCGTGACTTGATTACCCTTTCGGGCCTGCAGCCGGGTCGTGACATTGAGATCGTCTTCACCGGCCTGCGGCCTGGCGAGAAACTTGAAGAGGCTCTGTTCAACGAAGCTGAGTCTTACACGCTGACAGCGCACGAAAAGATATTTGTAGTTACCGAGGAAATGCCCATTGACAGTCAAGTGCTACAATGGGGTGTGCAAAAGCTCATTCGTTTGGCGCAGGATGGCGAAGTAGAAAATCTATGGGGCGCGATCCAGGCGCTGGCGCCTGAATGTCATCATTTGCCGTTGGGTGAGGTGGAGGAGATGCATGAAACAGCCACCGCGCCGGGCGCTCTGCTGCCGAAGCCGGGAGCAGTTGCCTTGCAGCAAGTGGGATGATTAACCCGCCCAACAGGCACTTTGCGCCGCTCACGCTCTATGCAGTGGCATTGGACTATGCTTAAAAGACTTCTTGCTGCCTTGCAACACACCGCCGCCTGGATCGCGCGCCATGAACTATGGCCTACCGGCATTGGCGTTCTTCTGGCGACGGCTTCTTTGCGCTTTGCCCCGTGGGGATTGGCACTCCTGGCGCTCCTGTGGTTCATCCGCCGCCTGGGAGGTGGACGGTGGAGCGTATCCACACCGGTGGATTGGCCCGTCGGCGTTTTACTGGTAATGGGCGGGATATCGTGGCTGATCACCGGCGACCGCAACGCCACGGCGCTGGCGCTCAGTCGCTTGCTTGCCGGTCTGGCATTGATGTACGGGATTGTCAACTGGGCCACAACCAGCACGCGATTGCTGCTACTCCTTTGGGGAGGAACGCTCAGTGCTGTGCTCTTGGCACTAGCAACGCCGATGGCGATCTCCTGGCAGAATCTCGCGTACCTTTCCGTCGTTTATGATCGTATTCCACATCTGAAAAACCTCTTGAATCCCAACATGATGGCCGGCGCTCTAGTTATGCTGCTACCCTTTTCCCTTGCCGGCGGTCTGCTGTTGTTGCGACAAAGACTTTCTACCTTACCCTCGGCCTGTTTCTCCAGAGTGATGGTGAAGGCCTTGCAGCTCTGGCGCGCGATCGGTATGCCGGTGACGCTGTTGGTGGGCGGGGCATTGTTTTTCACACAGTCGCGGGGCGCGTGGTTGGCGACCGGTGGGGTAATATTGGTCATCGGCGTGGGGTTCTCACCGTTTTTTCTGAGTGTGCTGTTCCTGCCCTTGTTGGCCGGTGGCTGGCTGGTATGGCGAGGGCAATGGGCAGGTTTCCTGGATGCCTTAGGAACCGGCGGAGGAATTGCCGGGTGGGATCAACGGGTGGAGATCTGGAGTCGCGCCCTGTATATGCTTCAAGATTTCCCCTTCACTGGCACTGGCGCGAATACATACCCTCTCCTGGTGAATATACTTTACCCTCTCTTCATCGTTTCCCCAACGACGGTTATCCCGCATGCGCACAATCTTTACTTACAGGTGGGAATAGATCTCGGACTGCCGGGCCTGATTGCGTTTCTGTCTATTCTTCTGCTAGTGTTTTTCCTTGCAGTGCGCGGCGTGCGTGTTTGTGCGGACGACCCTGTTCGGCGTGTAGCAGTATGGGCAGGGATGGCAAGCCTGATCGCCATGATGATCCACGGCATGATTGACGCCACAACGTGGATTGTAGGATGGGGCGCGCCTTTACCCTGGTTGATTTTCGGCTTGCTTATGGCTGCTGTACTGCACGCGGATGCTCCCGAGGCAGAATTTGAAGATCGGGTTCCGGAATGAGCGTAACGGTGGAAGAGATAGATCAGGCTGGCGTTTACGCGCCATATTTGGCGCTATGGCGACAGGGTGATTGCCTGTTGCCGGAGCGCGCTCTCCTTGCCTGGGCGCAAAGCCAGCGCTTGTTGCCACTGTTGCTCTGGCGAGGAAAAAAGGCCGGGTGGGCGCTGCCGGATGCGCTCACTCGTGCCGCGCAGAACGTGCGTTACCGCGAGCAGGCGCAGCAAATGCTGGCCGAAAATCAATTGCGTGCGCTTGGCGTGCTGGCACAAAAACTAGACATCCCCCTCGTTCTGGTAAAAGGCGCATGTGTGGCGCGCGTCTATCCTGAAACCTGGCTGCGGCCTTATAACGATATTGATCTCCTGATTGCCGAGGAACACCTGCCCTACTTCTTGCCGGCTGTACTTGATCTGGGCTATACCTGGCTGGGCGCTTTGACCGGGCAGCGTGGCTGGCATTTACCGCCTCTTGCGCCCAAGACTACAGGGCTGAAATTGGAAGTCCATACGGCATTGGCGCGGGAAAGGGGACGTAGTCTATTCACCTTCGGTCAATGGACAACTGGTATACATCCCTTTATTCCTTTTCCTGGTCTGTGGGTTCCCGATCCAGTGGATCACGCACTCTATATGATACACCATGCCATTGTGCATCACGAATTGGTCCTGGGATTTTTGCCTTTTATTGACTTGGCGTATTGGACGCAGTCGTGGGGAGAAGCTGAATGGCAGGCGTTGGCGGATCAGGCGCGCACCTTTGACCTGTACCGGGTAGCCAGTTTGTCCTTTGCACTGACGGCATGGCTAAGCGATATTGTATGGCCCAGAACGGTCCAACAGCTTTTCCCGGTTCCGCCGGATGACATCCTGCTGGCTGCGCGGCGCATTGTTATCGGCGCAGGAACGCAAAAGTTGCCGCACCTACAGCGTGACATGCCTGAGCGTAATCTACGTGGATTGCTGAAATACTTGGGTCTGATCCTGCTTGGCGATCCAGTTACCCGGCAGGCGCTGCCGCGCAGTGAGAAAATTCGGTTTTATCTCCGCCGTCCCTTCCAGTTGTTGTCCAACCATGGCCCTACCTTGTGGCGACTCGTGCGCGGTGAGCGCCGCACCCGCGCCGCCTGGCAAGTGCAGCGGCGCTTGCAAGCCTGGCTCAGGGACGAACATTTGTAATACCCTGCCCTGATTTCTCATCCCGCGTTCTGGAACTCTCATCGCTTGCACCTTCTTCTGTGTATGCTACAATGTCTTGGTTTAGGCGACCGATATTGTTTGTTGACGCACTTTCTACAGTGTGCTGGTATAGATGTCAGGAGGATAGTTGACGAATGGAAGAAGAAATTGATCTGCGCATTTACATTGACATTTTGCTCAAGTGGTGGTGGCTGATTGCTTTGGGCGCCGTTGGATTGGGGATGGTGGCGCTGCTGGTCAGCTTTGTTATGCCGCCTGTATACGAGGCCACTGCCGGCGTGGTATCGCTCAAAAGTCGCGCCGAGGTGTCCTTAGGTTCTGGATTTCAGACAATTACAGAAGATACCATAGACTATGGCAACCTGGTTGGTTCGACCGCAATCGTGGAGCGCATTAAACAACGTCTCAATACGCTTGCCGGTATGGTCCCGAACGGTCTGGTCGCCCAGCAAGTCGCTACAGAACTGGCGGACACTCTCGACGAAGAAGAGCGTGATCCCGCTGTTTTATTGGAAGCGGTCGAAGGGCGGGTGTTAGCATTAAAAGATGGCGGTCAGAGCGATACTATCCAGATTGTTGTTTCTCATGAAGACCCTATAAAGGCTGCAGCGATCGCGAACGCTTGGGCCAAAGCTTACGAGACACATATCAACAAAATTTACGGTGAGGCGCAACTCTCGCCATTTGGCGACATCGAGATGCAGGTGAAGCAGGCCCGCGCTGAATATGATACCGCCCAAGAAGCGTATTTGAAGTTTGTCTCTGAAGATGATCGTATCAATGAAATACAGCGTGAAATTGAGGAGGAAACGCTCATCATCAGCAATCTGCGCCTCGCGCGGCAAACGGCAATCTCAGCGGTGATGGATAAAGAGGTGAAAGTGCGCCAAGCGCTGATTGACGCCTATCTTGACGATGTACAGCAAAATCGTCTGTTTGCTTTTGGCAAAGGCCAGAACGCCAAACGCGAAATCCTCGGCGCGCTGCTTGATTCAGAGATTTCCAATCGTTTAGCGGTTATCTACCGTGACCGCACTGTCCGCGAACAGTTGTTTAGGACGGCAATCAATGCCGAAATTGCTGCCCGGCTGCAAGTCTTTGAACAAGAACGCGATGCTCTACGGATAGATTTGGAAGAGGATTACAACCGTAAGCGGCGGGTGGAAAATTTGCTGGTAGAAGCTGAAATGATGCGTGACCAGCTTGTCCGAGGTGGCGAGGCTAGCGCCCGCAGCAATGGCCTGGCTTTGCTGGCGTTCAAGTCGCGTGTCTTCAGTGCCGCCGAGGGATTGCCCTTTGACAGGCTGGATCTGCAAGCGCCTTCGATTGATGCTTTGAATCCTGCCCGCAACGCCGCCGAACAAATTGCTGACCTGGATGCTCTGATTGCTGCTATGGACGGCGAGGTAGCACGTCTGGAAGTCGCCATACAGGAAAAATCGACAGCGCGGTTGAGTGGAGAAGGTTATCAGTTCCTCGATTTACTCTCGCCGGATTATCTTACCTTCGGCCTCACCCAGACGTTAGGTATAGAGAGTGAGGTAGCCAACTCGACACCTATCTCTACCAATCTTAGCACCTTCATTCTGGAACGCTATGCGGACATGTTTAAAGTGGGGTCCTTGGCTCTGAGTGCACGGAACGTCGCGACAGATACACAACTTTTTGCGGAAATTGAAAAACTCTACCCTGAATTGTATACGAAAGATCCATGGATGGGATTAGTCGATTTGATCCCTGATACACCTGAACTGGTAAACCTGGCGAATCAAATGGCTGACGACCTGTTGAAATTAAAGGGTTTGGAGGATTTGCTGGCTTTCTCTGTGTTGGATGAACCGTTGTCAAAAGAGATTGACAATCGCGAGTTGCGTGTGCGCGGTTTGCAGGCCGATGTTTCGCGGCTAATACAATACAGAAAGGATCTAGAACAAGACCGTGATTTGACGTGGCAGGCTTATTCCGTTTTGCTTTCCAAGCTGCAAGAACTGACGATATCTTCCGAAGTTAGCGAGGTGCGTTTCGCTTCACCGGCGCTGCCGCCGCGCAAACCGGCCAGCCCACGGAAAATGCTGAATACTGCCGTTGGTATAGCCATTGGTTTGATGGGCGGCGTGGTTGCTGCGTTCTTGTTCAATTATTTGGGCCTGGACAGCCATCCACGCGCGTTGTGGGCGCAATTGACCAAGAGAAAACCGCTCGGCGCGTAGTGCAAAATGATAGATGAGCGGTTGAAGGTCGCTTTCCCCTGGGGACGCATACTGCTTGCCGTCGTGCTGTTCGTGAGTGGACTGTGGTTGTTGCTCGCCGACATTCCCCCGGTGGCGCTTACCTGGGAGACAGCCAGTGAGGTGGGCACGGCGGGCTTCAACGTGTATCGCGCCGCTGTACCTGGCGGCGATTTTGTGCAGGTCAACACTGCCTTGATCCCCGCTGAAGGCGATGAGTTAGCGGGCGCGACCTATCGCTTTGCGGACGACAATGTCGCTCCCGGCCAGCGATATGAATACCGTATCGAGGAAGTCGAGTGGGACGGCACGATCAACGTTTACCCGGAAACCGTCGCCGTGCGCGCCGGGTTGCCGCGCATGTGGACCAAGGTCGAGGGCGGCGTCTTGCTGTTGCTGGCGCTGTTCTTGTTGTGGCGGAGCTTGAAGCGGTGAACCTCGCCCACTTCGATCTGGGCATTGCGGGAACGGCGCTGCGGCTGGACGGTCCTGAACCCTGGCTGACGCCGTTGCGGGTGGCTTGGGCTTCCTGGACGCCGGCGGCTGAGACGCCGATGTGGCCTGTCGCTATCGCCGAGGATGCCACGCTTGCCGAACCACAGGGGCCGCTTTTTGATGCACGCCCACGCTGTCAGGGAGGTGTGTGTACCCTGCGTGCGCCGGGTTTCCAGGGGACGGTGGATGCCGGGCAGGGCCTGGCCGATTTGCGCGCCCATCCCGCCGCTGCTCCTGCTGATGTGGGCTACTTCTTGCGCGTTGTCCTGGCGGTACAGACCTTCGCGCGTGGGGGGATGCTTTTTCACGCTGCCGGGGTGGAACATCGCGGCAAGGGGTATGCCTTGTTCGGCGTCTCCGGCAGCGGAAAGACGACAGCTTCGCAGTTCTCCGCGCCCGACCCGGTGCTCAACGACGATCTCCTGCTCCTGTGGCCTTCTACGGACGGTTGGCAGATGTACGCTACCCCCTTCGGCAAGCGCCGCGGCGATGTGCGCCATGTAGCCCTCCACAGCCTTCTGCGCCTGGTAAAAGATAGCGATGTGTTCCTTGCGCCTATGTCGCCAGGGCAGGCGTTGGGCGAGTTGGCGTCGAATACGCCGGTGCTCTCCGCCGATCCGCTGTGGCTGCCTGACGTTCTTGCGCGGTGGGAGATTGTACTGGCTGCGGTACCGGCTTATGCGCTGCACTTTCGGCGCGATTCGACATTCTGGGAGGTCATTGATGCTGAATTGGGATGATGTGCTGACCAAAGCGCCTGCTATCGTCACCCGTGAGAGCGGTGACGAACTGGTGGTGGTCTTGCCCGAACAAGGGAAATTTGTCGTGCTGAATGCTACCGGCGCACGCATGTTACGTCTAACCGACGGTATACGCACTCTACGCGAAATTGCGCGCGCCATTGCCCTTGAATTCAATGCTGATCCAGCGCAGGTTGAAAGCGATGTCCTGCGCTTTGCTCAATCCCTGGTTGAGCGCGGCGCGTTGACGGTCATCAAGCGTCATGGGTAACGTATGTGTAGTCACGGCTTCACTCGTTCTCCCACCAGCGACTAAAGTCGCCACTACACGCGGATAGAGTCGTTTTGCATACGCTAACGCCATGAAGTCCACCATTGTATTGCCTGTTGATCCTGCTACGCCCGATCCAGCCCTGATTCAAGAGGCGGCGCTTATTCTCCGGCGTGGCGGTCTGGTTGCCTTTCCCACGGAGACAGTCTATGGCCTGGGCGCAAACGCGCTGGACGGCGAAGCCGTGCAGGGCATCTTCGTTGCGAAAGGCCGCCCGGCCTACGATCCCCTCATCGTTCATCTGGCAGACTGTGAAGCGCTGCCGCAGGTCGTTGCCGATGTACCGTCGGTCGCGTATACATTAGCCGCTCGCTTCTGGCCGGGGCCGTTGACGCTGGTGTTGCCGCGCAGCCAGCATGTACCGCTGGTGGTGACGGCCGGCGGTCCCACGGTCGCGGTGCGGGTGCCGGCGCATCCTGTGGCGCTGGCGTTGATTCGCGCGGCCGGGTTTCCCCTCGCTGCGCCAAGCGCCAACCGGTTTGGGCATCTCAGCCCCACCCAGGCCATTCATGTTTTAGACGATCTGGACGGCTGTATTGACATGGTCCTGGACGGTGGCCCAGCGCCGGTGGGCGTGGAATCCACCGTGCTTTCGCTGGTTATGCCGGTGCCGACGATCCTGCGGCCCGGCGGCATCAGCCGCGAGGCGCTGGAGGCCGCGTTAGGCGCTGTGCAGATGGCGGCGCAGCCATTCTCCATAGCGGAGACATTGACCTCTCCTGGAACGTTGATGAAACACTATGCGCCGCGCGCGCGCTTGACCCTCTATCGGGGTTCGCGTGACGCGGTGCTGCCTGTCATGCGCGAGGTTGCGCTGTATAGCGCGGAGCGCGGACAACGCGTCGGCTTGCTGCTGGCAGAGGAAGACCTCCCCGCTTTTTCCGGCGTCCCGGCAACTGTGCAGACAGTGGGGACGGGTGGGGCATTGGAGGAAGTGGCCCGGCAGCTTTTCGCCGCTCTGCGCGCGCTGGATCACGCGGATGTAACGGCGATTTTGGCGCGCGACTTCGGCGCGGCAGGGCTAGGGTTGGCGATCCGCGACCGTCTGACGCGCGCAGCGGCGGGGAATGTGGTGGATGTGGAATAAAAAAACTGACAGGCCTCCGCGACCTGTCAGTTTTGTCTTCTAAGTGCGTAAAAAATCGCGCAAGCGTCGGGCGTGGGCGGGGTGACGCAACCGGCTTAATGCCTGCGCTTCGATCTGTCGCACGCGCTCGCGTGTGACGCCCAACTTCTTGCCGACTTCCTCAAGCGTGTAAGTTTGCCCATCCAACAGCCCGTAGCGCATTTGGAGAATTTTCACCTCACGCGGCGGCAAATCCACCAGGATTTCCAGCAACAAATCGCGCAGCATGGTCGAGCTGACCTCGTCGGGCGGTGAGGGACTTTCGATATCTTCGACGAAGTCGCCGAGGGTGCTTTCTTCCTCTTCGTCGGTGGGCATTTCCAGCGAGAGAGGGCGGCGCGCCACGTCGAGCATCTGTTCGACTTTGCGCACCGGAATCTCCATCTCCGCTGCCAGTTCTTCCGGCGTGGGACCGCGTCCTAACTGCTGCGTCAGTTGGTGCGAAATGCGCAGCATCTTGTTGATCTGATCCCCCATGTGGACAGGCACGCGGATGGTGCGGCTCTGGTCGGCGATGGCGCGGGTCACAGCCTGCCGGATCCACCAGGTGGCATACGTCGAGAATTTGTGACCGCGTTTGTAGTCAAATTTGTTCGAGGCGCGGATCAGGCCGATGTTGCCTTCCTGGATCAAATCGAGGAAAGGCACGCCGCGCCCAATGTACTTTTTGGCGACGCTGATGACCAGCCGAGAGTTGGCGCGGATCAGGTGTTCGCGTGCTGCGATCCCATCGTCAATGTTGCGTTCCAGTTCCCAGCGTTTGTCCTCGCTGTGATATTTGCCATTGTTCAGCCTGAGCTGCGCCTTCTTCCCAGTTTCCATGCGTATCGCCAGGGAAACCTCTTCGTCGGCTGTCAACAGCGGAACCTTGCCAATTTCTTTGAGGTAGAGGCCAATCGTGTCATCCACCTCGATGGCGCGGTAAATATCCTCTTCGGCCTTTTCTTCTTCCTCTTCGTCTTCGTCAATCTCCAGAAACCCGCTGGTTGGTTTTTCGTCAATACCACCGACTGTGATTCCCGACTCCATCAACGCGCCGATAATTTCATCCAGGCGCTCGACGTCTTCTTCCGCCTCAGGAAAAACCCGGAGGATGTCTTCGTAGGTGATGTGCCCGCGTTCGTACCCCAGAGCCAGCAGGTATTCTTCGCCGGAGGGTTCCTCAACCAGAACGGTGATTTCCTCTTCGTCGTCCTCTTCTTCTTCTTCTTGCGCTAACTCTTCTTCCAAGAGCGCGTCGTCTAGTTCGTCGTCTATAACCAATACTACATCCTTACTTGTTATTGTGAGATTGTACTTATCTTATCAGCATATCCAAATCTAGCTGCTTGTCAACTGTTCCTGAGCATGAAATTTGCAGAGGATCTCGGTTGAGGGATATATAGCCCTCTCCCAAAAATCACCCTAAAAAGAGCACAGATGGCAGGCCACCTGTGCTCTTCGCCTATACTATAGCATAATTGCCGGGTGTTTGTCAAGTAGGAAAAAGGTAATTTCAGGCATCTATGCGTTCTGCCGGCAATGAGAAATTGACGTGTAATCCCTGTCCCGGTGAACTCTGGAAGGCGATTTTGCCGCCCAGCATCTCAATACGCTCGCGGAGCGTGGGGAGGTTCAGCCGGAGGGCATCGGGGGTGGTGAGGTTTTCGTCGAGTTCGAAGCCGTTGCCATTGTCCTCAATGGTGACGCTCACTTGATTCTCCCCGATGTCCATCGTGATATTGATATTGGTGGCCTGTCCCTGTTCGCGCCCCAGGTGGATCAGGGTTTGGATGACCCGGAAGATGGTGACCTCTTTATGTTGGACGAGTCGGCGCTCTTTGCCGGTGATGTGCAGCGTCAGTCCGCTGAAACCACTGTCGGTGACGCCGCCGACGTAGCGGCGTATGGTAGGGGCCAGGCCTAGATCGTCCAGCATCATCGGGCGGAGATCAAAGATAAAGCCTTTCACCGATTTGAACGCGCTGACGACGTTCTTCTTCAATTCTGCCAGTTCCACCTTGGCGCGCGCTGCATCCCTGTCAAAGAGACGCTCGCAGATTTCGGCCTGGAGCACCAGATTGGTGAGCGCCTGGGCTGGACCGTCGTGCATCTGCCGAGAGAGCCGCAGCCGCTCTTGCTCCTGGGCTTCGATGATGCTGATGATCATGGTCTGCGGCGTTTCGATTTTCGCGCCGGGTGTCTCCTGGAGAAGGCCGAGATCATCCGGACTGGCATTTTCTAGTATCTCTTGATAGAGTTCGGCCACACGGGTCAGGTTTTTCTGGTCACTTTGGAGTTTCTCGAGCTGTCCGCGCATTGTAAAGAGCCGGCGTTGGTTGTCAATCACCGCATCGTAGGCCGACTTAATGTCCTCTCTGGGGGTGGTGTCGAACGAGGCTTCAATCTGCCGCGCGCGGGCGACCGCCCGTGAGTTGGTTTGCATGAAACGATCAACTTCAACGGACGTTTGCTGAATCAGCATGTCCACTTCTTTGAGTTCCTTCTTGATTTGCTCGTTCCCACGACGGCAGCTTTCCAGAAATTTCTCCCAGTTATTCTCGGTCATTGTTCCTCCTTTTGAAGATGGTCTGATCGTCGTCAATCGGATAGTCTGGCGGCAATGGACGGCGTTTGCGCCGTTTCTTCACGCAGATGCGGCGGCAGACGGACCCAGCCATGTCGCAGCGCGTAGATCGCTGCTTGTGTGCGATCCGCGAGGTTTAGTTTGGCTAAAATGGAGGTGACGTGATTTTTGACGGTTTGCTGGCTGATCCCCAGGCGGAAAGCAATTTCCTTGTTGCTCAACCCTTCGATAATCAGCTCCAAAATTTCCATCTCGCGGTCTGTGAGCGGCGAGAAAGTGGTGTCTTCAGGTTTGAGACCGTAGCGGCGGTACAGCTCCAGCAGCCACTGTTCGGCTTGTCCCGGCGTCATGCGCTTGCCGGAGATGACGTAATATCCTTCGGCTACCGTGCGGACAGTATCCAACAAGTGGTTGGGGTCCACATCCTTGGCAAAGTATGCCGAGGCGCCGATACGGATCGCGTGATAGATTTGTTCTTCGTCGTCGTAGGCAGTGAGAATGATGACGTTGATATTCGGACATTGATTTTTCAACTTTTGTGTCACCTGGAGTCCGTTCATGGTGGGCAGGTTGACATCCATAAGCACGACGTCGGGTTGGGCTTTGGCTAGAAGATCGAGCGCTTCCTGACCGTCGCCGCTCTCGGCGATGACATCAATGTCTGGCTCTTTGGCTAAAACGTCGCGCACCCCCTGGCGAAAAAAGGGATGGTCATCCACGACGACGACTTTGATCGGCGAAGTATGATCGGTGGGTTGCGTTGGCATGAAATTTATCCTTTCCTACGTTTTCCAGTATACCATAGCTCTTTTCCGCTGTGAATTGCCGTGTCTAGCACTGTATTTGCGCCTCCGAAAGCGCATTATCCTCTCAGATCAAGCGGCAAAAAGCCGCCCTGTCGTTAGCAACCCGACATCCTCACCATGAACCAGCAGACCTATCAAGCGATCTACGGCCACACAAGCCCAACTGAGACCCCACGGCCCTAAACCGTTCACTGTATATACATTCGGCGCGCCCGGCAGCTCCCCTACGATGGGCAGGCCATCGGCGCTTTGCGCCACCCACCAGGAATGACGTTCAATGACGGGGGCGTCGGGACAAAGTTGCTGCGCCACACCGGTCAGTACAGATAGCGCGTCTTGTTGATCGTCCGTCCAGCCGGCCATACGCCAGTCGCGGCCACGCGCGTGGATGACGACCTTCCCTTGCTGCACGATCAGTGGCGTGGGCAACACCCCGGCGCCGCGAAAATCAATGGCGTGCATCGGAAGTGAATGGAGAACATCGGCAAGGCCACGCTGCAAGCGGATAGCGTGTAGCCCGTTGGCCAGGACGACTTTTTTTGTCTGGATGTAGTGCTTGTGCGCCCATACGCTGAGGATGGCGGCCTCTGAGGAGCGCCCGGTGTACGGGTGGATGGCTTGCACTTCTGTTTCATACTCGACGGTGATGTTGGGATGATCGAGTAGCGCGGCAACCAGTGCCGTTGGATTAAATGCCAGATCATCGGCGGTACGCATACCCACTGTGTAACCATACTCCCCTGCGTCATCCATTTCTGCGGCGTACAGGTCTTGTCGCAGCAGGACCGCCGACTCCTGCAATAACCCGGCTTCGGTGCTGTCACTGGTCATACGAAAACTGCCGACGTGAGTGGCTTCCTGGTGCAGCTTGTGCAAGATCGCTGTGAGCAGGTCTAGATTCTGTCGGGTGAGTTCCCAGGCTTGACGGCCCTTATCGGCGCCCAGACGTGTTTGCAGGGCAACGTAAGGTTCCGGTGTGCCCAAGAGCGCCAATCCCATCCCTCTCCCGGCGATGCCACCCGGCGCTTCTTTCGCTTCAAGGACGACGACGTTCATGGACGCTTCGGCGAGATGGTGGGCGACCAGCGCGCCGGTAAGTCCCGCGCCGACGACGACGGTATCGTAAATATCTGGCGTTGTTGACATAAATCTCCTTTCGTTCATTAGCGGGATGGTATAGCGATCAGTTCAGCCTGATCAAAGAATGCCGCGTTGTTGATGTGCGGATAAGACGGTTCGGCGTAGAAGCATACGGTGACGTGGCCCAGCGTTTCGGTCTCTTGCGCTGCTGTTGCCTCTGGGCGCGGCGTCTCCCGTTCCAGTGGATCTGGCGTCGCGGTGGCGGTCGGCGTTGGGCCGCCGGTGGGCGCAGCCACGACGACTTTGGGTGACATGAGGGTGATGATGCCGTTGTCTTGATTGATGTACTGCGCGTCGCCCCACCGGATGTTATCGCAGTGCGGCTGTCCGGTGGGATCAATGCCGGCTTTGACGATAAGGCGATCGAGTGAGGAGAAAGCCTGCGCCTTGATGCTGAACTGGACGGTGCTGCCAACGGTGACTGTGACCGTCTGGTAGACCCAGGCGCGGAACCTGAGCCAGCGGATGGTTTCAACCTTCAAGGTAGCGCCGTGGATTCTGCGTACCGGGTCATCGGCGGCGGTGAAGACGGGTTCCGCGAAAGAGTTTTGCGGATCGGCTTCTCCTTTTATGTAGTTCACGTAAGCGTACCATTTCCAACCAGGGATGCGGTTAGGCAGCACGTAATCGAAGTCTGCGCCGTCGAGGGGGATGGGTCCCGTCATAAGCTTCGGCGTGGGCGTTGCTGTGGGCGTGGGCGTCTCCGTGGGCGTGGACGTGGGGCGTGCTGTCGGCGTCGCCGTATTGGTTGCGCGCGGCGGCAGAGTGGGGTGGGCTGTCGGGGCCAGGGTTGGGGTCCACGTGGGGCGCTCGACGGGTGTAGCGGCTGTCGTCGCGGTGGGTTGCGGCAGGGGTGTGGGCAGCGGCGCGCGCATGGAACTGATCACGATGGCCCCCAGTCCCGCGATCACGACAAAATCCAGCACAGCCAGGACGATCAAGACAATTTTCTGTCCCCGACTCAACGTTTTCATAAGAATTCCTTTTCGCTTGTGTTCATTTCAATGATACTCCAACGTGGAATTGTGACAAGCGCCCCGGTGAAAATCGAGCGCAAGCGGTTGATTGGGCAGCGGCAGCAACCTCACGTCTTGCTCCACGAACATTATTTCCAGAAAACTGTTTGCTCCAATTCACGCTTGGGCTATAATACGAACAGGCTGAAATGGCTTTGCCAGGAGGTGAACGATGCTGATACCAACACAGCGTATGCGGATGGTGGCTGGGACGCCTATCGTCGTTGGGGAGCGGCGACTGCTCCCTTCGGTGCTGGTCACGACATTGGAGGGAGGAAACTCCGGGTCGGGCATTTTCCGTTACGTCAAAGTCCGTCCGGTTTCCATTGTCGAAGAAGGGCCGGAAGGCGCGCGCTGGCTGGAGATTCCTAACGCCACCGTCAACACGTTGAGCACGATGGCAGCGGTCGGTGCGGGCGTGGCAGCGATCAGTATGCTGTTGATCGTCCTTTTTCGCCTTCTCCGTCCCCGCTAGAAGATGGGAGATTGAGAGATGGGAGATTGGGAGATGGGAGATTGAAGATTTCCAACTCGCACCTCATAACTCATAACTCGTAAGGAGTGTCACTATGGATGAGATCAAGACTATGCTGGAAAAAATCGGTTCGATTGGCGATAACATCAATGTGGATGCGGTTTTTGGCAAACCACAGACAGTAGAAGGCCGGGTGCTAATCCCCGTTGCGGAGATTGCCTACGGCTTTGGCGCGGGTTTCGGCGTAGGTTCGCCGGAGTGTGGCTGCGAAGAAGAGTGTGGCTGCGAAGAAGAATGTTGCTGCCAGGCCGAGGCTGCTGAAGAGGACGCCTGTTGCTGCCACGCCGAGGCCGCTGAAGAGGGCGCCTGTTGCGCCGAAGCCGAAGAACACGCCTGCTGCGAAGTTGAGGCCGGCGCGGAGGAAGGTAGCGCAGCGGTCGGCGGTGGCGGCGGCGCGGGTGGAAAAGCCCGTCCCATCGCCTACATCGAAGTCGGCCCCGACGGAACCAGGGTCACGCCGATTATGGATGAGCAGAAGATTGCCTTCGCGGGGATGTTGTTGGGCGCCTGGACTGTCGGTTGGGTTGCCGTGGTGCTCAAGACGCTGTTCCAGGCGTTGTCGCCCAAGAATTGATGCGCTGTGTAGAACATAATGGCCTGGTCTGGTACACTTTTACCGGACCAGGCCGTGATTTTACGCACGCATGTTTCACGCGCCTGGGCGGGGTCAGTGCAGGTCAATGGTCCACGCTGAACCTGGGCAGCACAGTGGGCGACGATCCCCGGGCGGTGCAAGAAAACCATCACCGCATTTTTGACGCCTTTGGCATCAGTCGCGCGCAGGTGGTGAGTCCGTATCAAGTGCATGGCCGCAATGTAGTGCGCGTCACGGCGCGCGATGGGGGCAGTGTGATTCCAGCCACCGACGCGCTGATGACCGACCGGCCGGGCGTGGCGCTGTTGCTGCGCTTTGCTGACTGTGCCCCGGTGCTGTTCTACGATCCGGTACAACGGGTGGTGGGACTGGCGCACGCTGGATGGCGCGGCGTGGCGGCGGGCATCGTCGCGGCCACGGTGCAGGCGATGGGCGCAGCTTTCGGGACGCGGGCGCAGGATGTGTGGGCCGGCATTGGCCCGGCCATTGGCCCGCAGCACTACAGCGTCGGCCTGGAGGTCGTGGAAGCCATCCGGGCGGCGTTGCCGGAAGGCGCATCGGCGGCAGTCTGCCGCGATGGGCGCTGGTACGTGGATTTGGCTGGCGCCGTGGCGACGCAGTTGCGCGCCGCGGGCGTCTCGTACATCGAAGACTGTGGCTTTTGCACGGCCAGCCGCGTTGATGAATGGTATTCGCACCGCGCGGAGAATGGCCGTACCGGACGCTTCGGCGTCCTGGTGATGTTGTGAGATACCCTTTGCGAAGGTTTCCGAACCTTCGCAAAGGGTCTTTATTCTAATCCCTCAATGCGGAACGTGAACCCCAAAATCTCCAGCAGCACTGAATCTACGCCTGTGGGGCGGGAGAACTGCACTTCAAATTCTTGATAACCGTCGGCGCCGATGTTCCACGGCAATAGCGGCGTGGAAGCCTGCAATGAGCTGGCACCGCCGCTATACGTCAGGTTGATGTTCGCCAACGTCACAATGAGCGGCGATTTCCCATCGTTGTAGATAGTCCCGTTGATGACAATCACGTTGCGGGTGACGTCGTCGAAAACGTCGGATAGCTCCACGTCGGGCTGCGGCGGAGCCGGCTGCGGCGGTTCGTAGGACACAGCAAAGCGCGTATTGTTGGCCGAGGTCGCGTCGCTGCGGACGATCCACGTGGCGGGCGATGGCATCGTGCGCGGGACTTGATAACCCGCGCTGCCCATCGCAATTTCGCCGTTGACCAGAACCCGGTTCAGGCGACCGTACTTGCCCCACGTCGTTGCCGCGTCATCGAGTGTGTACCGCTGCCCGTTGCTATCTTCGAGCACCAGATCGAAGAAGGCGGCGTCCTTGTCGGCGCCGCTCTCGTTTGTCACCTGATATTCGATGACGAAATAAACAGCGGTATCCGTCTCTTCGCGCACGCTGGCTTCCAGCACCTCGAATTTCAGCCCATCCACCTTTTGATCCTGCGAGAAGATGCTCTCTTCTGGTAGATAGCGCGCCTGGACGATCAGCCGGCTGGTCTGGCTGCTGTCGAGCATCATCAGCGTCAAACCGGGTCTATCCTGAGCCATGGGGGATAAATCTTCCGCCGCGATGCGCTGCGTCTGAGGCGAGCCAAAGACCAACGCGCTGCCGTTGTCGAGGGTGAGGGTGATGCGCTGCGCGCTCGTCAACCCCGCGAGCAGCGATTCCGTCGTCGCCACGTAGGGGACGCCCACGACGTAATTGATCACCGTCCCATAGAGCCACACAGCGATGCCGCGCTGTTCGTGGGGGATGGGCCACCGTCCCTGCTCCGGCAGAACGGCAACGACCGGGTAAATCGTCCCGGCGATGTCGAGTTGCTTGGGGCGCACGGTGAGCACCGGCGTTCCGCTCTCCTGGACGACCGCCGCCTCGGCGGGGATGACCGGTGGGGTAGAAAACGTCGTCAACTTGACCACGCTCGCTGAGTCTGCGCCGCCGGTGGCGCGATTGCGCTGCAACGAGAGCAGCGCCCCCACCCCTACCGCCGCGATGATAAAGATGCCCAGCATAATCAGCAGGATGGCCCACGTGGGCGGGGTGACGCGCTGCGCTGTGGGGCGCGCCTTGGCCGCGGCGGCAACCGGGGCCGGCGCCGCGCTGGTGGGCGCGGGATAAGGCGGCGCTGGCGGCGGCGTGACCGTCGGGGTCTCGCTGTTGGCGACGGCGAAGAAATCGTAAGCTTTGCGCTTTTCCGGGTCGCCCAAAATCTCGTAGGCTTCATTGACTTCTCTGAAGCGTTCTCCGGCGTCGGGCGCCGTGTTGATGTCGGGATGGTTGATCCGCGCCATGTGCCGGTAGGCCGCCCGAACCTGTTCCGCCGTCGCATTCTGCGGGATGCCGAGTATCGCGTAATAGTCCTTAATTGCTTTCGATGCCATACTTTGTCTCTCGCTTGGTGGCGTTATGGGATGACGATGGGCAGGCTCGGCGGCGCGATGCGCACGCTGACCTCCGACTTGGCCGCTTCGACGAGCCGGTCAAACCCAAGCAGCGGGATCAACACGCGCACAGTTCCCACCGTGGGTACGGTAAAGGAGAGCTGCCCCTGATCGTCGGTGTAGCCGCGCGCCAACTCGGCCCTGGTTTCGGGCGACCGGACGCTCACGAAGAAGCCAGGGACGCCCTCGCCCGCGCCCGCGAAACCGTCCCCATTCGCGTCATAGTACACCAGGACGCGGAAAGTGCGGAAACCCGTCGGCGGCGGCGTGGGCGTGATCGGCGCCGGCGTGGTCACCAGGCGGAAATCCAGCTCTTTGTTCTGGCCTTCCACGGTGGGCGGCAGGGTGGGGGTGGCGATGGGCGATGTGGGCGTCTGCGGCGTGGCGGTAGCGTTGGTAGTCGGCTGAACTGTCCCCGGATCCGACTTGACAGGCGCAGGTGTGACATTGGCCCCCGGCACAGCCAGGGTGCAACCAAAGGAATAATCGCTGTTGGTCGCATCGCGGATGTCCATCCGGTCGCCCTGGCCGATGAGGATATACAGAAAGCCCTCGTAGGTCACGTAGTACGACAACCGGCTGTTAAAGTCGCCCAACGCGATATCGTCATTTGCCATGATGAAGTAATTCTCGGCCGGGCCGCTGTAGAACACCATGCGTGGGTCAACGCCGGGATCGAGGTCGCTCGTCTGGCACGTCAACTGCAAGCCCGGCTTCACCCGGATTTTGAAGTAGTCGTTATCTACCGTCGCGCCGCCCCACGGCATAAAGTTGAGATCATAAGTTAACCCTGACGCGATGGTGGTGGCGAGATTGAAGTTGTAGTTAGGCTCATAAGCGTCGAATCCGCCGGGCCAGGTAGGCTTGGGGGTGACGGTTGGCGATTGCGATGTGGGCGTCTGGGTTGGGCTAGGCGTGTTTGTGCTGGTCGGCGTCAACGTGGGTTGGAGGATGATGACCTCCAGGAGATAATCAACCAGCGCGTTGGAAGGCGATGCTGTGGTCACAGCCGATACGCACAGATAGTAGCGGGTGAGACCGGCCTGCAAAGTCAGCTCAACTTCATGATTGGTCGCGGTGGTGTTGCCCATGATGTAGTAGCCGTTGTTATCGTAAACCTTGAGCCAGCGATTGAATCCATAGTCGCTGAGGACGAGGCGGTATTGTAGCCCGATCGTGGTGTTGATGGAAAAACAGTCCACATCGTAAATGTTGGGGATCGCGCCGAAGATTTTCCCCGGCACGGCGAGGGCGTCAGCCGTGGCAACCGTATCATTGGGTTCGCTCTCGCCTGGGATGTTTTGCGGCGTGGGCATCGGCGTCTGGGTGGGGGTTGGCGTAACAGTGGGTATGGGGGTATTGGTGGGCGTAGGCGTGTTGGTGGGAGGGGGCGCGGGCGGCCCCACGTCAATAGTGTAATCTGTTGGCCCGGCAGTGGGATCGTTGTTGGGCGCACTCACGCGAATGTAGTATGTGGCTGTGGTCTGTGGCTGGAAGGCGAGGCTAACCGTGGGGCGGGCGGGGTCCGTTTGAACGCCCGCTACCCAAACCTGGACATTGTTGTGGATGTCAATGCGCCGTTCCTGTGTGCCTGTGCGCGTGATGGTGACGGTATAAATTTGCCCTGCGGCTATGGCAATTTTGAAGTAATCCTCATCGCCCAGGACGGTGATAGCGCCGGTCATATTGCCTGGAATGACAAATGTATTTGCCGTGGCAAAATCGTTGTTCGGCTCGATTTCGGCGGCAGTGGGGGCCAGGGGACTCGCGTCGCCCCACGATGGGGACATGGCGAGTATAATCACTGCAACAGTGAACAAGATTGCCAACGTCGCCAGTCCGGTTGTAAAGCGCTTCACTTGTACATTCATTCCCATTCCTCCACAGTAAGCCGTCAGCGGTCAGCGATCAGCCGTTGGCCGCCTGCCCCTAAAAGCTGATGGCTGACGGCTGAAAGCTGATCGCTAATGCTCTGAAATCGGTTCCATCGGGGCCATACCGGCTAATAAATGTTTGACCCCGACGCCGTTGGAAAAGAGGACGGTGACCATCTCACTGCGACCCTCCATCTGGCTTTCCAACACCATCCCCTCGCCATAATGATTGTGTCGCACGCGCTGCCCTTGCCGATATTGTAACTGCGGCGCCGGCGGCGCGGTGCGCGATGCTGCGGGGGGACTCCATGTCATAGTCCATTGACGCTGCTCGGCCTTCTTTTGTTTCCGGCGCGGATTGCTTAACACGTCATCCGGCAAATCTTTCAGGAAACGCGAAGGCGCCGAAGGTTCGCTGCTGCCGTAGCGCCCCCACCCACGGCGGAAGGCATAGGTGAGGTAGAGACGCTTCTCGGCGCGCGTCATGCCCACGTAGAGCAGCCGCCGTTCTTCGGCCACCTGCTGCGGCGAATCCTGCGAGCGGCTGTGGGGCAGCAGCCCTTCTTCCAATCCCGTCAGGAAGACGACGGGGTATTCCAGGCCCTTGGCGCTGTGCAGGGTGAGTAGTGTGACCGCGCGGACGTCTTCGCTCAGGTCGTCAATGTCGGCGACCAGGGCCACGTCGGTCAAAAATTCAGGCAGCGTGATCTCCGGCGCATCCGCGACGACGGCCCGCAGCGCCTGGATGTTCTCCCAACGCGACTCGCCATCGTCGGAACCGTCGCGCACGTAACTCTCGTAGCCGCTCTCGGCGAGGATGTGATCGAGGAGCTGCGCCACGCTCTCCTCGGCGCGGAGCGCCTGCCAGCGGGCAATCAGCGCGACGAAGCCCTTCAAAGCCTGCGTCGCGCGGTTGGCAAGCGCCCCTTGCTGCAACAGGTGCAGCGCGCCCTGATAGCGGCTGCTCCCTAGCCGGTTAGCGGCCTCGGCAACGCTGTCTAGCGTGCGCGCCCCCAGTCCACGCGGCGGCACGTTGACCACACGCGCAAAGCTGACGTCGTCATCCGGCGTCTGGGCGAGGCGCAGATAGGCCAGCACGTCCTTGATCTCCTTGCGGGCGTAGAACCGCGTCGCGCCGATCAGGCGATAGGGGATGTTGTGGCGCACGAACGTCTCTTCCAGCGCGCGGGATTGCGCGTTGGTGCGGTACATCACGGCGATGTCGCTATAGCTGTAGCCGGAGCGCATCAGTGTCCCGACCTCGCGGGCGACGAAATCGGCCTCTTCCTGCTCGTCGTAGGCTTCGTGGAGCGTGATGCGGTCGCCGCCGCGCGCGTGCGTGAAGAGATGCTTGGGCGTGCGGTCGGGGTTGGGGGAGATGACGGCCTGCGCGCCATCCAGGATCACCTGCGTGGAGCGGTAGTTTTCTTCCAAAAGGTATTGGCGCAGCTCAGGGAAATCCGCGCGCAGGCGCTGGATATTGCGGTAGTCGGCCCCGCGCCACGAGTAGATGGATTGGTCTTCGTCGGCGACGACGTAGAGGCTGCGGTGCTCCTGCGCCAGCAGTTGGAGGATGACGTACTGGGCCATATTCGTGTCCTGGAACTCATCCACCAGCAGATAGCGGTAGCGCCCGCGATATTTATCCCTGACGTCTGGATCGTTGCGCAGGAGCTGAGCCGTCTCCATCAGTAGATCGTCGAAGTCGAGGCCGTCGTTCTTACGCAGGGTGTCCTGATAACGCGCGTAGGCCCGCGCGACGATCTCATCGTAGTAGGTCTGCACGGGGTAGCTGGTCGGGGGGATCAGTTCGTTTTTCGCGCTGGAGATGGCGCTAAGCAGTGCGTTGGGCCGGTAGCGTTTGTCATCCAGCCCCAGGTCTTTGACCACTTGCTTCATCACGCTGAGTTGATCGTCGGTATCGAAGATCAGGTAGTTGCTGGACAGTCCGGCGGCTTCTGCTTCGCGGCGCAGAATGCGCGCGCAGGCGGCGTGGAACGTGCCCAGGGTCATCGCCTGCGCCGAGGCGTCGCCGAGCATCTTATCGAGCCGGAGGCGCATCTCGCGGGCGGCTTTGTTGGTGAAGGTGACGGCGAGGATTTGCCATGCCGGGGCGCGCATCTCCGCCAGCATCCAGGCGATGCGGTGGGTGAGGACGCGCGTCTTGCCAGAGCCAGGCCCGGCGAGCACCAGCACTGGGCCGTTGGGCGTGGTGATGGCGGCCCGCTGCTGCGCGTTCAGCGTCTGTAGGAGTGGATGGGTTTGATCGTTCATTGTGACTATTGTAGCACGGAGAGGCACTGAAGCAAATGAAAATCCGCGCATCAAACCGGATGCGCGGATGAAAGGCGCTCCTGTGCTGCGCTATTGTAGCTTTTTCTTCACCTTGTCGAGTCTCAGCAGCACATCTTCTGGGATGAAAACCTTTTGCGCAGCGGCGGTGTGTTCGACCATATCAATGAAGCTGAGCAGCACATAGTCTTCAGAGACAAGCGTGCTATCTCTTTCTGCGGTCATCGCCGCCAGGATTTTGATGGTGCTATCCAGCATTTCCTGGCGCACCTGGCTCTCGGCGCGTTCACGCATCTTCAATTCCTGGACGCGCTCATCCGCCTCGATCTTCTGGACTTCGATGTCGCGCCGCGCTTTCCAGGTCTTGGCCCATTCCTGGAGCACCTGCCCATTAAATTCGATGTCGTGCAAGGTGACTTCCATAATGACGACGCCATAGTCCGCGGCAGCCGTTGCGGTGAGGGCTTCGAGAAGCGTCTGGCGGATTTGCTGGCGCACGTTGGGATCCAGCAACTCGTCGAGTTTGTATTGCGCGAGAATCCGGGTTCGCATGGTCCCTTCCATCGCCCCTAAAATCACCCGCTTGACCCAGTCCATTATTCGATCCGGCTCTGTGCGCCACGCCTCGCGGATCCACTTGCACGTTGCCGCCTTGAGAATGTCGGCGTCGGTGTCGCCGACTTTGAATTTGACGGCAACTTCGTAGGTGATGGGGATGCCATCCTGCGTGATGGCGTTGACTTTGAACGGCCAACGCTGCGGGCGTAAGTCAATGATGTCCCAAATCTTCTCGAAAGCCTCAAGGCGAGGGAAGCCAGGGCCGCGGATGATGCGGGCGAGTTTTCCTTCCTTCTCGGTGATCACCGCGCTGTCTTGGCGCACCACAAGTCCAGCGGGGCCGCCGATCTTTTTGACGGAGTCCTTCCCCATACTGATTTTACCTTCCTGGATAATCAGGTACGGTGAGAATCCGGGACGCCCAAAGAGGCGATAGGTGAGGAACTGCCGTCCCTCTCCCGCATCGCCGAGTTTGTACACCGCGCTGATAAAAGAGGCGCAGAGCACCAGCGCGATCACGATGCCGGCTATTGCCGGCGTCATTCCCCCCAAGACGCTGGCGGTGAACTGCCGGACGAACCCATTCGTCGTCACGACTTTGGAGTTTTGGACGTTTTGCATGGCGACGATGGTGGCAACGCTATCGAGGCTTCGTACCCTGGTCACCTGGAGTGTGAAACGGCATGTGGCAGTTTGGGCTAAGGGCGTGTCATTGTTGGCGAAGACAAGCTCGATGTTGTGCTCTCCCTCTGCGATCGTTTCGGCGACGTTGAGTTTGGCGGTGAGATAATCGCCTTCCCCCAGGGCGGGGGTGATCTCGCTGAGGCTTATGCCGGCGGTCTCAACCGTGTCTACCGTAGGAGCGTTGAGATACCGGGCCACGACATTGCGCGTTGCGTTCACCTGGTCGCGCGCAATGGCGGCGCTGACGACGATGCCATCTCTGTCAATGGCCGTCGCTATGCCATCAATACTGGTTGGGCAAGTCGTAACAATCGGCTGATTGTAATGGACTGTGGCAATGGAGACCGCGATCAGGCTTATCGCAAAGAGAACAGCGCCCATGATGAGCACGGCAATGAGAACCCTGAGGTAATACTGGCTAACTCTTTTGAAGTTGAACATTTTTCTTTCCTCGTCCGGGTCTAGTCGCTGGTGTTCCGCAACCGTTCGAGTATGTAGGGAGGCACACGCTCGCCTTGTGGTCCGGGGATGGATGGCGACTGGACGCCCATCGCATCGAAAAGTTTGGCCGCCAGGATGCGTTTGTTGACGCCGCGCTCGGCCTCTTGCAGGATTTGGGCGAGTTTGGTGAGCATTTCGAGCCGTACCTCGGCGCGCACTTCCTGCTCGCGCAGGGCGATGCGCGCTCTGGCTTCGGCGATGGCGATTTCGATGTCCTTGTCGCGCTCAATCTCCCAATTTTTGATGCGCTGCGCAATGATGTCTTCGGGAACTTTGATGTCGCTGATCCCGCCGCCAATGACCTCGATGCCCAGGGGCTTCATGGCTTCCTTGAGTTTGCCGATGAAGGCGCTGCTGATTTCCACGCGCGGGTTTCTGATGCGTGAGGCTTCCAGCGCGTCGTCCCAGGCAATTTCTGGCTGCAAGAAATCACCGGTCACGGTGGGCGGGGCGCTACAGCATGTATATCGCCAGGCGTTCTGCATCTCGCGCGGGAGCGACTCGAAGGGCGTCAGGGAAATGATCGTGCATTTTTCGCCTGCCTGTGGATGAACCTCGGACAAAACGCGCAGATCAATGGCCTCTTCCGGCACGCCGATCAAGACGCGCAGGCTCCGTTTGGCTGCGCCGATGATGGTGATCTGTTCCACGGGGATGCCAAAGTGTCTGGCCAGCGCTTTCTCGAGGTCGCCTAGATGGATTCGGCTGCCTTCCTCTGTCGCAACGAGCGCCTCCACCTTGGCGGGCAGCGCGCAGATGATTGGTCGCGGAAAGAGCCGCGCGATGTACGGACTCGGCCAACGTTTTTGCAGTTGGTGCGCCAGACAGTCGAGCGCGTCTTGTCCGGCAAGCTGGTGAACCAGGGCTTGCGCCAGCTCTTCTTCGGTCCGGTAGGTGAAGAGGGTGTAGCCGACGCTCATATCGAAGGCCAGGTCTTTAACCTCGTCCCCATCCAGCCGGCGCGCTATGTATTGCTGGAGTTTCACGTCGGAGGAGAGAATGATTTCGTCGGCGGCCAGCATTTCAGCTTGGCTGTATTTCTGGGTCAGCTCGTACTTGGGCCTGTCGGGGTCCTGGGTGTCCATGTGCAATTCGTTGCAGGTGTACTGCGCGACGACATCTTTGAGCAGCGGCGGCCCCATCGTCAGCACCAACTCGTGCCAGGGGCGGCGTGTTATTTTTTCGGTCACCAGTTGGTCAGCATCTCTGCTAAAATCGTGTTCAATCACGGCATGGTCGTACACCGCTTGAATGACCGCCTCTTCGTTGTAGGGATACGCTTCCCCCAGTTGCGGTTTGCGGCCATCCGCCCATACACGATTGGGCATAAAGGTAAAGATTTTTGCGGTGATGCCGTCTTTGGTCTCCGCCGCGATCGTTGTGACGCGGAGTTGCGGGCGCAAATCCACGTCGGTGTAGAGTTGTTCAAATTGTTTGGTAAAGCTCAGCCCCGGCGGGCACACCCTGAACTTGATGCCGTCCGAAGTGACGGCCAGGTGGTCGCAATTGCACAGAATGATGCCCGGTCCGGCGTAGAATTGCCGGAATGGGTTCCCGTTGACGTTGGGATCGGGCTTTTCTTTGTCCAGCGTCTCGCGGGTTTTCCAATCTTCGATCACATAATAGGGGTAATTCGTCCCCATACTGCACGTGAGGACACTGCGAAAGGTCTGCGTTCTGGCGTCCTCTTTGCCCGATGGAAACAGGCTGCGCCACACTGGCGCGGTCACTTCCTCGTCGAACGGCAGGAGATTGTGCAGCGTAGGGATTTTCGCGTAATCCGGTATAGGGAGGGATAGGATTGCGAAGTAGTACAGCGCCCACCACAAGATGGCCTGCGCCGGCAGCGTGATCAGCAGCAGACCTATCCGCCCGGCAACCTGGTAGCCGATCCAGCACGCGAAGACGAATTCGCACCACAAAATGGTGAACAGGGCCGCGCCCTTGCCCTGTATCATTGTGTTGGTGAAGAACCGGATGCCGACTGTGCCGACGAGTGCGACGGCAATAACCAAGGCCCAGGTTGTGTTGGCTATGCCGAAGACAAAGAAGGGGATGGCGTTGACAATGATGCAGAAGGCCGCCGCTATGCTGAAGGTGCTGGTAAAGGTGACGGTTCCTATCTCTTTGTTGAAGAAATAGCCCAACGCGCCGCTCATGGCGGTCGTCCACATCGCAATTTCCAGGATCAGATAGATATTGACCAGGTAGGGCGCAACGCTATTGGAGAATTTTCCTACCTGTGGATCAAGGTGGTGGAAAGGCAGTTTTTCGGGGTCAAAGACGAGACCCAACACAAGGAGAAGGAAAACGTTGGCCACAAGTGTGGTCAAGCTCAAGGTCAGCGCGGCGTTCTTCGATTTCCAGAAGAGATATCCTAAGATCGCGGCTAGTATACAGGCCAACCCGCCTTCAATCAGCAGTGTCAATCCGGCTCGTGTAAGGAGTGTGATGGACATAACCGCCTTTTCCTCCTTGTGAGGTGGATGTAAATTTAAGGTTTCTTATTTCTCTTGGTTCGCTCATTTTTTAAACGGTTTTTGGAATTGTCGAAACGG
>DAOLUH010000065.1:0-16734 GCA_035420085.1 Anaerolineae bacterium
ACTTCTTTCGACTGCCGCTTTTCTCAACCTTTGCGAAGCAGACTTCTTTCGACTGCCGCTTTTCTCAACCTTTGCGAAGCAGACTTCTTTCGACTGCCGCTTTTCTCAACCTTTGCGAAGCAGACTTCTTTCGACTGACGTTTCTCTCGGTCTTTGAGAAGCAGACTTCTTTCGACTGGCGTTTTTCTCCGTCTTTGCGAAGCAGACTTCTTTCGACTGGCGTTTTTCTCAGCCTTTGCGAAGCAGACTTCTTCCGACTGGCGTTTCTCTCAACCTTTCAACCGCGCGCTTCTTCTAACTGCCGCCCGTTTCTCTGTTGCGCCTGTGCCGCCCAACGATAGGGTTCAGGCGCGCGGCGGGTGCGGCGCAGAACCTTCGAGAGCAGACCTGGTTGTGCGCGTTTCTTCTCCGAGTGCCGGCGGCGAAGCCGCGTCGCCTGCAACCAATGTTGGGCGGACGCCCACTGCAAACCTACAACTGCGCACCCCGCCGACCGCGCACGGCTTTTGTAGAGCTTTGACCCCCACCGCCCGCGCCTAACCTTTCAATGTCCTTCTTCTTTTCTTCATCAGCCTTTGCGAAGCAGACTTCTTTCGACTGACGCTTCTCTCAGCCTTTGCGAAGCAGACTTCTTTCGACTGGCGTTTCTCTCAGTCTTTACGAAGCAGACTTCTTTCGACTGCCGCTTTTCTCAACCTTTGCGAAGCAGACTTCTTTCGACTGCCGCTTTTCTCAACCTTTGCGAAGCAGACTTCTTTCGACTGCCGCTTTTCTCAACCTTTGCGAAGCAGACTTCTTTCGACTGGCGTTTCTCTCAGTCTTTGCGAAGCAGACTTCTTTCGACTGGCGTTTCTCTCGATCTTTGCGAAGCAGATTTCTTTTGACTGCCGCTTCTCTCCGTCTTTGCGAAGCAGACTTCTTGCGATTGGCGCTTCTCTCAACCTTTCAACCGCACGTTGCTTCCAACTGACGCCCGTTTCTCTGTTGCGCCTGTGCCGCCCAACGACCCAGGTTCAGGCGCGCGGCGGGTGCGGCGCAGTACCTTCGAGAGCAGACCTGGTTGTGCGCGTTTCTTCTCCGAGTGCAGGCGGCGAAGCCGCGTCGCCTGCAACCGATGTTGGGCGGACGCCCACTGCAACCCCACAACTGCACACCCCGCCGACCGCGCACGGCTTTTGCAGAGCTTTGACCACCACCGCCTGCGCCTAACCTTTCAATGTCCTTCTTCTTTGTCTTCATCAGCCTTTGAGAAGCAGACTTCTTGCGGCTGGCGCTTCTCTCGGTCTTTGAGAAACAGATTTCTTTCGATTGGCGCTTCTCTCAGCCTTTGAGAAGCAGACTTCTTGCGACTGACGCTTCTCTCAACCTTTCAACCGCGCGCTGCTTCTAACTGCCGCCCGTTTCTCTGTTGCGCCTGTGCCGCCCAACGGTTTGTTCATGTGATCGGCGTTTTGTACTCCGCAACTCGCTTGGCAAGACTTGAAATGCAAAAATCGCGCCGCTTACCTTGAGGCGTAACCGAGTCACATGCAACTTGGGTTGGGCAGCACCTAACATTAGAAATTGCGCCGAACTACGGGAAAATTACCCTTTGAACATCCTGCCAACCTACTGTGCTGATACCACCGCTACTTCCACCGATGACGATACCACCTCCACTGCGTAATGTAATACGCTGTATTCTCCGATATCCTTCATCCTGCCAAATCCAACCATAGAGATAAAGACTTTTCCCAAACACATATGGCTTATCACTCAAAAACGAATCGGAGATAGAAGCGTTGGTATGCTTCGGAAATGTGTCCTTGCAGTTATTGTGTAATTCGATCAGGTAAGATTCCCCAGATTTTGTCCAAATCTCTACTCCACTAAAGTAGCAAGGCTCCTCCTGGAAATAGATTTCTATCCGGGCCAGCTCGCTTGGAGCTATAGTTATTTGCTCTTTATCTTCGGATTCACTTTGTAAATATAGGGTTTCTGATTCTTTTTTCTTCGGGGTGTAACTGTAAAGAGTACCCTCTGGCTTTGTGAGGGAGTCTCCAAACTCATACACAAATACCCAATCTTCTATAGCTCGCTCGCTTCCATCCCGATACACTAAAGTGGCGATTCTTGAAGGTGTAGGGATTGGCCTAGGCGTCGCTGTTGGTGTCACTGTTGGTCTGGGTTTAGCTGTCGGAGTTGGTGTCGGCGTAGCCACCAGACTTGAAATCGCCCCACACCCCACCATTCCTGGCAAAAGCGACAAAGAGAGCAACAAGATGCCAGCCTTGAAAAACACGTTCTTATGTTTCATCTTGGTCTCCTTTCTGGACTTGCCGCCCAACGGTTGGTTTCAGCGGCAGCGGCGGGACGGGCAAGACTCCATCGCCCAAAATCAACTCCGCTGGCTCGCGCCGCGTACCCACAAGCGGCGAAGCCGCTGTCCGCTGCAAACGGTGTTAGCCGCCGTTTGACATCACCGAAGCCATCTCAAAAATCAGAGCCTTATCCGTTCCATGTTCCGATTCTACCAAGACTTTGCCATCTGGACTGACTATCATTGCTCCGCCAAATGATGCTTCTGGTAGAGCCGAATCTTCCAATGAATTCACAAGCAAGCCAGTTATGCCAACCTTCTTGATTTCATCTGCATAGGCTTGACGTTCTTCTTTCAACCATCTATCTAAATCAGGTGATTTTCCATCAAAACTGCGTGCTAGCGGCAATATCAAAACATCGGTATCTCGGCTCACTCTGGCTTTTACTTCGTCATCAAATAAATCGCCGCATAAAAGCACAGAAACTTTACCGAACTCGGTGTTTACCGCTTTCACTTCGTTGCCTGTTGCAAATGGCGGTTGCTCGCTAATTTTTCGATGAACATGGACGAGACGCCCTGCCTTATCAATTAGAACGGCAGAACTGTAAATGCCTTCCTGTGCCTTTTCCAACATCCCAAAGCAGATATAGCACTCATATTCTTTGGCTAATTCTGAAACAGTAGCGGTAGTTTTGCCAGGGATTGGCTCGGCAAACTTTTCAAAATCTTCAGGCTCATACAAGTATCCTGTAAAGGCACACTCTGGCAAACAGACCAAATCAGGCTGATAGGAGGCTACTTCCGCTAACCTTGCTTGAAAATGCCGCAGGTTTTCCGCAGGGTTTCTTACTTCTATCTTTAGTGGGATAAGGCAAACTCTCATGCTGACATCCTAACATCAGGCGGCTAACGGCTGGGTTCAGTGGCGCGGCGGCTGCGGCGTAGTATCTTCGAGACGCGCCCCTTTTGTGCGCGTGGCTCCTCCGGCTGGAAGGCGGCGCAGCCGCGTCCACTGCAACCGATGTTGGGCGGATTATTTTCTAGTAGCCAATTAATGAAGGATCTAATGCCGCAATGACGAAAATAGTTATTGTCGCACATAGTACCAACACAGAAAAGAGCAGAGCTTTTTTGGTGAATTTGCCCGGCTTCTTAGGCGCATATACTTTGCGCTCCGTGCCATAAACCCACAAATCATAACTTTTAGATTGATAAATATATGCTATCTTGTAAACTGGTTTTCTTTCTACTTTTACTCGCAATCTTACTGGTACGATCTCATGCTCTAATAACTTATTCGTCTGCACCGGATTAGGAATTGTCTCAAAAAAGCGATCCACCAACTCATGGACTAAGCGCAAATTACCTTCGTAAGTCGTCAGTGTACCTGTAATAACTTCGTGTAATTTGTTCTTGACGATACCCTGTAGTTGCGTATACTCATTGGCGTCAATACCTCCGCGCAACATTGTCCGTACCATATCTTGCGGATAATCGATCGTTTCTTCAAACAGGGTTTGCCCCTGTGCTCTCGCAAAACCTTTCTTGGGTATTGGACCACTGTACTCAAAATCCTGAGTGTTGGAAATCTTATACTCTGTAGTACATTTAATAATCTTTTGCACCCAACCGTATCCAGAGCAATGTTTGCATTCAACAAATCCTCCTGCACACCATGAACATGGTTCCCAATACGTGCGTCCATCTCTCTCTCGTTTGACAGAGCCACTTCCGCCACATATCGAGCATTTAACCCGTCCATGACCACTGCATTGGTAACACTTACTTGTGTGTCCAGTTGATATATACAGATCAGGTTGCTTAACAGACTGAAATCCTCCTGGGATTGTTTCCGTTTTTTGGGAATCATACAGCCACAAAGATTCCTGTGCTAAGTCAGTTATCTTTTGTTGTAACTCTCTATGATCATAGGGTATTTCTTCTAATTTTCCGCGACGTTCTCCATACATTAGTGCGGCTAAAATTGCATTACCGCTCTCTTCGGTAACATTTACAATTTCGCTATGGCTTAACAACTCGCTGGGTATAGTCAAACGCCAAAATGAACTGCTCCATTTGTCAACTACGCTAACAAGCTCTACCCACAGATTGTCTTTGGTAGTAATTTCTACTGTCTTCATTTCGACCCCTCTAAAGATAACAATAAACCGCCCAACGGCCTGGTTAAGCGGCGCGGCGGGTGCGGCGTAGAACCTTCAATAGCAAGTGTGATTGTGCGCGTTTCACCGCCGATTACAGCGGCGATAGCCGCGTCCGCTTGAACCGATGTTAGCCCGCTGATATTTTGCGAGGACTATGCTACATATAGCATAGTCCTCTGTATTTTCACGCTAATTCGTCAGACCAGTTTGTATGTAATTGCTGGACAGAACTTGAGTATTGTATTTTATGCTGGCAGGGATTGCATTTTCAGGAATCTCAAATGCTATCCAACCTTTTACCTTTTCCCCTTTACTCAAATCAATTGTATCAATTTGACCGTCTCGTGACGCTAGTTCTGGGGTATATACATAGCCTTCAGTATCAAGGAGTACAGCATTGAGAGGATTCACGCTCAAGGAATCACCCGATACATTGCCTAGCACAATTTCTACGGCCACTAATTTGTAACCTTGCTTGGGTTTGTACAACATACCTGGTTTTGTCGGATCCTCAACTGTTACCGCAGAGAGCGAGTAGCCAAATTGCTCTACTAAATCACCTAACTTTGGCAAAGCATTTGTTGGAGTTATTGATAGCCGTTGAATATCAGGAGCATAATCATCAGGTGGTTGCACTAAACTAGTTTGCAGAAATTTACTACCAAATGACTCAACGGAGTATTTTATACTTGCTAATTCGGCGTTTTCAGGAACTTTAAAAGCTATCCACCCTCTGACTTTTTCTCCCGCGCTTGATAAACCAACGGTGGCGATTTGTCCTCCGTCGTATGCAGCTAACTCTGGCTGGTAGGTGAATCCTTCACTATCAAGTAATGTGGCATTGAGTGGGTTAACACTTATGGAATCACCAGATACATTGCCGACTATAATTTCTACGGCCACTAATCGTTTACCGGCTTCGGCTTGGTATAACATCCCTGGGGCGGCAGGGTCCTCAATAGCTACCGCTGACAACAAAACCCCATAGTCTTCTACTACATCTCCTAAATACTGCGGCTTAGGTTCGGGAGTATTGGTAGGTGCTGGGGCATCCGTTGCTGGAGCTGATGCTTCAGTTGCGGCGGGGGCTTGAGTATCGGATGTTGCGGGAGTTGCCGTACTCACTTTTGGCTCGCTGGTAGGTGTGGTTTCACCACAAGCCAGTGATAAAGCAAGCAAAACCACCAAGATACAAACAACAATCAGTTTTGAGAAACGCTGTGTCTTCATAAATCGCACTCCTTTTTGCTAATGGCTAGGTTGACTGCCGCTGCCTATGAAACGTTGCGCGGGCTAACGGCCTGCGTTTCAGCCGCCCGCGTAGCGGAGCGAAGCGAAGCGGAGCGGGTCGGCTGGAAACGCTGGTTAGGTGGCGTTTTGGCAAGGAAAGCTACCCCATCATTCCGCCGCCACCTTCATCCTTGTAAGCATACGAGTCCGTCCAGCCTGTACGTCCAACAATCGAAATGGCTTTTGGTGGAGAGAGTTTCTTGAAATCATCTGCCTTAGGTTGGCAAACTGATTCAAAAATACAGACACCGTCAAAAGTTCGGAGTAGATTCGATTCGTCCAAGCGCAACGCGCCTTCTTCATCACGTGGTAACTGCTGGCTCTCAACCTGACAAGGCAAAAGCCTTCTGACGGGCGTCAACGTGCTGCGACATTCACGGCATAGTTTTAGCCGTGCGCCAAAATGGAAAAAACGATGCCCGTTTCCGCAGGCAAATTCGACCAACTTGTCGTCGCAGTATTCACGTCCAATTCTATAGAGTAGAAAGTCCATCATGCAGGGGGCAATAGGTGCGGTTTTAGGTTCTATCGCCTTCCATTCTTCCCAAACTGCACGCCAGGCCGCCGCGCTCATTGCGTCAATATATTCATATTGGTAGCCAAAAATATCGAGAAAACTGGAAAGCAACGGAATATCCGTCTGTAGAATGCGGGTCCGTAAGGCGAGTTTCATGGTGTTGCGGTCGCTGGCCACATCAATGACTTGCATATTCGACAAATTAGGCCATACACCGAGCACCACCATGTCGCGGATAAACATATCGGTCTTCTTGCGTCCGTAGCCCATGCCCACATTGGCTAAAAACGCCTGTCGAATCTTCTCGGCGTCATTCCCATAGTATCCCGCGATGCCATAGCTTTCTATCTTGCGCTTAAGTAGAAACTCGGCGGCATGTTTAGCATAGTCAAGACGCTTATCACTTTGAGATAGTCGTGTCATGCCCAAGAAACTCAAGAAGCTAGCGGGATCAGCAGCGATTGCGCGAGAGTCAAATTGCGTGTAGTCTTCAAGATACTTTCCAAATTGGTCTTCGGGTGGCTCACGAAAATCCTGATTGGCGGTGAAGAATCTAACCTGCGCTATTGCCTGCTTTGAGAGACCGCGTGTGTTCAGTGTGACATTGAAAATATCTGCTCCATACTTCAGCAAGGCGCTATGCAAGGCACGGGCAGCCATCCGTGCCTGCGTTCGGTTAATTCTTGCGTTTAGAATTTCAGCATGATGAGTTTCCCAGAATTTGTGAAACTCAGAAAAGTATTGATACTCCTTGTCGTTTACTGTGGTTGTCCCAATGCCGTCGTACGTCTGAAAGAAGTATTCATTCAACCTTTCGAGCACTCTTTGAGCCAAAACAATTTCATCAGTAATTGTTTCCAAGTCATCTGGCAATTCAATTCCAATTTGCTGATTCAGCGTGATAATGAAATTGCGAAAGGTCATATTTAACTCCGATTACGGGATTTCACGGCTTGCGATAAATTAGCAAATACTTATGTGATATACCGAAGTACCCTTCTGAAGGTGGCTCAAAAGGCTGATTCTCTTCTGAAGTTACAATGACAATTTCTCGCAGTTCCAATCCTGATTGATCGAGGTGTTCAAATGTCAAAAGACCCATAGGTATAAGAATGCTATCTTGGCGAAAATCGCGTGTCTCTATAACACAGAAACCATCGCGCGATAAATGCCTTCTTGCTTTTTCCACTGCCTTATCAAGCAGCTCAAAATGGTTTAGTGCATTTAGGTACGAACAACAACGAATATGTGCCAAAGGGTAGAACGCTTCAGGTATCTGCGCATCAGTTTTTTCTAAGTCAATCTCCAGGAGGGATCCACTGTCTTTGGCAAACCTTCCGAGAAGATTTCGACGAATCTCTGCTTGCATTTGACGAATGGGGAATATCCAAACGCTAGTTGTTTCTAACTGCTCTCTTTCAATACGCTCTATGACTTCTTCATGTGTTGCTTGGAAAGTAGGTAGCCAAAGCTGCCTGCTCTCCGCTATGGTTCCCAACTTGGCTGGTTTCTCAAAAACGGGGAGAAATTCATGCGCCAGCAAAAGGAAATTGTAACGGATGCTATTGGAATACCAAAAGCCTGTTGTTTTGCAGTTATGCTGACGCTTGATAATCAATTCGCGCAGTTTGAAGCCAGCATTCAGAAAAACAAGTATAGTCAAAAAACCAATGGGAACAATGCGTTTGGACTTTCGAGAGTCGCCTATTAAAATTGCGCATTGCCGTCCTGGTTTAAGGACACGATAACTCTCGCGAGCCACCTTCTGCATTTCCGCTAGAAATTCGGGAACAGAGAGTGTAGACAGATCACCTTCTACTTCATTTGCGCTGTAACTGATAATTCCAGCGTAGGGTGGATGGGCACAAATCAGGTCAATCGAGTCGGTTTCGATGGAAGACAAATCTCGCGCGTCTCCAAGTACCAGTTCTGGATCCACAAAAGTGTCTCCATTGCCCGAAGGCACATTTTGAGGTAATTGAAAATCAAGGTTTTCTTTTGCCAATGCCAAAGCGTCTGGATTAATATCACGCGCGATACAGCGACGACCTAAGAGTTTTGCCTCTACGGCAGTAGTTCCCGCGCCGCAAAAGTAGTCTAATACTACTTCACGCAGTTGTGAGTAGCGCAAGATAAGGTTACGTGGAATGTACGGAGACCAGTTCCCACGGTAACGTCCATCGTGAGTTGCCCAGTTGCCGCGATTCTTGAAACTCCAAACAGTAGTTGTCTCAAGCTGAAAACCTTTTGGCTCCCATTGAGTTATCTTGGACTTCTTATGAGTGATAGTGCTTATATTCGTTCCGTATTCCTGCGTAATAACTCGTTCGAGATAACTGAACGAAATACCGTACTTTTCACCAATTTGTGCATCGGGCATGCCATTGCGCTTATCTGTGAGAATCGCTTTGCGCAATGTTTCTTCCCCATGCTCCGCCTTGATATGGCGAGTCAGTGATGTTTCGATTTCTGTATTGCAAAACGGGCAAAGTTTATTCACCGCCAATCCTTTTACTCCACAATAAGATAGTTAGCCTGACGAATTCTATCATGTTGTCCCCTGTTAACAACCATGGTAACTACTGGTCTGCAAAATACGACAATGTTATCGGATTTAACGGAAGCCACCTAACATATAATTAGACGGACTATATATCTACCTGTATGAAATATACTTGTAGACATATTCTGGTAGATATATACTATCTACCCATATGCACTATATATCTATATGTATAGCATCTACCTGTATATATTCACCTCCGCTCCACTATCCGACCTTGCAACCCCAATTCCACTACCGCGCCATAACTCAATTCCCACATCTTCATTTCTGTATTCCACCGCCCGCCGGCCGCCTTCACCTCACGCTGCAAATCCGACTCCTCCCGCGCAATGCGAATCGCAACAGTGTCCGTCTCCGCGCGCACCGGCCCCGGCGCATCCCAATCTTGCTCCGCCACAATCAACTCCACCGTCTTGTACCGCTTCCGTTTCGCCGCATCGTACCGGTAGCGCACGCACACCAGCCGGTCGCCGTACTCTTCCACCGACTGCTTTGTCCCTGCCTGCCCCGGCTTTAACGTCAGACGTGTGCGCATCCCTGCCCCCATAGATGGTCGCCGCTCAATGAAGTTGCTGAACTTTACTTGGCACAAAATCATTATATACTGCTCTGCAAAGCAAGTCAATACCCTGTGAATTCGTCAAACGTGAGGAATGTCGCTATGACCGAAAAACCACGCCGCTTGCTCGACCAGGTCCACGATGTGTTGCGCCTCAAACACTACGCCATCCGCACCGAAGAAGCGTATACCAATTGGATCACCCGCTTCATCCTCTTCCACAACAAGCGCCATCCCCGCGAAATGGGCGCGGCAGAAATCACCGCCTTCCTCACCCACCTGGCCGTGGAAGACAATGTTGCCGCCTCCACCCAAAACCAAGCGCTGGCGGCGCTCCTCTTCCTCTACCGCGAAGTGCTCCACCAGGACCTTGGCCCCATCGAACCTGTCCGCGCCCAGCAGCCGCAGCGCCTGCCCGTCGTCCTCACCCGCGAAGAAGTGCGCCAGATCTTCGCCCAGATGAGCGGTCTACACCTGTTGATGGCGCAACTCCTCTATGGCACCGGGATGCGGCTGATGGAATGTGTGCGTCTGCGTGTCAAAGACATAGACTTTGCCCGCCGCGAAATCCTCATCCGCGACGGCAAGGGCGAAAAAGACCGCGTGACCATGTTGCCCGAAAGCCTCATCGTCCCGCTGCAAGCGCATCTCCAACAAGTGCAAGCGCTACACCAACGCGACCTCGCCGCCGGTTATGGCACCGTCTACCTGCCCTACGCCCTCGACCGCAAATACCCCAATGCCGCCACAGAATGGGGCTGGCAATATGTCTTCCCGGCGACCCAACTTTCGGTAGATCCCCGTTCCGGCGTTACCCGCCGCCATCACCTGGATGAGAGCAGCCTGCAAAAAGCCGTGCGCGCTGCTGTACAGAAGACCGGCATCGCCAAACCCGCGAGTTGCCACACCTTTCGCCACAGCTTCGCCACCCACCTGCTGGAAGCCGGGCAAGATATCCGCACCGTCCAGGAACTTTTGGGCCACGCCGACGTGAAAACCACCATGATCTACACCCACGTCCTCAACCGCGGTCCCCTCGGCGTCCGCAGCCCCCTGGACATCCCCTGAGCCAGCATCCCTCTCCCCACCCGTGCTGTCCCCTCACCCTCCCATCGTCCATTTCCCCATCCGTGTTATTCCCTCCGTGAAGCTATCGTCCATTTCCCCATCCGTGGTATTCCCCCCGTGAAGCCATCGTCCATTTCCCCATCCGTGGTATTCCCTCCGTGGAGCTATCGTCCCTTTCCCCATCCGTGGTATTCCCCCTCCACTGTAGCCAGCCTCCGACCGCGCCCCCACCGGTCCACGCATGTGCGGGCAAAGTCCGAGACCGGTCCGCCGGATCAAGAGTTACGGGCGATACGACGACCATTTGACTTTTACAACACTTGCGCTACAATGCGGCTGTGGTGGGCAGAGAACGCCCGAAGAACGCCGGGGAGTCCGCCAGAACGCGGAACCCGGAAGTGGGGAAGCCTGCACTCCACCATGCGGACGGTTGATCTTGATCCTCGGTAGCTCAATAGGCAGAGCGGCCGGCTGTTAACCGGTTGGTTGTAGGTTCGAGTCCTACCCGAGGAGCCTGGAACGCAACATAGTTGAGCAAACCCTCACACTCGTCGGTCAGCTTAGCCAGACGGCCAGCTTCGTAGTTCATCTCGTAGCCCCACCCGGTACTCAAAACGTGCAGGATAAAGAGCGCGCTGGCGATGTGGTATTTGGTCTCATCCAACTGCGCGGCGAAATAAGCCACCGTCTCGTCCAACATATCCCAGTGCAACTCGTCGGCCTCGTCAATCACGTGGTTCTGGATAAAGCGCGCCGACTCCATAAACGGCGCGCCGATCACGCCCTGGGGATCAATGACCTTCCATTCACCATCCGCAGCGCGCAGCATATTCTCGTGATGCAGGTCGCCGTGCAGCAAGTAGCGCGGCTCGTCGCCAGGACAAATCTCGCGGAACAGCGCCGCAGCAACGTCCATCAGCGTGAGCAGCCGCGGGGCAGGCTGATACTGCGTGTGGGCAACAGCGATAGCATTGGTAATCCAATCCCCATAATAAGGTAGACCATAGGATTGATCCAGCCGGATCGGCAACTTCGCTACTAACTCAGCGCCGATGCTGAGCTGTTCACGCTTATCGGGAAGCGCGCGCAGAGGGTAGCCCGGAACGATGCGCTCCAACAGGATGGCGGCGCTTGCTTCGTCCAGAGCGAAACACGTACACGCGTGGCGTCCCGCATAGAGACGCAGGGCCGTCATCTCCGTGTAGCGTTCCGTGTGCGGCCCCTCGATTTTGAGGACCACATCGCCATACAGCGCGGAGCGTGCGTAGCACACCAGGTTGATAGACAGGTTGTCCACGGGTACGCAGTCAGTCAGTTGCCACTGCGCTTCACAGCGCGCCAGAAGCGCTGGCAACTGTTGAACCCAGCCGGGGCCGGCTGCGCCGAATTGGCGGGCGGCTTTACGGAGGAAGTATTCTGGGATGTGCATGGTGACGGTCGCCTGTTACGCTAACGCTTTGCGTAAGTCGCGCGCCAACTGATCCAGACTGGGCGGTTTGAGCGTCCAGCCGACGACGTTGGTGGAAACCGACTCGCGGGTCTCCTGACTCAACGGATGCCCGGTCAGCATCAACACCTTGAGCGTGGGATTGAGCGCCTGCAGCGCGCTCACCAGCTCCAGCCCCCCCATCGCCGGCATAACCCAGTCGCTCAGCACCAGGGCGATGGCGTCGGCGTGCGCCTTGTACAGAGCTAACGCCTCTTGACCGTTGGCCGCTTGGAGCACGCGATAGCCCAACACGTCCAGCGCATCCACCAACGCGGCGCGCACCACAGCATCATCTTCAACGACGAGCAGCGTCTCACCGTGACCCCGGACAATCTCAGCGGCAGAAGACGTCAAAGGCTGCGGTTGGGGCGTGTGCAGCACCGGCCAGTAGAGACGAAACGTCGTCCCGACGCCGACCTGTGTTTCTATGGCCAGGTGGCCATCGTGTTGGTTGACGAGGCCATACACCTGCGCCAACCCCAATCCGTGTCCCAACGGCGCGCGTGTGGTGAAGAACGGCTCGAAGATGTGCGGCAGCACCTCCGGAGGAATCCCTGTTCCGGTATCGGCGACCGCGATTTCCACCCATTCCCCGCCGAAGACTGGGCCGCAATCCACACAGTGGATGGTCTGCCCTGCAATGCGCGCCAGTGCAATATGGAGTTTTCCGCCGTTCGGCATGGCATCGCGCGCATTGAGCGCCAGGTTCACCACCACCTGCTGGATGCGCGTGGGGTCGGCCAGGATCAAGTGCGCGCCGGCGTCAAGGGTCAGGTCAATCTGGATGTTTTCGGGCAGTGTGCGCTGCAACAGCTTGACCACTTCTTTCAAAAACGAATCCAGCATCAGTGGTTGGCGTTCCAACACCGCCCGGCGGCCAAAATCGAGGATCTGCTGCACCAGGTCTGCCGCGCGGTCCGTCTGTTGAGCGATGATCTCCAAACGTTGGCGGACGGGCGGTGGCAGTTCCGTGCGCAGCGACATCTGCGTATACAGGACGATGGAGGCCAGAATATTGTTGAAATCGTGCGCGATACCGGCGGCCAATTGCCCAACAGCGGCCAGGCGTTCTTGCTGCATCATGCGCTCTTGCGTCTCGCGCAATTCCGCCAGCGTTTCCACCAAGCGACGGTTGCTCTCACGCAGCGCTTCTTCCGCCTGCTTGCGCTCGGTGATATCAAGGAGAATGCCAATCGAAGCCCGTGATATACCGTTTTCATCCGGGATCTCGACTGCGGCGTCCATCACCCAGCGCATTTGCCCGTCGCGGGCCCGGATGTAATCGTCGCTCTTCCAGACGTCGAGCTGCCCACTGCGCGCGAGCCTGATAGCGTCGTCACGCTCCATACCGCTGGCCTTGTCCAGCATGATAGATTTTTGAACCAGCGATAGCCACAGTTCAGGCGTCATCTCTTCCGGTGCGTAGCCGGTCAACGCGCGGATTCCCTCTCCCATAAAAACGTAAGCATTGGGAGCGTATTCGTAGGGTACCGCGCCGATCACCTCAATCGCCCGGCGATAGAGCGCCTCCGACCGTTGCAGCACCTCTTCCGCCAGACGCCGCTCGGTGACATCGTGGACAATAGCGTAGTGTACACTCTGACCTTGCATCTGAATCGGGCCGCTGTACACTTCCACATCGCGGATGGCACCATCGGCCCGGCGGTGTTTGAACAAATAATAGCCGCGCCCTTCACGGCGGACCGCTTCTATCTCTCGCGTAACTTCCTCCGGGGTTAAGGGATCAATATCGCGCAGATACTTTGTCATCATCTCGTTGCGCGACCAGCCATAGTAAGTGCACGCCGCCGGATTCGCATCCAGAATTCTACCCTCTTGTCGCTCGTAGATCAACATCACTGCGTGGTTATCCTCAAAGAGACTCCGGTAACGCGCCTCGCTTTCTGCCAATGCCTGTTCCGCCTGTTTGCGGTCAGTGATATCACGCGCTGCCGCGTAGATGAACTTACCCTGCGACGACGCCCGCCACTCGAGGCAGCGATAGCTGCCGTCTTTACAACGATAGCGATTCTCGAAGTTCAACACATGTTGCTGTCGCTCCAACGTCGCCAGCGCCGCCAGGGTCACTTCTACATCATCGGGGTGCACCAAGTCAAGGAAGCGCCGTCCCTCCAGATCGTCCAGCGGATAACCGAGCGTCTTTTCCCATTCAGGATTCAAACGGACGAAATGGCCCGCCGTATCGGCGATGCACAGCAAATCGAGGCTGAGGGTGAAGTAACGATCCAGTTCTTCGGTCTTCTGATGCAGCGCCATTTCAGTCTGTTGGCGCGCAGTGATGTCACGGATAGCCGCGATGTGTACCGGGCGTCCTTTCCAGTTGAAAAAACGTCCTGTGATTTCGACCGGAAAGACAGTCCCATCACACTTACGATGGAATCGCAAAGGAATGATGATCACCTGCTCGGTAACGACCGGCGTCGTCTGTGTAACTTTGCGGGTATCTTCCGGTTCAGCCGACAGATCAGTGTTGCGTTTAATCAACAGTTCCGCGCGGCTATAGCCATACAGCGCGACAGCCGCGTCGTTGGCTTCCAGAATTTGCCCGCTGGCATTGTCAATCAAGAAAATGGCATCAGATTCGGCCTCAAAAAGCTGGCGATAGCGCTCTTCGCTCTCCCGCAACGAGGCAAGCGCAGCGTCACGTCGCTGCCCAACCAGGGCCAGTGCTCCGATGGTTAACGCGAGACTGAGCATCATACCCATCCAGCCAATGCTATGCGGGATGACAAACAAAAGCGGCGGTTTATGCGCGCCGTTAGCCAGGAACACCATCCCCAAGCCAACCACACCACAGGCCATGATGTGCACCAGCGCAGCGCGTATGCCGAGCAGCAGGCCGGTGATAACAGCTCCGGCCACGTAGAAAACCACCACCACACTCCGCATACCGCCGGCAAAGGGCAAGAAAAGCGTGAAAGCTACCCAGAGCGTGACGATGAAGAATGCGCTGGCGAATCGCACGCGACCGCGCTGCATCAGCCCGTAGGCGATGGCGATGGCGATCACCAATCCCGGAATGCCAAGTGTGAAGTACATCCGCTCGGCAAAATCGAGCCGCACGACAATGCCCTCCAGGATGATAAAAAACACCGCGGCAGCAATGAGCAGCCTGTGCAGCACACTCGCCGTTTGCGTCTTATCTGCATCGTCCGCGAACGATGGCGGCGTCAGAAGTTTCTGGATACGAAATCCCATGCTCTCCCTCCCACAGTAAATCTGTAAGAAAACACTTCCCGCAAACGGCTACTGGATACCGGCGATGATCGCGGCGGCCCTTTGTACATCCCCGGCAATGATCGCGGCGGATGCCTCATCCAGGCGCGCGTTGACGGCGGCCTCGCCGGCGTGCTCCCGCCGCAGGTTAAACAACTGCAACGGTAGACGCAGGTCCTCGGCAGTAAAAGTAAAGTCTCCCTCTGCCAGCGTCAGCCGGGCCGCTTGCACCATTTCAAGGTAGCGGTAGCCAAACTCCTCAGTCGGCTCGATGATGGTACCCTCCCCATAATCGTTCCACGTGATGAGCTGGATCACATCCGGGTTGTGGCTCAGCGCCAGGTCGAGAGTGAAACGGAACGTTTCGCCGTCCCGCGCATCCAGATAGCCATAGCCCGCGCTGACCCCGGCCTCTTTGTAGATGTCGTGAAATTGCGGGAAAGCCCCACCCACTCGATAAGGGTCCGCGGATACTTTAGCGTAGAACTTGTTCAGATAGTCCTCCAGGGCAGTCTGGGTTAATACACCGTCTCTCGACGCCTCCATTGGCGGCCACGGGTAACCTGTCAACGCCACCGTACTCAGGCTCTTATTCAATGTGATAAAAGCCGGCTGGACGTCCAACACCGCGAACAGCTTTGCCCAATCCGTCGCGTTGGTGTAGTACTGCGGACCAAACGTCAGCAGCACAGGCCGTCCAGCGGTCTTGAGATAGGCGTCGTCGCCGAACCACGTCTCCTGCATATAGCGCATGACGTCCTGACCGTGGGTATAGACATCCGCCATAGCCAGGTGTTTATTATCCACCATATGTTTGATGGTTTGATCCTCATAACAAATGGCAAATTGCAGGCCGGCCTGCTTCACATACTCAAACAGTTTGCCGGTAGCCTTGTTGAGCACGCCGTAATCCCAAAAATCCTCAATCCCGTACCAGTCCACGATCACACCATCTATGCCGCTCAATTTCATCAGCAAAACCTGGTACTCCAACACTGCGCCATCGGCCGAATCATACAGCCCGGTGAGCGGCATATAGTGCGATGCAGCTTGAGGACGGCCACTCTCATCCATCTGTGCCGGATCGAAATGATTCATCGTCCAGTGCCAGCCCCAATACCCGCTCACGTCGGGTGTCTGGTACCAGGGCATGTAATGCGCCATCAACAAGGGACGTTGCGCTTTCTCAGGTGGGACTGTAGTAAGCGTGGGAACGGTCGTCGCGGTGGGTGGCAGCGTTTCCGTGGCGGGAACGGGCGTAGTCGTCGCGGTCTTCGCGCAACCGGCCAGCGCCACCAGCGTTAGCAGCAAAATGAGGCTCGATGGTCTTGACATACCTGGCATACATCCTCCTCAAACAGGTTGTGAGCGGGCGAGTGGCCGCTCGCTCTACGACATTTCGTTCAACAACCGATCAATCGCTATTGACATAAGTGTACACCACAAATCCAAGAGCGCATCCGCAGCAGTCTGTCTTCGCGCTCACGAGTTGCCGTTCGTTCATTCTCGCTCACTGCCCCCGTCCCGGAGACAGGCAAACGGGA
>DAOLUH010000065.1:16834-30095 GCA_035420085.1 Anaerolineae bacterium
GACAGGCAAACGGGAATTGCCGTTCGTTCATTCTCGCTCACTGCCCCCGTCCCGGAGACAGGCAAACGGGAATTGCCGTTCGTTCATTCTCGCTCACTGCCCCCGTCCCGGGGGCAGGCAAATGAGAGTTGCCGTTCGCCGCACGGCGGTTATACTATGACCACCATAGATTGGGGGGCGTTTGATCTCAGTTGAAGAACGAGTTTTCGTAAAACGTAAGGGAGTTTTACGCTTTACGCATTACGTTTTATATGCCCACGCACTCAAATGAAACATGCCCTACCGATTTACAAACGTTCTAGCTCGCAACCCTTAACTCTTAACTCGCAATTTATAACGAACGATGATATGGCGGCGCTGCGCTCTGCTTCTGGGAATGGCGTGCATCCTGCTCGGATGCAACCTGTTCGCGTCTCCCGCGCCAGCCACCATCCCGGAGCGCGCCGTCACCCGCGCGCCGGAGATACCCCCGGCAACAGTGACCGCCCGCCCGCCCACCACATCCAGCGCCGATCCCTGCCCGGCGCGGCGCGACATCGCGTTCCCGTCACGTCCGGCAGCTTTCGCCGACTACGCGGAGACGGTGCGTGCTTACCTGGCCGCGGGCGGCGATCCGCGGCGCATCCCCGCGCTGCTCAGCGAGTGGCAAGCCAGAACCGCCACCGGCGAAACGCTCGCGCGCGCCGATCTCAACGGCGACGGCGTTACAGACAGCGTCGTCGCCTTCATCAACCCGGCGACGGAGAGCTACCCACCCGCAGGGATGTTAGCAATCTACACCTGCCGCGAGGGGACGGTGCGCTTCTTGTACACCTACAAACCGGGCGCGTGGTTCGGCCTCAACCTCATCGGCGCGACCGATGTGACCCAGGATGGGCTGGCGGATCTGGTCTTCGCCGAAGTCTCGTGTAGCGCGAACACCTGCTGGCACACCCTGCGCGTTTGGTCGTGGGTGGGCAAGGACTTCCAGGAACGTATGGGCAGCAAGTTCTCGTTCCCCTACGCCGATTTCGCCCTGGCCGATGGGCGCATCCTGGCTGGAAGCCACGGCGACAGTTCTGTGGAGGCCGGGCCACAGCGTCCCGTGACCACCACGCTGGCCTGGGATGGGAGCGCCGTCACGGTCACAGCGACCGTCGCCGGGCCGGCCATCTACCGCTACCACGTCTTGTGCGATGGCGACGAAGCCTTGTTCGCCGGCAAATACGCGCACGCCCTCGACGCCTACCTGCAGGCGCGCAACAACAAAACGTTGAAAGCCTGGGCCGTAGCCGTCAGCCGCGACGAAGAAGAGCACTGGTTCCGCGCCCTCGCCGACTGGCGCTTGCTCCTGGTAGAACTTCGATTGCAGAATATGCCCAATGCTCAAGCCTATTACAACGAATTAGTGGATGAGTTCCTACCGGCAACTGCCGGACACGCCGTTGCGGCGCTGGCGCAACGGTTTTGGGAGAGTTACACGGTCCACGGCGATATGGCGCTTGCCTGCGTTGAGGCCATCCGCGCCCCTGAAGCCCTCGAGGTGCTAGATTTCCTGAACAGCTTCGGGTATGCCAACCCGACGTATACCTGGGACGATTTGTGCCCGTTTTTGTCAACGGATTGAACGGATTTTAACGGATTTCTTCTTCTTAATCCGTTGACATTATTCTTGGAGGAGATAAATGCCGCGTGATACGTTTCGCCAACAGTTGCAGGAATTGCCCGCCTTTCGCGCCCTGTTGCGTGCGGTGGAAGCAGATTTCTACGCCGATCTGCCGCTGCCCGCGCCCGTGCTCGACCTGGGATGCGGCGATGGGCACTTTGCGTCGGTCGCCTTCTCTCACCAGTTGGATGTGGGACTCGATCCGTGGTGGGGGCCGCTGTGCGAAGCGCGCGCCCGCGACGTATACCGCATCCTCACCCACGCCGACGGCGCACGGATGCCCTTCCCCGATGCACACTTTGCTGCCGTCGTCAGCAATTCCGTACTAGAGCACATCCCCGACGTGGAACCGGTGGTGCATGAGGTCGCCCGCGTCCTGCAACCGGACGGCATCTTCTACTTCTGCGTGCCAGGGCCGCACTTCCGCCAGTTCCTCTCCGTGGCGCGGGCGCTGGATGCGCTGCGCCTGCGCGGCCTCGCCGAAGCCTATCGTCGCCTCTTCGACCGCATCTCGCGCCATCGCTATTACAACACGCCCCAAGAATGGACCGACCGCCTTGCCCGCGCCGGCCTGACCGTAGAACGTTGGTGGAGCTACTTCTCTCCGGCGGCGTTGGCGGCGCTGGAATGGGGACATCCGCTCGGATTGCCCACGCTCCTGGCGAAAAAGCTCACCGGACGCTGGTTGCTCGTTCCCACCCGCTGGAATCTGGCGCCCACCGCTGCCCTCCTGTGGCGTTACTACAAAGAGCCATTACCCGACCAGGGGGCGTACTTGTTCTTCATCTGTCGCAAATCCTGATGTCGCGCGAGTCAGGTGAAATTTGACCAGGCCAATTCACACTACTTCCTTTTCGCGCATCCTGTTGTACAATTCCAGTGTGGCGAAACAATGGCGTGCGCTTGCGATTTGTATAATCTGGGTGATCTTCGGTGCAGCGAATCTGCTCCGCGCGGGGATGGCGGCGTATATCGCACCCGCGTTAGCAGAATACCCGCCTTCTTTATCGCTGGCAGTGTTAGGGAGCGTCTACGGACTATGGGGGGTGATCTTTCTTGTAGCAGCGCTTGTCGCCTGGCGACGCAAAGATACCAGCGGCGCACCTGGTCTGGCGTTGGCTTATCAAGCCGTTCTCTGGATTCTTCACTTCTTGGGCGACCGCTCCGACTACGCCCGCAGCCTGTGGCCCCGCGACGCAGTCCTGACCCTGCTCTTTCTCGCACTCATCGCGCTTTTGGCCGGTCGAGACCGCCTATTCAAAAAGAAAGTCTGAGCACAGATTTCCCCAACTTTCAACCTGCAACCTGTAACCTGCAACCTGTAACCATATGTCAAGGGAGGACATTGATGCCATACGAACCCCAACGTTGGAAATTGACTGATTTGCTCGCGCCGGTGGGAACGCCGGAGGTTGAGCAGTTTTTTGTGGACATCGAGACGCGGCTTGGCAAGGTCGAGGCGCTGCGCGACAAACTCGCTCCCGATGTTACTGAGGATATGTTCCGCGATCTCCTCGCCCGCCTGGAGCAGCTCTATGCTGACGCCGGACGGGTGATGGCCTACGCCTATCTCTGGTTCTCCGAGGACATCGCCAACCAGGATGCGCTGGCCTTTCGCGCGCGCGTGCAGCAATTCGGCGCCGATTTGCACAACCGTCTGCTCTTCTTCGAGCTGTGGTGGAAAGCGTTGGACGACGACGCGGCGGCGCGGTTGATGGCGAACTCCGGCGACTTGCGCTACTATCTGCAAAGCCTGCGCCTGTTCAAGCCGCACACGCTCAGCGAAGCCGAAGAGAAAATCATCAACATCAAGGACGTCAACGGCATCCAGGCGGTGAAGACGATCTACGATATGCTGACCAACGCCTTCAAGTTCCACCTCACTATCGATGGCGAGGAGCGAGAACTGACGCGCGGGCAGTTGTCGTTCTACGTCACCAGCCCCAATCCCGACTTGCGCGCGGCGGCATACCAGGAGTTGTATCGCGTCTACGCGACCCAGGCCGACGTGCTGGCCTACGTCTATGCCGCTCGCGTGCGCGACTGGCAAGCCGAGAACCTGAAGCTGCGCGCGTTCGCCAGTCCGATCAGCGTGCGCAATCTCGAAAACGACATCCCCGACGCGGTGGTGGAGACGCTGTTGGATGTCATCCGCCGCAACGTGACGCTCTTCCAACGGTTCTTCCGCTTCAAGGCGCAGGTGTTGGGCGTGGAGCGCCTGCGCCGCTATGACCTGTACGCGCCGCTCGCCGAGGTGGAAAAGACGTACACCTTCGACGCCGCCGTGCGAATGGTGGATACGGCGTACCGCGCGTTCTCGCCCACCTTGGCCGATCACGCCATGCGTGTGTTGAAGGCTGAGCATCTCGACAGCGAAATCCGCCCGCGCAAGATGGATGGCGCGTTCTGCTACGGCCCGCTGCCGACGCTTACGCCCTGGGTGCAGATGAACTTCCAGGGGAAAATTCACGACGTTTCGACGCTGGCGCACGAACTGGGGCACGCCGTCCACGCGCTGATGGCGGCGGACCATTCGCCACTCACCTTCCACTCCTCGCTGCCGATGGCGGAGACGGCGTCCGTCTTCGGCGAGATGCTGCTCAACGACAAGCTGCTGGCGGAGGAAACCGATCCCACCGTGCGGCGCGCGCTCATCAGCACACTGCTGGATGACGCCTACGCCACCATTGTCCGGCAGGGATACTTCGTCATCTTCGAGAAGCAGGCGCACCAGATGATCGTGGACGGCGCGAAGCCCGACGACCTGTACGCGGCCTATCTCGCCAACCTGCGCGAGCAGTTCAGCGACGCGCTCGACCTGAGCGACGACTTCCGTTACGAGTGGCTGGCGATCCCCCACATCTACGACCGGCCCTTCTACTGCTACGCCTACGCCTTCGGCAACCTGCTCGTGCTGGCGCTTTACCGCAAGTACAAGGAACTGGGCACGGCGTTCGAGCCGGACTACCTGCGCATTCTCGCCTACGGCGGCTCCGCCAGTCCGCATCACATCATCAGCGAGGCGGGTTTCGATATGGCGTCGCCGGATTTCTGGCAAGGTGGGTTCGATCTGTTGGCAGAAATGCTGGATGAATTGGAAGCATGAGGCAAGAGGCAAAAATATGAAAGTATTACTTACCGGCGCATTTGGACATGTTGGTTCGCATACCATTGGAGAATTATTGCAGCAAGGGCATGAGGTGCGCTGTTTCGACATACGGAACAAGCACACCGAGGCCGTGGCTGCGCGTTTTGGCGACCGCGTTGAAGTGTTGTGGGGTGATGTGCGCGATGCGGATGTCGTGAACAAGGCCGTTTCCGGCTGTGACGTCGTCATTCACCTGGCGGCTGTTATCCCGCCGTTCAGCAACGAGCAGCCGGAACTGGCGCGGCAGGTCAACGTGGATGGGACACGCAACGTGCTGGAAGCGGCGCAGGCCCAGGCCACGCCGCCAAAATTCCTGTTCGCCTCCACCTTCGACCTGTTCGGCCACACCCGACACCTGCCGCCGCCGCGCCGCGTGACCGATCCTGTCTATGCTACCGATCCCTACACCGAGCATAAAATCGCGTGCGAGGCCATGGTCAAGGCTTCCCCGTTGACCTGGACGATCTTCCGGTTTGCTGATATCCCGCACATCGCGCTGCGCGAAGCGCATCCGATCATGTTCGAAATCAGGTTGGACACGCGCTTCGAGGTGATTCATCCGCGCGATCTGGCTTTGGCGCTGGCGAATGCGCTCCACTGCGACGCTGTGTGGGGGAAGACCCTGCTCATCGGCGGCGGCCCGCGCTGCCAGATGACGTACCGCGAGTACCTGGGCCAAATCCTGACCGCGATGGGCATCGGTATGCTGCCCGACGAAGCGTTCACCACCGCGGAATACGTCACCGACTGGCTGGACACAGAAGAAAGCCAGCGTCTCTTGCAATACCAACGCACTTCGTGGGACGACATCGTGCGCGAGATCGCCGCGTTGTTGGGCTGGCGAAAGTATTTTATGCCATTGGCGCGCCCGTTTGCGCGGCGTTCGATGCTCAAACTCTCCCCCTATTGGCGCGCCCACCAACGTCGCCGCATGTAAAGCGGTAAAAATCTGTCTTGCATCCTGCATCCTGCATCTTGTATCGTGGAGGTGTACTATGCCGATTATTCGCAGTACCGAATCTGGTCCTACCAAGCCGCAATTCTCCGTCGGCGTGAATGTCATCCTCGTTGGCAGCAAGAAGATGACGGCGGCGCAGCAGGAGAAGGCGCTCGCCGTGAACAAGGTGCGCGTCCTCATCGTAGACGCGGACGACCCGGAGAACGTCCTCGTGGATGAAGTCGCGCCCGCCCGCGAGTTCAGCACCGGCTCAGTGGGGTATGGGCTGAACATCCGCAGCGCGGAGTTCATGAAATAACACCAACACCCAGAATCTGCACCAGATAATGCAAGCGCTAGAACAAACCCTGGCTCTCAAAATTGTCCTCTACGGCGACAGCCCATTACATCATCGCGCATTGTGCGTAGCACAAGAGTTTTCATTAGCCGCTGCTTACGGTGCACATTACTTGGCATTATGCGAACGGCTCAACACCCACTTCTGGACCACCGACAAGCGCCTATACAACAGCATCCATAGTGCGCTGCCGAGGGTATATTCGCTCCAGGAGTATGAGATAGATGGCGCACTTCTCACCTAGCACACGCCAGAGCCATGACGCCGTCGCCGGCGGGTTGATCCTGGTGCTGCTGCTCATTTGGCTGGCCTTGACGCTCTTCTGTGGCTGGGTTTTCGTGCAGCGGATGGAGCGCCTCTACGAAGGTCACATCTACCCGCACGTGTACGCGCTTGGTACCTCCGTGGGCGGGATGACGACGACAGAAGCAGCAATGGCGCTGGAGAATGTCGCCGCACAGGTCAACACCGGGATGCTCATCCTCACCGATGGCGACAAACGCTGGTCCTTCGCCTGGTCGCAGGCCGGGCTGCACATTGACGCGCAGGCGATGGCCGAGGAAGCCTATCGAGTAGGGCGCAGCGGCGGCTTCGAGGGGCAGTTGGCTGTGTGGCTGAACGTCCACGACGTACCGTTGCGTTTCACCTACAACGCCGACGCTGGGCTGGCCTTGCTGGCCCAGGTCTCGGAAGAAGCATCGATTCCCGCTACCGAGGCGACGATCCAACTGCGGAATGGGCAAGTGGTAATCGTGCCGGGACAGGCCGGGCGCGTGGTCAACGTATCGCAGACGCTGCTGGCGTTGACGACGGCAAGCAGCGGCTTATATCGCGTGGAGGTGCCGCTGGTTTTCGATATCGTCCAACCTGTGGAACCCAACACCGCTAACGTGACCGCGCAAGCCGAGGCATTGTTGACGCGCACAATCACCTTGACGGCTTACGATGTGCTCACCGACAAGAATCTTGTCTGGACGTTAGGCCGCGAGACGATTGCGACGTGGCTGCGCCTGGTCCCTGGCCCCGACGGCAAAACGATGGTAGACGCGAACCTGTATGCCATCCGCGACAGCCTGGTCGCGCTGGCGGCGGGCCTGGGCGACGGGCGCGGCTTCTGCTACGACGAGGCGGCGCAGCAGGTGTTCGAGACTTTCGACGCGGGCGGTGGGACAGTCAACGTGTATCTGACACACCCACAGCGCATCTACACCGTGGAATCTGGCGATACCCTAACCAGCCTGTCGGCAAAGTTCGGGATGCCTTCGGGACTGGTCGCAGAGGCCAACCCCGGCATTGACTATAACCGCTTGAGCGTAGGGCAGCAGATCACCATCCCCTCACAGGACGTGCTCACACCGTATATGCCGGTGCCGGGCAAGCGCATCGTGGTCAGCCTCGCCGAACAGCGCGTGCGCGTCTACGAGAACGGCGCGCTGCTCTACGATTGGCCCACATCCACGGGGATTGCGACGTCCCCAACACATCGGGGCGTCTTCCAGGTGCTCAGCAAGACCGAGAAGGCGTATGCTTCGCAGTGGGATCTGTGGATGCCATATTTTATCTCCGTCTATCCCGCAGGCGGTGGGGTCGAAAACGGCTTTCACGAGTTGCCGATCCTGGCGAACGGCCAGCGCCTCTGGGCCGGCTCGTTGGGGCGTCCGGCGTCCTTCGGCTGCATCATCCTCGGCATCCCTGAAGCGGAGACGCTCTACAATTGGGCCGAGATTGGCGTCGTGGTCGTTATCGAGTAAAGGCGCGATTCCTACCCCCATCTGGCCTTGCCAGCTAATGACTCAGAGCCTGATTTATCAATCCTTGCCGCCTTTAGCCAGCTTCATGATCTCATCCCGATCGGTATATATCTGCACCAACTTGCCGTCTTGCATCTGGAGCACCCGATCCACGTACTCGCACATGCGCAGATCGTGCGTGACCATGATGCCGGCGCGCTGCCACTCGTGAATCAGTCCCGCGAAGGTTTCCACCACCTGGTAGGCGCGTTCGGTATCCAGGCTGGCGGTCGGCTCGTCTGCCAGCACCAGGCTAGGGTTATGGATCAGCGCGCGGGCGATGGCCACGCGCTGTTGCTGCCCGCCTGACATCTGCCCGGGCAGATTGTTCAGCCGTTCGCCCAATCCCAGCCGGGCCAGCAGTTCCCGCGCGCGCAGTTTGCCGGCTTTGTCCAGCCGCCCGTTCAGGCGTAACATCAATTCGACGTTCTCGACGGCGCTGAGATAAGGCACCAGGTTGTTCGCCTGGAAGGTAAAACCAATCTTCTCCCGGCGCATGACCACCCGCTCGGCGTCGCTCATCCCGGCCAGGTCTTCTCCATCGAGCAGGATTTGCCCGGAACTGGGCTTCAACAATGCCGCCAACATCGAGAGCATCGTCGTCTTGCCGGAGCCGCTCGGGCCAACAAGCGCCACGAACTCGCCCGCTGCCACTTGCAGCGACACGTCATTCACGGCAAAGATCGTCCCGGCATCCGCCTGATACTTCTTGACCACGGCGCGGGTCTCAAGGGCATACGGAGTGTGTTTGGTATCGTTCATGAGTTCAACCCCAGGGCTTTCAGCGGCTCGATACGGACCGCGTAACGAATGGAAACTAATCCGCCGGCCGGACCGATCAACAGGAGCGCCACCAGCGCAATCGCCGAGGTCGTCCCGTTGAACACAATGGGCACCGTGGGCGGGAAGAAGAGCGAAAACAGGAACGTCAGCAGGCCACCGATGGCGACCCCGACGGCCGTGATGACCACGATCTGGATCACAGCAGCCCAGGCTACGATCGGATTGGAGGTGCCAATCGCCTTGAGCACACCGATCTGGGAGACCTTTTGCAGGATTTGGATCTGGAAGAAACCCCCGATGACCAGGATGCCGATGAAGAGGGTAAAGCCGCCCTGCGTGTTCAACGTGCTCTGTTGGGCAGAATAGCCGGGCAACGCCTGGATGGCCTCTTTCAAGGTGGCGACCTCCACTTTATCCACCTGCGCCACGATTTCTTGCCGCATCGCTTCGACTGCGTTGGGGTCTACCAGCCGCACGGCGATCACATTGGCCGTCGCGTCCGCGAAATTCAGCTCCGCCGCCGATTGAGGCCGGACCCGATCCCAGGTCAGAAACGGGGCGAAAATTGCGGGCTGGAGGCTGTACTGACGTCCATCCGAGATGCCCACGATGGTGAGCGTGAAGAACGCGTCCTCGGTCCCTTGTGTCACTCGCAGGGTCAGCGTGTCGCCCACGGCAAGGTTGGTGCGGATGGCCGTGTTCCGATCAATGATGACTTCATCCGCATCGTCTGCGGAAAGCTGACGGCCTTCTATTACGGGCGGTTCGCCGACCCGGCCCGGCTCAACGCCAAGTAACGCCACTTTAAGCGGGTCCGCGTCGCCGTCCAGGATCAGGGTGGCGCTGGCCGTCCCGATCATACCGGCGTCCGCTACGCCCGCGACCTGGCGCACTTCGTTCACGCGGGCGGTGTCCAGCCGGCTGGCAGCGATCAGGAAATCCGCTTTGGCCTGGTAAACCAGCAATTCGCCGTCCAACTTGGCGATGTATTCCCGGTTGCCATTGCCCAGACCCTCGCCCAGGGCGGCAATGAAGAGCACCAGCAGGGTGATCAGGGCGATCACCAGGCTGACCAGCAGGAAGCGACCGCGGTTGCGCCAGATCTCTTTCAGCGCCAGGTAGGTTGATACCGCGAAGGTCTGTTTCATTGCGCCCTCCCGGATTTATGGTCTGATTTTGCCACGCCGGGACCGATTGGCCCATCGAAGGCAGCACCCCAGGGGGTCGCGAGCACGCCGTTCAACAGCAGCTCTAGCGAGGGATGGTCGGCAATATCATCATAGTAGTAGGGCAACTGGATGCGTCCATCCTGGCCGATGATGAAGGCGCCTGACATCTGCATGGCATCTTGCCCGGTAGGCGGCGACTCCAGCTGGTAGCCTTTCTGCTTCGCTTGTGCGACAGCCTGCCAGACCCGCCGATTCAGAACCGTTTGGAACACGGTGCCCCGTTCCAAGCCGTAAGCCTGATATGCCTTGCGCTCTGGATCCGCCAACAGCAGCAAGCCGGGCGCATGTATCCGGGCAAATTCAGCCGTCATTTCCGGCGTTCCCTGCGTGATCACAGCCAGCGCCAGACCGGCTTCCTCAAGGCGTTCCCTGGTGGCTGTCAACTCGTCCAGCATCACTTTGCACTGGGTGCAACCGAAATGGCGGGTGAAGGCCAGGAGCAGCGGCCTTGCTGCCCATAGGCTGGAAAGCTGCACCGGCTGTCCGGCAGTGTCGAGGACTGTCAAATCTGGCGCGGCAGCGTTGAAATCGAGTCGTTTGTTCTGTGTCATAGCTCTCCTGTAAAAGAGTTCTTTAGTAATAATTGTTAAATTTTCGATGATAATATATAATAATATGCAAATGTCAAGCATTGGACGTTGCGCAGTCGAGGAGATAAGGAAATAATGAACATTCGTATTGTCACAGATAGCACGTGCGATCTGCCGGAAGAGATTGTCCACTGCCAGGCCATCACCGTCATCCCACTGACGATCAACGTGGGCGACCAATCCTTCCTGGATGGCGTTGACCTGACGCGCAATGAGTTCTACGCTCAATTGCCCACCTTCAATCCGCACCCCACAACCGCTATGCCCGGCCCAGCCGTTTTCATACAGGCCTTCGAGCGGCTAGCAGACGAAGGCGCACAAGCCATCATGTCCATTCACATTTCGGAGACGTTGAGCGCCATCGTCAACGCGGCGCGCATCGCGGCGGAACAGTTCAAGCGCATCCCCGTCACCGTGCTGGATTCCGGTCAACTCAGCCTCGGATTGGGCTTCATCGTCGAGCGTGCCGCACAGTTGGCGAAGTCGGGAATAGACCTGTCGGAAATTATGGCGGCCTTGAATCATCTGATGAAACGCACTTACGTGTTCGCCTCGCTGAAAACGTTAGAATATCTGCGCCGCAGTGGACGGATGAGTTTTGCGCTGGCGCGGTTTGGCGAGCTGTTGCAACTCAAGCCTTTGCTGCACATGAATATGGGCAAAGCCGATGCGCACCGCACCCGCACGCAAAAACGCGCCACGGCCCGCCTGCTGGAATGGTTGGCGGAGTACGCGCCTTACGAAAAACTCGCCATCGTGCATGCCGGCGTTCAGGAAGAAGCTGAAGCCTTGAGCCGGCAAACAAACGCCTATTTTCCACAAGGCGAAGTGCTCATCACGCAAATCACGCCCGTCCTCGGCGCGCATCTCGGCATCGGGGCGCTCGGATTCGCCTGTATCTCAAAGGAGTAAGTGTATGAAATTAGCAAAAATAGTTTCCATTCTTGGTGTGTTGGCTATGACAACCGCACTGGTCAATGGCTTCACGCGCGGCGATTTCTCCGGCGAAGGCAGCCAACTGCTTGCTATGCCGTGGGGCATTGTCTCGCTCAACGATTGGCGCAAATTCTGGTTAGGAAAGCATGCGGGATAAAGCGCGCGAATTGTTGGAAGAATTCCGTGGCGTGACGGGCAAAGTCGGCCTGTTGGACACGATCCTGCCGCCAATTCTATTCCTGATGCTGAATAGCCTGGCCGGGTTCACGGCGGCGACGAGCGGTGCGCTAGGCCTGTCCGTGATCATTGTCGTCCTCCGCCTCCGCCGTGGACAATCCATGCTGTACTCCTTGGGGGGCATGGGAAGCGTCGCGCTGGCTATCGCGCTGGCGCTGCTGCTTGGACGCGCGGAGGGCTACTTCATTCCGGGCATCGTCAACAGCGGCATCACGGTTGCGTTGGCAGTGGTCAGCCTGATCATCCGCAAGCCGATGGTCGCCTGGACGAGTTATCTCGCCCGCCGCTGGCCGCTGGAATGGTACTGGCACGCTCGCGTCAGACCTGCATACACCGAAGTCACGCTGGCCTGGATTCTTTTCTTTGCGTTGCGCCTCTTCTGGCAGGTGAACCTCTTCCAACGGCAAGACACCGGCTACCTGGCGCTCGTCAATGCGCTGACCGGCTGGCCCGCGACCATCGTTCTGCTCATCATCAGTTACCTGTATGGCACCTGGCGACTCGCAATGCTGCGCGGCCCCAGCGTAGAAGAGTTTCGCAACAACGCACCTGCGCCCTGGCAAGGGCAGCGGCGCGGATTTTAATCCCTGTATCACAATAAAAGGACAAATTGCTATGAAAATGAACAATCGCAATGCGCTCATCACGTTTCCCATTTTGGTCGTGATTGGACTTCTCGTCGCCTGGGCCGGCAGTCAGGGCGGGGCGGCGGTTTTGGGCGTCCCCTTGTTTGCCCTGCTGGTTGGGTTGATCTTTCTGATCCAGTGGTTGGCCTTCATCCCTGCCTACGTGCTGCAAACGGAAAAGTTCTTCGATCTGACGGGCAGCCTGACGTACATTTCGGTGGTCACCCTGGCCGTTTTCCTGAGCGACGGCGCGGATGCGAGAGCCATCCTGCTCACGGCGATGGTCGTCATCTGGGCGCTGCGTCTGGGTAGTTTCTTGTTCACGCGCGTCAAAAAAGCGGGGAAGGATGATCGTTTTGATGAGATAAAACCTTCCTTCATCCGTTTCCTTAACGTCTGGACGGTGCAAGCCTTGTGGGTGACGTTCACGATGGCGGCGGCACTGGTCGCCATCACAACGACCACCCGCAAACCATTTGATGGATTTGCCATTGCCGGTCTTCTGATCTGGGGGTTTGGCTTTACCTTTGAGGTCATCGCCGATCTCCAAAAAAGCCGCTTCAGAGCCAATTCAGAGAACAAAGGCAAGTTTATACAAACGGGGTTATGGTCTCGTTCACGCCATCCCAATTACTTTGGTGAGATTGTGCTCTGGGTTGGGGTGGCGCTGATTGCTTTTCCTGTTCTGCAGGGCTGGCAGTGGATCGCCCTGATTTCTCCCGTTTTCGTCACCCTGCTGCTGACGCGCGTCAGTGGTATCCCGCTCCTTGAGAAAAAGGCGGATGATAAATGGGGTGGGCAGGAAGATTATGAGTCGTATAAAAAGAAGACTCCGGTATTGATTCCACGATGGTGACGTCTGGGGTGACACACAGCCAGGAAACAAAGCCGATCTTGCACTCTGGCATAGAGGGCGGCTTCCATTCGGGTCGTCACCCCTGACGAAGCCTAAGGCCGGGAGCCATATATCAGCGTCGCCACA
>DAOLUH010000066.1:0-29987 GCA_035420085.1 Anaerolineae bacterium
ACCGACGCCACGACGATGACATCGCGCCGCGTGAGCACCGCTGCCGTCGCCGCCAGGCGCAGTCGGTCAATCTCATCGTTGATGTCGGCGTCCTTCTCGATGTAAAGGTCGTGCTGCGGGACGTAGGCTTCGGGCTGGTAGTAGTCGTAGTAGGAGACGAAGTACTCGACGGCGTTGTTGGGGAACAGTTCGCGGAACTCCGAGTAAAGCTGCGCGCCGAGCGTCTTGTTATGGGCCAGCACCAGCGTAGGCCGCTGCGTCCGCGCGATGACTTCAGCCATCGCAAACGTCTTCCCCGTCCCGGTGGCCCCTTTGAGCACCTGATGGCGATAGCCTTTGTTCAGGCCATCCACCAGCTTCTCAATCGCCTGCGGCTGATCGCCGGTGGGTTTGAAACTCGAAACAAGCTCGAATCCGGGCATACTTCACTCCTCCGTTGAAATAAACACTGAGACACAAAGAACACGGAGAGAATCGTGAAGATTCTTTGCGATCTTCGTGTCTCTGTGGCGATAAGAGGGACCATTCACAAATAGGATGTAGCGTCAGAACAACCCGCATTATACGCCGAGAGCGACAGATAGCAAGCGCAGACAAATGTGCTATAATAGCAATATCCTCGACTTGATCCGTGAGTCTATCAAAAAAAGCCAGCGTGAAACGTGACTTACGTTTCACGTTTTGTGTTTTACGGCCATCGTGAGGAAATTGCGTGAAAGGGTATATATGCACAGAAAACGCAAATGGCTGCTTTATGCGCTGCTGGCGACCGGGTTGGCCGTCGTCGGCCTGTTTTTCTTTACACTGAATCGTGGTCCGCTCATCACCGGATTCAAAACTTATGAGAACGAAGACAAAAATTTCTGTCTCTGGTGCGGCGACAATAGGCCGACCGACCTCTCGGATATGCTCGGCACCGGGTTGATTACCCTGCTGATCCTCATTGTACCCTCGGCGCACATTGCTTTGTTGATCACGGCAGCGGTCCGGTTTGGCCGCGTCTCGCCAAGCCGCACGCTGCGTCATCTATGTCCGCACTGCAAACAGGGCGTTGAAGCGCACTGGAAAGCCTGTCCCTACTGTGGGGAAAAACTATCAAAGGAAGAAGCTCATGTGGCATAACCTCAGATACTTGCTGATTGGCCCGCCGTTGCCGACACAGGAACTACAAGAGAAACGGCTCAATAAAATCCGCGCGCTGGCAGCCTTCTCGCCTGATGCCCTTTCCTCTATCGCTTACGCCAACCAGGAAATCTACCTGGGATTGGTGGTTGCCGGCAGCGCGGGGCTGGCGTTTACGTTGCCCATCGGCGTCGCCATTACGCTGTTGTTGGTGCTGGTGGCGTTCTCGTACTTCCAGACCATCCACGCCTATCCCTCCGGCGGCGGTTCCTATATCGTGGCGCGTGAGAATCTAGGGACACTGCCGGGGTTAGTTGCGGGCACAGCCTTGATGATCGGCTACCTGTTGACGGCAGCGGTCAGCCTCACCGCCGCAGTTGCTGCCATCGCCTCGGCATTTCCGATCCTGTGGCCCTACCGGGTCCCGCTGGCGCTGGTTTTCCTGGCCCTCATCGCCCTGGCGAACCTGCGCGGCATCCAGGAATCAGGGACATTGATGGCGGTGCCCGTCTACATCTTCGTTGTCACCTACCTGGGGATGCTGGCTTACGGCGTCGTGCGTTTGCTGATCGAAGGCCCCGGCACGCCGGTTATCACCGCGCCGCCCCCTGTCGCGGCGTTGAGCCTGGGACTGATTCTGAATGCTTTTGCGTCTGGTTGCACAGCGCTCACCGGCATCGAGGCCATCAGTAATGGGGTGCCGGTTTTCCAACCGCCGGAAGCCAGGAATGCCCGCCAGACATTGTTGGTAATGGCGCTTCTGATGGGCTTGTTGTTCGTCGGCAGCGTCGGCCTGACCCAGGGATTGGCGATTATTGCTGGTCCGGAAGAAACTATTCTTTCTGCTTTAGCGCGGCGCATTTTGGGTCACAACTTCGCCTACTATGTTATCCAATTGACGACGATGCTGATTCTCACCGTAGCCGCGAATACCAGTTTCGCCGGATTCCCGCGCCTTACCGCAATCTTGGCTGAAGAGCGATTTCTTCCCCGCCAACTTCGCAATCTAGGAGAACGACTGGTGTATGCCAACGGCATTGAGCTGCTCGCGCTGGCCACTGGGGCGCTCATCATTATTTTCAATGGCGACACCCACGCTCTGATCCCCCTCTTCGCCGTGGGCGTCTTTCTGGCGTTTACCCTCTCGCAAGCAGGAATGGTGGTCCACTGGTGGCGGGAGCGCGGCGCCGGCTGGCAGTGGAAATTGCTGCTCAACGGCATCGGTGCGCTCGCCACAGCAGTGACGGTGCTCGTCGTGGGAATGAGCAAATTCATCGCTGGCGCATGGATTACGGTCATTCTGATTCCGCTGTTGGTGGCGATGTTCCTGTACGTCCACCGATACTACGATGACGTGCGTGAGCAGCTCACGTTGCGCGGACAGCAGCCGCCGGTGAAAACATATCCCGCGCCTCGCGTGGTGATCCCTGTTGCCGGGGTACACCGCGCGATTTTAGACGCGGTCGGCTACGCCTGTTCCATCTCCCGGGACGTCACGGCGGTATACATCGCCACTGACGCCGAGGAGACCGAGCGCGTCCGCGAAGCGTGGACACATTGGTGGCCTGATGTGCCGCTGGTGGTCGTGCCCTCACCTTATCGCGCGATTCTCAAACCGCTGCTCGACTACCTCGATCAAACCGACCAGGAACACAACGACGGCCAACTTGCCACCATCGTTTTGCCGGAATTTGTGCCGGCGAAGTGGTGGCAGAGTGTGTTTCACAACCAGACGGCCTGGCTCATCAAGGCGGCGCTGCTCTATCGCCGCCGTGCATTAGGCTATCAACGGGCGATCATAGATGTGCCCTATCATCTGCATAATAAGGGATAGGTATTTCAATGTTCTTCGACAGGATTAACAGGATTAACAGGATTTTCAGGATAGGAGAAGACATTATGGAACTCTTCTTCATCCTGTTATTCCTGTAAATCCTGTCTAATTTTTGAGGTCTTGGGAGGCAAATCAGTATGAGCAAGCGGAAGCTCAAGCGTCAACTCAATCTAACCCAGGTCATTATGCTGGGAACGGCTGGCACCATCGCCGCTGAAATTTTCGTCTTGACCGGGCACGCGGCGGGAATGGCCGGCCCGGCGGCAGTGTTGGCGTTGTTAGTTGGCGGTCTGTTAAGCTATAGCGTTGCGCTCAACTATTGCGAGTTGGGCGCAACCTATCCAGTGGCTGGCGGCGCGATGAGCTATGTGCGGGAAGCCTTTGGCACCGGTCTCTTATCGTTCCTTGTCGGTTCAATGGATTGCCTGTCGAGCACGTTCTACGCGGCGCTTTCCGCAGTCGGGTTTGCGTATTCTCTGAAAGTGTTTCTGCCCTTCATCCCTATCGTGCCCACAGCGATCGTCGTCATCGCGCTATTTTCTTTTTTGAACATTCTGGGCGTCACCAAGGTCGGCAACGCGCAAATCGTGCTAGGCGGTATCTTGCTGGCAGTGTTTGTGCTCTACGTTGTTGCCGGTTTCGTCCATCCCCAAGGCTTCAGTTGGGGTGTGTTTATTTCAGGCGAAAGCATCTTCGCGCACACAGGCTTCTGGGCCAATTTCACCCGCATCATGGCGACGATTGCTCTGGTCTACAACGCTTATGTCGGCTTCGAAGTTATCGCCGACGACGCCGAAGAGGTGAGCAATCCCAGCCGCAATATCCCGCGTGGCATCCTCATCAGCCTGACGCTCTGTACGCTGATTTACGTGTCGGTTGGCCTGGTGACGCTGGGGACCGTGCCCTGGCAGGAGTTGGCCGGTTCAGAAACGGCGCTGACCGATGCGGTGCGCCATTTCATCCCTGGGTGGGGTGTGCCGATGATGGCTATCGCCGGTATGGTGGCGACTCTCACGTCGATTAACTCGGCGATGCTCAGCGCCACCCGCGAAGCGTTCAGCCTGGGGCGTGATGGCGTGTGGCCGCGCATGTTCTCGAAGTTGAGCCGGTTCCGCACCCCGCACATGGCAATCCTTATCATTGGCGGCATCAGCGCGCTCGTCGCCATCATCGGCCTGGTGGACTTCCTGAGCTACATTTCGAGTTCCGGCTATCTGTTCGTGTTGTTCTGGAGCAGCCTTTCGATGATCCGTCTGCGCAAACTGTACCCCGATATAGAGCGTCCGTTCAAAGCGCCTTTTTTCCCATTGACGGCTTACCTGGCAGGATTAACCTGTCTGCTTATCATCGCCTTTGCCGATTGGCGCGCGCTGCTGTTTGGCGGCGGTGTGCTTTTCGTATTCGCCCTCGCCTTCTACGCGTTGCCGCCCTTCTTTGAAGCGTTGCGCGAACGGCGTAGAACGGCCGAGCCGGACAATGATCTGATCCTGATTGCCGCCGCTAATCCGCAGACCGTCAAAAGCCTGGTGCATCTGGCGTCCATCGTCGCGCAGGCCAGCGCCGATACCTACGTTTGTGTGATGAGCGTTATCACGACCAGCCGCGATCTTCCTCTGAAAAGCGCGCAGCGCATCGCGCAGCAGCTCAAACCGCAGCAACAGAGCTTCCTACGGCAGGTGGCGACCGATGTGAGCACGCAAAACATCGCCTTGTACTCCAAAGTACGCGCAGCGCACACTGTCTCCGAAGGCATCCTGGAAGAAATCGCAAGCCGGCACAATCTCAAATTGTTGCTGGCTGGTTGGCCCGGGCATTTTGATCCTAAGCGATTGGCCGAAAATCCAGTGAAAGTCGTGTTACAAAAAGCGCGCACGAACATGGCTGTGCTTTTGGATCGCGGCTTGGAGGAGATCAATCTGATTCTGGTCCCGGTGGGCGGAGGGATACATTCGCGGATGGCGCTGCGTCTGGCCAACGAAATCGCGATGGCCGATGATGCCCGCGTCGTCGCGCTGCGGCTGCTCACCGAGCCGGTGGAGGAAGAGGAAATCGAAGATCAGCACTTGTATCTGGCGGAAATTATCGAAGAGGCGCTCGAAGAAGTCCCGGAGAATTTCGAGCTGCGGGTTGCACAAGCCGAATCCATACAGGAAGGGATTTTGGCCGAGGCTAACCGCCTGCCTTACGATTTGATCGTCGTGGGCGCTTCTGAGGAATGGGCGCGCAACACCCGGCTCTTCGGCTCCGTTGACGACTGGGTTGCGGAACACGTCCACTGTTCAGTGGTATTATGCCGCCGTTATGAGCCGGTCACATTGGCCTGGTTGCGCTATCAAATAAAAACCATTGACCAGGAATACAGCCGCAACGGCCACAACGCCGACAAAGCATAAGCGCGCATTTCTGGCTATCAAACTTTACGCCGCCAGAACGACGCATCTTCTACCGGCGCTACTTCAGCCTTGGCGCGGCGTGGCTTATCCGGCGCTTCGAGCAAGAAGCGCCGGAGCGCGTGTAGCGTGGCTTTGAGGATCATGTCGCCGATCCCCACGAGATCAAGGTCAATGAACATCTTCTCTTCGGGCAACGCATCGTCCAACTGTTGCATCTCTTCGCGGAAGATGGCAATCAGGTCGTCCTCATGTTCCTCAAGAAAGGCCGCCAGGTCATGGCGGGCCAGGTTGAAGGCTCTATCGCGCATAGCTTTGTGTAAAGGCATCATCCCCTCCTATTTCGCGGCAACGATAAAGACGCGCGGTTCCTTCTCCGGCGCGTCGAGCGGCGTTGCCAGCTCGTCGGAACGCGCGAAGTGGACGCTGTGGAAACCGGCGTCCGTCAGCGCGGCGCGCACTGCATCCATCTCGAAGATCGTGTTGAACGCCGTTTGGTCGAAACGTTCGTATAGGTCGCTATCGGTGCGCAGGAATCCTGAAATCTGCGTGTAGGTGCGGTTCAGTTCATCTACCATCACACCCCGCGTAAACAACACCAGGTCGTCGGCCATTTGCATACTCGCGCCGAGCCAACGCTGCAAGCCATAGCGCGTGTTGAGGTCGAAGATGAAGCAGCCGCCCTCCAGCAACACCGCCGCCACAGAACGGAAGCAGCCCTGCAGAGCCGTCAAGTCGGGCAGATGGTTGAGCGCATCAAACGTCGAAATCGCCAACCCGAACTGCCCATCCAACGTGAAGTTGGCGGCGTCCCCTTCCACAAACCGCGCACGCCCCTGGTCAATGTACGCCTGATTCTTTTCAATGGCGTAACGCAGCATCGCTGGGGAGAAATCCAGGCCGGTGACGTCGTAGCCGTGTTCCAGGAGGTAGAACGCCAGATGGCCCGCGCCGCAACACACGTCCAACGCGAATTTGTTGGTCTGGCCTAGCGGCGTACTCTCGTAAAACGCGCGGATGCGCGGCGCAACCTGGCGCGCAAATCCACCCCAATGCAAGTCGTACACGTGCGCAAATTCGGCGTTGTATTGCATAGCACCTCCTTGAAAAAGTCCAAAGTCAAAAGTCAAGAAAAACTTATAGGAGAACGAGCTAGACTTGGCGACATTGCCCCGGGCATTTACCCTGAGTCTCCTGAGATTCTTCGCAAAAAACGCTCAGAATGACGGTATACGTCACCCTGAACGGAATCCCGGTGCTTTTCCGGGATGGAGTGAAGGGTCTCTGATTGTGCCAGCTTTAAATCGTTTAGCTATTAACGTCTCTCAGCGCCTTGGCGATTATTCAAACTCAGGGCGCGGTCGGCGCGAGATAGTCGGCGGCCACCCAGCCCTCCAGCCGGTCGAACGAGGAAATGACGCGATACCACGTCGTCTCGCCCACCACGACCGGGCCATCCATGACTATGACCGCAACACCCTCGGCGATGCGCCCCATCACCGTGCCATCCGGCGAATACCGCACGCGCAGTCCCGTGTCGCCAACGTTCACCACGACCATGACCCAGGGCGTGGCAGTGGGCGTTGGCGTGACGGTTGGCGTGTTCGTCGGCGTGGCGGTGGGCGTCGGCGATGGCGTTGGCGTGGGAGAAGGGGGGATCGTCGGCGTGCTGGTTGGCGGGGGAGGAGACGTCGCAGTCGGTAAGCCGGTCGGCGTCAAGGTTGGCGACGCAGTTGGCAAGGGCGTTTGTGTCGGGGTAGGGGGGATATAGGCCTGCAGATGCGTCGCCGGTACAATGGCCAACGAGAGCGCCACCGGTCGGTGGAGTTGGACGGCGACGCGCTCTTGCAAATCGCGCGCCTCAGCGTAGATCAGCGAACGCGCCGCGCGGATGGTCACGTCGAGGTACAAAGTCTCGTCGGGGCCGGTCTTGTCAAGTTGCCAATCAACCAACTCGCCTCCGGCAATCTCGTCCACACCTTGCCGCAGCGCCGCCTGGATGTCGTGCTGCAGACGCATCTCGATGAGAGATTGCCGGGTTAAAATCACCAGAAAGACGGTCACACACAGCAGGAGAACGGCGACGCTCTGGAAGCCCCGGCGCAGCACCCTGGTCCGGCTCGCGTCGCCTGGCAGAGGACGGAAGCCAAACAGAAAAAACACCAGACTGCCGGCGGCGACAATGGCGATGATGTTGGTGACAAAGAGCAGCAGCGCGCCGCCGGTAATCCACCACTGCCGCAACACCACCCCAATGCCCATGGTGGTCAAAGGTGGGGTGAGTGACAGTGCAATGGCGACGCCAGCCAACGCGGGTGATACATCGCGGCGCGACAACGCATACGCAGCCACCGCGCCGGCAGCTAAGGCGATGACAAGATCGAGCACCGATGGGCTGACGCGACTGAGAATTTCCGGGGTAGCAGAGGCGCCCGGAACCAGCGCGCCGACGATCAACCCGGTGATGATTGCCAGCGCCATCCCCCGCGCGAACGTCCCCAACGCCGTCCGCAAAAAACGCAGGTCGCCGATGACCAGCGCAAGGCCCATCCCCACAATCGGCGACATCAGCGGATCTACCAACATCGCGCCGATAATCACCGCCGGGCTGTTGAGCAGCAAGCCCAACGCAGCAATCGCGGCTGCCAGGGTAATCATCATCGAGAAATCAACGTTGGGACGCGAATTGTGGCGGATATTTTTGGTGATTTCGGCCTTTTCTTGCACGGTCAACGCCGGCACCAGACCGAACATAAACGTCCAGATACGCCGCGAGAGAGAACGCATCGGCGCGAGGTGACGCCGCACAATCATGACCGGAATCGGCGCCGCCGCCGCGACCGTCTGCGGAATGTTGCCGAACAGGAAACGATTGACTGCATCCTCAGCGCCAGCGCCGACGATGAGCAAGTCATAGCCCGTCGCAGCTTCTTGCAAGATGCCCGCCGCTGGGGTGTCGGCCTGGACGACGCGCGGGCGAACGTGCTCACGGTCGCCCGCCGGTAGATTGCGCAGCATCGCATTGAGCCGTACCTCGCCCACGACGACTTCCGCCGGTCCCTGCGCCTCGCCGGCGACATATAGGGCGGTGATTTCAGCTTCTGGCGCGAGCGCCCGCGCGATATCCAGACCCTCCACCGCGTCAGGCCCGCCGATGGTGGGCAACAGCACCCGCTGCACCTGCGCCGTGTATGCGCCGCGCATTAAAATAACGTCGCAAGCCGCTTTCTGCACCACCGGATCCAATATGCGTCCCAGGACACGCGGTTCCTGTCCCTGGTATCCACCCCAGCCTAAGATCAACGTGTTCGCCGCGCAGCGCCGCACCTCACGCAAAATGGCCTTACTGATGTTCCTGTCAGAGCGAACCATAATCTCAACCGGGACATCGCCACAGGATTCCGGCAATTCCAGCCACGCCGGGCGCTCGCCGGAAGCCGTCACGGTAAGCACACACACTTCGCCGTCGCGCTGCCGTGCGAGCTGGCACGCCAGCGCGACCAACGGCAAATCGGCGGCGTCCTCTACCGCAACCAACACGTTGTCATGGGAATGATCGTCGTCTGTCTGCATCATGTCAGCGTTCCTCTGCGATCTTCTCCAAAACGAGGAAATGGGATAAGCCGAAGAAACGTAAGGGTGTACGCTCCATCGCATACGTCATCTGCTGTAGGAAATGGCCCAAACGGGGCACACGGGCGACGATGTTATCGTACCCGGGGTAAACCTGTGTGTGAACGACGACGCGCGTGGGCTGATCGGCGAACAACCGCCGCAAACCACGCCCGGTGTACGCGCGGACGTGCGGCGCAAACCGGTCGCGCAGCGCATCCGGCAGCCAGTTCACCAGCGGCTTGTTGCCGAAGTGATAGACGCCGCGCCGGTAGATGCCGTGTGTCTCGAAGAAGTAGGCCCGGTTGGGGACGAAGATCACAATACGCCCGCCAGGCCGGGTCACGCGCACCAACTCCCGCGCGCACAGGCGATCATCCGCCACGTGCTCCAGCACTTCGTGCGAGAATACGACATCGAAGGCGCCATCGGCGAAGGGCAGCCGCTCGCCCACCGAACGCGCCACACCCCTGGCGCGCGCGCGGGCCTCGCGCACCCGGTCGGCCTCGATTTCCACGCCGAAGACTGCTGGCGTATAATGTTGAAAAGCCAAGGTGTACATCCCCAACCCACAGCCCACATCCAGCACGCGCCGCCCTTCCAACGGAGCATACTGTCGCACCATCGCCAGACGCCGTTCTTGCCCGGCGCGCCATACAAAGGAGGGATTTCCCCTGAGTGCCGCCTGATCTGTCGTCATCATAATGGCGGATTGTAGAATCAAAAATGCCATCTGTCAAATTGACATGCATTTGTACTTGTGGTACTATTAAACCGTCAGCACCTTCCTGCGTCGTTGGGGAAAAGCCCCTCGTCGCGCCAGGCTCGCGGATGCCGCCAGGTTCGGCAAGTCATTCTCACAAGGAGGGGATTTATGACCGTATCCCGCACAGAACGTCTCACAGAAGCACTGTACACGCTCCAATCTGGCACTACGGATATCGAGGCTTCGGCTATCGTCAGCGTTGATGGCCTGATCATCGCCTCGGCGCTGCCAGCCGGCTCGGAAGAAGACCGCGTCTCGGCAATGTCGGCGGCGATGCTGTCCCTGGGCGAGCGCATCGCCGGTGAATTACGGCGGGGTGTGCTTGAGCAGGTCTACATCAAAGGCGACAAGGGATATGTCATCTTGATGTCTGTCGGCGAGGAGGCGGTGCTCACGGTGCTGGCCCATCAAAATGCCAAGCTTGGTCTGGTGTTCCTGGAGATGCACCGCGCCGTGCAAACACTCGCGCCTTTGCTGTAAATCGCGCAGCGCGCTCTTTGACTCGATAAGCTGGACACACCCCTGTGCGCCAGCTTTTTTCATCCCAAACAGGATGCAAGATGCAAGAAGCACGATTTCAGCATCCAGCATCCAGTATCCAGCATCAAGTGACAAAAACAAGGAGGTTAAACAATGTCAAAACGTATTGTTCATCCCCCACGCGGTACACAACTGCACTGCAAAAATTGGCTGTTGGAAGCGCCGTTTCGGATGCTGCAACATAATCTGGACCCCGAAGTGGCGGGCGACCCGGATAACCTCATCGTCTACGGCGGACGAGGACGCGCGGCCCGCAACTGGGAGGCGTTCGACGCCATCCTCGAAACGCTGCGCAACATGGACGTGGACGACACGCTGCTAGTGCAATCGGGCAAGCCGGTCGCCGTTTTCAAGACCCACGAGGACGCGCCGCGCGTGCTCATCGCCAACTCCAACATCGTCCCGGCGTGGGCCACGCAGGAAAACTTCGACAAGTGGGAGCGCGCCGGGCTGATCATGTACGGGCAGATGACAGCCGGTTCGTGGATCTACATCGGCACGCAGGGCATCCTGCAAGGCACTTACGAGACGCTCGGCGCGCTGGCCCGGCAACACTTTGGCCCGCACGCCTCGCTCAAGGGGAAGTTCACGCTCACCGCCGGATTGGGCGAGATGGGCGGCGCGCAGCCGTTGGCGATCACGATGAACGAGGGCGTCGGCCTCGTCGTCGAAGTGGATCCGTGGCGCGCCGAGCGGCGGCTCAAACACCGCTACGTCAACGCCGTGATGGACGACCTTGACGCCGCGCTGCGCACACTCGAAGACTACCGCGCCAGGGGCGCAGCCTACTCCATCGGTCTGATCGGCAACGCGGGCGATGTGTTCCCGGAGCTGCTGCGGCGGGGCATTATCCCCGACGTGGTGACCGACCAGACCTCGGCGCACGACCCGTTGAGCTACGTCCCCAACCGAATGACGTTGGCGGAGGCCGTCGCGCTGCGCGCAAGCGACCCACGGCGCTACCAGGCCGAAGCGATCCGCACGATGACTGAGCACTGCGCGGCGATGGTCGAAATGCAAAAACGCGGGGCCGTCGTCTTCGATTACGGCAACAATCTGCGCCAGCGCGCGTTCGACAACGGGCTGACCGAGGCGTTCAGCTATCCCGGTTTCGTCCCGGCCTACATCCGCCCGCTGTTCTGCGAGGGGAAAGGACCGTTCCGCTGGGTGGCGCTCTCCGGCGATCCCAATGACATCTACGAAACCGACCGCATCATCATGGCGCTGTTCCCGGAAAACGAACACCTCGTCCGTTGGATCAAGATGGCGCAGGAGCAGGTCGCCTGGCAAGGGCTGCCCTCGCGCATCTGCTGGCTCGGCTACGGCGAGCGCGCCCGCGCCGGGCTGGCGTTCAACGACGCGGTGGCCGATGGGCGCATCATGGCTCCCATCGTCATCGGACGCGATCACCTGGATGCCGGCTCCGTCGCCAGCCCCAACCGTGAGACCGAAGCGATGAAGGACGGCTCCGACGCCATCTCCGACTGGCCCATCCTCAACGCGCTCATCAATGCGGTGGGCGGCGCGACGTGGGTGAGCTTCCACCACGGCGGCGGCGTGGGCATCGGCTACTCGCAACACGCCGGGCAGGTGATCGTCGCCGACGGTACGCCTGCTGCTGCACGCCGCCTGGAGCGCGTCCTCACCACCGATCCCGGCATGGGCGTCGTCCGCCACGCCGACGCGGGTTATGAATCCGCCATCCAATTCGGCAAAGACCACGGCATTTGGATGCCGATGCTCGCACAATAGGACTTTTTTGCTATTGCCTTGCAAGACGAGATGGTATATGATAGCGTGAACATAGTTTGAAATGTGTTAGCAAAACATCACTTCCACGGAGGTAACCAATGCCATTCGCAGAACAGAGTATCAACGTGAGCGCCACTCCCGAAAAAATTTGGGAAATGGTCAAGGAACCCAGCGGCTGGCCCCAGTGGTTTGAGGGCGCATCAACGCCTAAAGTCTTGAGTGGCAACGGCGACGCTGGCACTGAAGTTGAAGTCACCATGTCCGTTGCCAAAATCGAAATCCCAACCCGCCTGAAAATCACTGAAACGGTTCCAGGCGAGCGTTGGCGCGGCGATTTTCACAGCCCTGGCGTCACCACAGGTTTTATGGAATGGAGATATTTGAATATGGGGACGCGGACAAAGCTTACATTCCGCATCGAGGCAGAACTACAGGGCGCGGCGAAAATCGCGGAAGGGCGCGTCGTCAAGGGATTTGAAGAACTGGCGGAAAAAACTCTCCACAACCTCAAAAGTATGGTCGAGTCCTAATCTTTCAGAAGGATGCAAGAAGCAAGAAGCAGGAGGCAGGATAACATCTTGCCTCCTGTCTCTTTGCCTCTTGCCTCTTGCTTCTTGCTTCTTCCCCCGCTCACAGGTATAATCCCGCGTATGGATGATAAAGACACAACCCCGATACGCAAACAATACCTGGATTTGAAAGCCCGTTACCCGGATACGATCCTCTTTTTCCGGTTGGGCGACTTTTACGAGACCTTCGACGACGACGCCGAGGTCGCCGCGCGTGAACTGGACCTGGTCCTCACCTCGCGGCCTGTGGCGAAGGGCGAGCGCGTGCCGATGGCCGGCGTGCCGCACCACGCCGTCGAAGGCTACATCGCGCGCCTGATCGAGAAGGGCTACCGCGTCGCCATCGCCGAGCAGGTGGGCGAGCCGACCAGTCGTGGGCCAATGGAACGCCGCATCGAGCGCGTCGTCACCGCCGGCACCATCACCGAACCGACGATGCTGGATGAAAAGCGTCCCAACTACCTCGCCGCCGTGGTCATTGACGGCAAGCGCGCGGGCGTGGCCTACGCCGAAATCTCCACGGGCGAGTTCGCCGCCACCCAATTGGAGGCTGACGGCGACATCCTCAGTGTGGCGCGGCAGGAATTAGCTCGCCTGCAACCGCGCGAGGTGCTCATCCCCAAAACCGCCGCGTGGAAAGACCGCGATCCCGACCAACCGGCAACGCGCCTCGAAGAAACGCTGGCGCGGATGCTTCAGGCGAACTGCACGCCCTGGGCGGCTTACCGCTTCGAGGAAACGTCCGCGCGGCAAACGCTGCTGGAACATTTCGGCGTGCAGACGTTGCAGGGTTTTGGCTGCGAGGGCAAACCGCTGGCGGTGCGCGCGGCGGGCGCGGCGCTCGCTTACCTGCAAGAGACGCAGCAAGGGCTGCTGCCGCAAATCATCGGCCTCCACACCTACGCCACTGACCGCTTTATGGGCATCGATGCCTCGACGTGGCGCAATCTGGAGATCACGGAGACGCTGCGCGGGGAAAAGCAAGGGTCGCTGCTCGGCGTCATTGACGCGACCAGTACGCCGATGGGCGGGCGATTGCTCCGCGCGCGGCTGGCGCAACCCCTGCTCGACATCCCTGAACTGGAAGCGCGTCTGGACCAGGTGCAGGGTTTCGTGGACGACGGCATCCTGCGGGCGCAGGTGCGGCAGGCGCTCAAGCGCACCCCCGATTTGGAACGGATGACCACGCGCGTGCTCGCCGGACGGGCGTCGCCGCGCGATCTCACCGGCATCCGCGCGACGTTGGAGATTGTGCCGGAATTGCGGGGGAAGCTGGAAGAAGCGAATCAGCGAATCAGCGAATCGGCGAATCCTCCTCTCTCCCTCTCTCCCTCTCTCCCTCTCTCCCCCTCTCCCCCTCACCCACCGGGTTTGCGGCATTGTTGGAGGGATTGGAGGCGCTGCCGGAGATTGCGGGCCTCATTGCGGATGCGATTGTGGATGAACCACCGGCGCAGGTGAGCGCGGGAGGGCTGATCCGACCGGGCTTCTCCGCCGAATTGGACGGCATCCTCCTGGCGACAAAGGACGCCCGCGACTGGATCGCCGGGCTGGAGAACAAGGAACGCGCGCGCACCGGCATCAAAACGCTCAAGGTGGGCTACAACAAAGTCTTCGGTTACTACCTCGAAGTAACCCAGGCAAACACCGCCCTCGTGCCCGCCCATTACATCCGCAAGCAAACGCTGGTCAACTCCGAGCGCTACATCACGCCAGAACTGAAGGAGTACGAGAGCCTGGTGCTCAACGCCGAAGAACGCATCAGCGAACTGGAAACACGCCTCTTCCGCGAAATCTGCGAGCGGGTGGCGGCGCGAGCGCAGGCCTTGCTGGCGACGGCGCAGGCGTTGGCGCGCATTGACGTAGCGGCAGCGCTGGCGGACGTGGCGGCGCGGCAGCACTACGTGCGTCCCATGTTCGAGGCGTCGCCGGTGCTCGCCATCGAAGGCGGGCGGCATCCCGTCGTCGAGCGGGCGCAGCGCGAGCCGTTCATCCCCAACGATCTGGCGATGGACGCGGAGAGCCGCATCCACATCATCACCGGGCCTAATATGGCCGGGAAGTCGGTTTTCCTTAGACAAAACGCCCTCATCATCTTGATGGCGCAAATCGGCAGCTTCGTCCCGGCGGAGCGGGCGCATATCGGTGTGGTGGATCGCATTTTCACGCGCATCGGCGCTTCCGACGAGCTGGCGGCGGGGCAGTCCACGTTCATGGTGGAGATGGTGGAGACGGCGAACATCCTCAACCACGCCACACCGCAGAGCCTGCTCATCCTGGACGAGGTCGGGCGCGGCACGAGCACTTACGACGGCATGGCGATTGCCTGGGCGGTGGTCGAATACCTGCACAACCACCCGGAGCGCCGCGCGCGGACGCTCTTCGCCACCCACTACCACGAGTTGATCGAGATGGCCGAGCATCTGCCGCACGTGCGCAACTTCAACCTGGCGGTCGCCGAGGAAGGGCGGGATGTGGTGTTCCTGCACAAAGTCGTCCCTGGCGGCGCGGATCGCTCCTACGGCATACACGTCGCGCGGCTGGCCGGCATTCCCGCGCCCGTCGTCCACCGCGCGGAGGGCCTGCTCGAAGAACTGGAAAGCGGCGAATTCCGTCCCGGCACGCAAGTCCAGGAGCCGGAACACTTCCAGCCAATGCTCATTGCCCAGGAGCCGCCCGTGGTAGAGATGCTGCGGCAGATCGATGTGAACAGTCTCACCCCGCTGGATGCGCTCACCAAGCTGTATGAGTTGCAGAAGCAGGTCGGGGAGAGGCAGGGGAAGAAACGTAAGCGGTAACCGCACCGAGATTGATTATGAACATCACCTTTCGACCCAATCGCCGTGAAGCTGTAGTGACCTTCCTTGTCCTAGCGGCTATACTTAGCCTTTTCATCCTATCCGCTATAGAGAAACGTATCTGGTTCTTCGTTGTTTCCTTCGCTGGCATATTGATCGTCGGCTTTTTCAAAAGAGTGGTGCCGGCCTGGCGCACCTGGATCACTGTTGATCATGCCACCCTATCCGGTTGCACCAGCAACAAAACGTTCTCAGTTTTCTGGGCCGACATTATCAGCGTGAGACGCTTCCAGACCCTTCTCAACGTCACAACGGCGAATGAGGACCTCCACATTCAACTCAGGGAATTAGCGGAGACCGACATAGAACAATTATGGGAGGCCATACAATCACACGTTCACCCATCGGCACTTGAGGAGGATGCTTACGAGCAGTCACCACAGCAGCAAGCGTGGGTGGTGAAAAGAGAAAAACTCGTCAAAGATACAGCTTTGTCATTTCGCTTGTCAGCGCCACTCCCATTTTGGCGACTTATCCTGCTGCTGTGTTTTGCATTTCTTATCGGTACAGCAGTCTGGTCCTGGCTCACGTGGGAAAAATCGTTCGCGCTATTCTTGCTTGGATTTGCCGGACTATCAATCCCCATAACATTATCTTTCTGTTCTCTCATTTTGGACAGTGAACAAATCTCAATTGTCACGCGCAAAAGACGACAACAAATATACTGGTATGAAGTAGAACACATAAAGATTAATATGTATGGGACTCCTATGATATTTGAGGGAAATGGGAAAAGTGTAAGTGGAGGCCCTGCAATCTGGCCCGGAGAAACTGGGAAATGTATGCGAGAGTTGGTTCAAGCGGAAATAGAGGTGCGCAACATCACCACGGAGTTTATCCCCGCACCTCCACAGCCGACGCCATTGGCCAAAGCTGCGGACTCTGATACTGCAACAACCGAGCAAGAACGAAGAGACCGTGCCGAGTTACGCCGCAGAATCGTCAAACCACTGTATGGGAGACGCCACTGGATACTTCGACTCAGCACAACATTGGTCGCCATTGTCTATACCTGGGCCATAGTCCCGATCCATCCAAATAGTCTCGACTTCGGTGTAGGGAGCGAAAGATTTTTCGCCATCCTATTCGTAGCAATTTGGGGTAGCGGAATCTTAGCCAGCTTGATATTCGCATTTGAAACAGTCAGAGTGGACAAAGAAACCATTACTCAAATCATCTTTGCATACCGGAGATCCATTCGCTGGGAGAATGTTATGTGGGTAAACTATAGCCATAGGTGGCTGGGGTTTCACAGCGACAGCGGTAAAGTAGTAGTAACTGGGCCAGAAGCTTGGTCAGGGAAACATAAAGAGCTTCTTAGCGAATACATCCTGGCCCAAATAGAACACTACAACATCGAGATACGCACGCCACAAAGGAGCACAGAATAGGAAACAGAATTCAGGATAAGAATACAGGCATAAAAAGCTCCTGACTTCAGTTGGAAGTCAGAGGCTTTTCACTTCACCTCGAAATCTATAGTGCTAACGCAATTTAATCAACAAGATCGTCCGGTGTAAGATCAAACGCCTTCGCGATTGCGCTCAAAACACCGGTGCTGCCCTTGCGCTTGCCAGACTCAAGCTGTGACAAATACGGGCCGCTGATTTCAGCGACCTTTGCCAGTTGCGCTTGCGCCATCCCGCGATATTCCCGCCACACGTGAATAGGATTTTCGCCGTCCAGAAGCGCATTGACGATCTCGCCGGGGATCAGTTCTTCGCCATCCGCAATGGCTTGCTTCGCCGCATCATAGTCTTGAACGTCTTGTAACATCTCGGCATCTTCCATACCATTGCCGCCTTTCACGCCATCACCGGCGCCAACACCTTCCGCAAAAACTGCCCCGTGTAGCTCGCCTCCACCTGCGCGACGGCCTCCGGCGGCCCCTCGGCAATGATGTAGCCGCCCGCGTCCCCACCCTCTGGGCCGAGATCAATCACCCAGTCGGCGGTCTTGACCACGTCCAGGTTGTGCTCGATGACGACGACGGTGTTGCCCGCGTCGGTGAGCCGGTGCAGGACGTCCAGCAGCTTCTGGATGTCGGCGAAGTGCAGGCCCGTCGTCGGCTCGTCGAGGATGTAGACGGTGCGTCCGGTGGCGACGCGGCTCAGTTCCTTCGCCAGCTTCACGCGCTGCGCTTCGCCGCCGCTCAACGTCGTCGCCGCCTGCCCCAGCTTGATGTAGTCCAACCCTACGTCGTGCAACGTCTGCAACTGCCGCGAGAGTTTCGGGTGGTTGGCGAAGAAATCCAGCGCCTCCTGCACGTCCATATCCAGCACCTCGGCGATGTTCTTACCCTTGTAGCGGATCTGCAGCGTCTCGCGGTTGAAGCGCGTGCCCTTGCATTCCTTGCACGTCACCCACACGTCGGGCAGGAAGTGCATTTCGATGCGGCGCAGGCCGTGGCCCTTGCACGCCTCACAGCGCCCGCCCTTCACGTTGAAGCTGAACCGCCCGGAACCGTAGCCGCGCATTTTTGCCTCCGGCGTGGACGCGAACACCTGCCGGATTTCGTCGAACACGCCCACGTATGTCGCCGGGTTTGAGCGCGGCGTGCGCCCAATCGGGTCTTGCGTGATGTCAATGACTTTGTCCAGATGCTCCAACCCTTCCAATCGCGCGTAAGGGCCGGGGCGCGTCTCGGCGCGGTTGAGATCGCGGGCCAGCGCCGGGTACAACGTCTCGGCGACGAGGCTGCTCTTGCCGCTGCCGCTCACGCCGGTGACGCAGGTGAACACGCCGAGCGGGAAGCGCGCGTCCACGCTTTTGAGATTGTGCAACGTGGCCCCGCGCAAGATCAGGCTGCCGTTCTGCGGCGTGCGCCGCCCGCCGTTCGGCGAGACCACTGTCAGCTCGCCGCTCAGGTAGCGCCCGGTGAGGGATTGCGGGTTCGCGGCGATCTCCTCCGGCGTCCCGTCCGCCACCACGAGACCGCCCAAGACGCCCGCGCCCGGCCCCAGGTCCACGATCCAATCGGCGTCCATCATCGTCTCGTGATCGTGCTCCACCACCAGCACCGTGTTGCCCATATCACGCAGATGCAGGAGTGTGTCGAGCAGCGCGCGGTTGTCGCGGGCGTGCAGGCCGATGGACGGTTCGTCGAGAATGTAGAGCACGCCCACCAACCCGCACCCAATCTGGCTCGCCAGCCGGATGCGCTGCGATTCGCCGCCGGAGAGCGACGGCGCGGGCCGGTCGAGCGTGAGATAGTGCAGCCCCACGTTGAGCATGAACTGCAAGCGGTCGCGGATCTCTTTGAGCACCTCGCCGCCGATGGCGAACTGTTCGTCGTCGAACTGCGCGTAGAGCGACTGCACCCAGACGTGGGCTTCGTCAATGGGCATCGCACTCACGTCCATAATAGATTTGCCGCCCACCAGCACCCCGCGCGCTTCGGAGCGCAGGCGCGCGCCGCCGCAGACCGGGCACGGCTGCTCGCTCATAAAGCTGCCGTACCAGCGCTGAGTGTAGTCAGACCGGGTTTGATGAAACAGGCGGTTGATGTTGTAGACGATGCCCTTCGAAGGCCGGTGGCTCTCGCCCGACCACGAACTGTCGCCGTTCTCGGCGTGAAATTCGAAGTGTATCTTTTCGTCGCCGGAACCGTAAATAATCACGTCCCGGAACTTTTCCGGTAAATCCTGCCACGGTGTATCCAAATCTATGCCATAGTGCCGGGCGATGGATTCCAACTGGTGAATCTGCCACTTGCTGTTCTTCTTGCGGATGTTGCCATACCAACGCAGCGCGCCGTCCATAATCGAGAGCGTGGGATCGCCGATAATCAAAGCGGGATCAACTTCCAGCTTCGTCCCCAGGCCGTTGCATTCCGGGCACATGCCCAGCGGCGAGTTGAAGCTGAACAGTTGCGGGCTGAGTTCCGGGAAGCTGATGCCGCAATGCGCGCAGGCGTGCTGCTCGCTGAGGAGCAGTTCCTCGCCGTCCACGATATCCACGACGACCATCCCCTCGCCCGCGCGCAGCGCCGTCTCCACCGAATCCATCAACCGCGTGGTGAAGTCGCGCTGCGTCTCGTCGCCGGAACCGTTCACGTGCGCCGGGACGGCCAGCCGGTCCACGATCAACTCGATCGTGTGGTTCTTCGTCTTCGCCAGTTTGATCTCGCGGCTCAGGTCGGTCGGCACACCGTCGATGCGCGCGCGCTCGTAACCCTCTTGCTTGGCCTGCGCCAACACATCCACGTGCGTCCCCTTGCGCTGGCGGACGACGGGTGCGAGCAGTTGAAAGCGCGTCCCGCCAGGCAGCGCCGCAAGCTGGTCGGCGATCTGCTGCGCGTTCTGCGAGGCCACCTTGCGTCCACACTGCGGGCAATGCGGCTCGCCCACGCGCGCGAAGAGTACGCGCAGGTAATCCATCACCTCGGTGACCGTGCCCACCGTCGAGCGCGGGTTCTTGCTCACCGCCTTCTGCTGAATGGCGATGGCAGGGCTGAGGCCGCCGATGAAATCCACCTTCGGCTTCTCCATCTGCCCCAGGAACTGCCGCGCGAACGACGAGAGACTCTCCACGTACCGGCGCTGCCCCTCGGCGTAGATCGTGTCGAAGGCCAGCGACGACTTTCCGCTGCCCGAAACGCCGGTCAGTACCACCAGCTTATTGCGCGGAATCGTCACATCGATGTGTTTCAGATTGTGCTGCTGCGCACCGCGAATGACAATGAAACCAGGCTCCATATTCCCCCCAGGAGAAATCAGAAATGAGAAATGAGAAGTGGGTGATGCGTGATACGTGAATTGAGGTTAGCGAACGGCACATCCAGTATCAGGTATCCAGCTTCCAGTAACCAGCAACAAGCGATTATACCACAAGTTTGCGATAGAACAAAGTTTCTACAGCTCTAGTGTAACGGGGGAATATGACAAAGCGCGACATATAGCTAATAGCAGTCAGCCATCAGTTTTCAGCTATCAGCTTCAGAAAAGAGGGTGAGGAGGTCGGCAGGGCAAAACGATGTGGCGTGACCCAGTCACGATACTTTTGTAGGCACAAAAGCTGAACGCTGACGGCTGATAGCTGAAAGCTCTCAGCTTATTCCACAAACTCGCGGAACACGGCCAGCGAGGGTAACACGTGACCGTCGAAATCGAAGAGCGCCTGATTCTCCCAGGCATTGCCGGATTGCGGGTCCGCCGGATTCCAGCCGCAACCCTTCAACCCCAGCCACGCCGGTTCCCAGTAGAATACCCCTCTGGCCAGACCGCCGGGCGCAGCTTTGACCACCTGCATGAGGTCTCGAAGCCAGGCGGATTGACCCTCGACCGTCGCCGGGTAGCCGGGGATAAGCTGATCTTCACGGGCGATGATGTTGCCGTAGCCATCCTGATTGTCCAGAGTGTAGGCATACGCCGTTTCCACCACGATCAGCTCCTTGTTGTAGCGCTGCGCCAGATCGGCCAGGTTAGCGGCGAGGTCGCGCAAGTCGCCGTGCCAGTAGCCGTAGAACGACAGCCCAATGATGTCGAACTCGACGCCCTCCGCGATCATGTTGTCGAACCACCAGCGGTAGAGGTCATTGTCGCCGCCTTTGTCCAGATGCAGCATGATTTTCGCATCGCAGCCAGCGTCCTCCACGCCGGCAATGCCGGCCTTGAGCAAACCCGCCAGCCGCGCGAACTGATCAGCGGAGCCGTCCAGTTTCCCGGCATCCCAGAGCATACCGTTGGTAATTTCGTTGCCGATCTGCACGATATCCGGTTCCGTGCCTTGTTCACGCAATGCAGTGATCGCTTCCTTTGTGTAGGTGTAGACGGCATCCCTGAGCTGCGCATCGTCGTAATCCCACCAGGCGAGAGGTTTGTGCTGCTTTGCAGGATCGGCCCACGAGTCGGAGTAATGGAAGTCCAGCAAGAAGCCCATCCCTGCCTGCTCAATCCGCGTCGCCATCCCTTTGACCTTCTCCAGGTTGTTGTAGCCGTTGGCGGGCGTATGCCACAGCTTGAGCCGGACGTAGTTGACGCCGTGATCGGTCAGAATCTCGAAGATGTCTTGCGCCTGCCCGTCGGCATTGTAGAAGATGCCGCCCTTGTCTTCCACCTGGGGCAAACTCGATATATCCACGCCTCTGATCTCCAGGGCGGCGATGGGTAACACGGCTGTAGTCTCTGAAGATGCCATATCCGCCTCCTCTAGTTCTTCCTGAACCGGGATGGCTGTACTCTCTGAAGGCGTCATATCCACCTCCGCTGTTTCTTCTTGAACTCCAACCCGCGAACAGCCAATGACGCTAAAAGCAATGACAAGCGCGCCAACCACACACAAACCCACGATTTTCCTTGATATATCCATCTCTGCACCGCCTTCCCGAAAAGCTGTGGCCGGTCTCCGACCGCGCCACCGCAGGCTCAGACTTAGCCTGTTTTCGACATAGAACAAACGGTCGAGCAAAAAACTTGTCAGATTAACGAAAAGGGATTATAAATGTTGTATAAGCCAGTACAGGACAAGCAAACCAAAAACGAAACAGCCAACCAAGTATGCTAATTGCACGATTGGCACAGATGCCGTGCATCTGGTTTTACCAAACTGATCGAAGTAGTAGTGTATTTGTATTTTGTGCAATTTCGTTTTGGTTAAATTGGCGCGTCCTCACGACTCATTTGCTTGAGTCTCAGATGCTGTGCATCTTGAACCGAGTGAGAGCGTTGCGCCAAAAGCTTGTCTGCAATAATTACAGATTAAGCTGCCGGATTGCGCGTTTATACTTTGCTTTTCTGGCGGCTTAGTTGTGTTTCATAGTTGCCGACAGCGAGTGTCGAAAATAGGCTTAGACGGGCACGGTCAGAGACCGGCCCGAGCGGAAAACCCTGAGCTTCTACAAGCGCCCCAGGGACGGAGCTTAGAGTATGCTCTACGAACGTTAAGCGCTGCCCCCGACTATAGGACTAACGACTACGCGACTACGTGACTAAAAATTATAGCATCAAATTGACATTTCCCTATCCATCCTTACAATGCGCAGCATGATAACCATCCGTCCAGCAACCCTGGCTGACGCCGCCGCAATCAGTATTGTCCACTGTAGTACGGTGGACGAATGGCGCGACCCGTACACCCGCCAACCGGCAGACGAGGCAACGCTGAATCTCTTCGGGCGCTGGTACAACGGCGGCGACTGGATGAGCGTCGAGACATGCGCGATTCACCTCAATCGTATGCTGTTGCACGGCCATCTGTCACTTGTGGCTGAGATTGATGGCCGTATTGTCGGCGAGGCAGAGTATTACGTCAACCGCGAACCCGCCCCCTTCGGCCCGCACCTGCATCTTTCAATCCTCTACATCCACAGAGACTGGCAGCAGCAGGGCATCGGGCGCGCGCTGCTTGAGGCTGGCGTTGACTATGCGCGTGCCGGCAATCTCGTCGCGTTGACCACCCAGCCGGAGTCCGAAGCAACCGGCTTCTATCAGCATGTCGGCTTTCAGCCCTGGCTGCGTATGCTGGAAATGCAATTGACGACAGGGGGCGACTCACCACCCCTGGAACGCTTGCCGCGCGACGATGGTCCACCCACGCATCTGGCGCTGCGCATCGGGCGGTATCAATGCGGGGTGCAAGGCTGGGAAACGCTCTGGCCTGCGTTGGCGATCCCTGAACTCAACGCGCTGCGGCGTGGCGTGTGGCGCGGCGAACTCGCTGGCAGGCCAGTCGTGCTTGGATTGCGCGAGCAGTTCCGCACGCCGACGCACGCTGACGGCTACGTCTGGCTGCCGCCGTCCGCGCCGTTGACGCCGGTGGTCGCTGCACTGCGTGGGTTAGCCGCCCACGAAGGCTACACTGCCGTTGATCTTCTGCTCCCCGAAGACGCCCTGTCTGAACTGAGAACTACGTTCAAGCTGGACTACCAGACCACCGTTAACCTCTGGATAAAACAAACCTGACAGGTCTTCTGCGACCTGTCAGGTTTATGATCTGAATCCGTTAAAATCCGTTCAATCCGTTGACTTACTTGGCGTACTCCACGGCGCGCGTCTCGCGGATGACTGTGACCTTGATCTGCCCCGGATATTCCATCGTATCCTCAATCTTGCGGGCCACGTCGCGGGAGAGGCGTATGGCCGCCAGATCATCTACGTCGCCGGGTTTGACGACAATGCGCATTTCACGCCCGGCCTGAATCGCGTAGGCCTCTTCGACGCCGGTGAAGGAGTGCGCGATGTCTTCCAATGCGCGAATGCGCTTGATGTAGTGCTCCAGGCTCTCGCGCCGCGCGCCGGGCCGCGCGCCGGAGATCGCATCGGCGGTCTCCACGATGATGGCCTCCAGGCTCTGCTGCTCGGCTTCGTGGTGGTGCGCCGCAATGGTATTCACCACCGCCGCCGGGACGCCGTAACGGGCCGCCAGCTCCGCGCCGATAGTGGCGTGCGTGCCTTCGACCTCGAAATCCACAGCCTTGCCGATGTCGTGCAACAATCCACCCAACCGCGCCACTTCGGCGTTCGCGCCTAACTCCGCCGCCAACAGGCTGGCGAGTTTGGCCGTCTCAACCGCGTGCGCCAACTGGTTTTGACCATAGCTGGTGCGGAAGTGCAAGCGCCCCAGGAGTTTCATCATCTCAGGATGCAGTTGGGGCACTTCGGCTTCATAGACCGCGTGCTCGGCCTGCTCCTTCATAATCTGATCCACTTCTTCGCGGGCCTTTTCCAGGAGTTTCTCGATTCGCGCCGGGTGGATACGGCCATCGGCCACGAGCTTGTGCATCGCGCGGGCGGCCACTTCGCGCATGATGGGGTTGAAGGAGGAGATGGTGATCATTTCAGGGCTGTCATCCACGATAATGTCAACGCCAGCCTTCTGCTCAAAGACGCGGATGTTGCGCCCGCCGCGACCGATGATGCGGCCTTTGAGTTCATCGTTGGGGATTTCCAGCGTCTTGGTCGTCAGTTCGGCGACCTGCTCCGTGGCGATGCGCTGCACCACCACCGTCACAATTTCGCGGGCGCGACGCTCGGCCTCTTCCTTCGCCCGCATTTCCTCTTCACGAATCACGCGGGCCATATCCTGACGGCTCTCTTCGGCTACCCGCTCCAGGAGCACCTCGCGCGCTTCGTCGGTGGAGAGATTCGCCACGCGCTCCAAGACCTGGCGTTGCTCCTCCTCTAACTTCTCCAGGTCATTGGTGCGTTTGTCCAACGCGCTTTGGCGCTTGTTGAGCACTTGTTCGCGTTTGTCAATCCGATCCTGGCGGGCGTCCAATTGGTCGCGGCGGGATTGTAGCCGCTCTTCTTCGCGGCGCAACTTCTCGCTACGGCGCTCCATTTCAGCCTCAAGTTCGGTGCGTAGCTTGAGCGCCTCGTCTTTCGCATTGAGCACCGTATCGCGCGCCTGCTTCTCCGCTTCTTCCAAAAGCCGGGCGCGCATGGCCTCCAGGTTTCCCATTTCTTTCTGGTAATTTTCCTGGCGCACTCTGTAGCCGATGTAGCCGCCTACAGCCAACCCAACAATCAATAAAATTATCGGAATTACCCAGTTCATGTCCAGTGTTCCTCGCTTTCTTCGGTATCAAGTTGAAAGAAGGGCTGTGTAGCGAGAATTTCCTGGATGATGTCGGGTGAGAATCCGCGCCGCAGCATACGATCCCAGAGGCGGCGGCGAAACTGATCAGGTGGTAGATGCGCCAGACGACGCGCCTGTTCTTCCGCGACTTGCTGCGCGGCGGCGACCTCGTCGTATTCTGCCAACGTCGTTTCGATCACGCCCGACGCCACGTCTTTCTGACGCAATTCCTGCACCAACATCCGCTTGCCCCGGGGACGAAAGCGGGCGCGATTGTCCGCCCAAAAACGCGCAAAAGCTTCGTCATCCACCAGACCGACTCCGCGGAAACGCTCCAACACTTCGGCGACCGTCGCCGCGGAAAAATCACTTTCCAGCAAGTAATTTCGCAGTTCGGCCTCGCTGCGTGGACGGAAGGAGAGATAGCTCAACGCCTTTTCCCGCGCGCGTTCCACCTCGTCAGCCAGCCGCAGCGCCGCGATCTCGTCATCGGTGAGAGCCATCCCCACGCGCAAGCTCGACGCGAGCAGCAGAGCTAACCCAAAGGCAAAGACATCATCCAGATAAACGTTAACCCGGTCACTGGAATGTTTTTGCGGTTCCAGCGCCGTGATTCTTCCAGCCATGCGCCCTTCCATGAAACAAAAAACGGCTATGGCAGAAGACGCCATAGCCGCCTGATAAGCTAAGCGAATGTGAGACAGGTATGCTTCCAAGCTACGTCAACGCTTAAGGGTGGCTCGTACAACCATCCATGCCCTTCAGCCTACCGACTCCAATGTTATTCCCCAAAACAAACTTTGGGAAGTCCGCACTTCCCACTTGGGATCCTAGCCACGGCTACACTACGGTGCATCTACCGTGGGGGCAACATATCCGCCCCCTCGCACACGCCCGGCGAGAAAACTCCTCACCGATCCCGGAGTCATCTCCGGGGGATACAATGTCATCAGTTCACACAAAGCATCTTGAAGATGCGATAAGACAACCTGATTTATTTATTTTACCAGAATTCTGAGAATAGGGAAATGGTTGTCATTTATATAACCAATCCATGTGCAACGCTGCGACGAACAACAACGATGACAGCCGGTTGAGGTAGGCCAGACTAGAGGCGGCAATGCCCGGTTCGGCCTCGGCGAGCGCCACGACGCAGCGTTCGGCGCGGCGGATGGTGGTGCGCGCCACGTGCAGCGCTGCGCCGGGCAACGAGTCGCCGGGCAGCACGAACGCCCGTAAGGGCGGCAAGCCGGCCTCCAGATCGGCGATGCGCGTTTCCAGCCAGGCCAATTCCTCCGCACCGGGGCCGGGATACTGTGTGCGGAATTCCGGCGTCGCCGAGAGGTGCGCCATCAGGTTAACCAAATGCTCTTGCGCGGTGCGCAAAGTCGCTTTGACTTCGGCACCTTCCGCCAAAGCGCGCGCCATGCCGATGGCGGATGTGGCCTCATCGGTTGCGCCGACGGCTTCCAGCACCAGACTGCTCTTGGAGAGCCGCGCATCCCCGCCCAAGCGGGTCGTATCGCCGGAGTCGCCGGCAGCAGTATAGAATTTTACGTGGCGCATCGCCGCTGTCCGCTACAGGACCCCCAACCCCATCAGAACGCCCATCACCACAAAGGCGGCGGCGGAGATTTTGAGCAGCAGCTTTTCGGGAATCCAGCGGGTCAACTGCTGCCCGCCGATCACGCCGAGGGCCGTCACCACGGTCAACGCCAGCGCCCCACCCGCGAACACCGGCAGCGCCGCTTGCTTGCTCGCCAGGCCCAACACGGCCAACTGTGTTTTGTCGCCCAGTTCGGCAAAGAAGAGCAGCGTGAACGTCGTCCCGAATGCCTGCCAGTTCAATTTGGCACGGCCAGCGTCATCCACACACTCGACATTGGTTTCACATTCCTCAGCCTGCGGTTTCGCTGCTTCTCGCCAGATCAACAGCCCCATCACCACAAACGCGACGGCCGCGATGATGCGAATGACTCCCGCCGGGATGAATTCGCCCAACACGCGCCCGCCAACCGCGCCCAACGCTGTCACCGCCGTCAGCGCCAGGCTGCCGCCAAAGAAGACGGGCCACGGACGGCGAAATTTGCACGTCTGCGTCATTACCGCCAACTGCGTTTTGTCGCCCAGCTCGGCGATGAATACCAGGCCAAAGGCCGATAATAGCGCGCTCCAATTCATGCTCTTCCTCAGAACCCTCAACGGATTGAACGGATTTAGCGGATGAAAGCGACATCCGGTCGAACGGAAATTATACCACGATTGCGCTTGACATTTTTCGCACTTCGCATATAGTAGACTCAATTGAGTACGCCAACAGCATCGAACCGGAAAAGTAGCGTGGGTACGCGCGCCAGAGATGTGGGTACGTGAGCAAAAGCTCACAAGGGTGAGAATCCACTCGCACACGGCAAACGTGAATGGGCCGGGGAGCTGCTAACTCGAAAGCTTAAAGGGGATTGACAAATCCTCGTTCCAGTAGAGTTAGCCGGAGTCGCCACCGTTATCAGGGCCGAGGGTATCGTCCGATGTTATCAAAGGACCGTACCTGCAAAGAGTGGAGCTGGCATAAAACAGAATCGCGTCACCTGACGCGATTTTTTGTTTCCAGGACATGGAAACCGGCTCAACCAGGGTGGCACCACGGGAAGCAAAACGCCTCTCGTCCCTGCTTAGGGGATGAGGGGCGTTTTTTGTTTGGGGAGGGAGTAAGGAGTATGGAGTAAGAAGTAAGGGGAGCGTCCGCACACTCATTACTCTTTTCTCATTACAACAACAGACGAGGGGAGAATATGAACACATTATCACGCGAGCAATTTCATACTGCGGCGCAACAGGGGGCGTTGGTGCCGGTGTACCGGGAACTGGCGGCGGATTTGGAGACGCCGGTGTCGGTCTATCTCAAGCTGCGCGGGACGGGGCCGGGATTCTTGCTGGAAAGCGTCGAACGCGCCGAGCAGTTGGGCCGCTACTCGTTCCTCGGGTTCAATCCGCGCCGCCAGATCATCGCCCGCGGGCGCGAGGTGACGGTGCGCGACAACGGTCATAGCCAGACGCGCACGCTGGCCCCTGGCGAGGATCCGCTGCACGTCGTCAAGGCGGAACTTGCGGCCTACCAGCCCATCGCGCCCGTCCACGAGATGGTGAAGGGGCTGCCGCGCTTCTTCGGTGGCGCGGTCGGCTATCTGGGCTATGACATGGTGCGCCACTTCGAAACGCGCCCCGCCAGCCGTCCGTGGGCCGACCTGCCAGACGACCGCGACCTGCCCGATATGCACCTACTCATCACCGACACGCTCGTCGTCTTCGACCACGTCCAGCACCGCCTGCTGCTCTTCGCCAACGCGCCCACGCCCCCCGGCTGCGACCTGGACGCCGCCTACGACGACGCCATCAGCCGACTGGACGCGCTCGCCGCGCAGATGCAAGCGCCGTTGACCTACGCGCCCGCCGCGCCCGGCGTCGCCGACATCCCGCCGACCTCCACGATGACGCAAGCGCAGTACGAAGAGGCCGTACGCCGCGCCAAAGATTACATCGCCGCGGGTGACATCTTCCAGGTGGTGCTTTCGCAACGGCTCAAACGCCCGACGGAAGCCGACCCATTCGACATCTACCGGGCGCTGCGGCGCATCAACCCGTCGCCGTATATGTTCTTCCTCGAGCTGGATGACCTGCATTTGATCGGCTCGTCGCCGGAGGTGTTGGTGCGGCTGTCAGAGCGTACCGCCGCCGTGCGTCCCATCGCCGGGACGCGCCCGCGCGGCGCGACGCCCGCCGAAGACAAAATGCTCGAAGCGGAACTGCGCGCCGATCCCAAAGAGCGCGCTGAACACGTCATGCTCGTGGACCTGGGCCGCAACGACCTGGGCCGTGTGTGCGATTTCAACACCGTCCACGTGCCCGAACTGCTTGTCACGGAGTCCTACTCGCACGTCATCCACCTCGTCAGCCACGTGGAAGGCCGTCTGCGCGACGGGCTGGACGCCTACGACTTGCTGCGTGCCACGTTCCCGGCGGGGACGCTCAGTGGCGCGCCCAAAATCCGTGCGATGGAGATCATCGACGAACTCGAAGGCATCAGGCGCGGGCCTTACGGCGGCGCGGTAGGCTACTTCGGCTTCAACGGCAACATGGACACTTGCATCGCCATCCGCACCATCATCCTCAAGGACAGCGTGGCCTACCTGCAAGCCGGCGCCGGCATCGTCGCCGACAGCGACCCCACCACCGAATATCACGAAACGCTCCACAAAGCCGGCGCGTTGAGCAGGGCGATTGTGATGGCGGAGGAAGGGGTCTAGTAGACAGTAGACAGTAGACCGTAGACGGCAGACAGGGTGTGCTCTTTCCGACCCCGTCTACCGTCTACCGTCTACCAAAACAAAGTTTATGGAGGAAAGCGATGATTCTGGTTATAGACAACTACGATTCGTTTACGTACAATCTGGTGCAGTATTTGGGGGAGTTGGGGACGGAATTGACGGTACGGCGCAACGACGCGGTGACGCTGGACGAGATCCGCGCGCTGCGGCCTTCGCACATCGTCATCTCGCCGGGACCGGGGACGCCGGACGACGGCGGCGTATCGCTGGATATCATCCGCGCGTTCTACACCACGACGCCCATCCTCGGCGTGTGCCTGGGCCACCAGTGCATCGGCGCGGCCTTCGGCGGCACGGTGGATCGCGCCGGGCGGCTGATGCACGGCAAGACCAGCCGCGTCTACCACTACGGGACAGACGTGTTCGAGGGCGTGCCCAGCCCGTTCAACGCGATGCGCTACCACAGCCTGCTCGTCCACGAGCCGCTGCCGGAGTGTCTCAAAGCCACGGCCTTCACCACCGAGGGCGAAGTGATGGCGCTCCGCCACAAAACCGCGCCCCTCATCGGTGTGCAATTTCACCCGGAGAGCATTTTGACAGAACACGGGAAGGTCATTTTGAAGAATTTTTTGGAGATGCGGGGGTAAGAACTCTTGGTTCGCTTATTTTCCAGTGAGTTTCCGAAATTCAGTCTCGTAATCAA
>DAOLUH010000067.1:0-29058 GCA_035420085.1 Anaerolineae bacterium
TTGTGCGCCGTCTGGTGGCGCATCCTGCCACTATTTTGGGCGAAATCTAGGTAACTACATGGGCGGATTGGTGACCACCGCTTTGGGTTATTACATAATCGTCATCCTGTTGACGGGAATGCTTCAACACGCGCGTGCGGCGTGGCTGATGACGATCTTGAGTGTTGTGGCCTATCTGACCATCGGTTGGCAGCGGAGCGAGCAGTCTCTTGACTTATTGGCGGTGTCTGCTGTTTCCGCTGTCGGTTTGTTCTTTGGCGCGGCGTTCTTGCAACAGTTCTCGACCTATCTTCTGCACCATGCTTTGCGGCAAGCGCGCACTATTTCCACCGAGTTGGAAACGACGAATGTCCGCTTGCGCGAGGAAATCGTTGAGCGCCAAGTGGTAGAGACTGCTTTGAGTCAAGAGCGTAACCTGATTGCCAATATCACCGATTCTATGCCGGCGGCTTTGATTACTTTGGATACACACGGCGTTGTCTTGACGTGCAATCCATCGGCAAAAGCGCTGCTCGGTGAGCAGACACCAGCGTCGCACACACAGACGCTCTGGGAGGTTTGCCCAGAGCTTCAGGTGTATCAGAGCATATTCGACCGCGTGGCGCTGGAGAAGGGCATTGTTCGCCAGAGTCGGATGCAGTTGGTGGTGCGAGGAGAGTCGGTCTATCACGACGTTGTGGCGTTTCCATTGGCTGCTCATGATCCGCAGGGCGTCGTGCTTTACATTGATGATGTCACGCAGAAAGTGTATCTCGAGGAGTTTTTGTTGCAGTCGGCCAAACTATCCAGTTTGGGTGGCTTGGCTGCGGGCGTCGCGCACGAAATCAACAATCCTCTTTCGGCGATGATGCAGAGCGCACAGATGCTCCGGTTGGCTTTCGACGTGCAGCGTCCCACCGTCCGTGAAAACCTGCGCGCGTGTGATGTTTCTCCTGAGGGTCTGGCGTGTTATCTGGAACGGCGCAACTTGTCGGAATATCTGGATGGCATTCAGACCATGGGGGAGCGTGCGGCGAGAATCGTGGCGGACCTGCTGAGCTTTTCGCGGCAAAACGTCGTTGAGATCAGCCGCAATGACTTGAACGGTCTGATTGACCAAACATTGGAATTAGCCGGGGCAGATTTTTACCTCAAGACCCAGTGCGAGATTTACGGTATTGAAATCACGCGGGATCTGGCGCTTGATCTACCGCTGGTAGAATGTGATGGACAGCAGATCCAACAGGTGATCTTGAATCTGGTACGCAATGCCGTGCAGATGGTGACGAACAAAGCGGAAGCCCAGGCATTGGCTGGGGGGGCGGAGCCATACCAACCGCGGGTGACAATCCGCACTTTATACCGCCAGGCCTGGGTGCGGTTGGAGGTCGTGGATAACGGCCCTGGTATTCCCGGCGACGTGCGTGAACGCTTGTTCGAGCCGTTCTTTACCACCCGATCGGTCGGCCAGGGGGCTGGTGTGGGGCTGTGGGTCAGTTGGTCTATCGTGGTCGAGCGCCATCACGGACGCATTTGGGCTGAATCGCCAGCGGAAGGCGGCGCTTGTTTTATCGTGGAGTTGCCGATCTGACCTTGTGCTCTGCCTCGTAGACCTTGTCCGGCGGAAGGTTCGGCTGTGTTGCGGCCTCCCTAGCGAGCATATCGCAGCGTTCATTGTCGGGATTGCCCACGTGACCGCGCACCCACACAAACGTCACGTTGTGTTTTTCGAGGAGCGGCAGCAGTTCGAGCCACAGATCAACATTGAGCGCCTTCTCGTCTTTGGTGCGCATCCACCCTTTGGCTTGCCAGCGCTTCACCCAGCCTTGCGTGATTGCGTCAGTCAGATACCGCGAATCGGTGTGCAGCGTCACTGTGCAGGGTTCCTTCAACGCGCGCAGCGCCTCAATCGCCGCCAGAATCTCCATACGGTTGTTGGTCGTCCGCCGGAACCCGCCCGCAAGCTCCTGGCTGTGTTCTCCAAACCGCAAAACAGCGCCATATCCCCCAGGGCCGGGATTGCCGATGGCGCTGCCGTCGGTGTAGATCGTCACGTGTTTTTGCATAGCCATTGCGCTATTATAGCCGAAAGTGTGCAGTCGCAAGCCGTCTGTTCTGTCGGCAGAAATACCCACCTCAACGCTTGACGTCCGTTGTAGATTGGTTATAGTTGCGGGCGGAGGTTGTCCATCATGCTATCAAGTCGTCAATGGATTGGAGCTGTGTTGTGTGGTGTGCTGCTGGCGACCGCGTGCGCGCCGGTCACGGTGGATGCGCCGCGGCAACCGACGGTCACGCCAACATTGGCCGTGCCGCATCTGGTGGTGGCGACGTTTACGCCGGTCGCGCCGGATGGACGTGTAAACGGTGAGTTAGCCCCGGCCTTGGCGAACCCGGCGGCTGTCTCTGAAGCGGCTGCGATCTCGCCAGTTGACGTGTTGCCCTTTACTTACTACACCGTCGAGCCGGGCGATACCTTGTTAGGGTTGGCGTTGAAATACGGTCTGCCGATGGCCGTGATTCAGTTGCAGAACGACCTGGGCAACTCCATTATGTTGCGCGCGGGACAGGTTTTGGAGATCCCGCCGGCGGTGGGCTGGGAAGGCGCGTCGCCGTTCTGGGCCGTCTACGAAGTCCAGGCGGGCGACGTGCTGAGCGCCATCGCCGCCGATTATGGCTTCGATGTGACGACGCTGCAAAACGTCAACGGGTTGGCCGATGCCGACCTGTTGAGCATCGGCCAAGCGTTGATTCTGCCGCTGACCGCGCCCGCGGATGTGGTCTTAGCCGAAAACCGCCCGGCTCCTACGGCCGTCCCGGCCGCTACCGTCCCGCCAGTTGTGGCCGCCGCCGCGCCGGTTGTTCAGGCCAACACCCCTGTCGCGCCGACGGAGGCCCCGGTATCCGCTCCGGTTGTGGCGCCGGCGTTGCCCGCCGATGTCGCCGGATTCCCCGCCGACATTTTCCGCCTCATCAACGAACAGCGCGCCGCTTACGGCCTCGCCGCACTGGCGTGGAACGCGACGCTGGCGCGCGCGGCGCAACTGCACGCCGACGATTGTTACGCGCGTGGCTGGTGCGGTCACACCGGCTCCGACGGCTCGACGATGAAAGATCGCATCATTCGCCAGGGTTACGATCCGGTGCGCTGGTCTGAGTGTTGGGCATGGTACGGCACGCCGGAGATGGCCGTGGCGATGTGGATGGACGAAACGCCGCCGAACGATCCGCACCGCCGCACGATCCTCAGCACGTGGCTGACGGAAGTGGGGGTAGGGGTCGTCCCAGGCAATGGGCGCGGATACTATTTCATCGCGGACTTTGGCGCGCCGCGTTAACGGCTGTGTAGTGGCGACTTCAGTCGCTCTTTTGTTCAAGGCAGCGACTGAAGTCGCCACTACGCTTGTTAATTGCCGTTGAGGACGCCGTATTTCCGCTTGAGGAATTCGTCGGCGGGTTGCTTGAGCATCAAGTGCAGCAACACGTCACGCTGGGTTTTGATGTACGGCAAGTCGTAGCTGTCTTCCAGAACAGGCGCGAGATACGATGCCGGGCGGTAGCGCAGAACACTCTCCCCTGGGCCAAGCACCTGCTTGACGACCTCCGGGTTGGGCGGCGTGGGCAAATGCCCAAATTCCCCTCTCAGCAGCATCTTGAACTCGTTCGACACCATCTGGTAGCGCCCCATCATCACGTTGAACGTGGCCTGCGCCCCGACGATCTGGCTCGTGGGCGTGACCAACGGCACGTACCCTACATCGGCGCGCACGCGCGGAATTTCCTGGGTGATCGCGTCCAGCAAATCGAGTTTTTGCATCTGCTTTAGCTGGTTCTGGAGGTTGGAGAGCATCCCGCCGGGGATCTGCGCTTTGAAGATCGTGTCGTCGTAGGCAGGATAGTGCAAATCGCGCATCAGGTTGCGCATCAGTGTGAGCGCCTCTTCAATATCCGCCTCGCTGCCCCGCTGGACACGCGCGAGAATCTGTTGGACGGCGCCGCGGTTGACATCGTCGTAGGCGATGGGTTGGTAATACTTCCCATACAGAGGGATGGTGTGGCGCAGTTCCGTGAAAATTTCAAAGAGCGTGTGCTGGATGCGGAGGATGAGGTCTTTATCCAGACCGTGGTCGAGTCCCATTTCCTCGGCGAAAACGATGAGTAGCTCGATGGGCGGATGCGATGGTCCGCCGGCAAAGGGGGTGATGGCGGTGTCAATGGCATCAATGCCGGCGTACATAGCGATAACGGCGTCAAGTGTGGCTACGCCTGTCGTAGTGTGGCTGTGAAAAGTGATGGGGACGCGCACATGGCGCTTCAGCGCGTCGAAAAAGTCGAAGGCCTGGGTGGGGTACAATAGCCCGGCCATATCCTTGATGGCGATTTGATCGGCGCCCTCTTCTTCGAGGGTGCGCGCCAGCTTGACAAAGTAATCCGTTGTGTGAACCGGGCTGGTTGTATACGAGAGCGCCGCTTCGGCTTTGCCGCCGTAGGCTTTGGTGGCTAAGAGCGCCAGTTGCAGGTTGCGCCAGTCGTTGAGGGCGTCGAAGATGCGCACGATACCCACGCCGGAGCGAATGGCCTCCTTGATGACGGCGATCACCAAATCATCAGGGAAAGGCTGGTAGGCGAACAGATTCTGCCCGCGTAGCAGGGCGCGCGTCTTGTGTGCCGTCCCCAGGGTGGCGTAGAAGCGATCCAGGCGTTCCCACGGGTCCTCATCCAGAAAACGCACGCTGCTATCCAGGGTAGCCCCGCCCCACAACTCGAAGGCCGCATAGCCCGCGTCGTTGATCATCGGAAGGACACGCAACGCCTGCTCGGTGGTCATGCGCGTCGCCGCGAGGCTCTGCTGCCCATCGCGCAGCGTCAAGTCAACGAAATGTACGCAATTAGTCACAGCTTTTACTCCTGTTGAAGTGATCGGGCGTTCATAGATAATCGTAGTGTAACGGAATAAAATCCTGTGACAATGGTATTTTGCATCTTTGTGCTATGTCATCTAACACCTAACGGATTTTTGACCGCTTATGCAGACTCCGGCAGCGTGGGACGCCATTCGCGGATTTCTTGGAATTGGCTGACCATCCGGTAGGTCGTCACCATCACGCGGAACAGCGCGGTCGTCGGCGTCTCCACGAAATCCGCCAGATAAGGGTGGCGTGCGCGATAGAGTGCGGCAAGCCGTTTACGTTCGTCGCCTGTCACTTCTTCGGCGCGACCGCTGACTGTAACCGCGATGGCCTCTTGCGGGTCTTCGGCGCGATTGGCGTGGCTGGCAACCAGCAGGGCGATGCGCGCGTTTGTGTGCAGCAGGCTGTATTTGCGGGTATCGCGTTCTGTGGCGAAAATGACGTGTCGCAGGTCGTCTGTCGCAATGAAGGCGATCAGGCTGGCGTGAGGTTGGTCGCCGTGTGTTGTTGCCAGCACTGCAAAACGCTGCGCAGCAAATAAAGCTCGCAGTTCCTCTTCGATGTGGTCGGTTTGGTTCATCGCGCCTTTCCTGTGTACAGGGGTTAATTGGCGGCGGGGAGGCACGGCAATGTGATGCGGAACGTGCTGCCGCGCCCCAAGACACTTTGTACGCTTACCTGGCCGTTGTGCGCTTCCACAATTTCTTTGACCAACGCCAGCCCCAGTCCGGTGCCGCCATAACGCCGTTTCAGGCTCCCGTCCACCTGATAAAAACGCTCGAAGATGTGGTCAATTTTATCGGCAGGGATGCCGATGCCGGTGTCGGCGACTTCGACAAAGGCGTGCTCGGTGTCAGCCCAAAGGCGGATTGTGATCTCGCCCCCCGCTTCAGTGAATTTGAGCGCGTTGCCGATGAGGTTGTCCAAAACCCGTCGCAGCTTGAGACTGTCGCCGAGGATGATGATGGTCTCGGCGGTGATGGCTGCGTTCAACGTCAATCTGGCCTGCGCCGTCACGATGCGGAAGTCTTCCAACGCAATTTTGACCAACTGGACGAGGTCCACGGGTACCCTTTGTAGCCGTTGCGCTTCTGTCTCCAGAATAGCGGTCAGATCCTCAACCATCGTGGATAACATGACCGTGCGGCGGGCGATGATGTTGATGGAATCCGCCTGGGGCGGATTGAGCGCCCCGAGGTCGCCTGTCTGGAGCAGATCAATGTAGCCGCGGATGATCGCCAGCGGCGTGCGGAGTTCGTGGGATGTGTTTTGGATGAAGACGTTTTTGAGTTGATCCAGTTCTTGCAGTCGTTCGAGGGCTGCGGCCAGTTCTGTCGCGCGGTCTTGTACTTGCGCGAAGAGACGCAATTTCTCGATAGCCGTGGTCAGTTGGTGCGCGAAGGTCAGCAGCAGGCGCTCATCGTTGGGAGTATAAGCGTTCTCGCGCTTACTCTCGGCATTGATGACGCCGATGATGCGTTCTCCGATCTTGAGCGGCACGCAGAGTTCCGCACGCATGTCAGGCAAAAAGATGATTGCATCGGGACACTGCCGGATATCGGCTATCCGCCGTGGCTGACCGTCTTGCGCTGTCAGTCCGGTGATGCCCTGACCCAAGCGGATCGGCTGCGATTGGCGTTCCCGTTCGATCCCCCGGTAAGAGCGGTGGATGTGCAGCGCGTCATCTTGCCGCAGGAGGATGCCGAAGTTATCGGGGTAGAGCGTCGCGCCGATCAAATCTGTAGCGCGCTCGATCAATTCATCTTCACCGGTGGACTCGACGCCGGCAGTGGCGACGGCATACACGACCGTCAACTCCTGGAGGCGACGTTGTGCTGCCTCGAAAAGCTCCGCATTGCGGATGGCGATGGCCGCCTGATCGCCTAGCAGCTCCAGCGCCCGTAGCTCGTTGGGATTGAAGTCGTGCGGGTGGTGAAAGGCGATATTCATCACGCCGACGACCTGTTGTCTAATCTTCAAGGGCAGACTGGCGATGGCGCCGCTCCACGTGGTGCCAGCAAATAGTGGATGCTCCGCCATGTTTGGCACAACGAGTTTTTCCCCGCTGCGCGCGACAGTATAGGTGATGCCATGTTCACGCGGTTCCTGCGTGGGTTGCGGCTGTGTTTTTGGGCGCCACTGCGCCGCGCCGAATCCCAACCGCTCAGTGTTGTAGAGAAAGATGATCGCGTCGTCAGCGGGAACCAGTTTGAGCACATTGTCGAGAATTGCCTGAAGCACATCATCCAGTTCCAGGCTGGAGGTGACGTGCAGGCTGGCCTGTCGCACAGCCTCCAATTCGGCACTGCGATCTTGCGCGGCCTTGAAGAGGCGGGCGTTTTCGATGGCGATGCTCGCGTAAGCCGCCAACGTTTCCAGAAGATGCTGGTGCGCGAGCGTATGTGCGCGTCGGCGGTAGCTTTGCGCCGAAAGCATCCCCAAAATCTTGTCGCCCAGGCGCAGCGGCACAGCCAACACGGAGCAGACCGATGCAGATGTTCCGAAATGGCGCGGTGCGAAGCTCTCGCTTTGCGTGAGATCGGGGATGAACAACGGTTCGCCCGTCGCAATGACATGCCCGCTGATCCCTTGTCCCAGAGGAATATGTTCGGCTGGATAACGTTGCCCGCGATCAACCAGATACACCACATCAATGCCTTTTTGTTCTTCGTCCAGCAGGGCGATGACAAAAGCCTCGGCGTGCATCAACCTGATTGTGGCGGTGTGGATAGCGGTGTAGATTCTTTCTGACTCCATGCCGGTGTTGATGATCGCCTGGCCGGCCCAATGGAGCGCAGCAAACTGGTCGTTAGCCGACAGGGTGCTCCGGTAGAGATGTGTGCTTTCCAGCGCGGCGGCAATCTGCGAAGCCAGGGTCTCCAGGGTTGCTGTGCTTTGTGCGTCGAACCCGTTTAGCCGGTCGCTCTTGGCATCCAGCACACCATACGTCACGCCGTTGCTTTGCAGGGGGACGGCGATTTCTGAACGCGTATCCGGGAGCCGGTCATAATACTGGTAGTCCGGTGATTCCCGCACATCGGAGGCCAGTAACGTCTTGCCCGTGGCGGCGACTTTGCCCATAATGCCGTCGCTGATGCGCATCCGGGTGCCAGGCGCAAAAGTCTGATCTGTGTAACCGCCATGACCCGCGTAAAAGACTAACTCCTCATCTTGCGCCAGGGCGATCTCGACGTTGTATAGGCGGAGTCCCTCGCCGATCAACCACCCAATCTCTGGCAAACGTTCGTACACGTCCGGTGTGGAGGTAATATAGCGCCCGATCTCGTAAATCAGCGCGAGGTGTTGCGCCTCATCCTTTACATTCTTTGCTGTCGTGCTATTGTGGCTTTGCGCTATCGTCTGGTCTGTCATGTCAGTACTGATTCACACCCCGTTTGCGGGACCGCAAAAGTACAAAACTTTGTCAGACGCGCGTCTGGCGTTCCAAACGTTCGGCCAGCACCTTGAGCTTTGACCACTGCTTACGCACGACGTACAGCATCGCCAGTGTCATTAACCAGCGCAGCTTGCAGTCGGGTTGTTGGGCGAGGGATTCAAAGACAGCCAGCGCTTCGGCGTCCGCGCGCCTGGTTTGTGCATACGCGGCAGCGAGTTCTTCCAGATCGGGCTTGCGCGGCGGCGCCGGCGTGGGTTTTCCCTGTGACGCCAGCGCAGCCTTGCTGGCGCGTTCCATCACACTCAGCAATTGCTCGGCAGTGACCGGCTTAATGAGATAACCGTGCGCCCCAACGGCAATGGCGCGCTGCAATGTGGGCGGATCCTGTTCCGCCGAAATGACAATGCAGATGAGATTGGGTTGATTCTGGCGCATCACCTGGATGGCGGTCAGCCCATCAACTTCGGGCATGTTGATGTCAATGAGGGCGATATGGGGGTGGTGTCGCCGCGCCAGTTCGATGGCCTCGCGCCCATTACTGCCGAGGGCGATGACTTCGCTGTTCGGCACCAGCGACATCATCATCTGCAAACTGCGCCGGGTCTCCTCCACATCATCAACGATGATGACTCGCAGCGGAGTGGCTGGTGATCCCTGCCGCACTTTGGATTCTGCCATAGCTGACTCTCCTTTACGTTTTACGCCTTACGTCTTACGTTTGAGATGTCGAATGCCGTCTACGCCGGCGATGATGACTTCGGAGGCTAATCCCAGACACAATCCGTGTTCCACGATCCCGGCGCGCGCTTTGAGCTGTGTCGCCAACAGCGTCGGATTAGCGATGGGACCGAAGTTACAGTCCAGGATTAAGTTCCCCTGGTCTGTCCGAAATGGCGCGCCGCTGCTCTCGAGGCGCAGGACGACCTTGGCGCCCAGGCCGGTCAGATATTCTGCCTGAGAACGCCAGCCAAACGGGATAACCTCGACAGGCACGGCCCACCGTGTCCCCAACACTGGGACAAGCTTACCTTCGTCCACGGCGATGATCTCGTAGCGACTGGCCTGCGCGACGATCTTCTCTCGCAGCAACGCGCCGCCGCCGCCCTTGATGAGGTCGAGCGCCGGATCCACCTCGTCGGCGCCATCAATCGTCAGGTCTATGGCGGGGGTTTCCTCCAGCGTGGTGAGCGGCAATTCGAGTTCGCGGGCAGCCTGTTCCACCAGGCGCGAACAGGGGATGCCCACCACGTCCTTGAGTTGTCCGGTTTTGAGCCGCTCGGCGATGGCGCGCACTGCGAAGATCGCTGTGCTGCCGTGCCCCAACCCCACCACCATGCCGGATTGAACGAATTGCACTGCATATTCAGCCGCTTGTTGTTTCAATTGAGCTACATCCACGATTAATGCGTTTCTCCTTGCACTGTTTTCTTCTCCATCATAGAACAAACCCCCGCAACGTCAAACGGGGCGCAGTTCTTCCTCCCACCAGGGCGTGAGGGGGCCAGTCCAGCCGTAGACTTGCAGTTCGATGCGCCCGCTGTGATCGAAGACAACGCCTTCCGCTTCAAGTAGTGTTTGTTGCGTGGTGTCGCCTCGCCGGCTCACGCGCCCTTGCGCATTGACGACGCGCTGCCAGGGGACGTCGTCCGTCTCCAATGCGCGCAACGCCCACCCGACCGTGCGCGCGCCCCTCGGCCACCCCAGCCATCGCGCAATCTGTCCGTATGTCGCCACCTTCCCGCGTGGTATCAGTCGCACCAACCTGTACACCCGTTCAAAATCGCTCATAAAATTCGTAAAACGTATAACGTATAACGTAACTCGTACTCCCTACTCCCTACTTCCTACTCCCTCCGTTACCCGAATGGGGAACACGTGGAAGAGTGCCGCGCCGAGCAGGCGAATGCTTCCGCCGATGATGAGCAGCAGGCGGATGTCCAACGTATGGGATAGCGCCACGCCAATCAGCGGGCCGATAAATGCACCCATGTTGATGATCGTCGAGTAGAAGGCGATGTAACTCGCGCGGCGGTCTTGGGGGCAGAGTTTCAGCAAAATGTTGAAGTGGCTGAGGTTCACGCCGGGATTGATGATGTTGATGAGCACGCCCCATACCAGAATCGCCGTCAGGTTGGGGAACAGGCTCACGAGGAAGGCATAACTCGCGGAAAGCGGGATGGTGATGAGCAGCGTGCGCGAATCGCCCAGCTTGTAGATGAGGCGTTGCCAGAACGCATAGCCGATGATCACGCCGATGTTCGCCAACGTGCTGTTCAACCCCACCCAGCCGTCTGTCGCGTTGAGGTGACGCAGGAAGAAGATAATGTACAGCGGTGAAATCAGCCACTCGCCAAAGCCGAAGAGCAGCGTGTTGAGGATGATGCGCGCGAAATCACGATTTTGCCCGAACATCGCCTTGAGCTGCGCCACAGATACCTTTTGGCGCGGTGGGCGCTTCACAATTTTGCTCTCCGGCACTTTGATCTTCAGCAAATAGACCATACTCACCATCGAAGCCACAAAGCCGACGATGTATACCACCTGGTAGTTCATGGGGAAGGCCGCCCAGTGGATGTCTGTGGCAGCTTCGAGCCACCGGCCGGTGACAAACGTGAGCACGGCGACGGTGAGACCCGCGATGATATTGCGATTGGCAAAGACGCGCGCCCGGTCGCGTTCGGGCACCACGTCGGCTAACAGCGGATTGAAGCCCGCGCTAAAAAAGGTGCTCGGAATGCTGATGACGATCAACAGGCCAACCACCGCCTCGGCGCGGTAGCCACTGATGAGCCAGGGCAACATAGCGATCAAGCCATAACCGAGTCGTGCAATGAATAGACTGCCCCAAATCCAGGGCGCGCGCTGCGTCTTGCGTTCCAGAAACCGCGCCGACGGCACCAGCAAGAAGACGGCTAACAAAGCCGGCACCGAGGAAAGCCAGCCAATCATTGTATTCGACGCGCCCAAGCGCACCGCATAAGTAGCGTTGAAGGACGCCGCCGCGCTGAGCATCGCTGCCCAGAACACCTCGACGTATAGATACCAGATGTTGTGCTCAATTCTACTTTGCAGTTGCGGCCCGCGTAGCCGAATGTGGGTGGTCTTGGCCCACATATCTAATTTGCTATGCAGTTGCGATAAAAAACGATTCATTAACGTTGCGCCCCCTTCAGAGCGGCCAGAACACCGGCACCAGGGCGATGGCGACCAGATATACCAGCACCGTGAGCAGCGACCCGACCTTGACGAAATCCAGGAATTTGTATCCACCCGGCCCGTAAACAATCAAACAGGCCGGTTCCAACGGCGTGATGAAGGAACAACTCGCGCCCACGGCGATCATTGCCGCGAACGTGCGCGGGTTCAGCCCCAATTGCATCGCCGTCTGGATGGCAATCGGCAATACCAGCACCGCCGCCGCCTGGTTCGACATCGGCTGCGTCAGGATCATCGTCAATGTGAAGAACGCCGTGAGCAGCCAAACCGGATTGGTGAGATCGCGCGTGAAAGCAACGATTTGCCCGGCGAGATACGAGGCCGTCCCGGTGTATTCCATCGCCCGTCCCATCGCCAGCATACAGCCGATGACGATGATGGCCTTCCACGAAATATCGCGGTAGGCTTCGTCCGGCGTGATGCAGCGCGTCACGAACACGCCGATCGCGCCCAGGATCACGGCCACCGGCAGCGTGAGGACGTTGAAGCCCGTCAACAGAATCACGCTGGCAAAAATACCGAGGGCGATGGGCGCGCGTTTACGGTTGGGACGGTGGTGTTCTACTGCGCCGATGATGTGGAAGTTATCCTCGTCCAGCGCCGTGATGTTCGTGCGCGGCCCCTGGATCAACAGTTGGTCGCCGGTGCGCAGGCGGGTCTCGCTCAGCTTGCGGAAGAGCGCCTGCCCCTTACGGTTGATGCCGAGCACTTGCAACCCATACCGTTCGCGGAACTGCAACGTCTTGAGTGTGCGCCCGGTGAGCGGCGATTGCGGCAGCAAAATCACCTCCACCAGTTCTATATCTTCGGTTTGCAGGCGGGGATCGGCCAGCGTGATGTCGGCTTTGAGAGCGATGCCAGCCGCATCCTTGACTTTGAGGATTTGAGAACGTTGCCCTTCCACCAATAACTCGTCGTCTTTCTCCAGGCGCAGATTGGCCTGCGGGACGAGATAGCGGTTCTTGTCGCGGACAACGCGCAGCACGGTGAGGTCCATATCGCGTCCCAATCCGCTTTCGGCGAGCGTTTTCCCAATGAGGGGCGAACCGGGCAGGATCAAGATCTCGGTCAGATAGGGCCGCAAACCGAGCGGGGTCGCAAATTCCTCTTCGGCGTCGCGGTTGGGGATGAGGCGGTAGCCGATGGTTAGCATGTAGACGATACCGACGCTGGCGATGGGCAGCCCGACGGCGGTTAACTCGAACAAGCCCAAAGGTTGCATCCCATAATGTTGCATGATGTCGCTGACGACGATGTTGGTGGAGGAACTGATGAGCGTGACCGAACTGGCGAGGATAGTGGCGAAGGCCAGCGGCATCAAGAGTTTGGAGGGGCTGGTTCGGGTGCGGCGGGCCAGACCCAACGTCAGCGGGGTAAACATGGCCGTGGTGGCCGTATTGCTGATGAAGGCGCTCAACGTAGCGGGAATCACCATAATGACACTAAGCAAGCGCTTGGGTTTGTCGCCGGTCAGCCGCAGCAGTTCGCGTCCAGCTATATCCATGACGCCGGTGTTCATCAAAGCGGCGGTGAGCACGAGCAGACCGAAGATCATCACCACCGTATTGCTGCCGAACCCGGCGAACGCTTGCTCTGTCGGCAACAACCCCGTGAGGATGAGCGTCATCGTAATCCCCAAGGCGATCACATCCACCGGCAAATTTTCCAGCGAAAACAACACCACCGCCGCCGCCACGATCACCAAGAGCAAGCCAATTTCTAGCGTCATTACGCCCTCCTTGTTACGAATCATGAATCATGATTCATGATTCGTATCCGCACATCCACCGCCCACGCACCTGTTCCTGCCGGACTGACGATCAGGGGATTGATGTCCATTTCGGCAATGTAGGGGAAATCGTTCACAAGCTGCCCGACGCGCCGCAGCGTCTCCACAACAGCGGCGATGTCGCCCGGCGGCTCGCCGCGCACGCCCCGCATGATGCGCCCGGCGGCGGTCTCCGCAATCATCTCCTGCGCGTCAATCGCGCTGATAGGCGCGAGACGGAACGCCACGTCGCGAAGAATCTCCACGTACCGGCCGCCCATCCCGAACATCAACTGCGGGCCGAACTGCGCGTCACGCTTGGCGCCCAGGATGACCTCCTGGCCCTTCGGAATCATCCGCTGCACCATCGCGCGCGTGCACCCGCCGTCGGTGACGCGGTCGAAGGCTGCGCGCACCGCATCCGCGTCACGCAGATCGAGCGCCAGCCCGCCCACGTCCGCCTTGTGGACGACGTCCGCTGCGATGCGCTTGAGCGCGACGGGATAGCCGGCCTTTTCGGCGAGCGCGACGGCTTCGTCGGCGGTGGCGGCGAGGCCGGAGAAGGGGACGGCGATGCCGTAGGCAGCAGCGACCTGCGCGGCGGTCTCCGCATCCAGGAAACCCGCGCCGTGCTGCGTCCACGCTGCATCCAGGAGCGCCTGCGCTGCCGCGTGGTCTACATCCGTGACCGGGGTGGGGGTCAAATCGGGGCGCTCGCGGAGTTGGCGATATTCCCACAATCCGCCGAGCGCGCGCCCGGCGCGGTTGGGATCGCGGTAGTAGGGGACGCCGCCCCGGTTGAGTGTGTAGATCGCCTCGGTGAGGCTCTCCCCGCCGACGAGACAGGCGACGACAGGCTTGTCCGCGTTCTGCCCGGTTTTCACCATCTCTTGCGCGACTTCGTTGACCGGCGTGATCGCTTGCGGGACGAACATTGTCATCAGCATATCCACATCGGGGTCTTCGAGCAGAATTTTGCCCGCCGCGCTGAACATCTCCGCGCGCGGTCCGCCGAGCATATCAATCGGATTGCCCAATTGCGTCCCCGGCGGCGTCACAGCCTTGAGGCGTTCCTGTGTGGCGGCGCTGATCGGCGCCATCACGAGACCCTGCCGGTCGAGCGCATCCGCCGCCAGCGCCGCCGGTCCTCCGGCGTTGGTGAGCAGCGCCACGCGATTGCCGCGCGGCAGCGGCTGCGTCGCCAGGGCTATCGCCACGTCGTTCTGCTCCTGGAGCGACTGCACCCGTACCACGCCTGCCCGGTGGCACGCGGCGATGTAGGCGTCGTTATTACCGGCCAGCGCGCCGGTGTGCGACGCCACGGCCTGCACGCCGGCCGTCGTCAGTCCGGCCTTGAGCATAACGATGGGCTTGCTGTGGTAGACGCTCGCCGCCGCCTCCACGAAGCGCCGGCCATCGGGCAGCCCTTCGGCGTAGACGCTGATGACGCGCGTATTGGGATCGTCCTTCATCATCCAGATGCCATCGGCGATGTCTACGTCCAACTGATTGCCCAGGCTGGCGACGCGGCTGTAGCCCACGCCGACGCTGCGCGCCCAATCAATGGAGCCGCCGCAGATCGCGCCGGAGTGCGAAACGAAGGCGATGTGCCCTGGTTCGGGCATCATCGTGATGAATGTGGTGTCAAGTGGCAGGTGCGCGTCCATCACGCCGACGCAGTTCGGCCCGATGAGGCGCATCCCGTACCGCGCGGCGATAGGCTTGAGCGAGGCTTCCAGCGCCGCCCCTTCCGGCCCGGTCTCGCGGAACCCGCCGGTGACGACGATCACGGCCTTGAGGCCGCGCTCGCCGCACGCGATCAACGCTGCGGGGACGGCTTCGGCGCGGATCATGATAACCGCCAATTCGACCGGATCAGGCACGTCGCCGATGTTGGGATAGGCCGTCAGCCCTTGGATCTCGCCGCCTTTGGGGTTGATCGGGTAAATCGGCCCGCGATAGCCGTGGGCGATGAGGTTGTGGACCACGCCGTAGCTCAGTTTGGTGGGATCGGCGCTTGCGCCAATCACGGCTACGCCCTGCGGATTGAAAAAGTACCGGTCGAGTCCTTCGTTGGTCATACGTGTCTCCTGATTTTGGTCGGGTCGTTGTCAGTTAAGCAAACAGGTTTATCATATCCAGACGCGCGTTTTTGTCCAATGACAAAACCACGCTCTGCGCCCCCGTCTCGGGGGCGCGCAAGGCCACGCCGAGCGACAGTAGCCCATTCCCGAGACGGGAACGGGAGCTTGGGAGCATCATGCTCCGCGCCCCCGTCTCGGGGACGCGCAAAGTCACGTTGGGCGATGGCAGCCCGTTCTCGAGACGGGAACGAGAGCATGGGAGCTTGGGAGCATCATGCTCCGCGCCCCCCGTCTCGGGGGCGCGCCAGGCCGCGTCGGGCGACAGTAACCCGTTCCCGAGACGGGAACGGGAGCTTGGGAGCATCATGCTCCGTGCCCCCCGTCTCGGGGGCGCGCCAGGCCGCGTCGGGCGACAGTAACCCGTTCCCGAGACGGGAACGGGAGCTTGGGAGCATCATGCTCCGCGCCCCCGTCTCGGGGACGCGCAAAGTCACGTTGGGCGATGGCAGCCCGTTCTCGAGACGAGAACGGGAGCATTGTTGAAGAAGGATGACTATGAATACTATCCCCGATCCACCCTTTGATCATTTCGGCCTGCTCGCGCCATTGTACGAGCGGCTGATTCGTCCGCCGGACGCGCGCTGGCTGCGCGAGTTGTGCGCGTTTCAGCCGGACCAGCGATTGCTGGACGTGGGCGGCGGCACGGGCCGTGTGTCGCAGTATTTTCGCGGCGATGTGGCGAGTGTGTGCATCCTCGACGTGTCGGTGGGGATGCTGCGCGAGGCGTTGGCGAAGGGCGGCTTGTGCGCGGGCTCGGGGGCGGCGGAGCGGTTGCCGTTCCGCGATGGCGCGTTCGAGCGGATCGTCGCCATTGATAGCTTTCACCACTTCCGCGACCATCGCCGTGCGGCGAGTGAACTGCTGCGGGTGCTCGCGCCGGGCGGGCGGTTGGTGATCGAAGAGCCAGATGTGCGGCGGTTCGCCGTCAAGCTCGTGGCGCTCGGCGAGACATTGGCGTTGATGCGCAGCCGCTTCTATCCGCCGGAGGCGTTGCGGCGCTTTTTCGACGGCCCCGGTCTGCGGGTGTCGCTGCACGAGGCTAATCCCAACTTTTGGTTGGTGGTGGATAAATTCGGACAGGATTTACAGGATTGACAAGGACTCAGGGCTTCAACCCCGCGATGACGACGATGCGGTGGCTGTCAATCCCGTAGGGGTAACACGTGATCAGCGTCAGCACCGGTGTGCTGGTGGGGGCCATCACGCTCACTTCGGTCGGCTCGATGATGCGTGTCTGCTCCACCACGTAGCGGTAGGCCTGGCTCTGGGTATGCACCAGGATTTCGTCGCCGACATTGAGTTGCGGCAAGTCGCGGAAAATTTCCCCGTAGATGTCGTTGTGGGCGGAGATGACGGCGTTGCCCCGTTCACCGGGGTTGGCGCTGCCGATGTGATGCCCGGCGCCCTTCTTGAGCGATTCCCAATCGTCGCCCTGGACCACCGGCGCGTCCACGTTGATCGCGGGGATGACGATGCGCCGGGGATTTTCGGGGCCGGCTGTAGGCGCGGGCAGCGGCGTGATCGCGGCCACCAATCCCTGCAAGTGCGCGGGAATCGGCGCCGGTTCCGATTGGCGTTGCGCGTCTGGCGGCGTGTGCCCGCCGGGCAGCACGACGACGCCGATGTAGGGCGCGGGGGTGGGGGTGGGGGGCGCTTGCATAGCGCGGCTCTCCTCGTTTAGCCCTTGCACCGTCGTGAACATGCGCGCCACCACGAACAGAAACCCAAGCAACGCCATAATCTCGATGATCAGCAAGAATTGATCCCATACCCAGCGCCACTTGATGGGACGGCGCGCGCGCTTGAGCTTGCCCGGTTCGATGACCGCGCTGTAACGCGGGACAGTGGTATCGAGTGCGGGGCGGCTGGTGAGCGGCAAATCCTGCACGGGAGGCGCGCTCTGGTCGCGCAGCGGATCCAATGCCGCGGACTTGTTCTGCATCCGCTTCATACGCTCGTCCCGTCGCCGCACCCGCAGCACTTCTTCCAGCTCTTCCAGGCTTAGTTCGTCAACGTAGCGGTGGTCTTTCACTTCTCCCCCACGGCGAAAACTTCGCGCTCGAAGAACCAACTGAACGGCGGCACGGTGAACAACACCCAGCGCGCCAGCCGGAAGGCGATGTTCTCCTGGCGATGTTGCGGCGGCGTGCTCAGCCACGCTTTGACGTCCCGGAAGCCACCGCGGCGCAGATTCCGCGCCAGGCTGAACATAGATTGCTCGTTCACGTGGACGTGGACGTTGGCGGGGATAATCTCGCGCGGATTTTTCGGATAACGTTGCCCTTGCCCCATCAGCACGCGCACGAGGCGCACCAGGGGATAGGCGTACCGGTCGTACCAGACATTCGGCGCGGTGTGGACGATGATCCGCCCGCCGCTCTTCAACACGCGCCGGGCTTCGGCCAGCGCCACATCCAGTTCAGCCGGATAGAGATGCTCGACGATGTCAAACATCAGCACCCGGTCGAACGTGTTGGCCTCGAACGGCAGATACAGAGCAGACGCCTGGTAGACGCCCACCGATCGGCCTTCCTTAGCTTCGTCGGCGGCAATGTTCTGCGAAAGCCGCACCGCGACCGCAGCGTAGTCAATGCCGAAAGCGCGCGCGCCCAGGCGGGTGGTATGGCGCAGAATCTCGCCGCGCCCGCAGCCCACGTCCAGCACCGCCATCCCTGGCGCGATCCCTGCCACCGCCAGCGCCTCGGTGAGCCGCTGTGACAGGTAGGCCCCTTCGCTGGACAGGAATTCCTGGTATCCTTCGCAGACGTGGAGAAAGTATTGCTCGGTGTAGAGCGTGGATGGGACTGCGCCGGAAGATAGTTTGTCCAACGTAAGGCTCCTCTAATAGGCGTTTGGCGAGCGGAAAAATTGCAGCACTGTGCGGATGATGATTTTGATGTCCAGGAGCAGCGACCAGTTCTCGATGTACCATAGGTCGTACTTGGTGCGCTCGATGATGGAGGTGTCCTGCCGGTAGCCGTTGACTTGCGCCCAACCGGTCAAACCGGCCTTTTCGCGGTGGCGATCCATGTAGCGCGGGATGCTGCGGCGGAACTGCTCCACGTAAAATGGCTGCTCCGGGCGTGGGCCGACCAGGCTCATGTGCCCAAGCAGGATGTTGATGAACTGCGGGAATTCGTCAATGTTCAATTTGCGCAGCAATGTTCCAATCTTGGTGCGGCGCGGATCGTTTTCGGCAGTCCAGGTGCCATGTTTTTCGGCGTCGGCGCGCATAGAGCGGAACTTCAGGATCGGAAAGGGCTTGGCGTCCAGGCCCATGCGCTCTTGCACGAAGAAGACCGGGCCAGGCGATTCCAGCTTGATGAGGATCGCCGTCACGATCATCAAGGGTGAGAGGACGATGAGGGCTGCCGCCGACCCGACAATGTCCATCAGCCGTTTGGCGCTGCGCCGCCAGCCAGTGAGCGCGATGTCGCGGACGGTGAGCATGGGGATGCCGCCCATTTCGCCGATGCTGACCGGCCCGGCCATGATCTGGAACAGGTCGGGGTAAACGCGGATGGTGACCCGCCCGCGTTCACATTCGGAGATCAGCCACAGGATGTCGTCGTGCGAGGTCTCTTCGGGCAGCGCGATGATGACTTCGTCAGCGGCGTGCGCATCAATACTCTGCCCTAGATGATCCGCGGCGCCCACCACTGGCGCTTGCAATAGCGTCGTCTGCTCCGTTTCGTGGAAACTCACGATACCGACCACGTCGTAGCCCAATTCGGGACTCCACGTGATCTTCTGCAGGATCATGCGCGCGATGTCTCCCGTCCCCACGATTAACACCCGCTTGCGTCCCCACCCATGACGGATCAAAAATTGGCGCAGCCAACTGTTGAACAACCGGCCTGCCATCAACAGCAGCGTAGAGAGCAGCCAGGCGTACCCGACCATGGCGCGTGAGTAATCCTGTCCCACCACAAAATCGCGCAGACTGAGCGAGGCCAGCGCCACGCCCATCAGTGTTCCCACCACCGCCGCGCTCAGAATCGCGTAGAATTCATCTACCCGCGAGACCCGTTGCAGGTTATAGAGCCTGGTAAAGAAGCAGACCGCCAGGATGGAGACGACGTGGATAAACAACATAGGCACGTATTCACTGAACGGGCGCATCCCTTCGGCCGGATCAGGAAACGGGATAACCATGCGCAGAAAATAGGCCAATCCAAAGGCCAAAGCCGCCATGGCTATATCGGTCAGCACCAGGTAAACCACGAAAATGCGGTTAGCGCGTTCTGCTCTCATCGCTATAACCTCTTCCGTTTTACGTTTTACGTCTTACGCATTACGTTGTCATTGTAACATAAGTTACAGACTACAAAAGTCTCTTTTCATGAAGAACGTCACCCATTTCCGGCACAGATAACGTTTGACGGCGGGTATCGCCTGACATACAATGAGAGGGTGAGGCAGTATGCTATGGCGCGACGCTTAATGTGGGTTAAGGTTTACTTTTACTTGTGTCCAGGTCTGCTTAGCCTGGACGATTATCCCATACGCAAAGCCTGTCAACCCTGACAGGCTTTTTTATCTCATTTGAGGAGGCAGCTATGACCGTTTATGCAGTATCGGCAAATGGGCAGGTGAACTGGGAGCGTTTTTTGTCCCGGCGGGCGCAAAAAATGCAGAGTTCCGCCATTCGGGAGCTGCTGAAAATTACGCAGCAACCCGATGTGATTTCTTTTGGCGGCGGTATGCCGGCCCCGGAGCTTTTCCCGGTGCGGGAGATTGAGGAGGCGTGCAGTTATCTGCTGCGCGAAGTCCCCAAGGTAGCGCTGCAATACAGCACCACCGAAGGCTATCGGCCTCTGCGTGAGTTTCTGGCTGAAGCGATGGCGAAGTATGGCATCCGCCACAGTCCGGATAACATTCTCATCACCACCGGTTCACAGCAGGCCCTCGACCTGATTGGCAAAATTTTTCTTGACCCCGGCACGTTTGTGTTGACGGATCGTCCTACCTATTTGGGCGCCATTCAGGCGTGGCGCGCTTATGAAGCGGACTTCGTCACCGTTCCGCTGGATGACGATGGGATGCAGGTTGAGTTGATCGAAGATGTGATCAAGACGACGCCCGTCCGTTACATTTACGTCCTCCCCAATTTCCACAACCCGGCCGGCACCACGCTGTCAGAAGCGCGCCGCCATCTGCTGGTGGAGATCGCCCGCAAATACGATCTTATCATCGTGGAAGATGATCCTTACGGCGCGCTGCGCTACACGGGCGAGGACATCATCCCCATCGCGGCGTTGGCGCCAGAACGCACTATCTATCTGGGTACGTTCTCCAAGACGCTGACGCCGGGCGTGCGGATCGGGTGGGTGGTGGCTCCGGCGGAGATTATTCATCGCCTGGTGCAGGCCAAGCAGGGCGCGGATTTACATTCCAGTACGTTTGACCAGATGATTGCGAACGATGTCGCGCAGCGCGGCATCCTGAAAGTCCACGTGCGCAAACTGCGCAAGGTCTACGGGGAGCGGCGTGACGTGATGTTGGACGCGCTCGCGGAGTTTTGGCCTGACGGCTCCAGTTGGACGACGCCGAAGGGGGGCTTGTTCCTGTGGGCGCGGGTCCCCGAATCCATTGACACCCTGGCTTTTATGCCGAAGGCTCTGGAAAAGAAAGTGGCCTATGTGCCGGGCGTGCATTTCTACCCGCACGAGGATGGTGGGCACAACGCAATGCGCCTGAATTTCTCCAACGCGCAGCCGGAGATGATCGTTGAGGGGATTCGCCGGTTGGGGTGGGCGTTCAAAGAGGAGTTGGCGCGGAAGTAAAACGTAAAGCGTAAAAACGTGAAACGTAAGGTGTAAATGCATCCGGGGCGCTTGCGGCGCCCCGGATGGCTTTGTTGTTAGCCTTTGATGACGGCGAGGGGACGCACGCGGGCAACTTGCCGCGCAATCCCCGCGCCGACGACCGAATCCACGACGATGCTCACGTCTTTGTAGGCGTAGGGCGCTTCTTCCGCCAACCCTTTGACGCTGTCGGTGCGCACCACAATCCCTTGTTGGTTCAGTTCCGCGCGCACTTGCTCGCCGCGCATCTGCTTGAGGGCGGCGTTGCGGCTCATCATCCGCCCCGCGCCGTGGCACGTGGAGCCGAACGTGTCCTCCATCGCGCTCTCCGTGCCCACCAGGACGTAAGAAGCCGTTCCCATGGAGCCGGGAACCAGCACCGGCTGGCCTGTCTCGCGGTACACTTTCGGCAGATCGGGATGGTTGGGCGCAAAGGCGCGCGTCGCGCCCTTGCGGTGGACGACGAGTTTCATCCGCTGCTTGCCCACCTGGTGCTCCTCAATTTTGGCGATGTTGTGCGTCACGTCGTAGACCTGGTGCAGGTTCCAGTCGCGCACTTTGCCGGCCAGCACCTGCTCGAACGAGCGGCGCACGAAATGCGCGAGGATTTGCCGGTTGGCAAAGGCGTAATTCGCCGACGCCGCCATCGCCGCCAGATAGTCGCGGCCTTCGCGCGAATCCACCGGCGCAGCGACCAGCTCGCGGTCGGGGATTTCGATGCCGTAACGCTTGGGCGCGTCTTGCAGCACGCGGATGTACTGCCCGCAGACTTCGTGGCCCAGGCCGCGTGAGCCGCAGTGAATCTGCACGACGATGCGGTTGCGTGTCAGCCCGAACACGTCGGCGACATCGGCGTCGTAGATTTCGTCCACCACATCAATTTCGAGGAAGTGGTTGCCCGCGCCCAGCGACCCCATCTGCGGGCGACCACGCTCTTTGGCGCGCGCATCCACCGTGCTCGCGCTCGCCCCCGCGATGCGCCCATAGCTCTCAGTACGCTGGATGTCGTCGCGTGTGCCGTACCCCTGGGCGACGGCCCAATCCGCGCCCTGTTCCAGCACGTCGTCCAGGTCTTTGTTGGAGAGTTGCACCGCGCCCTTGCCGCCCACGCCGCTCGGACAATTCCGAAAAATGGTGGCCGTGAGGTCTTTGAGATACGGCACGGCGTCCTCGTAATCAATTTGCGAGGCCAGCATCCGCACGCCGCAGTTGATGTCGTAGCCGACGCCGCCCGGCGAGATGATGCCCTCATCGTAGCGGAACGCGGCCACGCCGCCGATGGGAAAGCCATAGCCCTGGTGCATGTCGGGCATCGCCATCGCGTACTTGACGATCCCCGGCAGCATCGCGACGTTCATCAGTTGCTCAACGGACTGGTCGCGGAATGCCATGTCGAAGACGTCCTCGTTCCCGTAGATGCGCGCCGGGACGCGCATCCGCCCATCAAACGCCTGCGGCAGTTCCCAAACATACTCGTTGATCTGCTCAAAATCGTTTTTTGTTACCATATCCCACCTCATATCTAAATGCTAAAACGTAAAACGTAAAACGTAAAACGTAAATTTATCCTTTACGTTTGACGTTTTACGCTTTACGCTCATGTGTCGAAGACAATTTCTGTCTCGTAGCCTTCTGGCGTGGCGCGGACGGCCAAATCGTGAAATGTTGCGGCTTTGACGTACTTGCCGTACTCTGTAATTGGCTTGCCGTAAGCCGTCGCGGTTAAGTGCGTCGGCGTCAGGCGTTCAAACTCGAAAGCGGTAAAGATCAACCCTTCGATTTCGGTCCAGTAAAGCAGCTCGTTGAGCCAGTCAATCAGCAGCGTTTCGACATCCAATGCCTCCAACGTCACCGGTATGGCGCGGGTGGGGGCTGCACCGTCGTCCGCCGCGATGAAGGTGAACATGCCCCGCGCCGCCGTGGCGAACAGGTCGGGCAGATCATTGGCCCACAGGTGCAGCGCGAGGTCGGCGGTGTGTTCGATTTCTTGCCAGCGTCCCATCGCTTACGCCCCTTGGATAACTGCATTTTCGATGAAATCCGCCAATGCTGTAACGTCGTCCAGGCTAAAATGTGGCAGGTCGCGCGCCACATCCGGCACGTCGGTCACACAGGCGATGCGTCCCTCCACGTCGGGAATCAAATTGGGATCGCGCGCTGCCCGTGTCACTTCGATTTTGGGGAAGGGGCCGCGCTTGAAGCCCTCGGCGATGATGATGTCCACGTCTTTGACCTCTACCATTGCCATATCGAGCGTCGGCGCCTCGGCGTAGCGTCGCGTGTGGACGATGCGATCCTGCGTGACGAACGCGACGTGGTCGGCGCCGGCGTCCCACAGGCGGCGCGTATCTGTGCCGGGGATGTCGGTTTCGACGTTCTGGCGCAGCGTGTGTTTGATCACGCCCACGCGATAGCCACGTTGCTGCAACAGCGGGATTAGCCGTTCAACCAGCGTGGTCTTGCCGCTGTTGGAACGTCCGACGAAAGAGACGATGGGTATTTGTTGGTTCATTGTATCTTTCTCTGTTGGGCGAATGGTCAATTCGCCAGAAATTGGATGACGCGCGTCAAAATCGCTTCGGGCGTCAGGTGTGATGTATCCACGTATAGATCGCAATGGGCGCGCGCATGCGCCAGGCGGATGGCGCGCTCATCCTCCCACCATGAGGATGGGTTATCCAGGCCTTCGCGTAGTGCGGCGATTTCCGGGCTGACATCCAGATAGATCAGGATATCGGGATGGGTGATGCGCTGCCACATCGCGGGCGCGGCGCAGTGTTCTTGCATGATCTCTTTGACGCGATACCCCCGCGCGCGCAGGGCGCGGGCCAGTGTGGACTTCCCGGAAGAACAAGGCCCGACGATACCGATGCGCCGTTCATCCATAGCGGGTTGTCCAGGATCAGCCGCGCGTCACTGGTTGTCGGGAACGGGAACCTCGACGCGCATGTAGCGTGGGCCTTCGGGAACGCCGGATTGGATGTGCAGCACGACGATACTCGTGTCATCCCTGGGACGGCCCTGGTCCGCTTCCATCGCGCGCTCCAATAGACCGTCGGCGACGGCCTGCGCTGTGGGAGTGCGTTGCCAGATTTTCTCGAACGCCGTTGGGATGTCCAGCGGCTCCCCGGCGTGCGCCCCGGCATGGATCAGTCCATCGGTGAAGGCCAACGCAATCAATCCCGGTTCGAGGTAAATCTGATCCACGGTGGGCCGTGTGTGCTGGTAAAAGCCGAGCGCCGGCGATTCGCTTTCCAGCAGTTCCAGGTCGCTCCCCGGCCGGCGCACGTAGACGCCCGAATTGCCGCATTGGGTGATGACCAACGAATCGCTGTCGAGGTCCACGGAGAGGATCACCAGGGTCGCCGAAACCTTCCCGCGCCGCAGCTCGTAAAGCATATCGTTGGCCGCGCGCGCCGCCGCGCCGTCGCGCACCCCTTCGGCCAGCTCGGAGACCACCTTGCGCACCACGCGGATGCTGATGGCCTTCGCTGCCTCGCCGGAGCTTTGCCCGTCGGCCAGCACGAAGGAGATGCCGCCGTGCGGGCGTTCGATCATTTCCAGCGTGTCGCCGCTCTCGCGCACTGCCCACTTGTTGATTTTGCTCGCAGCTACAGAAAGATGCATTGGCGCTTTCTCCTATTCCTGTACCCCCTCGCGCGGGACGTGTTTGCCGCCGATGGCGCCGGGCAGAATGTCAACTTCAACGCCTTCGGCCAGGCGGATGCGGGCGATGTTGGCCTCAGGGTCGTAGCGGGTCAATGTCCCGATGAAGCCGCCGATCGTAATCACGCGATCTCCAACGGCCAGGTTTTTCTCTTGCTGTTGCCTGCGCCGCCGCGATATCCACTGTGGCACGTAGAAGAAGACGATGATCAACGCCATGGCGACGAGCCAAAAAGTCCAATCTGTTCCCTGTCCCATAAGTACACCTCTGCGACAAAGTTTTGTATGCTACATCTTGATTATACCTGTGAAGAGTAAAACGTAAAACGTAGAGCGTGAGGCGCTCTACGTTTTTACGCTTTACGTTTTACGAAACTGCGTTTTACATGAACAGCCCCACGACGTAAGGGATGAGCGCCGCCAATGCCATCAACGGGTGGCCGCGGCGGGTCTGGTTGCGGCTGTCCCAGTTGAAGAGGTAGATCGCCAGGCCGAAGGCGAGCAGGCCGCTGGTCAACAGGACGAGCAGCGATGCGGTGGGATCAAAGGCCGTGATGAACTTGCCGTAGGCCAGTCCTTCCAGCGCTTGCATCGCATGGGCGGTCGGCAGCAATCCGGCGAACCGCTGCACTGTCTTCGGCAGGATGCTGAGCGGCATCATCAGCCCGCCGATGAGCATCGAAGGCAGGAAGATGATCTGCGAGAGCAACGTTGTAGCGCGGGTGTTCGCTGCCACCACGCCGATGAGCGCGCCGAGGGCGCTGCATGTGAACGCCGTCAGTGTGGCGATGCCGGCAAGCGGAAGCCAGCGAACCGGCGCGACGCCGCCAAACACCGGCGCGGCCGTCAGCGCGACGACTGTCGCGGCAATGAGCGCGTGGAAGGTCGTCGTCAACACCGGGATGGCGACGATGGCCGCCGCCGGGACGCCGTTGATCTTGAAGCTGCGGTAGACGCCGGCTTCCCGCGCTTCGACCAGTGGACTCGGCAGGCCGAGAATTGTGCTGCCCAGAATGACGAAAATGATCATCGCCGGGAGCAGTGTGTCGGTAAAGTACGGGTTCACCTGCGTCATCACCAATCCCATCACGGCATACACGCCAAGCGGGAACAGGTAATTCATGAACAACAACGTCGAGTTGCGCAGGCCGGTTTTGAATTCGAATGTGAAATGTTGTACAAAAGCTGTCATCGTATACCTCCAAAGAATCAAGAATGAGCGAATACAGAATCAGCGAATAGAGAATGAGCGAATGGAGAATCAGCGTGTCTCCCTCCCCCCCTCTCTCCCTATCTCCCTATCTCCCCCCGTCTACCGTCTACCGCCTACTGGTGATCTCAAGGAATCGTTCTTCCAACGTTGGGCGCTCGACGCGCAGGTCAATCAGGGCGTCGCCGTGGGCGTTGATGTACTGGAGCAGCGCGGTCACAGTAGGGCCGGGATCGGCGCTGAAGTAGACGGCGTAGTCCTCTTCGAGCAGGTGGCGGCTGACGCCGGGGATCATCGCGCCGTTGCGGTGCAGCACGGACTGCTCGGTGCGGACGGAGACCTTGGTGAAGCCCGCGCCAGTTGCCGTGATCTCGCGGGGTGTGCCCGTGGCGACGATAGCGCCGTGTAGCAAGATGGCGACACGATCGGACATTTTCTCCGCTTCAGCCATGTCGTGGGTCGCCAGGATGATGCTCGTCCCTGCGGCCTTCAGCTCTTGCACCAGGGCGTGCAGTTCGGCGCGCGATTCCACGTCCAGCCCGGCGGTCGGTTCGTCGAGGAAGACGACCGGCGGTTTGTGGGCCACGGCCAGCGCGAGCGCCAGCCGGCGTTGCTGCCCCGTCGAAAGCTGCCCGTACTGGCTACGTTGCTTATCCTTCAACCCGAGCCGCTCGACGAGATCGTAGCGTGGCGCGACATCGTGGTAGGCGCAGAAAAAGCGGATGGCTTCGTTGACCTGCATATTCGCGGGCAAGCCGGACGTTTGCAGTTGCACGCCGATCAGGTTGCGCAGTTTGCGCGCCTGGCGGGTGGGGTCCACGCCCAGGATGTCAAGCGTACCGCCGTCGGCCCGGCGCAGCCCTTCCAGACACTCCAGCGTGCTGGTCTTGCCCGCGCCGTTCGGCCCCAGCAGACCGAAGATCTCGCCGCGCTGTACCTCAAAGCTGATGCCATCCACGGCGACCGTTTCGCCGTAGGTTTTGCGAAAGTCGCGGACTTGAATGACGGTATCGTTCATTGCGTTCCCTCCTTAAAAAGCTTTTAGCGTTCAGCCGTCAGCTTTCAGCTTTTTCCCTGATCCGGCAAACTGCTAACCGCTGATAGCTGATTGCTAACTGCTATGCTCACAGTGTACTCGATGCCGCACGGCCTGTCATCGTCCCTCCGGGCGTTTATCGCTTGCCCGTTCGTACAGTGTACCTTCGGATGGTGGCAAAAGTCGGTAAGGCGAGTACAATAGTTCTATGAAAACATTACGGCGGCAATTCAATGCGTTGTGGGACTGGTTGGGCCTGAAAGAGCTGTCGGGTGATCCTGATGTCCGTGAAGCACGTGTCTTCTTTGTGGTTGTGACGTTGACGCTTGGCGGTTCGGCGGTGTTGACCGTGAACGCCGTGCCAGCCCTGCGCGTTCCGGCCCGTTTGATCCCCTTTGTGATCTTGATGGTCTTGCACATCGCGCTGTATTGGATTAGCCCTGCTTTTATGACATCGGCGCGACGCGCTGTGGGCTATCTGATGGCGCAGGCTGTGCTGGTTTTTGTGATCACGTTTTTCCCCCGTGACTTCAGTATGATTCTGAGCCTATACCCGGCGTTACTCGGCATCGCGGTGGGGATGCAGCGCGAGAAACGCCGGATCGTCGCTGTCGTCATCGTGTGGCTATGCCTGGCAACACTCAATTTGATTCTGGTTTTGGGTTTTGCGGTGTTGCCCACCTGGTTGGCGTTCGCCCCGCCACTGACGTTGTTCGTCGTCATCTACGTCGTACTTTATCTCCGGCAGGTGGAGGCGCGCGACCATGCGCGGGTGTTGCTGCGGGATTTGGAGGCTGCGCACCGCGAACTGGCCGACTACGCCACCCGCGTCGAAGACCTGACGCTGGCAGCCGAACGGCAGCGGATAGCGCGCGAACTTCACGACACGCTGGCGCAGGGCGTCGCCGGGCTGATCTTGCAGTTGGAAGCGGCGGACTCGCATCTGGCGCAAGGCCGCGCCGAACGCGCGCAGAGCATCGTGCAGCAGGCGATGGCCCGCGCTCGCACCACGCTCGCCGAGGCGCGCCGCGCCATTGAAGACCTGCGCGCGGTCCCGCCCGCCGCTGATCTGGCGGACGTGCTGCGTCACGAAGTCACGCGCTTCACAGATGCCACCGGCATCCCCTGCGCGCTCGATGTCACGCTGGCTGGCTCGCTGCCGGAGGCGACTGTCGAGCATCTCTTGCGTATTGTGGCCGAGGGGCTGACCAACATCGCCCAGCACGCGCAGGCCGCGCACGCCTGGGTCAATGTCACGGAGTCTGACGGTGAAGTGACCATCGAGTTGGGCGACGACGGTGTGGGTTTCGAACCGGCCGCCGCCTTCGACCAGCCGGGGCATTACGGCTTGCCAGGGATGCGCGAGCGCGCGCGGCTGGCAGGCGGCGTGTTGGAAATCGCCAGCGCGCCAGATGCAGGCACGCGCTTGACTTTGCGACTGCCGTTGTGATTTCAAACCTGACAGGTCTCAGAAGACCTGTCAGGTTTGGGGATCGTTTTGGAGGAACCCTTGTCTGACCCGATCCGCGTGTTGATTGCCGACGATCACCTGATCGTCCGTGAAGGGCTGCGGCTGATTTTGGAGACTGCCGAGGGAATGGAACTTGTCGGTGAGGCCACCGACGGTGCGGAAGCGGTGCGTCTGGCGAGCCAACTGCAACCGGACGTGGTGCTGATGGATTTGCGTATGCCGGGGATGGACGGATTGACGGCCATTGAACGGCTGCGAGACACACATCCACACATCGCCGTGGTGATTTTGACCACCTACAACGAAGATGATCTGATGGTGCGCGGGCTGAGGGCTGGCGCGCGCGGTTTTCTGCTCAAGGATACCGACCGCGAGACGTTGTTTCACGCCATCCGCGCCGCCGCGCGTGGCGAGATGTTGCTCAAGCCGGAGATCGTTGCCAGGGTGCTGGCGC
>DAOLUH010000068.1:0-28686 GCA_035420085.1 Anaerolineae bacterium
CCGCTAGATTACTATATTTTCAGAATCTCGCCGATAAATGAGCGAACCGAGAGTTCTTACTTCTTCGCGCTTTGATACGCTCGCGGATGTTGCGCATGTCCGTTTCGACGGCCTGGGCCAGCGGTTCGGGGCGCGGGGCCGGGAGCAGAGGCCACGGTTCCGGCGCGCGCTCGTCCAGGACAGCGTTGGCGGCTTTGATGGCCGTGACGCACGCCCGCTCCATAAACATCGCCGGGTTGGCGTCGCGCACCCAATCCCCGCAGCAGAAGAGGCCAGGCCAGGGGGTGACGACGGCGAGATGCTCCTCCGGTCGCCCGGCGTGGAGCAGCGTGTGCGTCGCCTCGTTGCGGGTGATGACGGCGCGCAGGACGCACCCCTTCAACTCCGGCCAGACGCGGGTGACGTCGGCGATGGCCTGCGCGAGCAGCGCCGCATCCGGCTGCGCCAGCAATTCCGGCGGCCCGTAGATGTGCGACTCCAGCGCGCTGCCACCCGTCGCTCGCGCCCAGCGGATGTAATCGTTGTAGATGCGATGCAACCAGAAGAAGTTGTCGAGCACGACATCGCCGGAAAGGATGCCCGCTTCCGCCCCCCGACGCTCCGGCGTGCGCGTGAACCACAGGCGGATGGCAGCGGAAGGCCAGCCGCCGGGCAAGCGCAGCCCTGCGGCCTGGGATGCTGTATCTGCACTGGCGCGGAGCAACGTTTCGGTTGCGGGAGCGTCGGTCGCCAGAATGACGTGCGATGCAGTCATGGCGCGGTCGGCGGTTTCGACGCGCCATTCATCCCCGGCGCGTTCCAGGCGCGTCACTTTTGCGCCCAACTGCACCTCGCCGCCGGATTCGATCAACACGCGCAGCAGCGGCGCGACGAGGGCGCGGGCGCTGTCGGTGGGGAAGTATGAGAAGGCCCACGCATCCCGCCGTCGCAGAGTATAGAAGCGCAGGAACGCGAAGAAACCGGAGGCCGGAATCTGGTCGGGATTGGCGGGCAGCGCGTTGCGCGACAGTCCGGTGAACAGCGAGGTCATATCCGGCGACCAGCCTTTGCACACGTCGGCCAGCGTCATCCCGTAGAGCGGCTGATCCTCGGCCAGCGGGTCAATCGAGAGCGCCGCCAGCAAGGTGACGATCACGCGGAAGAACGAGGCGAAGTTCCGCACGCTTAACATCGTCCAAAAGCGCGGGCGGGCGAACATGCCCAGGTAGTGGAACGGCGCGGGGATCCAACTGCCGCGAATCGCGCTGCCGATATCGGCGCGGCGCACGTGGTTGCCACGCGCCAACACCCACGCCTCTTCCTGGGCCGGGACGAGCACCGGGCGGATGCGATGCCGCACGAGCATCGCCTGCAAGTTGCGGTACGGCGACCAGACCGCGTGGACGCCATGTTCGCTGCCGAAGCGCCACGTCTGCCCCGCGTGATCAAAGACCACATCCGGCCCGGCCTTGAGCCGCCCGCCGGCGTAGACCGGATCGGCTTCCAGCACCAACGGGCGCAGGCCGCGCTCCGCCAGGTGCAGCGCCGCCGTCAACCCGGCGAGGCCGCCGCCGATGATAATTGTATCGTGTGATGGGGTTGTCATAGGCTATCATTTTAACCGCGAATCGCGCGAATCTTGTACTCATCAGGATGATATTGAACAACCGCCAAGACGCCAAGAGCGCCAAGTTTTTAAGATTTCTTGGCGGACTTGGCGACTTGGCGGTAGAAAAAGCGCGTTACCCATGTGTTCAATATCCTCTCGACTATTACAGAATCACGCGAATACACGCGAATTTCTTTGAAAAATTAGCGTAGATTCGCGCAATTCGCGGTTCATTTTCATCCGGGCGCATACGTTGCAATGCCCCCTTGCCGCGAAGCCTTGTATATCAGGAGTTCGCTCAACAGCGCCCACGGACGGGCCTGCATCAGCGACGGCTCGATGTAGCACTGCTGAAAGCAACTGCCGCACGTCGAAGGCGGCGCGCCGTAGACGTCGGTGGCGCGCTGCACGGCCTTGTTCCAGTCGCCGATGGCGAGCAGGTTCACATCGCGCCCGCCGTGGGCGTCGCCCTCGCGCTCGATGGGGCGGCAGGGATAGGCCAGACCACCGTCGGGCATCACGCGCGGGGCCAGCATGGGGTAGCAGGCGTAGGGATCGAAGCCCCACAACATTCGCAGGTAGGCCATGCTGCCCAGGATCGGCGCGTCGTGGCGTTTGTGAGCGATCATCGCCATCACAAAGTCCCGGTACTCCTGCGAGACCAACAACTCGTAGCGCGGCCAGTTATTGGCCGATTGCGGCGAGAACGAGAAGAGCATCCCGTGTTGGATGCACAGTTCCAGCACCGCAGGAACCTGCGCGAGCGTCTCCGGCGTCACCACGCAGTTGAGCACCATGCGGAAGCCGTCCGCCTTCTGGCGCTGCGCCGCCGCGATGACGTTGTCGAGGATGGTCTGCGCCGTGCCCGGTTCGGCGCGGATGGTCTGATCCCACAGTGCGGGCGTCGTCGCGTCCACGCTCACCATCAGCCGGTCGAGCAGCGGCAGCACATCCATCCGCTCGCGGAGCAGCGCCGCATTGGTAAGCAGCGTGATGTGGTGGAAGCGCAGGTCGCGGCGGGCGTGGGCGAGGAGCGCCGGCAGATCAGGGTACAGCAGCGGCTCCCCACCGGTGACGATAAGGCTGCTCGTCCCCTGGCGGATGACGGCGAGCAGGCGTCTGGCGTCGTCCAGCGGGAGCGGGGCGGGCTGATTCACGTTGCGCCGCGCGCCGAAGTCCTCACAGTAGACGCAATTGAGGTTGCAGTACGTCGTGACGCAATACGAAACCACCAATGGGCGCATTGGCGTTGCCGCAATGGCCATGCGCGCCAGGTTGATCGCGTAGTTCGTCCAGGTGTGACTCATCTTAAAAAAAGTCCACACCCGTGACCAGGTGTGGACATGAAAACAAAGCTCTGTATCGCTCAGTCCAGCGGCTCGAAATCATCCTTGCTGGCGCCGCAGTCGGGACATGACCAATCGTCGGGCAGGTCCTCGAAGGACGTTCCCGGCTCAATGCCGTTATCGGGGTCACCCTCTTCTGGATCATACACGTAACCGCACACGACACACTCGTATTTTTTCATGCTAGTCCTCCTGTGGAAATCGTCTGATCGTCTTTAGTCCGGTAGTCGGATAGTCATTCTCATCCTATCAATGCGTCATTATATGCGGGTCATCTGGTGCGTCAAGTAGGGGCGAGGCATCCCTCACGCTGGGCCTGGTTAACCAGGCATCTTGTTGGGGATGCCTCGCCCCTACGCTACGCCACCGGGCCTGGTTAACCAGGCATCTTGTTGGGGATGCCTCGCCCCTACGCTACGCCACCGGGCCTGGTTAACCAGGCATCTTGTTGGGGATGCCTCGCCCCTACGCCACCGTATATTATGTCACAATTCGCAACGGCCATTCACCCTGTTTGCCGGCGATGTAGGCTGCGCGATGACGGGCGAACGCGGCATCCAATTGCGACAGAGGGACGGCGTGTCCATCCAGCAACACCGGCGGATCGACGGCGCGCACTTTGGGCAGCGCAAACAGATCGGGGTGCGCGGGATCGCGGATGAAGTCCACGTCGGGCCGCAACAGCGCGAGCCATCGCTGAATGGCGGGCGCATTGGCGGCGCGGATGCGCTCGAACAGCGCGGCGTCCGTGCCGGCGAAGTTGGCCTCCACGATGATGCCGAGTTCGAGCGCCGCGCGCAGCGCCTCGGCCATGACGGCGTACCAACCCACCTCCTGCGTCGAACACCAGCACACGTCGTCCAGGCGGATGAACTGCTCACCAAGCCAGCGGGCCGCGTCCAGGTCATCCACCACGATCTGCCCGGTTCGACCAGGCTCACCGCAGGCATCCCAGACGCACAGATGCGCCAGCAGCGCGTGGGCGTCGGCGGCGGAAAATGTCTTGATGTCCACCGTCCCATCGCGCAAGAAGTAATCCAGCCGGTCGGCGCAGAGCCAGGGGAGCGGCTGTTCGAGCAGCGCGAAGTTCTCCGCGTCAGAAACGTAGCGCCAATCCAATCCATGCCGCGCGCAGATACCAGGGATCTCGGACCATTCCAACATCGCCTCGCGGTGCGCCTCGTGGTAGGTGTGGGCGTGGTTGGGGAAGACGAAATCCACGACGTGGGAAAACGCCGTGTGCGGGACATCGTGGAGCAGCCCGGCGGCCTGCTCAACAGGGTCCGCGCCGAGCAGCCGCAGCAGCGCCGCCACGCCCAGGCAGTGGTCGAGACGCGTCGTCGCCCGCTCCGGCTTGATGAAGGCCGTGACGCCGCCCTGGTAAATCGCCGTGAGTCGCTGCACCGCGTCGGCGTGGTACAGGTCGATGAACAACGGTTCGGTGAAGGTCACATCGCCGTAGATGGGGTCGTGGAGGGTGATGGGTGTCAATGGCTTTCTCCGTTTAGTCCTCAAATGTGTATTGACAAAAACTCATCCTATGATAAATTAAGAGTATTAAAGCCCGCGAATGACTGTGTTGGTGAAGCCCAGCATATCAACAGTTGTTCGCAATTAAAACCCCAGGGAGTGCTTAAAGCACTCCCTGAATTTTTTAGAGGGCAAGATGAAGGCGCGTATTTTCGTTGATTTTTGGAATTTCCAACTCAGCCTCAATGAAATCTCTCCCGGCTTCAAACTTGATTGGGCCAAACTTTCACCGTGGTTGGTTGATGCTGCGGCGGCTTGTCTCAATTAACCCTTAAACTTCGAAGGCACAACTGTCTACATTTCATATGACCCACGTTCTAAGCCGGATGCTGGTCTTCGTCAATGGGCTTTGAATGTGCTGGATCGTTTCTCTGGCGTCCAAGTTACACTGCTTGAACGTAAACCAAAAAGACCACCGATCTGTCCAACATGCCATACCCCGATTGATCTATGTCCTCACTGCCATGCCCCTGTCATCGGCATGATTGAAAAAGGTGTTGATACGTCTATCGTCACCGATCTCTTAAGTCTGGCCTGGGAAGGTTCATGGGATGTCGCGATCCTGCTTTCTTCCGATCGTGACTTCATCCCCTCAGTCACCCGTTTGCAGGATAAGGGTTTCAAAATCATCAATGCGCACTTTCCGCCGCAGGGTATGGATTTGGCACGTCATTGCTGGGCCAATCTCGATCTGCGGACAGCTTTGCCCCATCTGGCGCGGTCCTGAGTTTTGTGCTCCACGCCCAACGCGCCGTGCATCACGTCTATGTGGAGATTGCTCCATCCCTCGTTGGAGATGCCTTTGGCGGCGCAGTAGACGTAGGCCCAATCGCCTTCCTCGAATTTCCGTCCCATCATAACTGCGACTCTGGACGCGAGAAACCGGTGCGCTGCCATTAGTTCGACTGTCGAAAAGGCCGGACGTGTGTCTGGACGTTTCATATCATCCTCCCTTGACCGTGTTGATTGACAATCTCTGACCGCGCAACGCCGACGAGTATTTTGCGGAACTCTTCATAACTGACGTCAATCATCTCCTCGGCTTCCAGCCGCCCTTTGAGCCACATAGCATACAGTTTGCGGCTATCCACTTCATCTTCCCGTTCGACGTGCAGGTAGTGAACGACGAAGTCTTCCGGCGCTTGCGCAAGCGCGTCTTTCACGAAGGCGCGGATCGCCGCTTTCGTCGCGCCGTTGTTGCGCAGCGTGTGCGCGGTGGAGACAACGGCGGATTCCTTCTGGCAGTGGAGCAGCAAATCGTAGCCCACGGCATTTGGCGATACGAATTGTTTGAACGTCCCGTGCTGTTTGTCGAGCGTTTGGGTGGTTTCGATGCTGAAGCCGCTGGCGGCCAACGCCTGTTGGAGCGCCGCCCAGACTTTGGCCGACGAATTGTGGAACATCACGGTGAGCCAGCGCCCCGGTTTGAGCACGCGCTGCATCTCGCCGAACGCCTCGGTCATCAGGGCGCGATACTCGTCCAGCGATTTCCCCTGTACCCGGTTGATGATTGCCTCTTTCTCGACGTTGGTAAAGACGCCCAGCCAGGATTCCCACAGGTAGTTCATCTCTGAATAGTTGATGTTGCCGCCAAAGGGCGGATCGGTAAAAATGTAGTCAATTGTGTCGTCTGGTATGGCGCTCAAGTCTGTCGCGCTCTGCGTGGAAATGCAGAACGGGCCGTCGGGCACCGGATTCCAGGTCGCAAAGTATTTCTGGATCGTCTTGGCCTTCCGCTCGAAGACCTGGAAGACGTTCTGCTCGTTGAAAATCATCGGCACATTGTAGTTGGCGGTGTTGCTGCTGCCGCCCCAAAAGCGGAACTCCGACAATTGCGTGACCCGCTGGTAGAGCGAGGTGACGGTGTACATCAGTTTCACCCCCTCCTCCGCGTCGGGCCAGCGGCGGGCGATGTCCCACAGCCGCGCCATCACCCGCAGTTGGCGCGTGGTATACAGAGCGTCAATCGTGGTCAACCCGTGCGAAACCGGCTGCCGCGTGTTGAGTCCCGGCAAAAAGGCGTTGGTCGGATACCACAAGTCTCCGGAGACGCCGTCCGCCGCCAACGTCTTGAGCAGCGCCAGGTCGTGTGCGTCGGGCGCGGCGGTGGACTCGCGCCGGTCGGAATCGCAGCAGTGATAGCCCACTTGCACCGGGTAGGGCTGCGTGCGGCGCAGGAGGCTTTTCTTCAAGGGCTTGCCACAATGCGGGCAAGCGAACTCCGCCTTGATTTTGCTTTTGCGCACGTCCGCGTGTTCGTCGCGGGCTACGTCCCACAGCACGAATTCCTGGCGGCAGTGCTTGCAGAGCAGGCCGTAACTCCACACCATGTAGTTCATCGGCGTCAGCTTGCCGCACGTGCGGCAGTGTGTGCCGTATACCGCCAACGCCTCATCCGCCGTCGCCGCGAGAACGGCTTCGAACGCGGCTGTGTAGCGTGTCGCGTCCATCGGCGTGACGAAGTTGAACGCGATGAAGGTCGCCGCCGGTGAGAGGTCTATGAGAATGGGGATACGCCCGGTTTGCAGCGCCGCCACGCCGGTCATCCCCGAACCGCAGAACGGATCGAGCACCAGGCCGCCCGGCGCGGCGTACTGCTCGATCAAGCGCGCAATCGCTTGCGGCGGGACTTTGGTGTGATACGTGTGCGCGTCGTAGACGTATGTATTCTTCCCCGCGACGAGTTCTTCGGGCAGCGGTTTGAGCGTGTAGGCCGCCGGCGCGAGGGCGTGCGCGCGGACAAACGCCGCAAGCGTGCTGTTCGCGCCGGGCGCGTAGGCCGGGCGCGCGAAGTCGCGCAGGGTGCGGGGCGCGGCGCGCAAGTTCAGCAGGGCGCGGGGAGGGTCGAGAGCGAAGAGGCGGGGTTGAATACTCAAGTTTTCGCCCTTTGAAAACTATTTGCACTGAGAAATTCTTCTACAGTGTTGAATGAGTTGAAAAACAGGGGGGTTCCTGAAAACGAGAGTGGCGAAACAGGGCCAATAGTCATAAACGAATATTCCCGTGAAGTCGTATCAAACGCTGAATGTGGATCACGGAACAATTGATATAAATCCAAAGCCTTGCTACGTCCTCCCACTAACTCACTCAACGCTTTAAACTCGGTTCCCATTCCCAAACCAAATCCAAAGAAGAAAATTCGTAGTTGTTCCAAGATTTCACGGTGTAAGCTGGAAAGCGTTTGGCTGATGAACATCCATCCAACACCATATTTGCGGGTAGTACGTGCGGCATCAATGAGAATACCACGAACAGCTTTTTTCTCATCGCGTCCAGGGTCTTCGCGTGGAGCTAATCGGTGTGCTTCATCAAGTAATACCAAAGTATTCAGGCTGCGATTATTTTGATAGGCGTGCTCCGCCGTAGTGCGTATACCTTCAAGCAATCGTTTGATAACTAGAGCTTGAATGGTTTCGTTCCAAAATAGCGGGACAGACTTATCTTCTTGTGAGTGTGAATTATCACCAAACAGAGGCAACGCCTGAGATGTAGATTGTGTTGTTTGCGCTGATTCCACTGATAAATCTACTACAACTAAAGGGCGCTGATCCGCATCAAGCTTAAAGAGATCGTAAAGTACTTGTTCTACCTTACGTGCCCCCTTCCGGTCTTCACGAAAAAGTTGAGTTACTGGAAGCCAATACGATGTGTAAAATAAATCGGGTTTGGCTTCAGCATAAACAGCTTGGAATCGTGCTCGTGAATTGTCACTTCGATAGAATATCTTTTGGACAGTTTCATTACCTAGTAGTCCCCAGGCTTTGTTAAAAGATTCACGTGTGTGCAAATCTTTAAGTGTTACATTGGCTCGCTGAAGTTTATCTGATAAAGCCCCCGCAGCCAGATCGCGGTTTTCACCTTTGGGGAAACTCAATTGTTCAAAAAAAGGCGATTCGCTCAGAATTTGAGTGAATAATTCCCAACGATCCAAAACTAAGTCTTGCACACTATAAGTTCGCGTTGGTTTGCCATAACGTGCGATAATTTGCTGAGTGGGCAAATGAAATTCCCCTGGAACTTTTTCACCTTTTATTTCTTTGGCAAATTCTCCTTGGGGATCAATTACCAGTAATGCCATCTTGGGATAACGAGCATAGGCAAGCAAGATCATTTTGGCGAGTACAGATTTACCTGAGCCAGTCTTGCCAAAAATGCCAAGATGATAAGCCTCCCCAGCGCCTTGTGGTCCAGTGTCGAAGTGTTTGAACCACAATGGTAATAGAGGACGAGAACCATACACATGCCCTAAATAGAATAGTTGCTCACGATAGGGTGAAAGCAATTCTTGAAGTACCGCATCATCGGCTAAATGGACTGGCGTTCCGGTTGAGGGTACTGTGCCAAGAATACTGGGACGATAGCCTTCAGTATTGGCAGAGAAGACTGCGCTGATAATCATTTCTCCAGCATGAGTGTCTTGGCGCTCACTGACTGTGTCAATCTTGCCGCGTTGCCGAATTAAGCTACGTATCGTTGGGTCTTCGTGCCATACATTGCGAAGGGTGATCTCAGTAATTTGTCCCATTGCATAATGAGGCAACCCATCTTGCAGATAGCGGAAAAGCGCCAATTCACCCACCAGTTTTTTATTGACAGCACTGGCAAGGATATCCAGGGCTAGTTCTGTAGTGGACGAGGGAGAGCCGATAACACCGATGCGCTCTGCAGCATCAATCAATTGTTTCAAATCTTGTTTTTGCATTATTTATACTCCTGATTCGGTACGATAACCATGCAACCCTAACAGAACTTCTTCAAGATTACCTGTATAGGCTTCGGCTATCCGTTGACTGGTCACTTGCCGGAAGGTGGGGATAGCCTTAGGTAGATGCTTGACCATCCGATCAGCCATATACAATGGATAGGGTTCTAGAACTGCAGGTGCGCCACATTGATGTCGAATACCGTGTAGAACAATTGCAAGGCGTGCGGGATTTTCCGTAACAGCGCGCCCCATTTCTAAACGTAGTGCTGGCAACCAGGGATAAGGCCGATAATAGAGCACCTGAATTTCTTGCAGATAGGTTATGATCTGATGACTAATTGATTCAGCGACTTGCCGAAGTTCTGCTGATAATGGTTCGACATTCAAATGCCATCGCGAGGGAGGTTGTTCTAGTGTTTGAGGACAAGTAAATTCACCCGGTTCTAACAACAAACTTAATAATCCGCGATCATCATAGGTGTCTGGCCAAAGCAATTCACGGCCAATTTCACGTCGAGTAGTATATTTAGGCATCGCCAACCAACAACGATCACTACGACTGGATGAAAGAATTGATCTGTAGGCGGTAAGGTACTCAATTATGTGTGTATGTAGATGCTTCGTAACCTGTAAATTGGGAGCCTCTTTTGTTTTATTCAATGCTTGGTTAAAGAAAATGAGCGGTGTGGTCAAAGAACCGTCTAGGAAAACCACATCATGAGGCGCATTGAGAGCTAAAAGCGATTCCATTCCTATCATCAATGCTCGTAAAATTGTTCCGGTCTCACTTTCGTGTGACTCGGTCTCAATGTATAGTTGATGACGTGGTTCAGGCCAATGACGAGTTTCAGACGGCGGCGTTAATCCTTCTACCGCGACCGCAGCAGCGGCTACCAAATCAGTAGCTAACAACCGCTCTACTGCATAAGAGCCATCCACTCCGCAAGTTGTTGGAATCGGCACGTAAGCAAAATCAGAATCACGGCGCAATAACTCACCATCTACTAGTTGTCCGCGCCATTTTTGCCGATTTGCCCGCACATGTTCAAAATCTCGCAGTAACTCGGTGCTTAAATCGGTAGTACGTTGGAGAATCTCATCTACTAGCGCTGCAGGTAATTCCGCAAACGGGTTCTCACTCACAGTTTCTGTCATCGGCGTATTGAACCTCCTCGCCTACCAATAGTAGTTTAACGATTTCAGCATTGTCCCAAGTCACCCATCCGTCTACTCGTTGCGCTCTAGGTAACAACCATCGTTCACGCCAATAATCAGCCATATCAGTGAAAGGTAGATCGCGGTATTTTGGCTCAGTAGTTCGTCCTTCCATATAAGATTCCAGATTATCCACTAAGCGGAATAGAAAAACCTCGCGTTTGACACCATTACGTAGAAAATCATTCTCGAACCCCAGAATATCTAGGGCGCGCCGAATGGTTTGCCATTTACGGCGTGGGCCTGTGCCAAACCCCCCACGGGTCGAAATGCCACGTTCTTCCAAAAATTCACGAAAAAGAGGGTAAAGTTCCATTAAATGAAAGCTACCATAACCTTCAGTATATCCAATGGATTCCGCAATTGGTGTATCATGATAACGTAAACGATTATAAATGCTGCTACGTCCAAAAGCACTGGTCGTTGTCAGTGCAACTAAATGGGCAGGCAGGATGCTTTTCTCCATTTCTGTTACACGCCCAGCGTACTTGCGATGGTAAGCCTCACGGATCTCATTTGATGCTGCCGCTAACCCTATCAATTTACCGCCTAGTAAACGATTGTAAGGCGGCACCGCGCCCAATGTTTGGATATCCATTGTTTGATTGACCAGTTCCTCTTTGCGACGGCGTGGTTGGGGATAACTAAATAATCGGTCGCGCGCAGGAAAACCGATCGGCGGTGACTGTAATGCTAACACACCGATAAGTTTGTTATTGGCCTCGTCCATAATTAGGAACCGCAATCGCCGTCCATAACCTTGCGAAAAAGGCAATGCCCAAAGTAGTCGCGCCACACGGAATAAATCATGTTGGGTAGAAGAAGTAACTTCTATCAATACAGGATGAATACGTTGAGGATCAATCTCGCTGCCATGCGCAAAATAAGGCAGGAATTGTGGTAGGTGTTGTCTCAACCAAGCTTGCCGTCGTACCAATTCTATGTGGCGAGCTGGTTCATGGAGTTGACGTACTATTGCTTTGTCATCACTAGGAAGTAAGAGAATGTCCCCCTGATTTACAAATCCCAGGGCATCTAGTCGTTCTAAAACTAGACGATGTAATTCATCAGCGTCTAGTTTAGGTTTCTGGACGTTTTCTATATCATTCATTGGATTAACAATCTAATTTGGTTATCTATCATCTTGTTCCGCTTTATTTGAATGACGCCACTTGACACATCACATTCGGATCATTCCGCGCGCCGTTACATCGCCTTCAATACATTCCTCACCGCCCATCGCGCCTGGATCGTCGCCGCCAGCGCGTCGCGCTGTTGTTGGCGGCGTGGGCGTCTGCGCCAGCGTCGGAAGATAGCTCGCCAACAACAGCGCGAGCGCCGCAAAACATAGCCATCCAATGCGAGAAAGCGATTTATTGGTCATACGATGTATGCCTCCATGCACAATTCAACCAGCACATCATTCATTGATCGCCCCCAACACCTCCCCCACCGTCCGCCGCGCCCCGGCGTCTGCCGACGGCGGCCCCGCGTGCAGGCCCAGGTGTTGGTGCAGCGCCAGCGACAGGCGCGGCTCGTCATCCAGCAGCCGCAGCAGGAAGGCATCCTTTTCCTCTTCCGGCATACTTTGCACAGCCAGACGCTTGCGCGCCTGGCTGATGTTCACCGGTTCCAGGGCGGGGCTGCGCTCGGCGGCCTGGGCGAGCAGTGTGGCATCCACGTCGAACAGTTCGACAAAGGCTTGCAACGGCGGCGTCAGCGCGCCAAGTCCGGGTGGAACGGGCGGCTCCAATGCCTTTGGGTCAACGTCATAAGCCAGCGTGATGCCCTTGAGCCACGCCAGGTACAGCGCGCGGTAATCGCCCTGCAACAGCGCCTCCCGCAGCCCGATCAGCCGATCCAGCCATCCTTCGCCGTCTATCCAGCCGAAGCCTCCCTCTTCGTCGAAGCGGATGCCCACCACGACGTGCTCGCCGCTTGGCTCCACAGTCATGGCATCGGAAGGGAAGTCACCGTCCGTCGCCACGCTGTATTGCGCCATTGCTGCCGCGTCCACCAGTGCAGCAGGGAAGCGGAACAGCAGATGGCGGCTGCCCCAGTTCGCGTAATAGAACATCGCGTCGTAGTACTGCGCCAGCACGGCTTCGGCATTACCCCGGAAGCCGCCGTAATGGTAGACAAAGACCGCGCGCCGGGGATGCGGCTGCACGCGGCTGGAAAGGCTCGCCACCGCCTCCTGCTCTTCTTCTGTCAACGGGCGGTCAATGGCCTGGAACTCGTAGTATTGGTATTCGCTCATCTATCCCTTCCACTAAAGTCTGGGTAACGCCGTCACAGGCGACGGTCAAACGGTGTTATGCGTAACATGTGTTTATCGTGTATTTCTCCCATCCGTGGTTGCCCCCTCACCCCGCCAAATCCACATACTCCGACCGGATCAACGCCTCATCCGGCACCTTGAGCGCCCGCAGCAGTTCGCCGATCAACGCGGCTTTGCGCTCCGCGTCCTGCCGCGACCAGGTGCGGCTCTTGATTTCCAGGAATGAGCCGCCGTCCTCCGGTTTGAGGATGTGATCCAGGTTGATGGAGAAGTCGGTGCCGCCGTAGCGGATGTGATAGCGGCGGCGCGTCTTGTGGACTTCGATCACACGATCCGGCTTGAAGTATTCGTGGTAGAAGCGCCGGCTGCGCGTAGCCGCCGCGTCGAACCGCGCGCGGGAGAGCAGGACCGAGCGTTTATACTCGCGTTCCTTCGCCACGGTCGTCAGCGTCAGGCGGTAGATCACGTCAATGAGTTCGCCCGTGTCGAGGTGACGCACTTCATCCTCGCGGTAACGCAGGCGGCTCTCCGATGGATCGTCGAAGATGAAGTAGGTGTCGTACTGGGTGCGCTGCGAGCCGCGCACGAAGGTGATCTCCGGGGAGGCGTGCAGCCGCAGTTGCAGCCCCGTCAGATCGTCGCTGCGCACCTTCACTTGCACCTCGAAGGCTTTATCCTGCGCCACGCCGCCGATGGCGACGAGTTTGCTCAACACGCTTTCCTCGCGGCGGATCAAGAACGTGTCAATTTTCTGCGCCAATGCGGTGGTCTCTTCGCGCAGCGCCTCGATATCCACCGTGAGCAAGCGCCGATCGCGCATCAACCACACGCCGTTCACCATCACGTTTTGCACATCCTCCTGGTTCATCGCGTAGGCCAGCCGCCCGTAGAGACTATCGGCGAAGTGGCGGAAGTAGGGCATGTGGCGCGCGTTGTCCATCGAAATCGTGATCAGGTCGGCGCGCTTGCCCGGTTCGAGCGAGCCGGTCAGGTGCTCGATGTGCATCGCGCGCGCACCCATAATCGTCGCCATCTCGATGACCTGCCGTGCGGGCAGGACGGTGGGGTTCATCACCGCGACTTTGGCGAGGAAGCTCGCCAGGCGCAGTTCCTCGACCATGTCCAGGTCGTTGTTGCTGGCCGCGCCGTCGGTGCCGATGCCCACGTTGACGCCCAGTTCCAACATCTTCGCCACCGGGGCGATGCCGCTGGAGAGCTTCATGTTGCTGCTCGGATTGTGGGCCACGCCGACGTTGTAGTGCTGTAGTGTGCGGATTTCGCCCTCGTCCAGATGGACACAGTGCGCGGCGGTCGTTTTCGCCTCGAAGACGCCCAGCTTCTTGAGCCACGCCACCGGTGGAATACCGTACTCTTTGCGGTGATCAACGACTTCCTGCGCCGTCTCGGCCACGTGGATGTGCAGCGGCGCGTCGTATTCCAGGGCCAGGGTGACGGCGTCTTCCAGCAAATCCGGGGTGACGGTGTAGGGCGCGTGCGGCGCAATCGCCGGGACGACGAGAGGGTGGCCCTTCCAGCGGACCACGTAGTCGCGGGCGCGCGTCAGCCCTTCCTCATAACTGCCGGAGTCGGGGGTCGGGAATTTGAGCAGGCTTTGTGCGCAGACGGCGCGCATCCCGGCCTGCACTGCCGCATCGGCGACGGCTTCTTCAAAGTAGTACATATCCATAAAGGTCGTCGTGCCCGAACGGATCATTTCCGCCGCTGCTAACTGCGTGCCCAGCCAGCAGAAGTTCGCGTTGACAAAGCTGCCTTCCACCGGCATCATATAGCCCATCAACCACACGTCCAGCCGTAGATCATCCACCAGCGCGCGCAGCAGTGTCATCGGCGCGTGCCCGTGCGTGTTGATGAGGCCCGGCATCACGACGGCGTTCCCCAGGTCGAGGCGTTCTTTGGCGGCGTAAGCGGCGGTCAGCGCGTCACGCGGGCCGACCGTCACGATGCTGTCGCCCGTCACCGCGACCGCGCCGGGGGCATAGATGTCATACGTGGGGTTCATCGTCAGCACAAAATCTGCGGTGATGAGCTTGTCAACGAGATTCTTGGGTTCGTGATCGGCCATAGAGCACCTCCTGATGTTTGATCCATCATAGCACAGAATTGAGCTGGCTTCAAATGCCATGCAACCAAATTTCAATTATCGCGTATAACCCTTACGCATTACATTTTACGTTTTACAAGGTCTTTCCGCGCCCATATTCAGGAGGTATTGTATGGCAGGCAATGAATTGGAGAAGGCAAAACCGGGCGATCAGTTAGGGTTTCTGCTCAAGCCGCTTTCTTTACGCGGGTTTCCAACGTGGGTTGTCTATCTCGCGTCGTTGGTCGGTCTCGCTTACATTTTGAACCCTACGGCGGGCCTGATAGAACTGCTTCCCGACAATTTGCCGATTGTAGGCAATTTAGATGAAGGCGTCGCGTTCACCTTGCTATGGTACGGGTTGGTCGAGTTTTTCGAAGGACGGAAGTTCCGGCCCACCAGGTAACTGACGGATCGCGCAATTCTGGTATAATAGGCATCGGAGGTGACGCTATGGCCGTAGATATGACCGTGCGAGAACAAATCCTGATGCGTCTGGTTGAGGTGATTGATCCGGAGACCGGGATAGATGTGTTGCGTATGCGCCTGGTGGAAGACTTGACCGTTGACGAGCACACGGGGGTCGCGGCTTACACCTTCCGCCCCTCGTCGCCGTTGTGCCCCATCGCCCACAGCCTGGCGATGGATATCAAGCGCGCTGTCGCCTCCGTTGCAGCGGTGAAAGGTCAGGCCATCACGGTAGAAGGCTACGTCAAAGCCGCCGAGCTAACCGAAATCATCAATCGTGAGGATGTATAACCCAACCTATCCAGTGAGGTGAAGGATGCCGATTTACGAATACAGTTGCCAGGAATGTGGCGCGCGCTTCGATGCGCGCCGTGCAATGAAAGACGCCGATGCGCCGATTGCTTGCCCCGTCTGCGGCGCCGCTAAGGCCAAGCGGGGACTGTCGTTGTTCTTCGCGTCCAGTAGCGGCGGCGCAATCAAGGAAGCGAGCGGGGGCAGTGGGTGTGCGTCGTGCAGCAGCAGTTCGTGCGCGTCGTGCAGAGGGCATTAGATGACAAAAAACCGGGGTTCGTGAAGAATCCCGGTTTTTTTCTTCTATAGACGGGGTGAAGCCCCAAGTTTTTTGTTACTTTACAGTTTCTAACAACTTACTTACTTCCATCTCTTATGGAAGAGGCTTATGTTGGTTTACAGTAGGTTGAGATTTCTTACAACTTTCTGTTTGTCAATTTCCCGGTAAAACTTCTACCTTTTCATTGACTTACGGTTTCTTTCTTATCCAATGGGATCAAGATTTCCGCCGCTTACCAACTTCAGCTTGTTTTTCAGTTGTTTTCCCCTGTTTAGTAACTTTTTCCCTTGGGGCTTCAAGTAGTTATAGTATAAGGCAGTTTTTCACGTTTGTCAAGCTTTTTTGGTTAGAATTGAGTATATTTTTGCACATACACATTTTGATGCTTGTCATTATTCCTTGAGGACAATGGTCTCCAGGGCCAGCCGTGTCTCGCGGGTGCCGGGAACCTGCGTCGTCTGCTCGAGGATCTCCAGGCGGCGGATGACAATCCGCAGGACGGCAGGGTTGATAGCGTGCAGCTCTTCGACCAGCGCGAGCCACTGAGCGCGCACCGTTTCGTTAGGATAGGTGTACAACGCGATCGCCATGCGCGCGGGATGGGTGCGCCCGGGGCGAAATTCGAGCAATTCTCCGTAGGCGCCGGCGGCGATGATGAAGTAGAACGACAGCAGCGGTTCCACCAGACGTTGGAGTTTTTCCCACACCGGCTCTGTCTCCTTCGCCAGGGCAAAGAACGAAAGATAAAAATTCTTGGCCTGGTTGTACTCCGCGCGGAAGTAATGTAAGCCGGCGCTCGCAGCGCAATAACTGGCTAAGTACCATTCCAATTCCAGGCGATTGGCGCCTTGCACTCCGCGCCGCATCAAGTCGCACACCATCCGCGCCGCCTGGATGAAGTACTCGCGGGCCTTCTCGAAATCCGTCATGCGGATTTGCAAGCCCTCCTGGTTCAACAGCGCCGCCCGCTCCAGCGAGATCGGTCCTTCCAATCTTACTTTTTCCAGTGCTTGCAGAATCGGCGCCAGTTGCGGCACATCGTTGAGATAACAAGCCCCCTCGCTGAGCGGAACCTGAGCCTTACGCGCCGACTCGACTGCCGCAGCCCACGCTTGCCGGGCTAATGTGATCAGCCGCACCACACGCGCGCGTTGATCCAGCGTCCCAAAGAGCAACTGCGCCAGTAAATCCGGCTTCAGATCCAGATTGTTCTGCAGCATCACCGTCAAATAGGCGCTTTCGCTGCGATCAATGAAATCCTGGGCTTGCAACCCGGATTTGAGGGTCAATGTGTCAAGCTGCCAGGATTCCGGGCGCGTGGTGAGCACATCGGCGTATTTGATCAGTTTGGCGACTTCCTGCACCTCCTCCCGCGAGCGGAGAACGTTCTCGGTATCGTATTTCGCTTTCAAATGGATGACGATTTGATCAAATGTGTGAGCGCCAGGGGACTCAGCCAGCAATGTGTACAAGTCCAGCAGGATGTCTGCGCGTGTGTGCGGATCCAACAGGTGCAGACCGGCGCTGCTCAAGGAGACACGGTACTGTAACAGTTCATCTTCCGTCGTGGAGAGCGCCGCCGACGATTTGAGGGATACCCATAAAATCTGATCCCGCACGTCTACCTTCACCAGATCGGACTGCGCCTCCACAAAGCTGCGGAATTGCGGGTAGCCCAGGTCCGCCTCGTTGAAGGTGGGATCCATTTTGAGCATCATCATCTTCAACTGGCTGCCGTTGACGGCGTTGCCTTCGACCTGCGGCAGCATCACGCGCATCACGTCGAGCAGCAGTTGGCGCGCTTTTTCGAGGCGATACACCGAGGTGCGGGTATCCTCAATGAGCGTGTCGTAGAGCACGAAATGATCGCACGCCTTGACCAGCACTTCGCTGGTGGACTGGCGCAGCCCCACCCCCACCACCGTCTTGCCGTAGGCACGCAGCTTGCGGGCCACTGCGCTGAAGTCGCTGTCGCCGGTGACGAGCACGAACGTCTCAATCTCCGGGTGAGTGAACGCGGTTTCCAGCGCATCCACCACCATCTGGATGTCGGCGGCGTTTTTGCGATGGCGCGAGCTGTAGCGGAACAATTGCGTCAGCTCGATGGCGTGCTCGATCAAATCTTGCTGGTACTGGTCGAAGCCCGTCCAATCGCAGTAGGCGCGGCGGATGACGATGCGCCCCCACTGCTCGGCGACGTTCATAATCAGCCCCAGATCGCACTTCCCGTACAGGTCCTCCGCCGAGATCGCCACATTCTCAAAATCAATAAAAATCGCTACTTGCGGCTCTTCCATATCCCTCCCATGTTGTCAACGGATTGAACGGATGGAACGGATTGGAAAAGAAAAATCCGTTTTGTCCGTTAAATCCGTTGACAGATCTTTATTCACAATCATTCCATGATGATATGCGCTGCGCGCCGCCCGATTTCCACCGCGTAATTCGTGCCCCGATCCCACGGATACACCTGGCTCATGTTCGCCATATAGAGGTTGGGGATGGGTGTCTGGATGGGCGGGATATTTTGTGAGTGATTGAGGAAGGGCACGGGCTGCGCGTAGATTTCGCTGAACTTCCAGTAGGCGCGAATCCAGCAACGCTCGAAAGCCGGGTTAAGGCGCTGGATGGCGGGAATGAAGGTTTCCAACAGCGCTTCCGGCGGCATCTCGAAATAAGGATGGCCCGGCGCGAGGTAGTCGCCGCAGTAGACGAGATGATCGCCGCCGTAGTGCTGCCGGTCAATGTAGTTGGTGTGCTCCACGAAGGCCAGGAAAGGGAAGCCTTCACGCTTGGGGATATTGATCCAGTAGTGTTCGCGGGTGATAGGCTGCTTGAGCGCCAGCACCATCACCACCGCGCCCATAGATTTGAGCTTGTCCAGCCCGGCAGTGTACGCGGCGGGCAGCGTTGGCGTGCGTTCCTTGAGCATCTGCGGTGAGCACGTCGCCAGCACGCGGTCGTGAGTCTGGTCGCCGGCGCGCAGTTCCAGGCGGATGCGCCCCGTGTCTGCACGGGCATCAGCCTCCGGGTGGATGCCGCGCACGTGCGAATCGAGGCGCACGTCGCCGCCGAGCGCACGGACCTTATCCGCCAACGCATCTACGAAACCCTGGAACCCGCCGACGAAGTAGCCGAGCTTGGGGCTGCGGGCCACGATCCGCGCCCAAAACCACGCCATATTGACCCGCTGGTAATCGTCGCCGAACTTGCCTTCGAGCAACGGCTGCCAGAACGCCTCATAAGCGCGCGGGCCGACGGCGCGCGTGAGCCACGCGTGCGCCGTGACCTGCTCCAACGGCTGCCAACGCAACCCATAGCGGATGTACGCCGTCGCCAGCCCCACGCGGAAGCGCGCCAGCAGCGGGATCGGCGTGAAGCCCAGCACGCGCAGCGCCGTCGCCGCCAGGTCGCCCAGGTTGGCGAGTTGCTTGCCGAGCGGCAACTTTTCCAACCACGGGCCAAACATCGGCTTGTTGATGGGATACAGCCGCCCACCCTTGTAGATGGAGGTCACCGGACTGGGGAAGAAGAGCCGGTCGCCAATGCCGATTTCGTTGACGAGGCCAATGATGTCGCGGTCGCTGGCGAAGATGTGGTGGTAGAAGCGTTCCAGCGGCCACTCCCAGGCTTCGTCTTTGAAGCCCGCCGCCAGCCCACCGGCATAAGGTCGCGCCTCGTAGACGGTGACACGATGGCCCGCCTTGAGCAAGTCGTAGGCGGCGCTCAGGCCGGTCACGCCCGCGCCGATGATGCCAATGTCCAGAGATTCAGTAGTGAGCATAGCGTCTCCTGTGAGAGTAGTCGGATAGTCGTCAGCCGCGTTGTCGGTGTTCACATCATTAAGGTAAGTATACACCGAATATCGCGCATGAAAAAACCGGGATTCTTCCAGAATCCCGGTTTTTTTTGACGGTTTGCTCTACTTTTTCTCCCACGCCGGGTGCTCGCCGGTGTGCTCCAACACGCCCTTGTCTGCGTTGAAGCGGAACAGCGGCTTGAGCTTGTAACGCAGGTCGCCTTCCAGCCCGGCCAATTCCACAAACTGCATGAATTTGCGCGAGCCGTCGGGGCGTCGCTCCTGGTACGTGATAAGCTGTATCGCCGAGGCGATCAACCGGCGAATTTCGGCCAGCCCCAGGCCGAGGTTCGCCATCAGGCAGAAGGTTTCCAGGCGCGCCAGGGCGTCTTCGGGGCTGGTGGCGTGGATGACGGTGATCGCATTGTAACCGGTGCTCATCACCTGCAAAGCGCGCATCGCTTCCCCGCCGGACATCTCACCGACGATCAACCAGTCCGGGCGCATCTGCGCGGCGGTCTTGAGCAGGTCGGCCAGCGTGAGATTCGCCGGGCCGCTGGCTTCCAGCCAGACGCGATGGGGGTGGTCAATGCGCATCTCGTGGCGCTGCTCGACGACGACGAGACGTTGAGCGGCGGGGATCATCTCGGCCAACATACTGACGACCGTGGTTTTGCCGCTCGCCGTCCCACCGGCGACCAGCATATTGACGCCGGTATGGATGGCGTTGCGGAGAAAATCGCGCGCTTCCACTGTGACCGAGCCATACTCGATAAGTTGCGCCCACGTCATCTTGTGCGCGAAGGGCTTGCGAATGACCAGCGTCGGGCCGTTCAACGCGGTCGGCGGGACGACGGCGACCAGCCGCGCATCATCGGGCAGGCGCATCTCGCCGATGGGGTGTTCTGGGCTGAGCGTGATGCCCACCAACGCCAGCGCGCGGTCAATGACGGCGCGGAGCGTTTCAGCGGAATCGAAGCGCACGTTCGTCGCTTCCAGTTGATGTTGGCGCTCCACGTACACCATGTCCGGCCCGTCCACCATAATTTCGAGCACGTCCGGATCAACATACAACGGGGCCAATGGCCCTAACGCGGTGAGAACCTCTTGTGTTTCCATCTCAATGACCTCCTTTGCTGATTGCTTGGCTGAAAGCGTGCTGCTGCTTCCAGATTTGCTATCAGCATACCACGAATAGATCACGCCTACATCCGCCATGACCACAGCCCCCCCCTGTCAAGACCCACAGGAAGAAACAACTCGCAACTCGCTATTCGCCATTTGCCATATTCAACCAACGCCGAGCCAGCGCCAGCGCCACCGCCTCCGTGCGCGACTGCGCGCCGGTCTTGTTGAAGATCGCGTTCACGTGGAACTGCACGGTGCGGTCGCTGATGCCGAGCCGGTAGGCGATTTCCCGGTTGGTCAACCCTTGCGCGACGAGAGTGAGCACCTCGTATTCGCGGGGAGAAAAAGGATGCGGCGCGGGCGCCGGTGGGGTGACGAATGTAGCGAGGTCGCGTGCTTCGTTTAACGCCTGCCGCGCCAGTTCGCCGAGCGTGGCGACGGCGGCGCGCGCCGGGTAGCTATCGGGCGGCAGGGCGCGCTCATAGGCGCGAGCCTGAGCCACGAGCAGTTCCAGCGTCTCCAACAGCTCCACGATGGGCAGAGCTGCGGCGGTTTTGGGAGCCATGATAGACCTGCTTTATCGAGTGCGTCTGAAATAAAAAAGGACTCACGCACAATGCTGGTACAATCAACTATTGGACGCAGATTTTTCTTTTATCTGCGAAAATCCGCGTGAATCTGCGTCCGGTTATATGGGATTGCGTAAGTCCTAAAAGCTACTCAATCCGCTGAGACTTCCCCAATCAGCGACCACGGCCCGGTCCACGTGATTGTCACTTGCGCCAGCCGACCGCGCCAATCGCCCTCTGCCGGGAAGAAGACCAGCCGGTCAGTGCGGGTGCGCCCGAACCAGCGTTTTTGTCGGACGTTGCGCCCCTCGACGAGGACTTCCACGGTCTGGCCGAGATAACGCGCATTGAGTTCTTCTAAAATACGCCCCTGCAAATCGTCCAACGCCTTGCGCCGCCGCTCTTTCTCTTCCTGCGACACGTTGTCATCCATCGTGCGCGTGGCGACGGTGAACGGGCGCGACGAGTAGCGAGCAACGTGCGCCTTGTCCAGCTTGAGTTCCGCCAGCAGATCGTAGGTGTGCTGGAACTGCGCTGCGGTTTCGCCGGGAAAGCCCACGATGATGTCGGTGGCGATGGAGACGCCGGGAATGGTCGCCCGCAGGCGCGCCACGAGCCGCCGGTAGTCGTCCACGGTGTAGCCGCGGCGCATCCGGGCCAGCACCTCGTCGTCGCCAGCCTGGATCGGCACTTCGATGTGTTCGCAGACTTTGGGCAGTTCGGCCACGGCGCGCAACAGGTCATCGGTCATCCAGTTGGGATGGCTGGTGAGGAAGCGCAACCGCGCCAGCCCCTCGATCTCGTGAACCTGCCGCAGCAGCGTGACGAGCGGGGTTTCCGCCGCGCCGGTAAATTCGGGCAGGTCGTAGCCGTAGCGGTCCACGATCTGGCCGAGCAGCGTGATCTCCTTGACACCCTGGGCCGCCATCTGCCGCGCCTCGGCCAAAATCGCTTCCGGCGGACGGCTGCGCTCTGCGCCGCGCCGGTAGGGGATGACGCAGTACGTGCAAGCGTGTGAGCAGCCGAGCACAATCGGCAGGTGCGCGCTGACGACATGTTCCTGCTCCGACGGCGGCAAAATCGTGTCGGCGCGCCCCAGGGCCAGGCGGCGCGCTTCGGCGTCGGCGATGAGGGTCTGCGCCTCGTCCAGATGGCCGCGTTCGGCGAGCAGCGCCCATAATTCGGTGGGGTCAGAGGGCGGGAGGAAGATGTCTACCCAGGGGAAGCGCGCTTGCAATTTTTCGGTTTCCTTGACGCCGACCATGCAGCCCATCAACGCCAGAATCCGCTCTGGATAGCGTTCTTTGACGCGCCGCAGTTGGTTCAAGCGGCCCACAGCTTTATCTTCCGGCTGCTGACGCACCACGCACGTGTTGAGGATAACCACATCGGCGTCTTCGGCGCGGGCGGCGGGCGTGTAGCCGAGCCGCTCCAGCCCGGCGGCGGCGCGTTGCGAGTCGGCGACGTTCATCTGACAGCCAATCGTCCATATATGATAGTGCATCTTAGCGGCGTTCCCACTCCTTTGTCGCGGCGCGGATCAACGCCTGGATGTCCGCGTCGGGGATGTCGTTCACGTCGGGATAAACGATGCCGTCAATGGCAAAATGGACGCCGCCGCTCGGCGCGTTTTGTAGCCGGATGGAGCGTCGCGCCAAAGAAGGAATTTTCATCTGCATCTCAGACACGATCTCGCCGATCTCGCGCGCCAGATCGAGCATGGGCATGATCGTCGGCGCAGTATCGGAACGTTTGAGCGTCGGTTCGCCTTTGAGGAAGACACGCAGCTTGTCCTGGACGGGCGACGCGGCTGCGGGCGTTGGCGCAGGCGCAGGCGCGACTTTGGGTGTGGCGGGCGGCGCAGGTTCGCGGGGCGGTTCGGGCTGCGGGAGCGGTTGCGGCGCGGGCGACGGTGCGGGCTGCGGCGATTTTTTGGCGGCCTGTTCGCGTTGAACGTAGGAACGCGCAAACGCGACGAGTTCCTTCAACCCGGCCACTACCTCCTGGCGGACGGTGTCGTCGGGAACAGCTTCCAGCACAGGATAACGTTCGCCCTGGACCGTGATGACCCACGCGCCATCCGCCGCGCGGTCGAGCGCCAACAGGGACACGGCACGCGACGCTTCGTCAGAAGGCAAAGCAGCGGAGATAGTCTCAGGAGCCGCAAGCTGTTGCTTGTGGCGCATCCTGAAGATAATCCAGGCTACCCAAAACGTGACTCCAACAATGCCAACAATCAGGAAACCAAGCATCGGTAGGAGAAAATCCATGATGTCCGTCATTTTCTACCTCCTCAAAACAGTCGAAAGTCCAAAGTCCCCAGTCGAAAGCTGTGTGACACGACAGCAGCTAACAGGGCCGCGCATATTCGCCAACGAGATGGACGCGCCATGTGGCCGGAAGCAGCATCTCCACCCAGACAGCAAGCGCAAAAACGGCGTCCGTGAGCGCGAAATAGGATGGATCATCCACCCATTCCATTTGCACCAGCCGCAGCCCGCTCTGCGCCGCCAGACGTTCCAACGTGTCGGATGTGTTGGCGCGATAGCAAACCGGGAAAGTGTCGGCCTCTGCGCGACGGTAGATGACGTTCACCAGCGCCGGTTGCAGCGCCTTGAGGCGCGCCAGCCATTGGCTCAGACGCGGGATGGGATGGCGCAGATTGGGCGTCAGAAAGAAAAATCGCCCGCCCGGTCGCAGCACACGCGCGATCTCGCCAAAAGTGCGCGCCGGATGCGGCAGATGCTCCAAAACCCACGACGCGAGCACGACATCGAACGCGGCATCCGCAAAAGGCAGCCGCTCCGAACTGGCCTGACTGCGCGCCAGTTCGGCATAGCGGTGCTCTTTGAGCGAGCGCCAGTCAGGATCGCAGCCGGTCCACCGCCCCATCGCGCCCAGCCGCTCCACGACGCCGCCGCGCCCGCATCCCAGGTCAAGCACGCGACTATCTGGCGCGAGACACGCGGCGACCCGCCGTTGAAAGCGCGCTGTCGCGTGTTCCCATCCTGGCTGCAAAGCGGCGTACCGGCGGCGATAGTGTTCTAACCGATCTTCCACCATGCCCCTATTCTATGCTTATCGGCAGAAATTTCAACGCGCGACGCCGCCGGAGAGAACCGGCTGAAGTTGGTAAGTACACGTAACACCGACTTCAGTCGGTGAAATTGCACAAATCTGCGGATAAAAATGGCAATTTCGGCGGATGGTGTAATAGTCGAGAGGATATCGAACACATGGGTAACGCGCTTTTTCTACCGCCAAGTCCGCCAAGAAATCTTAAAAACTTGGCGCTCTTGGCGTCTTGGCGGTTGTTCAATATCATCCTGATGAGTACAAATTTCGGCGGATGGTTAGGATAAACGCGCCAGGAGCGGCGGCAGGAGGACATCCCAATCGTAGGCGTGGGCGTAGGCGCGCGCGCGTTCTTCAAGCTGGACGCGCGCGACGGCGTCCTGCGCGAGGTGGATACAGGCATCGGCAAACGCGGACGGCGCGTCGGCTAGAGTCATCGCCGTTTCTGGGGCGGCGAAACCTTCCGCGCCGAGCGTGGTGGAGACGATGGCCTTGCCCATCGAGGTGGCTTCCAGCAATTTAAGGCGCGTGCCGCCGCCCACCAGCAGCGGGACGATGTAAACCGCCGCCGCGTTGATGTAGGGGCGCGTATCGGGCACAGAACCGGTGATGACCATGCCGGGCATCTCGCGCAGCGCGTCGAGGCGGCGGTGGGGGTGGCGGCCCACGACGTAGCAATGGGCGTTGGGCAAAGCGGCGCGGATGTGCGGCCAAACCTCAGCGGCGAACCAGAGGATGCCATCTACGTTGGGGCGGAAGTCCATCGTGCCGGTGAAGACGAAGGCCGGTTGATGTAGCTCAGCCCTTTCGGTGAACGCGGCGTATTCCGCCACCGTAATGCCGTTGGGGATGACGACCGGATCGAGCGTGGGGACAATCTGCTGCAATGCCCGCGCATCCGCCTCAGAAACAGCAACCACTACATCGGCGCGGCGGCAGACGGCGGCCTCGTAGCGGCGCAGTCGTCGCCATTGGATGGCGGAGTACAGGGCGGCCGGCCATCGGCGCGGGCGGCGGAAGTCGGCGGAACCGGCGCGTTTTTGCAGGAGGTATTCGCAGTTGTGGTCGTCAAAAATAGTAGACGGTAGACGGTAGACGGTAGACAGGGGGAGAAGATCAAGGTAAGGGGCCATTTCGAGACCTTCGACGAGAACCCAGTCGAAGGGGTAAGTATCCAACCAGTCCCGTAATTGCTGGCGGAAGGCGGCGCTTGCCAGGCGCAGCGCCAGATCGGGGCGCGGATTGGTCAGCAGGTCGCGCAGACGGTCGCGAGTGGTGCGGATGGGCTGCGGGATGATGGCGATGCGCTCGACGAGGTCGGCCAGCGACGGCGGGGGCGTCGTCGCCTGATCTGGCGCGGCGAAGGTGAGCAGCGAGACGCGGTGTTGCGCCGCCAGCCCGCGCAGGATGCCCCAGTTGCGGAGAGCCGTCCCCTGGCGCGGCGGATAGGGGACTTGAGGCGTCAAAATGAGAATGTGCGCCATAGTCTTGATCCTTAATGCAACCGCAAGCGGAGCATAATCGCACCGATGACAAGGGGCAGGTGAATCAAAGCGAAGAACACGTTGAGGATGCCCCAGGCATTGCCGCCCATAAAGACGCCGATGCCGCCGAAGGCATAGCTCACCAGCATCGGCGCGCTGCCGATCACCACAGCGCCGACCACAACTTTCCACAAATGGCGGCTGTAGCGGCGCCGGGTCAGGCGCGACACGGCTTCAGCAATCATCGTGCCTGCCAACGGCGAAACAAAGAAGATGAACCAACCGGAAAAGGGAATCATCGGGATAAAGCTGGCAATTGCGCCGAGGATGAGGGCAACTACGGCAGCGATGATGTAATCGTAGGCGCGGATGCTATCGAAACGTTTGGAATGGCTTTTCCGGCAGTCGGGGCAGATGTAGCCAATGGGTGTGCGCCGCGCACACTTGCTGCAAATTGGCGCGCCGCACTGGTAACAACGCAGCGCCGTCTCCACCTTAGGATGCCATTGACAATACACGATTTCATCTACTGACGCTTCCATATACAATCACCATCCACCCATGCGTGCGGCGATAAACCCCTCAAGATTTTTCATTCCCCATTGCGGGGGGTCAGGCGCGCAACCAGGGTACAGTAAAAATCGCAGCGGCTCCGCAGGCGCAGAAAGCGCGCTTGCAGCGGGCTGCGTTCGATGCGCACTACGTCGCCGTGGCGCAGCTCCCCCTCCATGCGCCCATCCACGGTGAGCATACCGGGGATTTCGGTGTTGACTTTCACCTCAACCACGGCATCTGCATCGAGCACGAGCGGGCGATCCAAACTGAGATGGGGGGCCGCCGGTACGAGCAAGAAGCTATTGTGCCAGGGTGGAAGGATAGGCCCGCCAGCAGCATAGGCATACGCTGTGGAACCGGTGGCCGTTGCCAAAATGAGGCCGTCGGCCACGTAGCGGGTGACGAAGGCGCCGTCAATGCTTGTCTCCAGGCGCATCGTGCGGGCCAGGGCGCCGCGACTGATGACGGCGTCGTTGAGCGCATCTTCTTGCGCGATGGCGACGCCGTCACGCCATAATGTGACCCGCAACATAGCGCGGCTCTCGACCCACCCTTCGCCGGCCAGGATGCGCGTGAGGACATCCTGCCACATCGCAGGCGCCGCTTCGGTGAGAAAGCCCACACGCCCCAGGTTGATGCCCAAGACCGGCACGCCGGCCGGCGCGGCCCGTTGCATCGTGCGCAGGATCGTGCCGTCGCCGCCCAATGTGACAAACAGATCGGCCGGCTCCTGGATCGGCACACATTCTTGCCCGGCGCAGAGCCATGCCTGCACCTGCCGCGCCGTCAGCCAGGCCAGAATATCTTCACCCAGAACGCGCGCCGCCTCAACGTGCGGATTGTAAATCAGGCCAATGGTCTGCAATCTATTTCGCTTTCAGCCATTGTGGTATTTCAGACAGCCGCACCGTTTCCTGATTGCCGCTCGCCATGTCCCGCAGGGTCGCCACGCCTTGCGCGATTTCGTCCTCGCCGATGATGACGGCGAAGCGCGCGCCGCGCTTGTCGGCCTGGCGCAACTGCGATTTGAGGCTGCCGCTCATGGCGATTTGCGCGCCGATACCCGCTGTGTGGAGGTGCGCCAGCAGCCGGACGGCGTGCAGCCGCGCCGCCGCGCCCAGGTAGGCGATGAAGACCGGCGGCGATGGCGGGATGGGCGCGGGGATGTTTTGCGCCTTCATCAACAGCACGGTGCGCTCGATGCCGGCCGCAAAGCCAACGCCGGGCGTGGGCGAGCCGCCGAGCAATTCGATCAACCCGTCGTAGCGCCCGCCGCCGCAGATCGCGCTCTGCGCGCCGATGCCTTCGGCCCACACCTCGAAGACGGTCTTGGTGTAATAGTCCAGGCCGCGCACCAGCCGGTGATTGATGGTGTACGGCTTGCCCAGATCGTCCAGGTACGCGCGCAGCTCGGCGAAGTGCGCGGCGCAATCATCGCAGACGTGCTCGATCATCTTGGGCGCGCTGGCGATCACCGGCTGGCACTGCTCGCGTTTGCAGTCGAGCACGCGCAGCGGGTTCTTTTCGATACGCAGTTTGCAGTCGTCGCAGATTTTGTCGTGGAGCGCCTGGTAATGCGCGCGCAGGTGTGCGATGTAACCGGGGCGGCATACGGGACAGCCGGTGGTGTTCAACTGGAAGGCGAGATTGGCGAACCCCAATCTGGCGTAGATGTCCCAGGCGATGAGCATGATTTCAAGATCGGCCAGCGGGCTTTGCTCGCCGAGAATTTCGGCGTTGAACTGGTGCAACTGGCGATACCGCCCGGCCTGCGGGCGCTCGTAGCGGAAGACCGGCCCGGTGCTGTACAGCTTAACCGGCTTGGGCAACACCTGCATCCCGTTTTCGATGTAGGCGCGCATCACACCGGCGGTAAATTCGGGGCGCAGGGTGATGTCGTTGCCGCCTTTGTCTTTGAACGAGTACATCTCCTTATCCACAATGTCGGTCCCCGCGCCGACGCCGCGCGCGAAAACCTCAGTCGTCTCGAAGATGGGGACGTCAATGCGCGCGAAACCGTAGTCGCGGGCGACGTCTGCCACGCACGCCAGCACGTGTCCCCAATAGGGCTGATCCTCCGGGAGAATATCCTGCGTGCCAGTTGGTCGGGTGAATTTTGCCATTGTAGACCTCACTTGATCAAAGAATAACAGGGGTGATTATAGGGCATAATGCGTAAAACGTAAAGCGTAAAAGATAAGATGCGGAAAACTTACCTCTTGGTTCGCTCATTTTTTAAACGGTTTTTGGAATTGTCGAAACGGTTTTCTG
>DAOLUH010000069.1:0-28024 GCA_035420085.1 Anaerolineae bacterium
TCCGCCACCAGGCGCGCAAGCAGTTCTTCCACAAGCCGCAGTATGCGCCGGAGTACGGTCGCATCGCTTTGCCGGAGTTGCCGGGGCTGGGGCTGGCGTTTGACGAGGCCAAGATCGAGGCGCGGGAGGCGCTCTAGACAGATTCTAACCACGAATTCTCACGAATCCTGTACTCATCAGGATGATATTGAACAACCGCCAAGACGCCAAGAGCGCCAAGTTTTTAAGATTTCTTGGCGGACTTGGCGACTTGGCGGTAGAAAAAGCGCGTTACCCATGTGTTCAATATCCTCTCGACTATTACAAATTCTCACGAATCCACACTAATTTTCCTGATTCTGCGGTGGTTAGAGGCATTTTGCAATTTTGGTACACGGATGAACACGGAAAACACGGATTTCTTTCCTTTACAAATCCGTAGAATCCGTCAAATCCGTGTACAATTCTTTGACTGTTCGCTGCAAAATCATCTTGATCATTACATAATTTTCTTGATTCGTGGTGAGTGTTTTGATTGACACTCCGCCTCAGACAATGTATAATGATGATGTATACTGAAGAAGGCAGGTATATAGCTATGAACAGAACGCAAATCTACCTGACTGAAGAAGAACAAAACGCTCTGCGCGCCATCGCCAATATGCGGGAGACCACGCAGAGCGAAGTGATTCGTGAGGCCATCGATCAATACATCGTCAAGCATCAGCAAGTCTACCGCGTGCAAATGCTGCGAGAAGCCCGTGGCATCTGGGCAGTCCGCGACGACATCAACGCCACAGCCTTGCGCGCCGAGTGGGATCGCCAGTTCGAGGCGCAGGAATGACCGAACCCCGACAACTGCTGATCGACACGGATGTGATGATCGAATATCTGCGTGGGTCAGAGCCGGCTATCGTCTTCCTGGAATCGCTGGAAAGGCGTCCGGCCACTTCCGTGATCTGCGTCGCAGAAGTGTTGGCAGGAGCGCGCGACGGAGCAGAACAAGAAGCCATCGAATGTTTCCTGCAAACCTTCGACATTTTGCCGGTGGATGAAACCATAGCGCGACTTGGCGGACGCTATCGCAAGACCTATACAAAATCGCACGGCACAGGATTAGGCGACGCGCTCATCGCCGCCACGGCGACCAGCCACAACCTGCAATTGGCGACATTCAACACCAAACATTATCCTATGCTAGGCGCAATCTCACCTTACCCTCGAACCTAACGTTCAAACGGGCCAACGTTTGAACGTTCAAACGCTTTCAAAGGAGCACTCTCTATGGCAACCTACAAAGTCGGCATCATCGGATGTGGACGCCCGTGGAAGTCGGTGGGCGCGACGGGCTTCGGCATGGCCCACCTGCACGCGAAGGGCTACGAAGCCTCGCCCGACGCGAAGATCGTCGCGGTGGCGGACATCAGCCAGGAGAACCTGGACGCCTTCTGCGCCGAACACAACGTCCCGCGCGGCTACCTGAGCGCGGAGGCGATGTTCGCCAGTGAGCAACTGGACATCGTGAGCATCTGCCTCTGGCCGCACCTGCACGCCGAAATGACGGTCAAGGCGGCGGAGGCGGGCGTGAAGGCTATTCACTGCGAAAAGCCAATGGCACTCACCTTCGGCGAGGCCAAACGCATGGTTGAGGTATGCGACGCGCACAATGTTGTGCTCACCTTCAACCACATGCGGCGCTTCGGCGCGCCTTTCCGCAAGGCAAAGACGCTGCTCGACAGCGGCGCGATTGGCGCGTTGGAACGCATCGAAGCCTTCACCTCCAATCTCTATGATTGGGGCACGCACTGGTTTGATATGCTGTTCATGTACAACAACGAGACGCCCGTCGAGTGGGTCATTGGACAGATTGACGCGCGCGGCGGGCGCCCGATCTTCGGCGCGCAGCTCGAAGGGCAGGGCCTCAGCACGTTCAAGTGGCAGAACGGCGTGCTGGGGATGATGATCACGGGCTACGGGACTAAGGACGTGCTCAGCGCCGGCTGCGCGCAGCGGCTCATTGGCAGCGACGGCGTCATCGAAGTCGGCGTGAGCAACGACGTGCAGGTGCGCCTGCGCAACGCCGCAACCGGCGGCGCGTGGCAGGTCATCCCTGTGGACGGCGGCCTGCACGGCGACGACTTGCACGCGCAAGCCGTGCTCGATCTCATTGACGCCCTCAAAACCGGGCGCGAACCCGAACTGTCGGGGCATCGTGCGCTGCAAGCCACCGAGCTGATCTTCGCCACCTACGAATCCAGCCGCCGCCGCGCCCGCGTGGATTTGCCGCTCGACATCGAAGATTCGCCGCTGCTCTCGATGCTGGACAACGGCGACCTCACCACCTGGTACGACGGCTACGTCGTCGCCAACGGCATCCGCCAGCACTACTGGCGCACCGGCGATGGGACAAAACCCGCGCTCGTCCTGTGTCACGGCGTCACCGACAACGGCTTGTGCTGGACGCCCGTAGCGCGCGCGTTGGAGAACGACTTCGACGTGATTATGGTGGACGCGCGCGGGCACGGCCTCTCGGACGCGCCCGAATCCGGCTACACCAACGCCGACCGCGCCGCCGATGTCGCCGCGCTCATCCAGGCGCTCGGCCTGGAGAAGCCGGTCATCCTGGGGCACTCGATGGGCGGGGCCACCGTGGGCGCGGTCGCCGCCACGTACCCGGAGTTAATCAGCAAAGTGCTGCTCGAAGACCCCGCCTGGTTCGAGGACGACCATCCCATGCAAAAGCTAACGGATGCGGAACGCCAGAAGATGGTCGCTGAACGGCGCGCTGAACTCCTCACCCGTAAACGACTCTCACGTGAAGCCTTGATCGCCGACAACCGCCAGAACAACCCGCTGTGGTCAGAGGAAGAGCGTGGCAATTGGGCCATTGCCAAGCAGCAGGTCAATCCGAACATCGTCAACGTCTACGCGACGGTGCGCGGTCCCTGGCGCGAGGTGGCGGCAAAGTTCCAATGCCCCGCGTTGCTCATCACCGCCGACGTGGATAAAGGCGCGCTCGTCACCCCCGCCATCGCCCAGGAAGCGACCGCGCTCAATCCCAACATTCAGGTCGCCCACATCCCAGGAGCAGGTCACAACATCCGCCGCGAGGCGTTCCAGGCGTATATGGATGCAGTGAAGGCATTTCTGACAGAGAAACGTTCAAACGCTTTACGTTTTACGCTTTAGGAGTAAAATAGAGCGATAAAGTTATTCAATATCGTACAAAAGGAGTGCATAGTATGACAGAACCAAGAGGCAGTGTACCCGGCGTTCATCAAGAGCATCAAGTTAAATTCTACGGGCTTTCGACGTGTATCTGGTGCCGCAAGACGCGCCAGTTTCTTGAGGATGAAAAAGTGGCTTTCGACTTTGTCTACGTTGATTTGTTGGAGGGCGACGAGCGTGAAACCGTGAAGGACGAAATCCGCGCGTGGAATCCGCGCGTTTCCTTCCCCACCATCGTCATTGACGGGAAGGAGTGTGTGATCGGCTTCAAAGCCGATGACCTGAAGCAGGTGTTGGGCCTATGAGCGACGCGATCACGGCGGAACAGATCGAGAAGTTATACCAACGGCTCGACCGCGAGGCGAAAGCCGGGGCCTACAACCTCAATCCCGACAAATCGTTCACCCTGGGACTGGTGGAAAGCCTGCTCATCAACGAAGCGCGCTACGGCTACTGGGCCTGTCCATGCCGTCTGGCAGATGGCGTCCGCGAGAAGGACCTCGACATCATCTGCCCGTGCGACTACCGCGATCCCGATCTGGACGAGTACGGCGCGTGCTTCTGCGCGCTCTACGTCTCCGATGCCGTGCGTGATGGCTTGCAAGAGCTAAAACCCGTGCCGGAGCGCCGTCCCCCCGGCGGGCCAACTGCCCACCCCGAAGAGCACGAACACGACGAAGAACTGGTCGGATTCACGCGCAGCGGCATCCCGGTGTGGCGTTGTAAAGTCTGCGGCTACCTCTGCGCGCGCCCGCAGCCGCCGCTCAAGTGCCCCATCTGCAAAGCAGACAAAGATCGCTTCGAGCGGTTTGCCTGATATACCCCTGACACAGTTTTTGTCAGCAGATTAAGCGGATTTAGCAGATTAAATGCGCAAACGGGCAAAAAATCTGCTTAATCTGCTAAATCTGCTGACGAGAAATGGATCTAAACAAGGAGCAACGAACTATGCCTTCTCCATTCACCGTCAAAATCGGCTTTGTGCCCTCGTTCCGTTTCCGCTTTTCGCCGTGGTGCCAGAAAGTGCGCGATGATAGCCTGGCGGCGTTCGCGCATGTCAGAGGAATGGAAATCGTCGTGCCGCAGCCCGCACCCGACGGAAAAACCCTGGATGCCGAACAGGGCTGGACGCCACACGGCGCCGTCAACACGCTGGATGAAGCCGAAGTCGTGGCCGAATACTTCCGCCGCCAGCACGTGGATGGCCTCATCCTCTGCCCACTGGATTTTGGGGATGAGCGCTCGGCAGTCAAAGTGGCCGAACTGCTCGGCGTGCCGGTGCTGCTTTACGCAACGAAGGAGCCACCCGCGCTCGATGACGCCGGCCTGTCGCGCGTCTCCGACTCATACTGCGGCAACCTTTCGATGGCCTCCGGGTTGTACCGGCGCAAACTGCCCTTCCGTTACGCCGGCCTCTTCTTCCCCGATGAACCGGAACTGCTGGCGGAGGTGCAGGATTTCGTGCGCGCCGTCGCCGTGATCAAGGGACTGAAAAACGCGCGGCTCGGTCATGTGGGCGTGCGTCCGCCAAGCTTCGAAACCGTCGGTTACGACGAAACCGCGCTCATCCGCAAATTCGGGCAGAACGTCATCTACAGCAACCTCGCGGACATCACCGATGCAGCGCGCCGCTACGCGGACGACGACGCGCGCGTGCAGACGCTCATCGCGGAGATTCAGGACGGCGTCGCAGCCGTTACGGTAGCGGACGATTACCTCATCAATGCCGCAAAACTGGAGCTGGCCTTGCGCGAATTCTGGCAGCGCTCGCGGCTGTCGGCGATGGCAATGCAGTGCTGGCCCTCGGTACAACGGCTGATGGGCATCTCCGTGTGCGCCGTCTACGGGCGGCTGACCGGGCAGGGGATGCTCACCGCCTGCGAGGCCGACGTCCTCGGCGCGCTGGCAATGCTGGCACAACACCGCGTCGCGCTCGGCGAAACCGTGCCGCACTTCATTGACTGGACGATCCGCCACCGCGAGAACCCGAACTGGCTGCTGGCGTGGCACTGCGGCAACGCGCCCACCTGCCTCGCCGCCGATCCACAACAGACGGCGCTCCGCTCGCGCCGCGATATGAAGGGCGAGCTGCCCGTGGATAGCTGCGATCCTATGGCCGGCCTGAACCAGTTCCAGGTGAAGCCCGGCGTCGTCACCTTCTGCCGCCTGGCGGAATACGACGACCAATGGAAGATGCTCATCACCACCGGGACGATCGTCCCCACCGACGAGACGCTCGCGGGCACGTGGGGCTGGGTGGAAGTCGCAGATCACGACAAGCTGTACCGCACGCTCGTCGAAGAAGGCTTCGTCCACCACGCCAGTATGATCCACGGGGATTACACGAAGGCGCTACTCGAGGTTTGCAAGTTCATGGACATTGAGCCGGTAGTCGTGTAGTCAAGTAGTCATATAGTCGAAAAGCTGACTTCGGACTTTTGACTTCGGACTTTGGACTAATATAAGGAGGATAGGATGGCTTTCACGATTGGACGCGGAACGAATATCTCGCATTGGCTCAGCCAGAGCAAACAACGCGGAGAGGCGCGCCGGGCGTACTTCACGCGGGCGGACGTTCAACGGCTGGCTGAGATGGGTCTGGATCACCTGCGCATCCCCATTGACGAGGAGCAGATGTGGGACGAGGCAGGGCGCAAAGACGCGGAGGCGTTCGCACTGCTCGACGCGGCGCTGGATTGGTGCGCCGAGGCCGGGTTGCGCGCCATCGTGGATCTGCACATCCTGCGCACGCACTACTTCCTCGACGAGAACGACCCGCCGCTCTTCGCCGATCCCGCCGAAGAAGCGCGCTTCGCCGGATTGTGGCGGCAGCTTTCAGAGCATCTGAGGCCACGTCCCGAAGCAATGGTGGCCTACGAACTGCTCAACGAGGCGGTCGCCCGCAACCCGGAGGACTGGAACCGTGTGGCGTTGGCGGGCTACAACGCCATCCGCGCCAGCGAACCAACGCGCACCATCGTCCTCGGCTCCAACTGGTTCAACCAGTATCACACCTTCCCCCAACTTGCCGTGCCGCCGAACGATCCCAACATCATCCTGACCTTCCACTACTACCTGCCGATGTTCATCACGCACTACACTGCGCCCTGGTGGGCCATCGGCGGGACGTACAATGGCCCCATCCACTACCCCGGACGGCCCATCGCGGAGGAAGACCTGGCGGGCCTGAGCGCGGAACTGCTCAGTCACATGGACGAGTGGAACCAGCCCTTCGACCGGAATACCATCGTCGCCGACCTGGCGCAACCGTTCGCCGTGCGCGCGCGCACCGGCCTGCCGCTCTACTGCGGCGAGTTCGGTTGTATTGACCGCACGCCCGATCCGCTGCGCGTCGCGTGGTTCAAGGATATGCTCTCCGTCTTCGATGAGTACGACATCGCCTGGGCCAACTGGGATTACAAGGGCGGCTTCGGCCTGGTAGACCACCACGGCAACCCCACCGCCATCGCGCCGGTGCTTTTCCCACCAGTGGACGGGCGACCCTAGATTGCGTGCGGATATAGCAGATTCTATTTGTAACCGCGAATCACGCGGATCCCCGCTAATTTCATGAAGGTTGTAATAGTCGAGAGGATATTGAACACATGGGTAACGCGCTATTTCTACCGCCAAGTCGCCAAGTCCGCCAAGAAATCTTAAAAACTTGGCGCTCTTGGCGTCTTGGCGGTTGTTCAATATCATCCTGATGAGTACATGATTTCATAAAGATTCGCGTAAATTAGCGTGATTCGCGGTTTATGTTTGAATAAGGAGTGCTATCGTGAAAAAACAAGTGCATCTGGTCAGCAACGCGCACCTGGATCCGGTGTGGTTGTGGGAATGGGAAGAGGGCGCGGCGGAGGCGCTATCTACGTTCCGCACCGCCGCCGACCTCTGTGAAGAATTCGACGCCTACATCTTTAACCACAACGAAGTGGTGCTCTACCAATGGGTGGAAGAATACGAACCGGCGCTCTTCGCGCGCATCCAGCGGTTGGTGCAAGCGGGCAAATGGCACATTATGGGCGGCTGGTACTTACAACCCGATTGCAATATGCCGAGCGGCGAGTCGTTCGTGCGCCAGGCGTTGGTGGGACGGCGCTACTTCTGGGAAAAATTCGGCGTCAAGCCTACCGTCGCCATCAACTTCGATCCCTTCGGGCACACGCGCGGGTTGGCGCAGATTTTGGCGAAGAGCGGCTATACGGGCTATCTCTTCTGCCGCCCCGGCCCCGGCGATTGTCCCCTGGACAATGACGCCTTCGTGTGGGTGGGCCTCGACGGCTCGGAGGTCCTCGCCCGCCGCGCCACCGATTTCTACATCTCCCACTACGGGCAGGCGCGCGCCAAAGTCGAGGGCGTGCTCGGCGCGAATCCCGACCGCGACCCGGAGATCGTGCTGTGGGGCGTCGGCAATCACGGCGGCGGCCCGTCGCGGCAGGACATCCGCGACCTGGACGCACTGATCGCCGAGAGCGCCGATGAGGACATCCGCCACTCGACGCCCGACGCCTACTTCGCCGCCCTGGCACAACGCCGCGACACGCTGCCGCGCCGCGCGCAAGACCTCAATCCGTGGGCCGTCGGCTGTTACACCTCGCAGGTGCGCATCAAACAGCAGCACCGGCGGTTGGAAAACGAGCTGTACGCGCTGGAGAAAATGGCGTCCGCCGCCGCATTGCAGGGCGTGCTCCCCTACCCCAAAGCCGAATTCGACGCGGCGCTGCGCGACCTGCTCTTCTCCGAGTTCCACGATATGCTACCCGGTTCGTCCATCCAGCCGGTGGAGGGGACGACGCTGCGCCTGCTGGACCACGGCCTGGAAACGCTCTCGCGGATCAAAGCGCGCGCTTTCTTCGCGCTGGCGCAAGGTCAGCCCAAAGCGGCGGAGGGCGCAATCCCCATCCTCGTCTACAACCCGCACCCGTATCCCGTGGAAACCATCGTCGCGTGCGAATTCCAGTTGCCCGACCAGAACTGGGCCGGCGCGTTCACCAATGTCGTCGCGCATCACAACGGACAGGCGTTGCCCACGCAGGTCGAGAAGGAACTGAGCAACCTGGCGCTGGACTGGCGCAAGCGCGTCGTCTTCCGCGCCACGCTCGCGCCAAGCCAGATGACCCGCTTCGACTGCGTCACACATCTCTTGGAGCAAAAACCGCCCGTCGCCTTGCAACCGGCGAATGGCGTCATTCACTTCCAAACGGATGACCTGGACGTGCATATCAACACCATCACCGGCCTGCTGGATCGCTACCGCGCGCGCGGCGTGGACGTGACCGCGCCCAACGCCTGCCAGGCGCTCGTCCTCCGCGACAACGAAGACCCGTGGGGGATGACCGGGCGCGCGTTCCGCGACGTGCTCGGCGCGTTCACGCTGATGTCGCCCGCCACGGGGACGGCGTTCTCCGGCGTGAAGGCCGGCGTGCTGCCGGCGGTGCGCGTCATCGAGGACGGCCCGGTGCGCAGCGTGATCGAGGCCGTGTTCGAGTACGGCCATTCGGCGCTGTGCCTGCGCTACCTGCTGCCCAAACAAGGGACGGAGATCGAACTCGAAGTGCGCGTCCACTGGAACGAGAAAGACCGGATGCTCAAGCTCTCCATCCCCACGGCCAGCCGCGCATCCCGTTACCTGGGCCAGGTAGCCTACGGCGTGCAGGCATTGCCCGCCAACGGCGACGAAGCCGTGGCGCAGAAGTGGGTGGCCGTTATTTCGGACGACGTGGCGCTCACCTGCATTAACGACGGCATCTACGGCTCCGATTGCGCCGACGGCGAGCTGCGCCTGTCGTTGGTGCGCTCCCCGGCCTACTCCGGGCATCCCATCGGTATGAACCCCATCGTCCCGCAGGATCGCTACACGCCGCGCATTGACCAGGGCGAGCGGCTGTATCGCTTCTGGCTCAACGGCGGCCCCGTCGCCGAGCGGCTCGTCGCGATTGACCGCGAGGCGCTGGCGAAGAACGAGCAGCCGTTCGCGCTGTCGTTCTTCCCACACGGCGCGGGGACGTTGCCGCAGCCCGGCCTGCTCCTGAGCGACGCCGTTGTCCAGGCGAGCGCCTTCAAGCTGGCCGAAGACGGGCGCGGCTACATCCTGCGCCTCTTCGAGCCGACCGGTCACCCGCGCGCGACCACCGTGACGGTCCCCGCCCTCGACCTGACGGCGGACGTGACACTCGGCGCGTTCGAGATCAAGACGCTGTACCTCGATCCACAGGCGCGGACGCTGCGGGATGTGGATTTGATGGAAGGCATGTAGCGCGAGACGCTCATCCGCTGCTCGAAAAGGGACTTCTCCGCGAGGGGGGAAGTCCCTTTTTTGGTTGCGGAAATGGGGGAAGACGTATACTTGGGTATGAAAGAACCGGAGAGATAAGGTATAAATTCAGGAGTTTGTTATGCCAACCGGAAAGATTTGGACGCAGCGTGACCGCTTTGGCAATGAGATTTACTTGTTCAATTATGACGAAGAAGCCGATGTGCTATATGTATCTTTTGGACGCAGCCCTCATATTACCGGCGTAGAATTGACCGAGAACCTCTTGCTGCGTCTGGATACCGGCAAAACGACCGGAACCGCTCCACGTGTGATTGGATTGACCTTTATCAGTTTCGCACAGATGATGCTGCATCACCAAGACAAACCACTACTGGTCTCCTTGAACAACCTGCGCAATCTCCCCGACGACGTGTGGCGCGCCACGCTCGCAGTGGTGACAACGCCGCCCGTCAGCGACTTCCTGGAGGTGGGCCTGGCGTTCTCTCCAGAGACGCCGCCGCTGCCGACGTATAGTCCGGCGCAGGTGACTGTGTAACTTCAGGAGACGCAGCTCTTCGGTTGCTATTTATGTTGCTGTTGCTGTGGCGTGTTTCGAGGAATAAGTGGGTAATGCAGTAAGTTGCTAGAAAGCGCTAGAGGATAAATACCCGGCGCTTTTTTTTGTTGTGTTTGATTTGGTCGCGTGCTATACTTGGTTTTATAGCGAATATAATCTCACTGTGATGCGATTAGGAAGAAATTACTCTGAGAACTTTTACTAGAAGGAGGTTCTATGTCCTTCAAGTTTCTCCACCTATCCGATATTCACCTGGGCTATCAGCAATACGGCAGCCGGGATCGTTTCAACGATTTTGGGCGGGCGTTTCTCGCCGCGATGGACGAAGCCCTTGCACAGCGCGTGGATCTGGTCGTCATCAGCGGCGATTTCTTCCACAAGTCGGCGATTGACCCGCCAACGTTGCTCCAGGCAGTAAATGGACTGGATAAGCTGCGTCAGCAGAACATTTCGGTGGCGGCAATCGCCGGAAATCACGACAAAGCGCGTTACCGAGACAGTTTTTCGTGGTTGGATTTCCTTGCCGAGCGCGACTATCTGGCCCTGCTTAGCCCCACTTTTGCGGAAGACGGGATGCACCTGCTGCCCTGGGACGGTCACGAAGGCGCGTACCTCGATCTCGGCCCAGTCCGAGTGATTGGTGTGCCGTACCTGGCTTCAATCCGCCCAGTCATCGCACAATTGCCAGCGGCGCTGGCGGCCCTGCCCAAAACTGGCACTGCGTATACTATGCTGCTGGCGCACGCCGGGATTGAGGGTGAAATGCCGGGCATCCCTAGCGCATTGACCTATGATGAACTCTCACCCTTGCGTGACCTCGTAAACTACCTGGCCCTGGGACATCTCCACAAACCCTTTGAGCAGGCCGGTTGGATTTACAACCCCGGCTCATTGGAAGTGTGTGGGATGGACGAGCGCCGATGGAAAGGGGGATGCTATCTGGTGACAGTGAATCCCGATAGCACGCCCGCCCACATCGTCGAACACCTGCCAAGCAAGCGACGCCCGTTTCACCGGGTGACCTTTATGGTGGACACATACACCACCCCCGAAAACCTCTACGCGGCCTTGCGCGCTCAACTGGAAATGGAAGCGCCGCTGTTACAACTCACTGATCAAAAGCCGGTGGTAGAGCTGAGTCTGGAAGGGGTGTTGGCGTTTGACCGGCTGGCGCTGGATCCCCGCGTCCCAGAGAAGCTGATAGAGGACATCGTGCAACCCCTGATCGGGCGCGTGCAGGAGGATCGCATGCGCACCGCCGATTTTGCGGTGACGCCAGAAACCGGCCTGGAGTTGGGGGACTTGGAACGCTCTGTGTTGGAGCAGCTTATTGTGCGCGACGGACGTTACGCGCGTCAAAGTGACGCTTGGGCGGAGTTGATGTTGACTGTGAAGCAAATAACACTTGCTGGCAGCGAACCCAAAACGTTAGCGGCTACGGTGCGCCAACGGATGATCGAGATTCAGGAGGTGCGCGATGTGGCTGACGGCGATTGAACTGCGCAATATCAAGAGTTACGGCGCGCGCACGGTGATTCGCTTTGAGCCAGGGGTAAATGCTATTTGCGGCCCGAACGGCGCGGGGAAGTCCACATTGTTGGAGGCCGTGGGGTTCGCGCTATTTGACTATACTCCGTATAGTCAAAAACAATTTGTGCGAGAAGGCGAAAAAAATGGTGAAATCCTCATCAGTTTTGTCAGCGCATTGGATGAGCACGAGTACCAGGTGATACGCTCTGTGGGCCGTGGCGCGCCTTACGTGTGTGATCCGGAGATCAAGCAAACCATCGTGACGGGCAAACAAGATGTGCTAGATTGGCTATGTGAGCATCTGCGCGTGGACGCCGGTGCGGACTTGAAAACCTTGTTCACCCATGCGGTTGGTGTGCCACAAGGGTTGCTGACGGTACCCTTTCTCGAAACGAAGCCGAAAATTCGCAAGGACACCTTCGATCCTCTGTTACAAGTTGAGGCGTATGAGGTGGTCTGGGAAAAACTTCAAAAGACTGAAAGCTATGTGCGGGATCAAGTCACAGCGCAGGAGCGCGGCATCGCGCGGCTGGAAGGTCAACTGGAACGTTTGCCGCCCCTTGAGCAAGAAGCCACAGCGTTAGAGATGCTTATCGCCGGCGATGCGACTCGTCAAGCCGAAATTCAGACGCGATTGACCGCAGTGACCACGCAGAAAGAACAGTTTGATGTGCTAAAGGAACGGCTGACCCAACGGGAAGCGCAACTGAAGGAAATCCAGGCGCAGGTAAGCGGGTTGGCGCGGCAGATGGAAGATGCGTGCCAGGAAGTAGCAACGGCTGAAACCGCGCAGCGCACGGTAGCTGAAGCCGAGCCAGGCTACACGGCTTACATAGCCGCCCAGACGCGGCTGGACGAATTAGCCCAGGAGCGCACCGCGCGCGAAAAGCTACAGCGGGCATTGGCCCAGGTTGAAGGCGATCTGGCCGTTGCCCGCAAGGAAATCGCAACGCAGCAGCAGGCTTTGGCCGCTATCGTCGCCGCGGCGTCCCGGTTGGAAACATTGGCGCCGGCAGTTGCGCAACAGGCGGCCCTCGAAGCCCAAATCCGTGCAGTGGAACACGAGGTGATGCAGTTACGGTCGGCGCAGGCACGCTATCAAGAAGAGCAGCAACGTTTACAGAAGTTGGAAAAGCAACGAGCGGAAGCCCAAGACGGCGTGGCGCAGCGTGAGGAATTGGAGCGCGACATCACCGGATGGCGCGCGCAATGGCAGGTGCACGAAACTGCGTTCAAGCAGGCCGAAGAGACCCTAGCCGCCTGTCAAACTGAATTGGAACAAGCCTCCGACGCTGTGCAGGTTGCTCAGGAAGCGGACTTGCGCTATCAACACACACAGCAACGGTGGCAAGAAGCGAGCGACCGCTTGGCCCAGAAACAGGCTGAATTGCAGCGAATACAGGCGCAGGTAGCGCAACGGGCCGAGATCGAAATGGCGCTGGAGGCGCTGGAGCTGCAACGCCAAGCGGCCGAACACGCCTTGAAAGAATTGGCGGCCCAACAGCAAGTGGCGCACTCCCAATGCGCCGCGCTTGAAGAACGTCTGGGCATCTTGCAGCATGTGGATCAGGCCGAATGTCCGGTATGTCGCCAACCGTTGAATGCGGCTCAAGCCGGTGAGCTGACCGCCCATTACGAAACAGAACGGCGTCAGATAACGGAGACGCTGATGACTTTACAGGGCGAAGAGGAAACCGTTACCCGGCAACTCGATGTGATCAAACGCCAGAATGTCGCCCATCAGAAAACGTTGGCGAAGCTCCCTGCCATAACTCGCGCAACCGAGTTAGCCGCAGAAATCGCTCAACAGGAAGCCCAAGTGGCAGGTTTGCAGACCGAGGTTGAAGCCTTACAGGAGTCGCCCGCCCGCCTTGAGACGGCGCGTCAGCAAGAACAAGCCATAAGGGCGCGCGCTACAGAGCTACAGCAAGATCAGAAGCAGGCGAACCAGGCGCGCGGCAAGGTCGAACGGCGCATCCAGCAGGCGCAAGAGCAAATGGCGGGACTCCCCTCGCGGGAACGCCTGGCTCAACTGAACACAGAAATTGTCACTCAGCAGCAGACGCTGGCAGAATGGGGGAAGCAGGTTGTAAAGTGGCAAGACACCCCCGCCCGCCTGACCATCTTACAGGCAGATTTGCAAGCTATTGGCGATCCCCGTAGTGAGTCGCAACGCTGCCAGGCGGAATTGGACAAGCAGCCCCAGGTGCAGCAGGCTCTTGAAGCGGCGCAAGCGCAGTTGGCTGCCTTGGAAATCCAGCAAAAGGACGCGGCGGCGGCGCTGGCAGTCTATGCCGGACTCGATGCCGCGTTGGCGGAACAGAATCGCTTGTTACGACAGTATGCAACGGCGCACCAACAGTACATCACCCACCGGCTCATCGCGCAAAGCCTGCCAGAACGTCAGGCGCAGTTGGCTGCCCGGCAAGCGGACTATGCGCGCGCGCAAAGCATCCAAGAGGCGGCCCAAACCGAGTGGGAGACGACCCGGCGCGAGTATGACGCGGAACAGCACGCAGCGCTCATTGCCGAATCTGCACAATTGGCCCAAGAGCAGGCGCAGATACAGGAGCGCCAGCGTATCCAGACGCAAACCTTGCAAAACTACCAACAGCAAATAGCCGACCTCCAGCGCGTTGCCGCAGAGCTGAAGACCGCCGCTCAGGAACGCGACGCCCTGCGCGCCTTGCATGAAGCGGTCATCTTTATCCGCAAAACCCTGCGCGAGGCCGGCCCGCACATCACCCAACAGCGCGTCCGGGTGATCTCTGACGAGGCTGACCGCATCTTCCGCGACCTTATGGCCGATCACACCCTGCGCCTGACGTGGCACGAGGACTACACCATCACCGTCACCTACGCTGGAGAGCAGCGCACCTTTCAACAACTCTCCGGCGGGGAACAGGTGGCGGCAGCGTTGTCCGTACGATTGGCCCTGCTGCGGGCGATGTCGGCCATCCGCGTGGCCTTCTTCGACGAACCCACCGCCCACCTCGACGAGACGCGGCGCAGTAACCTGGCGGCGCAGCTCACTCAGATCAAGGGCTTCGATCAACTCTTCGTCATCAGCCACGATGACACCTTCGAGCAAGACACGCACCACGTCGTGCATGTGGCGAAGGTAGGCGGTGTGAGCCAGGTGGAGGTGCTCTGATGTTTCAACGCGAGAAAGTGATTGCCGCCCTGGAAGCCAAAGCCGACCACTTTGCTGGTTACGATGTGGCGCTCAATGATGCCCTGGCGGCCTACGCGCAGGCGTTGACCGAACTCTCCGGCTTGAGCCAGACTGACCTCGAAGCGCGCTTGGCGGGCATCCCCTGGCCCGGCGCGCGGCCCACCGCCGAGCACACACAGCATCCCGACCTGGTGGTTCCTTTCGCCCCACAGTGGGACAATCACGAGGAGGCGCGAGCCTGGGCGCGGGGGATTCTGGAAGGCGTTCCCACCATTGCTGTGGATGGCTCCCAGATCACGCCGACCAAAGACTTCTCGCTGCCGGTGGGCGCGGTACAAATCGGCTGGTTCCTCAACCCCCACCGGGCCACGATGCCCTACGTCAAAGATATCCTGTTTGAAGTCTTGCCTCCCGATGAACTGGCGGACGAAGAAACCGAGGCCACCGGTTTCCCCGATTGGCGCGTCAATCTGCGGCGGTTCGTGGCGGAGTGCGACCGGCTGGTGGCCTTGATGCACGCCTTTCACGAACGGGCGCGTCCTGGCGATGCGCCGCCGGTGTGTTTCTTCGATGGCTCGCTGGTGATCTCGTTTGCCGCGCAGATGCGCCCCTCCCGGCAGGCGCAATACGTGCAAGCGATCACCGCGCTGCTGGATGCCTCCGAAGCCACCCGCGTGCCGCTGGTGGGCTACGTGGACACCAGCTATGCCCGCGACCTGGTTTCAATGCTCGATGTGTTGGCTGACCATACGACCCGGCACCCAGTGAGCGATGGCGCGTTGCTCCGCGCGCGGATGCGTTGGGGCGACCGCAGCACCGCCTGGCTCTGCGCCCGCGACGATGGCCTGGAATCAAAATACTACGACCGCGTGGCCTTCGTCTATCTCAAGACCACGGCAGATCGCGCTCCATCGCGGTTGGACGTACCCCGCTGGCTGCTGGACGCCGGTGGACTGGAGCACACTCTCGACGTAGTGCGCGCCGAGTGCGTGGTTGGCAATGGGTATCCGTATGCGGTGGAGACGGCAGACGCAGTAGCCGTGATTACAATGCAGGATCGGGAGAGGTTTTATCGGGTGTTCCAGGAGTTTGCGGAGAAGAAACATTTGTCACTGCGAGTCTCACAAAAAGCCACAAGCAAAAAAGAAAGGAGATAATTATGCCGATTACAATTGCAAAACTCCTAAAATCCACCACCCACACCGACTACGTCGCCCAAATCTACGGCTCCGGCGAGATCGCGGATCCCCCCGCGCCGACTGACTACGCCTTCGGCACGTTCGTCCGCGTGCCGTTGGGCGGGAATTACGGCCATCTGGTCGGCGTGATTTACGACACGATGTTGCTCAACCCGGACTTCGGCAACCTCGGCCCGCGTCTCTCGCCCGCGCCCGATCTGGCAGTCTTTTCACCGGACTACCTGGCGGAGAAGGTCACGCTGGTGGGGATCATGGCAGTGGGGATGGTAAACGCCACTGGACACGCAACGCAAGGCGTGCCGCCGTTCGCCGCCGCCATTGATGCCCTGGTCGAGCGAATGGACGACGTCCAGGTGCGCGCTTTTCACCGAGGAAATCCCGCGCTGCACCTGGCTTACGCACCGTTGCTGCTGCGCCAGGGATCGCCGTTGATCTTGCCGCTACTCGAAGCCATTATCGGCCGGTTGACCGCGCTGTTCCCGGAGCACGCGGCCCTGCTGGCTGTGGTGCAGGACGACTTGAAGTGGAAGGCGCAGATCGTCCCGCTCGGAGGTGCACAATGAACGAGCGTCCTATCGGCTTGACCAAAGGCCCCGGCGAGACGCCGCACGAGTTCCTCTTCGTCAGCCCAGACCGGGAACAGGCATTGAAAGTGGGTGAATTTGTCGTCTATCGCGCACCCGTGGATGGGCAAGAGCGTAACATCCTGGCGCGGGTGACGCAACGACAGCCCTTGCGTCTCTATCCTGATGCTTTTCTTGCCGATCCCGGCGTCGGGCCGGAACAGGTTGCGACGCTGCTTGGCTACGAGCAGGCCAGTCCCGATCTCTTTGAACTCGTGGCGACCGTCATTGGTTACTACGACGCGGCTCTGGGCGATTTCATCAACCCGCGCGTCCCGCCGCGCTCCGGCTGCCCTATCACGTTGGCCTCTGATAAGCTGTTGGCAGCAGTGCTTTCCAAACGGCGCGCCGATGATACCGGAGCAGGACACATCGGATCGCTGCTCAGTCGCCCATCGGGGCAAGTCCCGGTGATGCTCGACCTGGCGGCCATCGCCAGCACCCACCTGGCGATCCTGGCGAGCACCGGCGCCGGCAAGAGCTATCTGGCGGCGGTGCTCATCGAAGAGTTGCTCAAGCCCAACAACCGGGCGGCAATCCTGGTGGTGGATCCGCATGGTGAGTACAACACGCTGATTGAAATGCTGAATCACCCAGCCTTTATCGCGCCTGAATACCGCCCTGATGTGCAAATCCTCAAGCCCGACGCTGTTAAAGTGCGGGTGGGCACATTGACCCTGGGAGACCTCTTTTACCTGCTTCCCAATCTCTCCGAAAAAATGAGCTATTTGTTGCGGCAGGTATACCGGGAAGTCTGTCAACGCAGCCAGATAACCCGGCATGACCCGGAGCGTTGGACACGTGGGGAGTTGATCGGGGCGCTACAAAAGATTGCCGAGGATGACGACAACAAACAAGATGCCGGCACTGCCGGCGCCTTGATCTGGCGACTGGAAAGCGTGTTGGAACATCAGAGCGCCATCTTCGACGATTTTCACCATCTTGACTTGAATCGGCTGTTCCGTCCCGGTCGCTGTTCTGTGTTACAGCTCAATGAAGTGGACGAGCGCGAACAACAAGTGACGGTGGCAACATTATTGCGGCGCTTGTTCGCTGCACGGATGAAAACACAAAAAGGCTTGGTGAAGGAAGGCGACGAGTTGTATCTTCCCTATCCCGTTTTCGTGTTGATGGAAGAAGCGCATCGTTTTGCACCGGCCGGCGGCGAAGCGGTAAGCGCAGGCGTTCTCAAGACAGTTTTGAGCGAAGGCCGCAAGTTTGGCGTGGCGGTGGGTCTCATCAGCCAGCGGCCCGGCAAGCTGGACGCTGATGTACTTTCGCAATGTGGAACGCAGTGCATCCTACGTATCGTCAATCCCCTCGATCAAAATCGCGTAGCCGAAAGCGTCGAGACGGTGGGGCGCGACCTGCTACGCGAGTTGCCTGCATTGACCAAAGGACAGGACATTATCGCCGGGGAAGCGGTCAACACGCCGGTACTTTGCCAGGTACGGCAGCGTTATACCCCGCATGGCGCGGAAAGCCGCAATGCTCCAGAGGAATGGCTGGCCTATTTTGCCCCAGAAGAGCAGGCGAGGCGTGAACGAGAATCCGCACCACTAGCCGTGCCAAAGCGTTCAGGTGAATCGAAAATGTTCAAATGATATTATTGGCACAGAAATCTCCGCCCATCTCGCGCCGAAAATTGCCCGGTCAAATAAGCCGGGTCTCCTCCTTGGCATCGCGCCGCCAGTGCGCTCAGTAGCTTTTTTCTCGGGCCGGGGCTTCTGGAAGGCGTGATTGATTGAGGGGATGCACGTCACGACCAAGATTCCGAATGAAGCATTGCGAAGTAAGGAACGACGCGGAGATGACTATGTCTGTGCTAGACACCAATCTACTCGTCTACGCGCGAATGTGACCGAGGCCGAAAAAGGGATAGAGCAAGAACTGCGGTATTCGTCAGTTGACGCGCCAGTCATATCAGAGTATCATAGAAATATACCAACTTTAAGGAGGAAAGTTTATTTATGTATGCAGAAGTCGTCATTCCACGGCCTATCTCTGAAGCAGCCGAACAGATGGCGCGCACTATGGAAATTTCTCTGAGTGAATTTTTTACAGCGGCGCTCTCAACTTATATCACCGCGCATCGAAAGAATAATATTACGGAACTGCTCAATCAAATTTATAGTACAGAATCGTCCGCGCTTGAGCCTGACTTGATCAAATTGCAGTTGGCTTCAGTAGGCCACGAGACATGGTAATCCAACGCGGTGAGATTTGGTGGGCAACTTTGCCCGAACCAATAGGTTCAGAACCAGGGTATCGCCGTCCCGTTATCATCATTCAGTCTGATACATTCAACCGTAGTCAAATCGCCACAGTTATCGCAGTGATTGTCACGTCCAATATACGGTTGGCGCAAGCGCCTGGCAATATATTGTTGCCCAGTTGAAACCGGCCTACGTGTCGTGTTAGAATTATGAACACCCCGAGAAATCGGGTGCAAAACGGTCATCTCGCCTGACAATCCCTACCGGAGTACCTGTATGAAACCTTTCTCCCGCCCCACCATCGTTATCAGCAAGTGCCTGGGCTTCGCCGCGTGCCGCTACAACAGCGCGACGATCCCCGATGCGTTCGTGGAACAGCTCAAACCCTACGTCACCTATCTGCCGGTCTGCGCGGAGGTGGAAATCGGCCTGGGCGTGCCGCGCGATCCGGTGCGCATCGTCCTCGTCAACGACGAACCGCGCCTGCTCCAACCCGCTACCGGCGCGGACGTGACCGAGAAGATGCAGACTTTTGCGGCAAAACACCTTGATGCACTGACAGACATTGACGGTTTCATCCTCAAAGGCCGCTCGCCTTCATGTGGGATCAAGGATGTGAAGGTCTACCGGGGCGTCGAAAAGGGCGCGGCCTCCACCAACAAGGGGCGCGGCTTCTTCGCCCAGGCCGTCCTGGAACGGTACGGGCATCTGCCGGTCGAAGAAGAGGGACGGCTGACTAACTTCACGATTCGCGAGCACTTCCTCACGGCACTGTTCACATTGGCGGATTTCCGCGCCGTCAAAGCCGCTGGCGCGATGCGCGAGCTGGTGCGCTTCCACACCGACAACAAACTGCTCCTCCTGGCCTACAGCGAAAGCCAGTACCGGCTGATGGGGCCAATTGTCGCCAACCACGCGAAGAAGCCCGCCGCCGAGGTCATCGCTGCCTACGAAACGCACCTGTGGAAAGCCCTCGCCCGTCCCGCGCGGCGCACAGCGGGGATCAACGTGCTGATGCACGCGCTCGGCTACTTCTCGGAGAGCCTCACCTCCGATGAGAAAGCCTACTTCCTGGATGCGCTGGAGAAGTATCGCGCCGAGAAAGTCCCCTTGAGCGTGCCCGTCAGCCTGCTCGGCGCGTGGATCGCGCGCTTCAAAGAGCCGTACCTGGCCCGCCAAACATTCTTCGCGCCGTACCCGGAAGAGCTTGTCACCATCAGCGATTCCGGCAAAGGTCGCGACCTGAGTTAATCCAAACCTCATACAGGGTAAGGATATTTTGTCAGCAGATTGAGCGGATTGAGCAGATTTTATTATCTGCAAACAAAAAATCTGCTCAATCTGCTAAATCTGCTGACAGAAAAATGCTCAAACGAGTTGGGGAGATAAAAATGCAACATTTATCCTGGGACTTCCCCTACCCTTCGCAGCGGATGCCGATTTTGGCGCGGAACGTGGTGGCGACATCGCAGCCATTGGCGGCGCAGGCCGGGCTGGACGCGCTGCGGCGCGGCGGCAACGCGGTGGACGCGGCGCTGGCAACCGCCATCGCGCTCACCGTCGTCGAGCCGACGAGCAACGGCCTCGGCAGCGACGCCTTCGCCATCGTTTGGGACGGCGCGCAGTTGCACGGCCTCAACGCCTCCGGGCGGGCGCCGCGCGCGCTCACGCCGGAGCGGTTCGCCGGGCTGACGCAGATGCCGACCATCGGCTGGGACCCGGTGACGGTCCCCGGCGCGGTCAGCGCGTGGGTCGCGCTGTCAGACCGCTTCGGCGAGCTGCCCTTCGACGCCCTGTTCACGACAGCGATTGACTACGCGCGCGACGGCTTCCTCGTTTCGCCCATCACCGCGCAGGCGTGGGCCGGCGCGCCGCAACGTTATGCGGCGTACCCGTCGTTTGCCGCTACGTTCGCGCCGAACGGACGCGCCCCCCACCCCGGCGAGCTGTTCCGCTGCCCGGATCAAGCGCGCACGCTGGAAACCATCGCCGCGACGAAAGGCGCGGCGTTTTATCGCGGCGCGCTGGCGGAGCAGATCGTCGCGCACGCCCAAGACACCGGCGGGCTGATGACAATGGATGATCTGGCATCACACGCGCCGGAGTGGGTCACGCCGCTGGCGCAGGATTATCGCGGCTGTTGCCTGCACGAAATTCCGCCGAATGGACAGGGTCTCGCGGCGCTCATCGCATTGGGCATTTTGCAGCACTGCGATCTGGCGCAATATCCCGTGGACTCCGCCGACAGTCTGCATCTACAAATCGAAGCGATGAAGCTGGCGTTCGCCGAAGCGCACCGCCACATCGCCGATCCCGCGTGGATGGAGGTCCCGGCGGCGGCGCTGCTCAACGCGGACTTCCTGGCAGAGCGCGCGCGGCAAATCAGGCTGGACGCGGCGCAGTTCCCCACGTCGGCGCTGCCCACCGACCACGGCACGGTCTACCTCACCGCCGCCGACGCCGACGGGATGATGGTCTCGTACATCCAATCCAATTACATGGGCTTTGGCTCCGGCATCGTCGTGCCAGGCACGGGGATCAGCCTGCAAAATCGCGGCGCGGGCTTCCGGCTGGAAGCGGGCCATCCCAACCGCGTCGCCGGCGGCAAGCGACCCTATCACACCATCATCCCCGGCTTCGTCACACGCGCAGGCCAACCCGTGATGAGCTTCGGCGTGATGGGCGGGCACATGCAGCCGCAGGGCCACGTGCAGATGACGGTGCGCCTGGTGGATTACGGGCAGAATCCACAAGCGGCGTCCGATGCGCCGCGCTGGTACGTGGAAGAAAATATGACTGATCTTTCGTTGGAGCCGGGCTTCGCGCCGGAAGTGATAGCGGAACTGCGCCGGCGGGGACACAACGTCACGGCGGATGTGCCGCCGGGCCGGTTCGGCGGCGCGCAGTTGATCTACCGGATGGCGAATGGCGGTTACTGTGCGGGGACGGATTGGCGCAAAGATGGGCAGGCGGTAGGTTACTAGACATCCGGTAAAGAGCAAACTTTGCTCGTGTGAGGAAAACGCCTTGCGAAAGCCTTGACAATCCCTACAACTGCGCTATAATACTTGGTAAGTAAAATTAACTTTCTAAGTGCAGTGATACTTATTGACAAACGCGCAAACTCGGATTAGAATTGGACTATCTACTGAAGCCTCGATTTTCATCCAAACATACAGGGAGTACTTGGAGCGATGAGCGATTCGGTTACACTGCAAGACACAGAACGTCCTGAACGTCGCAAGCGCAATCTCAGCCGCAGAACGCCCCACCCCCCCACTGGCGTAGGTTCCCGGCTAAAGCGGATTCTGAACGTTGACGATTTGGAGCTAAGCCTGTTGGCGTTGCCCACTTTTGTCTGGTATATCCTCTTTGCCTATCTGCCTATGTTCGGTATCATCATCGCCTTTGTGCGCTACAAGCCCATCCGGGGCGCCAATTTCCTGGTCAGCCTGCTCCGCAGCGAATTTGTGGGCCTTTATAACTTTAAGTTTCTCTTTACCACACCGGACGCAGCCATCGTCTTTCGCAACACGCTGGGATACAATATCGTGTTTATTATAATGGGCGTCGTCGTGCCCCTCACCCTGGCCGTCATGATGTCTATGCTCTACTCACAAAGACTGGCTAAGATCTGCCAGACGGCTATCTTCCTGCCCTATTTCCTTTCCTGGGTGGTGGTCAGCTATTTTGGCATGGCGTTCCTGAGCGTAAACAGGGGACTTGTCAACCAGATCCTTACCGCTGTGGGGCGCGATCCAGTACAGTGGTATATGTCGCCCCAGTATTGGCCTTACATCCTGGTGGGCGTCAACCTGTGGAAGAACGTGGGGTACGGGATGGTCCTCTATCTGGCGAGCATCACCAACATTGACGCCACGCTGTACGAGGCCGCTGTGGTGGATGGCGCCTCCAAGTGGCAACAGGTGAAGCACATCACCCTGCCCCTGCTCAAGCCTATGGTGATCATTCTCTTTATCCTCTCGGTAGGTGGCATCTTCTACTCGGATTTTGGCCTGTTCTACATCATGCCCAGAAATCAAGGCGCGCTATCCAACGTCACCCAGACCATTGATGTCTATGTCTACAAGGCCCTGATGCAGATGAACAACCTCGGTTTTGCTTCCGCTGCTAGCTTTTTGCAGTCGGTGTTCGGGTTCATCACCATCTTTGCTGCCAATACTGTGGTCAAAAAGTTGGATCCGGAAAGGGGGTTGTTCTGATGGCAGTACGAAGTACCACGATCCTGTCCCGATCCCGGGGCGAGCCGGATAGCGCGATGCGGTTCAACCGCGTCTCTCCCCTGGTCAATGCGCTGTTCTCGGCGGTATTTATTGTGCTGGCCCTGGCCGCCACACTACCGCTGGTTTTTGTCATTACCATTTCCCTCTCCTCCGACCAATCCATCCAGATGTACGGATACCGCTTTATTCCCAAGGAGTGGACCACCGCCGCCTACTCTTACCTGTGGCTGTTGCAGGACTATGTAGGCCGGGCCTTTCTAGTCTCCGTCGGCACCACCGTCGTGGGGACCGGGTTAGGCATTCTTCTGAATTCCACCCTGGGGTACGTGCTCTCGCGCAGGAGCTATGCCTTGCGCAAGTTTTTTACCATTTTGATCTTTATCCCGATGTTGTTCAATGGCGGCCTGGTCGCTTCGTATATGATCAACACCCAGTTGTTGAAGCTGGGCAACACGTATTGGGCGCTCATCCTTCCGCTGACAACGTCATCCTTCTTCATTATCATACTGCGCACCTTCTTTCAAACCACCATTCCTGAGGAAGTCATTGAATCTGCGCGGATTGATGGAGCATCGCAATTTCGCGTTTTCTTTTCCATTGTGTTGCCCCTCTCACTCCCGGCTATCGCCACCATCGGACTGTTCCTCTCCTTTGCGTACTGGAATAGCTGGTTCCCTGCTCTGATGTACATCCAGTCCACCCATGCCTATATGTATCCCCTGCAATATGTGCTGATGAGCATCGAGCGCACAATTCAGGATCTGGTGCGCAACGCGCAATTTATGCTGCCGGCAGAGACGCTCCAGGGGTTGCCCACAGAGGCGGTGCGTATGGCCATCGTTGTCGTGGCCGTCTTACCGATCGCCCTGTCGTACCCCTTCTTCCAGAAGTATTTTATCTCAGGTTTAACAATAGGGGCGATTAAGGGGTAACGCTCCCGTTCGTCACAGGAGGCAATCGTTCCTCCTACGACGAACGCTGACCCCATGAAAGGAGGTGCATATCCTGACCTGAACACGATTGTTTGACATCAATCCAAAAAAGTTTAATCATCATAAACGAAAAGGAGAGTTCGCCATGAAGAGAATCTTACTGTTGGTCCTGGTTGCATTGTTAGCCGCCGTCCCGTTGGCGGGTTGTAATCGCAGCACCCCAGCCCCCACGACTGCACCAGCCGCTCCCGCCGCTACGAGCCAGCCCGCGGCTCCCGCTGCGAAGCCAACGGAGCTTATCTGGATCATGGGCAACCCCGGGCAGGTGCCGCCCGAACAAGCCATGGTCGAGGAGAAGCTCAACGAAATCTCGGTGGCCGCGTTGAACGTCAAGGTCACGACCCTGTATTACGACAATGAGCGCACCATGCTGGCCCTGTCTGCTGGCGACGACTGGGACATGGTATTTACCTGCGAGTGGTTCAACAACTTCCCCACCCAGGCTCGCGCCGGTTACTATGCTGACCTCACCGACCTGTTGCCCACTGTGGCGCCCGAGCTTTATAAGACCATGCCGGAAATTGTCTGGGAAGGCGCTAAAGTGGATGGCAAGATCTATGCCATCCCGGTGAAGAAAGACTATGCCGCCGAGCTGTTCTGGGTGATGGACAAGGCGCTGTTCGAGGACACGCTGGGCATGACGATCCCCGATAAGATGAGCTTCTTCGACATCGAGAAGTATCTGGCGGCGGCGAAAAAGGCTTATGACGATGGCGTCGCCGGCGCGGAAAAGGCCCAGTACCCGATGTTTATCACCCGTGGCGGTGTGGGTGGGTTAACCAGCGAGTTCGACAACATCCACCGTGGCGCTATGCTGGGTATCCCCTACTCGGCGAGTCCAGCGGATGCCAACAAAATCGTAGTGATCCTTGAGCATCCGGATCTGTACGATCGTCTGGTGGCGGTGCACAAGTGGTACCAGGCCGGCTACATCAACCCCGACGCGGCCACCCTGGATACCGCTCCCTACTCCCCCGTATGGGCCGGGCAGGGCTTCTACGGCGCGGACGCCATCTGGACCCAAAGCACCGGCGTCGTGGTCAAGATCAGCAAGTTCAGCGGCCCCAACCTATCCACGGCCTCGATCCGCGGGGCAATGAACGCTATCAACGCCAGTTCGCCGAACGTAGAGCTGGCCCTGAAGTATCAGCAATTGGTCAACACCAACCGCGAGTACCGCGACATCCTCCGCTATGGTGTGCCGGGCGTTCACTTCAATTATCAGGACGACGGCACGGTCATGGTCACCGAGCGGGGCCGGGGCAACTATCGGCCCTGGGCTTTCTCCCAGGGGTCGTACTCCCTCAGCTCGGTGGAAGCCGCGGAGGGCGTGAAGGTTGATCCCAAGATGTGGGATGTGATCTTTGACGGATACAAGAATTTGAAGTCCACCAACGCCATCGGTTTCGCCTTTGACGTTACCCCGGTGGAAGGCAAGATCGCCGCCATGCAGGTGATCGTTGACAAATACTGGACCGGGCTAATCACCGGCATCTCGGATCCCGCCGTTGAAGTGCCCAAGATGATCGCCGAGATGGAAGCGGCCGGGCTGCGCGACGTGCAGGCCGAAGCACAAAAGCAGTTTGATGCATTCCTGGCCAATGCCAAGAAGTAAGCTCGCCCTGGACATCCCTCACCGCAACTTGTGGTAAGGGACAGTGACCAGAACACATGCCCTCCCCGGAGTATCTCCGGGGAGGGCATCTTTATTATCGCGCCCACCCCAAGACGGGATATACGAGGCCCGTTAGCGGCACCGCGATGATGCCGTGGAAGAAAAAAACCGATGAAAACTACGCCGAAACCTATTGACACGGGAAATAATCTGTGGTATATTTAGAAATGTTCCGGTAACGATACCGGTATCAATACCGAAACTGATAACACCAAACGTAGTCCACTGTAATTGAGGTGTCATGAATCGTTCAAAAACCTCACTGACTATTCGAGATGTTGCCGAAGCTTGCGGTGTTTCGGTTTCTACAGTATCCCGTGTGCTGAACGATAAGGACGACGTTGCAGCAGAAACCTATGAAAAAGTCCGCCGTGTAATCGCTGAACTGGGATATACGTCCAGTCTCGCCGCGACCGGTATGCGCGGACGGCGCACTAACGTGATCGGCATTCTGGTGGTTGATCTGGGCAATCCCTTCAGCCTGGAATTGTTTAAGGGGATCGGCAGGGCCATACACGGCACCGAGTACGATCTGATCGTTTACAGCAGCGGGCGCGTCGCCGCAACTGCGGAACAAGGATGGGAACGCCGGCACCTGTCGCGGCTGGATGGCAGCATTACCGACGGGGTGCTGGTTGTAACGCCCACGACCAACGATCTGGTTTCAGCTTCTCCGCTGGTTGCCATTGATCCCCATGAGGACAACGTGTTCCCTGCCGTCATTTCAACCAACCGCGAAGGCGCGATGATGGCGATGGAGTATTTGATCGGCCTGGGGCATCGGCGCATAGGCCACATCACCGGCCGTCATGGCTTGGAAAGTTCAAATCGCCGTTACCAGGGTTACATAGAGGCACTGCGGCAGGCGGGCTTACCGGTTGACGCGGAGCTTGTCCAACCGGGCGACTATACGCGCGAAACAGGTTTTCAATGCGCGCAACGCTTATTCAACTTGCCGGAGCCGCCCACTGCGATTTTTGCTGCGAATGACCAGTCTGCACTCGGTGTGATGGACGCAGCAGCCAAAGCTGGTTTGCACATTCCCCGCGATTTGTCAGTGGTCGGTTTTGATAATATCGCGGAGAGTACGTGTTCATTTCCAGGATTGACAACGGTGGATCAATCCGTGAGCGAGATGGGGTATATGGCGGCCACAATGCTGATTAAATTGATGCGAGGCGAGCCTCTGGACGAGCCACTGTGCAAGGTGCCCGTGCAGTTGATTGTCAGAGACTCATGCCGACCGCTCGGATGACGGCATGACACATTTTCCCATTGCCTTCGAGACGAAACAAAAGGGGACAGAAAGAATTCGACAATTCCCTATTGACAATCACTGTTTTCACGTTACAATTGAATTGTTCAATGAAACTTCAGCCTTTCACCTGAAAAAAGACGAGGGTATGGTAAGCTCCATCACACTACAGGATGTGGCAAAATTAGCCGGTGTATCCATAGGCACGGCCTCCCAAGCCTTGAACAACCGTCCTAATGTCGCGCAGGATACGCGCACGCGTGTTTTAGACGCAGCAAGGACGCTGGGGTATCCGGTCAAAGAAAGTGATAATGGGATTGCCGACAATCCCCTATCGGTTATTGGATTACTCACCAAGCACGACTATGGTTTCCCGTTCGAGGTCAATGCATTTTATTCTTACATCCAGGCTGGTGTTGAAAGCGAGTGTCGCCGCCACAACCTTAGTTTGATGTTTTCCAACATCGAAGTTGATCCTGCTAACCATCCGATTATGTGGCCGTCAATGATTACTGAACAACGCATTGACGGCCTCATTTTAGCCGGCACTTTTATCGAAAACACCATCGGGTTACTCGGTCAGCGCGTTGACATTCCGATCGTGCTCGTAGATAGCTACGCGCCCAATCTGCCCTTCGACAGTGTCGTGATTGGCAACGTCGAGGGAGCGAGCACGGCAGTTGATTATCTTATTCAGCAAGGGCATACTCACATCGGATTAATCGGCTGGGCCAAGCAGTCGCCCCCTAGCATTGGCGAGCGCCAGGTAGGCTACCGTCGCACACTTGAGGCGCACGACATTTCTACACCCTACGTTGAGGAATCGGGCCTCAACCGCGAGGAAGGGTATAGGGCAGCGAAAAAGCTCCTACAACGCGCGCCGGAGGTTACGGCGATTTTCGCCTGCAATGATTTGACAGCGATTGGCGCCATTCACGCTGCGCGTGAGATGGGATTGAAGGTGCCTGCCGATTTATCCATCATCGGATTCGACAATATTGATATGGCAAAAGAGGTTACTGTAGTTTCGCCAAATTCGCAAGATAGCGGTTTTCCCATAAAATACCAGGCA
>DAOLUH010000070.1:0-27778 GCA_035420085.1 Anaerolineae bacterium
CGAAATGCTCTACAAAGTTCAACGCAAGGGCTGGAAGGTCGGCGAAGTGCCCATCATCTTCCAAAATCGTCAGCAAGGTGTATCGAAAATCTCGCGGAACGAGATCACCAAAGCCCTTTACACCGTGCTGCGGCTCTTCCGCGCGCGTCTGTTTGGGAAGGCAGCATAATGCCTCCCGTATCTGAGTGTCCGGTGGAACATATCTGCTGCGATCTGTGCGGCGCGGATGACTATGATGTACGCATCCCATCAACGCTCGACCAGCACAAGCACGGGAACTGGAACGCCTACGCCTGCACTAACGGGGGATATGGCTACCACGGCCCCATCGTCAAATGCAGACAATGTGGTTTTGTCTACGCAGACCCGCGCCCCAAAAGCGGCGAAGTCCTGGATATTTACGAAGCCGTACAAGATCCGCTGTACGTCGAAGAGCGCGAAGGGCGCGTCTTGACCTTTGAGCACCACTTGCGGCCAATGGAACGCTTCACCGGCCCGGCGAATGGACGCCGACTGCTCGATGTGGGTGCGCATACCGGCGTCTTCGTGGATATTGCGGCGCGCCACGGCTGGGATGCCTGGGGCGTGGAGCCGAGTACGTGGGCGGTCGAACAGGCCCGCGCCCAGGGGCTACAGATGCATCTGGGCACGCTGGAAAACGCCAATTTCCCCACTGGTCACTTTAGCGTGGTGACGATGTGGGATGTCATCGAGCATGTCCCGGATCCCTTCAGCACCTTGCAGGCCGCGTGGCGCGTGCTCGAACCTGGCGGTACACTGGTGGTGCACACGATGGACATCGACAGCCTTTTCTCACGTTTGATGGGGAAACGCTGGCCCTGGTACATGGAAATGCACCTGTTTTACTTTTCGCGTCGCACGCTGCGAACGATGCTCGAAAAAGCCGGATTCCGCGTGTTGTGGATGGGCGCACAGGGCCGCTACCTGCAAGCCGGATACCTGACCAGCCGGGTGACGGCGCTGCTGCCGTCGCTGGGGCGACCGCTAGAAAACCTGGTGACGCGGCTGAAGCTGCGCGAGGTGGCCCTGCGGATCAACCTGGGCGACCTTTTTACCACGTATGCACAGAAACCGTAAGCGGTGAAACTTGAGCGATGAAAGGTGAAACCCCGACCTGTCAATCGCCCGTCTGGCTGTTCCCCACACTGACGGCCCTCGTCTTTGGCGTGATTTTCTGGGGCGCGCTGCTCATCGGCCCGCGGATGATGAACGCCGATGGCGATTTGGGGCGGCATCTGACGGTGGGACGCTACATCCTCGCCACACGGCGCATCCCCACCACCGACCTTTTCTCGCACACGATGCCCGGCGAGCGCCTGATCCCCCACGAGTGGATCGCGCAACTTGCCTTCGCATTGGCGGAACGTGCTTTTGGCCTGAATGGAGTAGTCTGGCTGACCGCGGCGCTACTGAGCACAACGTATGCGCTACTGATGAGTGGCGCAAAACGATTGGGGCTGCTGGCCCCGTTGGCGTTGGTCAGCAGCCTGGGCGCTGCGTTGGTGGGCAGCGTTCACTGGCTGACCCGTCCGCACATTTTCACCCTGCTCTTTTTCGTCGTTTTTCTGCTCGCGTTGGAACGCTATCGCCAGGGAAACCAACTGCGCGCTGTGCTCCCGTTGCCCCTGTTGATGATCCTGTGGGCGAACACGCACGGCGCGTTCATCAGTGGTATCGTCCTGGTGCTCCTATACGCTGTCGGCGCGGCGCTGGATAGACAGGCTAAACAGTGCCGTATCTTTCTCGCGTTGGGCGCGGCGCTGATTCTGGCCGCGTGGATCAATCCCGTGGGACCGCGGCTGATGCTCCACAGCTTTGATTACCTGGGACAGAAATTCCTGGTTGACCTGACGCAGGAATACCGCAGTCCAGACTTCCACACCGTCGGTTTCTGGGCGTTTGCGGCGCTCCTGTTGGGCAGTCTGGCGCTCGGCTGGCTACTGCGCCGCCGTTTGGACTGGACTTCGTTGCTGCTGCTGGGCGTCTGGTCGGCCTTTGGGCTGTATTCGGCGCGCAATATCCCTTTATACGCGCTGGTCGCGGTGTTGATTATGGGGCGAGAAGGGCAGGCCTGGCTGCGCGACGCAGCGCCGCACGTCACACAATCCCTAACCGCGCTACACGCCATTGACCGGCAAGCCTGGGGCTGGATGTGGGTTGGCGTCGCTGTGGCGTTGGGCATCGGTCTACAAAGCCTGGGGATACCCATAGATGCAACGCAGATGGGCAACACATTCAACCCCGCCCTCTTCCCGGTAGCCGCCGTGGATACATTGCACAGCGCCATGCCGGAAGGCGCGGTATTCAACGAATTCGCCTGGGGTGGGTACTTGCTCTACCGGCAGTGGCCCGCGCTCACCGTCTTCATTGACGGACAGACAGACTTCTACGGCGAGACGCTCAGCCGCGAATACCAGGCGGTGATCGACGCAAGCGCGCAATGGGACGCGATTCTGGCGCGCTACAATGTGCAATGGGTCATCATCCCGCCGACGCGCCCATTGGCGACGGTGTTGGACCTCTCGCCCGGCTGGCAGCGCATCTACAGCGATGCGACGGCCGGTGTGTGGCAGAAGTTACCTTAACCCGGCAGCGAGGTCTGGCACGATGGTGACGAAGCAAGAATGGCGCTGGGTGGCACTCTGCGCCGTGGCCTTCATCGCACTGCTGGCTGCGCCGGTGGCGTGGGCCTGGCGCGCGCCGCCGGCGGGGTGGCAGCTCTACAAAACGTGGGCCTACGGCGGCGACTACACACAGTATCGTTCGGCGCTGGCGCAGGGTTACGACGGCGCGTGGTTGATCGTCAACCGCTTCACGCCGGAGCCGCACACGCCTATCCTGCAATACCCGTTGTACGTCGCCCTCGGTCACATCGCGCGCTGGCTGCACCTGCCCATCGAAATCCCCTACATCCTGGCTTCCGCTGCTGCGATTGTGACGCTGGCCTGGGCGATCTACGTGTGCGCAGCAACCTTCCTGCCTGAGCCACGCGACCGCAAATTGGCGTTTTTGCTGACGTTGTCCGTCGGCCCGGCCTGGCTGCTCTCAGTCGTTCAGGCGCTTATTCCGGCGGCGACGTTTCTCGATCGCTACAAGAACGCCTTTAACCGGCCTGAGGTCAACACTTTTCTACTCTTCGCCGCCGCGCCGCACTTGCCGCTGGCATTGGCGATCTTGTTGACCAGCATGGCAACACTGTACCGGCAATGGGAAGCCGGAGAACATCTCCCCGTATGGCGATTTATCCTCTCCTATATCCTGCTCCCCGCGTTGCTAGGATTGCTCAACCCCTTCAGCCTGCCCACTATGCTGCTGCCGCTGGGTCTCTGGTGGATTGTCCGCGCGGTCCGGGCGCGGCGCATCCTATGGCGCGAGGCGCTCCCACTCCTGGCGATAGGCTTGACCGCGCTCCCACTCTTCGTCTATAACCTGCTAACCTTCACCCAGGACCCCTTTTGGGGCAAGGCTTACGGAAGTCAGAATTACCAGATTTCGTTCCCGCCCGACGTGGTCTTGATGGGCTACGGCGTGATGGGACTACTCGCCATCATCGGCGCGGTGCAGATGTGGCGCGCGCGACCGGACGCGCGCTTCGCGTCTTTCTACGTGATCGTCGTCATCCTGATGGGCTACATTCCGGTGACTTACCAACGCCGCTTCTCCCTGGGATTGGCGCCCGTGCTGGCTGTTCTGGCCGTCGCGGGATGGCGGTGGATCGCCGGGCAGCGTTGGGTGCGCGCAGGGCGGCAACGGAGACTCGTCCGCGTCCTCGGCAGCGTCGCGCTCATCCTGGCCTTATGGGGACAGAACATCATGTTCTACAGCGCCTACGTGATGTCGCACCTGGGCGTTGGCGCGACGCCTTACGCCGTCTTCCAACCGCGCGCGCTGGCGGCTGCCGCCGCATACCTGGACGCGCAGGGAGAGGCAGTGATCGTCCTCACCTGCGAAGAGCCTGGCAATCTCCTGGCCGGCGAAATCCGCGGACGACTCGTCATCGGGCATGGAGCAGCGACATTGAATGCGAAGCAGCGCCGTCAGGAGATCAGCGGCTTTTTCAGTGGCGCGCTCTCAGCGGCAGAACGCGAGGCGGTGTTGCGTAAGTACCACACCACCCATATCCTCACGTCCCAAGCCGAAACCCTGGAGTGCGCGTTGGCCTTTGCGCCCCCAGCCGACTGGACGCTCGTTTTTGAACAAGATGCCATTAGCGTTTATACTGTACATAGTACGCAGTGAATTGTAAGCCGTCAGCGATCATCAGGTAACGCCATAAGGAAACGCGGATGACAAAACGATATGCGTGGGTGGGGATTATTCTTTTCCTGATATGGATCACGGTCGTAGCCAGCGCCTTCTACATCGTGCCCCAGCAACGCCCATTCAACGCCGCGCAATTGCGCGCGTGGACATCGTTTGCGCGCGCCATCGTCACGCTGGCGGCCATCGCCGGCAGCGGCCTCTCCGCCGGTCTTGGGCTGCTCCGCTGGCTGAAAATCTCCGCCGACGACGCTTTGACGCCATTCCTGTTCGCCGCAACCGCCGGGCTAGGCGTGGTCAGCGTCGCTATGCTGCTCGTCGGACTGCTCGGCGGCGCGACCTGGTGGGGGGCGATGGGCGTTCTGGCGGCAAGCTGGCTCCTTGGCGGACGGCGCACAGCCGGCGTGCTCAGGCAACTGACGTTATCGCTGCCCCGCTGGCTCAACCGCCTGGGTCGCGGGGGACAAATCTACACCCTCATCACGGTAGGCATCCCGTTTCTCGCCGCGCTGTTGCCCCCCACCGATTTCGACGGCCTCTTCTACCATCTCACCGGCCCGAAACTGGCAATCGAAGCCGGCCGCATCAGTTGGATGGGACGCTACACACCCCATTTCAACTTTCCCTGGTTTGGCGAAGCCCTTTACCTGCAAGCGATGCTTTTGGGCAACGATCTCGCGGCGAAATTGCTGCACTGGTGGGCCTTGATTCTGCTGATGGGCTGGGTCGCGTGGTTCGCCCGCCGGCGTCTGGGACGCGAAGCGGTCTCGTGGTCGCTGCTGTTGCTGCTGGCGATGCCAATGACCGCCGTGCTCGCCGGTTGGGCGTACACCGATCTGTACCTCACACTATTTGTGACCGCCGAAACCGCGCTGTTGGCAGAAGCCTTCGCCGAACCGAAAGGCGCCGCGTGGTACGCGCTCGCGGGATTAGTGAGTGGGTGCGCCATCGGCGTGAAATACACCGCCGTTCTCTGGCCCATCGCGGGAGTGGGGCTGGTCATTGTTTACAATCTTGTCACCCGGCAGCCAACGGCGCGGCGCGTCATCCTGGCGTATATCCTCGGCGGCGTTCTTGGCGGCCTGCCCTGGCTGGTCAAGAATCTCGTGTTGACCGGCAATCCCGCGTATCCCTTCCTATGGGGCGGCGCTGAATGGGACGCCTTCCGCATGGCCTGGTACGAAGACGCCGGCAGCGGCCTGTGGGGAAACTGGCGCGCAACGCTCCTGTTGCCCCTGCTGCTCACGCAGGGCATCCGCGACATGAACTTCTATGACGGGCGCACCGGCCCCCTGTGGCTCATCATGCTGCCCCTGGTCGTTATCTGGGCGATAAAAAACCTCCGGAGACCGTCGAATCAACGCTGGCCCTGGCTGGCGGTGACGGTCCTGGGCGGCGCGCACGCGGCCAGTTGGGTGTGGGGCGTCCTGCACACCCGCGGACTGTTCCAGAGCCGGCTGCTGCTCCCGGCGTTAGTGGTGTACGGCTGGCTGGCGACCGCCGCCTTCCTATCCACACGCGCAGCCAAACTGGGCGCGCTCTCGCTGCACAATTTCCTCAAGCTGTGTATCGGCCTGGTGCTGGCAGGGAATGTGTTGTATCAGATCAACGAAATCACGCTGTATAATCCCGCGCGTTACCTGATGGGGAGCGAAACCCGCGAAGCCTACCTGGAACGCATTATGGGATCGCACTGGCAGGCGATGCAGGCCCTCCACGGACTGCCGCCGGAGAGCCAAACGCTGTTGCTGTGGGAGCCGCGCTCCTACTATGCGCCCACGACGACCTGCCCCGACGCCATCCTCGACCGTTGGGCGCATCTGCTGCACCTTTACGGCGACGCGCAAAGTATCGCGGAGGCCCTGAAAAAGCAAGGCATCACGCACATTTTGTTATCCACACGCGGGATGAACTTTATGCGCCAATCCCCCGAACAATATCCCGCGCTCTCGGCAGAAAGCTGGGCGGCGCTGGATCAATTTTTGGCGACCTTGACTGTTCCGGTTATGGAGATGGATACCTATGTCCTCTACACCTGGAAATAGAAATCCGCGCGCGTACCTGTGGCTTTTCCTGGGCGTATTCGCGCTGCGGCTGATCGTCGCGGCGTTGATCCGCGAGCCGGGATATATGGACACGGCTTACTACACGGTGCAGGGGCTTCGTCTGGCCGAAGGCGCGGGCGCGACCGAGCCTTATCTCTGGAACTACCTGGACGCGCCGGAAGGGCTGCCGCATCTGGCGTTCGGCTACTGGATGCCGCTGCCGTCCCTGTTGGTCGCGCCGTTCTGGCTGCTCAGCCCCACGTTCTTCGCGGCACAAATCCCATTCGCCCTCCTCGCGGCGTTGTTGGCGGTCTTGGGCGCACACATCGCGCGGACGGCGAGCGGGCGGTGGGAGTATTTCTGGGCGGCGGGGCTATTGCTGACGTTCAGCGTGTACTTCTTCCCCTTCTGGACGCTGCCGGAGACGTTCGCGCCGTTTGCGCTGTGCGGCGCGCTGGCGTTGTGGGCCGGCGGGCGTTATTGGGAAAGCCGCGCTGTGCGCTGGGCCGCGCTCGCCGCCGCGACCGCCGTGCTGGCCTACCTCACCCGCTCCGATGGGCTGCTGTTGATCGCGCTGGCACTCGCTCTGCCCGTGCTGCGGCGCGATGTCAAAGGTTTGGCGACGACAGGCGCGGTGACGCTCCTGGTCTTGTCCCCCTGGCTGATCTTCAACCTGCGCACGCGCGGCACATTTTTGCCCACCGGCGGCACACAGACCCTCTGGTTGACGAACTACGACGACATCTTCTGCTACCAGTGCGAACTCACCCCGCGCGCGTATCTGGCGTGGGGCTGGGTAGCCATCGTGCAGTCCAAGCTCGACGCCTTGAGCTGGAACGTGCGCACGCTGCTCGCCGTGGTCGGCTACATTTTCCTGTGGCCCTTCGCCATCATCGGCGGATGGCGGCTGCGCAAATCGCCCGCCTTCGTGTTGGCGTGGGGCTACCTGCTGCTGCTCTTCACCGCGATGACCTTCGCCTTCAGCTTTCCAGGGCCGCGCGGCGGATTTTTCCACAGTGCGGGGGCGCTGCTCCCCTTCATCGTGGCGGCGGCGCTCGTGGGGATCGAGCGCGCCGTGGTGTGGATCGGCCACAAACGCAGGTGGAACATTTCGCAGGCGCAGCGCGTCTTTGTATGGGGATTCGTGCTGCTGGCGGTGATCCTGAGTGGGCTGATCACAGCGCCAAAGCTGACCGCGTGGCGACAGGCTAACACGCTCTACGCACAAGCCGCATTCTGGTTGGCCGAACACGACGCCGAGGCCTGCCCGGTGTTAGTGGGAAGCCCGCCGAACTTTTGGTACGTCGCCCATATCCCGGCGTTAATAGCGCCCAATGAAGATGCGGACACTGTCGCGGAGGCAGCACGGCGCTACGGGGCATGTTGGCTGCTGCTGGACGCCAATCGGCCCAAACCTTTGGCCGATTTCTACGCCGGGGCCGCCAACCCACATTGGGAAATGCGTGTAGAATGGGAGACAGGAAAGCTGTACCAACTCGTAACACCGGATTTTTGATGCGCCGAACGATGTTTGACAACACTAACCGCTATGTTATAATTTTTCCGTGTTCGATGCATCGTTCATCTATGCCGCCGGCGCTGACACAACCTCAACGCTGGCGGTTATGTTCTTTATATAGGTCATGAGCGAAAGCATCTATATTCTGTGCTGTAAGTGAAAATAAGGAGGCACAAACCGATGAAATCGAAAAGGTTGAAAGGATTAGGAGCGCTGTTGCTGCTAGTGCTGACCTTGTCCACTTTGGTTCTGGTTCCGCTGGCGGCTGCGCGCGAGGAACAAAGTCCCATGCGCCAGGAAATCGGTACAAATTTGCTGGCCAACCCGGGATTTGAAGGGATCGGCAAACCAGTGGACAATTCACAGCCCAACTACGGCAACTGGACGCGCGATACTTTCACCGGCGTGCAGTACGGCGAGATTTTCACGCCTGAGGGATGGGTGACGTGGTGGCAGGAAGGTGATTTCGGACGACCGGAGTGTAAAGTCATCCCCAATGAAGCGCCGTTCAATACAAGCCCTGTGCGGATTTACCAGGGCTATTACGCTGGCATGTGTTTTACCTTCTTCAGAAAACAAAACGCTGGCTACTACCAGGTCGTGCGCAACGTCGCGCCCGGCACCGTGGTCGAAGCCTCTTACGCCGCACATGCATGGTCCTGCAGCGAAGACACGGTCACATCCTGCGGCGACCCGTATGCTTTTTATTTCCGTGTAGGCATTGATCCTAACGGCGGGACAGATCCCTTCAGCTCCAACATCGTGTGGAGCCAGGCTTACTATCACTACGACAAATACGGGATCGTCGGGCCGGTTCAGGCCACCGTCGGGGAGAGCGGCGCGGTCACGTTCTTCACGCAATTCTACGGGAAGTGGCCCAACAAGCACAACGACGCATACTCAGACAATATGAGCCTGAAGGTGGTCTCCCAGGGCACGCCCTCGACGCCAACGCCGGAACCGCCGCCCCCGACATCCGCAGCTCCGCCCACTGCCATCGTCCCGCAGAACACTCCCACGCCGCGTCCCGATGGTGCTATCGTGCACATCGTCGTTGCCGGCGACACAATGTTTGGTCTGGCCATCGAATATGGTGTGGATTTGGACGAGCTGCGTCGTCTCAACGCGGGAACCGTCATCAATGACTTCCTCTCCATCGGGCAAGAAGTGATCATCTCCGGCGCTCCGGTGGCCGTGCCGACAGCCACGCCCCAGCCGCAGACCACACCAGAGACACAGACAACCCCAGAGGCCACCCAACCGCCAGCCAGTGGAGGACTCCCGGCTGCGCCGACCGGCAATAAGGCAGCGCTCTGCGTGTTGGCCTACTATGACGCGAACAATGACATGTTCCGCCAGGCCGATAGCGGCGAAATGGCGTTGCCGAACGCGGAAATCACCCTGGTCGGTATGGCTGGCCCGGCGGGAACGTACAAAACCGACGGCATCAGCGAACCGTACTGTTTCCAAGATCTCGAACCGGGGAACTACATTCTGCGCCACACTGCCCCGCCGGGATACAAGCTGACCGATGCCGGGCAATGGAATATACCCCTCAATGCAGGGCAGGTTTCTTCGCTGAACCTGGGCTACACGCGGGATGAGAGCGCCGGCTCCAGCCCAGCGACCACGCAGGAGAATCCTAACGCAACAGCAACGACCCCGGCGGCCGATAAGGGCGAAGAAAAAACCGGCGGCGTCACCAAAGTGCTCAATACGGTCTTGCGCATCACCGGCATCATCGTGCTGATCCTGGCGATAGCGGTGGGGGTGCTCTTCTTCTTATCGCGGCGTTCAATGTAGCGACAATACATCAATCAAAAACAGGCCATCGAGTTTTCGATGGCCTGTTTTTCATCAAAGATTAGGACGCAGAGGGGCTACCACTCTTCCTCTTCCTCTTCTTCGTCATCGTCAGCTTCGTCGTCCCACTCCAGGTCTTCCTCATCTTCCTCAAGCTCATCCAAAGCATTGTCGTCGTCCTCAAAGTCGTAGACCGCCTCAAGTTCCAGGGGGTTTACATCAACGACCTCTAGCTCAATACCGCAAGCTTCACAGAAGATGCGATCCCAGCGCTCTAAATCTGGGGCAACCACCAACTTAGCATTACATTCTGGACATCTAGCCATTTTTCTGCTCCTGTGAAAATGACATCTTACCCTTCAATATATCCAAAATTCTAAGAATGTCAACATTTTTGACTTTTCTTCTGACTGTGCTAAGATCAAATGCAAACGGGTTAAGTACGCATTTATTTATGACAAAAACGTGAGATTCAAAGAAGACCCTTCGCCCCAGTCAAAAACGCGCTACAGCACACTCTATCAATCCATGGTAGAACCTTTATAAAGCGATATGATGAGCAGAGGGCGGCCCGTACCGGTCGCCCATTATTTTTTTATGATCTTATGGAGAAATTATTATGCAGATAACACTTATCCTTCGCATCATCGGTATTTTTATCTTTGGCTCTGCCGGAGCAGCGCTCGCAGCGCAGATTGTGCAAATTCCTGCCATTCCCGAAACCATTCACATTTATGTAACCATTTTCGGAGGCGTTTTAGGCGCTATCCTGGGCTTCATCATCACCCCGCGCATCACACTCAAACCCTATAACCGGTTTCGCCACGCCATCCAACAGCTTCCCGCTGACATCATTTTTTCGGCGACTTTTGGGCTGTTTCTAGGGCTGGCCCTGGGCGCTATCGCGGCTTATCCATTGTCGCTCTTACCGAATCCTTTAGGACAATTCCTGCCGTTTATCGTCGCCGCCGCTTTTGGGTATATCGGGCTAACACTGACCACAATCCGGCCAGATTTACTACAAGGATTGCGGACGCGCATCTTTCCCAAAGAGGGCCACGTACCTACCGAAGCGCCAGTGGTGGAACAATGTAAACCGGCAGTGCTCCTGGATACCAGCGTCATCATTGATGGACGCATCGCCGATATATGTCGCACTGGTTTTATCCAGGGGGAATTAATCGTACCGCTGTTTGTGCTGAATGAGTTGCAGCACGTCGCCGACTCTTCGGATACGTTGCGGCGCAACCGGGGGCGGCGGGGATTGGAAATTCTACGCCAATTGCAAGAAGAATCCCCTGTGCCGGTGCGCCTCACCGATGCCGATATGCCCGGCGTCCGTGAAGTGGATGACAAGTTGATCGCCCTGGCGAAAGAAATGGGCGGCTCTATTCTTACCAACGACTATAACTTGAACCGGGTCGCCGAGCTGCAAGCAGTGACGGTGCTCAACGTCAATGAACTGGCAAATGCGGTCAAAACAGTCCTGCTGCCCGGCGAAAGCTTCAGCATTCACGTGCTCCAGGAAGGCAAGGAGCAGAACCAGGGTGTCGGCTACCTGGATGACGGTACAATGGTCGTCGTTGAGGAAGGCATCCGTTACATCGGCGCGACTATTGACGTAACCGTGAGTAAAATCCTGCAGACTGCGGCGGGCCGGATGATTTTTGCCCGCCCCGACAGTAATGGTGATTAACAGCGGAAGGAGCTGCCCATGGCGCTGAAAGTTTATAACTATCTCAGCCGTGAAGTCGAACGCTTTAAGCCCATCCAGCCCGAACGTGTGGATCTCTACGTGTGCGGCCCCACCGTATATGATCATTCCCATCTCGGCCACGCTAAGACCTACATCGCGATGGACATGATCGTGCGCTACTTGCAGTATCGCGGCTACAAAGTGCGCCACGTGCGTAACCTCACCGACGTGGGCCACCTGACGCAAACCGGCGAGGATCGCATCACCAAAGGCGCACGCCGCGAGCGCGTCGAGCCGATGGAACTGGTAGAAACCTACATCAACAGCTTCAACGACGATATGGACGCGCTGGGCGTCCTGCGGCCCAACATCGCGCCGCGCGCTACGTGCCACGTGCCCGAAATTATCACCTGGGTGCAGGATTTACTCGACCACGACTACGCCTACGAAGTTGACGGGAACGTCTATTTCGCCGTGGAGAAATTCCCGGAATACGGCAAGCTGTCTAACCGCCAGGTTGACGAGCTGCAGGCCGGCGCGCGCGTGGAAGTCCGCGAGGACAAGCGCAATCCCGCTGATTTTGCGCTGTGGAAGCGCGCCGAACCTGAGCACATCATGCGCTGGCCTAGCCCGTGGGGCGAAGGCTACCCCGGTTGGCACATCGAATGTTCGGTCATGTCCACGAAGTACCTGGGCAAAACCTTCGATATTCACGGCGGGGGGCTGGAGAACATCTTCCCACACAACGAATGTGAAATCGCGCAGGCCGAAGCCAGGCATGGCGTTCCCTTTGCCAACTACTGGCTCCTCGTCGGCTCCCTCACCGTCAACGGCGTGAAAATGAGCAAAAGCCTGGGCAATTTCCTGACCATCAAGGACGCACTCAACCTTTACTCCCCTGAGGCGATCCGTTATTTCATGCTCAGCAGCCATTACCGCGGCCCGGTGGATTTCAGCCGGGACGCGCTTCAGGCCGCGCAGCGCGGCGTGAATCGCCTGCATAATACAATCCACAAGCTCCGCTATACGATGAGGAATACCGTGGAAGCCGCGGGAACTGCTGTCCTCTCGCAAGTTGGCTCGCTGGAGGACTACCGCGAGGATTTCCTGGCAGCCATGGACGACGATTTCAACACCCCACAAGCTCTGGGCATCCTCTTCGACCTCGTCAAGGAAGTTAACCGTCACCTGGACGATACAACGCATTACGCGATGGGGACGTTGGCAGCGATGGATAGAATCTTCCACGATTTGGCCGGAGGCGTGCTAGGGATTGTGCCGAATAACCTGAAAAGCCAGGAGAACGAACACATCGTTGATGGGCTGGTGAAATACCTGGTGGAGCTGCGCCAGGAATACCGCGAGAGCCGGGATTGGAGCAAAGCCGACGCGATTCGCAGCCGCATGGCAGAACTCGGTATCCTCATCGAAGACGGCCCCGACGACACCACGTGGCGGCTGGCCTAGAGGACGCGCGCGTGCGGGAATGGCTTTTCGGGCGGCAGGCAGTTCGTGAGTCATTGTACGCCGGGCGGCGACAAGCCTTCCGGTTGTTGGTGGCTGAAGGTGTAGCCAAGGCCCCTATCCTTGACGAAATCACCGCGGCGGCGCAAAAACGGCGCGTTGTTATCGAGAAATGTCCCCGCCAGGATATCGCGCGCTTCACCGGCGTTGACGACCACCAGGGTGTGGCGCTGGAAACCTCTGGCTATCCTTTCGCCACGCCCGACGATATGCTGGCATTGGCCCACCAGCGCCGCGAGCCGCTCCTGCTCCTGCTGCTCGACCTGCTGCAAGACGTTCACAACGTCGGTTCTCTGTTGCGTACCGCCGAGGTTGCTGGCGTTCACGGAATTATGATCCAGGAACGACGCGCTGCCGGCATCACCCCGGTCACGGTCAACACATCGTCGGGCGCGGTCGAACATCTTCTCGTGGCCCAGGTCGCCAATCTGGCGCAAGCTATTGAACAGCTCAAAGCTGCCGATGTGTGGATCGCGGGGTTGGAAGACGCGCGCGGCGCGCTGCCCTACACACAGGTGAATATGACGCTGCCGCTGGCCATCGTCGTCGGCAGCGAAGGAGAAGGGTTGCGCCGGTTGGTCCGCGAGCGCTGCGACTGGCTGATGTCCATCCCGATGCGCGGGAAGATCACCTCACTCAATGCTGCCGTCGCCGGATCCATCGCGCTCTACGAGGCCCTGCGCCAGCGCAGTCAATTCGCGGCTACAACTCCATCACCATTTGCACCAGGCTCCGGTGCAGTTTGAAGCCCACGTCGAACAAAGCCTGTACCAGGGGTGCTTGATCGGCGACGAGGGCAATCACCGGCCATGCCGGAAAACGCCGCGTCGCCTGCAATGCCTGCGCGACAACAGCCTGAGCACCGGCAGCGCCTTCATCGGGGTGAACCAGGATATCCCACAGGTGAAACTGACTCCGTTTGTCCGTTCTTACACACACAGCCAGGCGGGCTTCTTCCGCGCCGTAGAGCCAGGCTTCCTCGCGCTCTCCATCCAACCAGCGATTAAATCGGCGCTCTAAACCACCAAACGTATATTGGCCGGGCCGGACTTCGAGAACCCACTTCTGGCGCCGAGCGTAGATCGCGTCTGCCAGTTGCGTCCATAAAAGCCGATCTTTGGGTTTGCTCACCCGCCACGGCAAGCGCGAGGGGGCGACATTAGGCCAGGGCGCATGGGCAGGCCGGAGAAGGTGTTGCTGCCGGCCAACCTTTTCAAAACCCATCTGAGTGTATAGGCCACAGGCAACAGGATTGTTTTCGCGCACTTCCAACCCGATCCAGCGGGTGTCCTGGTGATGAACAGCCTGGATAGCTGCCTCGACCAGTGCGCGGCCAATCCCCATGCCGCGGTAGTCGGGGTGAACGACCACATTGCCGATCAACTGCCCCTTGGTTCGGCCAGGAAGCGCGTAACGCAGCGAGAGATTCCCGACCACACACCCATCCTCGACCCACACAAACCCAACCGGGTCCAGATCTACACCCATCGTCAACGCAGATAACGTCCGGTGGCGCGCCGCCTGACGCATCTCCGCCAGCATCTTCTGCCCTTGCGGGTCAAGTTCATCTTCAAAACCCAGCGCGACCAGTTCCACAATCGCCAGCATATCCCGCGTTGGATCTACCGGCCTGATGCCGCGCATTGGCTCGCCTACCTGGGCCTGTACCTTGACTGTCATTCTTGTGACATTAACCTCGCCGCAACCGTTCTGAAAGCATAGTGGCGATTGTAAGCGTGATGGATAACGTGTCAAGGTCGCCTGTAGCGTTTCAATGCGAAGACAAAGCGTTTCCGATCTTTCTGGGGGTAGGAGATAAGTTAAATTTGTGGTATCATGGTGAAATGTAACTTCAAAAAAGGAGACTATGATGCGAAAACAATTACAAGAGCATATTGCCCGCCTCCGGGACGCTGGCGCGCTCTATGTGGACGCGCGCTGGTATCCCGTCGAGGAAACCAACGATTTGGTAATGTGGAACGGCAACCTCAAAAATGCCGTCGCTGCCCGCGAGAGCGGCGTCGGCGTCCGCGTGCTGTACAAAGGCGCGTGGGGCTTCTCGGCCACCTCAGACACCGGCAATCTCACCGCGCTGTTCGACAAAGCCCTCGACAACGCCCGCGTCGCCGCTGAGCGCGTTACCTTCCCCATCCGCCTGGCGGAAAAGGATGCCATCCAGGCGAGCTTCACCAGCCCCAACCAGATTGATCCGTTCACCGTGCCGCTGGCCGACAAACTGGCCTTTATGCAGGCGATGGACGCCAGGCTGAATCAGCCTGGCGTCTTCCAGCGTATCTGCAATCTGACGTTCATCCGCAAACAGATCGTCTTCATGGATTCCGAGGGCAGCGAGATCGAGAAAACCATCGTCGAGGTCTTCCCTTCGATAGAAGTGGCAGGACTGGACGCGCAGGGCGAGATGCACTCGCGCAAATACAGCCCGCCGCGCATGGGCGAGACGCGCGGGTGGGAGACGCTCGATATGGAGGTCTTCAGCGCGAACGCCGAACGCATCGTGCGCGAGATGAACGAGGTGCTGGTCGCCGATAACTGCCCCAAAGACGTGCGCTCCGTCATTCTGCTGCCCGGCATTATGTTCCTGCAAACGCACGAGACGATTGGGCACGCCCTCGAGCTGGACCGCATCCTCGGCTACGAGCTGGCTTACGCCGGCGGATCGTTCGTCCGCCTCAGCGACTTCGGGACGCTGCGTTACGGCTCCGAGAAGCTGACGGTCCGCGCCGACGCGACGACCCCCAACAGCCCTGGCAGCTTCGGCTACGATGACGACGGCATCCCCGCGCAGAACAATCTGCTGATTGACAAGGGCTTGCTCGTGGGCGCGATCACCGGACGGCAAATGGTTGAAGAGGCCAACGCGCGCGCCGGCAAGATCATCTTCGAGGGCAGCAGCGGCGCGAATCGCGCCACCTCGTTCTACCGCGTGCCCATCGAGCGGATGACCAACATCAACATTGATCCCGGCGACGACGGCGCGCTGGATGACATCGTCCGCAACACCGAGCGCGGCATCATCCTCGACGGCGACAAGAGCTGGTCCATCGGCTCCAACCGCGAGCAGTTCCACTTCGCCACCGACATCGGCTGGCTGGTGGAGGATGGGCAGATCACCCACGTGGTCAAAAATTCGACGTACCAGGGTGAGACCGTCAAGTTTTACAACTCGTTGTCGGCGGTAGGCGACCGCTCTACCTGGGAAGTCTGCTACGTCTCGAACTGTGGCAAGGGACAGCCTAATCAGGTCATGCAGTTGGGCCATGGCGTGCCAGTCTGCCGTTTCGACAATGTGAGGATAGGAGAGTAACCGTGAAGGATCAGATTTTGCAAACCCTGTGTGACTTGCGCGCCTACGCGCTGGCAAAAGGCGTCGAAGCCACATTTCTCTATCACGAAGAAGACAGTTACCTGATGCGTTTCGCCAACTCGGCCATCTCGTTGAACACCAACGAGCATCTCATCCGCCTGGAAATCACCGCTTACCGGGATCGCCAGCGCGCCAGCTACGAGATGATCACCGCGCTGGGGAACGTGGACGAGATGAAGCGCGGGGTAGACATCGCCGCCGAGATGGTGCAGCACGCGCAGCCCTTGAGCTATCAGCCCACCGTGCCGACTTACACCGAGTCCTTCAGCGACGAAGACGCCTACGATCCCGCGCTGGCGACGCTCAGCAATCAAGAGCGTCTGGCATTTTTCAATCAGGCAGCGGCAGGACTGGAAACCGACGAGATCCGCCTGTCCGGCATCTTCTCCTGCGGGATGAACACCATCGCCCAGATCAACACCCGCGCGGAGCACACGCAGTATTTCAAGACCTCCGACGCGCAGATTAGCATGGTGCTGTCGCACACTGCGCTCAAGTGGGAAGTGCTGGCCGAACAATCCGCGCAGCAAAAAACCGACCTGAACCCGGACGCCCTGCGGCGCGATTTGGCGTTCCTGGTGGAGCACTACCAACACGACGCGCCGCAACAGCTTCCGTTGGGCACCTACGACATCGTCTTCGGGTCGGCGGCGCTCAGCGACCTGCTGTCGTTTATGGGCTACATCGGCTACAACGGCGGTCTGATGAAGCGCGGCTTTTCGTTCCTCAGCGAGGCGCAGATCGGCCAGCGCGTCTTCTCGCCGCAGTTCACGCTGACCGATGACCCCACGCGGCGCGAGACCTTCCCCTTCCGGCGCGATCTGATGGGGATGCCGCGCCAACCGTTCCCGATCTTCACTGAGGGGGTGTTCAAGAACTTCATGTGGGCGCAGGACGACGCCGATGAATTCGGCGCGCAGCCCACTGGGCATACCACACCGCACGACAGCATCGTGCTGCAGGGCGGCGACGCGGCGGTCAATACATTGGCAGAACTGGTCGCCATGCCGCGCGAGAACGATGTGCTCTACATCCCCTATCTGCACTACATGAACATTGTGAATCCTTCCAAGGGGCTGGTCACCGGCAGCTCGCGCTTCGGCGCGCTGCTGCTCAAGCAGGATGGCGCGGTGGTGGTGCCGTACAATGTGCGTCTGACGCAGAGCTTGCTCGACATCTTCGGTGATAAGGTAGCGTGGCTGTCGCAGGCGCAGGTCGTCGCCAACACCTCGATGAGCTACGGCGCGCGCAATCCCAGGGCGATCATCGTGCCCGCGTTCCTACAAGTCAACGAGCTGGAGATTTCGCACTCCAATCCGTCGTATTAGGTGAAAACAGACCTGACAGGTTTCGGAAAACCTGTCAGGTCTATTTGTTATTCCACCGTCACGCTCTTCGCCAGGTTGCGCGGCTGATCCACATCTGCGCCCCGACGGACGGCCATCGCGTAGGCTAACCATTGCAGCGGGATGATATTGAGCACCGGCGAAAGGAACTGCGGCGCGGCCGGCACTTCGAGCACGTAATCCGCTTTGCTGCGCGCCACCTCGTCGCCCTCTTGCAACAGGCCGATGACGGTCCCGTTGCGCGCTTTCACCTGCTCCATCTGGCTGATCATCTTGTCGTAGACGTTGTCGCGCGGCGCGACTGTCACCACCGGCATGACCTCGTCAATAAGCGCGATGGGACCGTGCTTCATCTCCCCGGCGGGATAGCCCTCCGCGTGGATGTAGGAGATTTCCTTGAGTTTGAGCGCGCCTTCCAGCGCCACCGGATAGTTGATCCCGCGCCCCAGGAAGAGGAAGTGCTCGCGCTTGAAGAAAACCTCCGCCAGCTCGTCGTAGACCGGTTTCGGTTCCGAGACGCGCCCCACCAGGTCAGGCAGACGGGCCAGATCGTTCACCGCGCCCCGCAAAACGTCCGCCGGGATCGTCTCGCGCAGTTGCCCCAGATGTAGCGCCAGCAGATACAAATCTACCAGACTCGCGGTGAAGGCTTTGGTCGTCGCCACGCCGATCTCCAGGCCGGCCTGCATCAAGATGTGCCCATCGGAGAGGCGGTGCGCCTGGCTGCCGATGACGTTGACGATGGACCACAGCTTCGCATTGTGCTCGCGGCCCTCTTCCATCGCCGCCAGCGTGTCCACCGTCTCGCCGGATTGGGTGATCGCCAGCAGCGCCGTCGTCGGCGTGATCATCGGGTTGCGGTAGCGGAACTCCGAGCCGTAATCTACCTCCACTGGCAGGCGCGCCAACGTCTCGATCATAAACTTACCCACCAACCCGGCGTGATATGAAGAGCCGCACGCCGCGATGATAACGCGATCCAGCTTTTTCGCATCGGCCGGCGTGAGCGGCACGCTATCGAGCACCACACGCCCCCGGTGGAAATCTACACGCCCGCGGATCGTGTCGGTGATAGCGCGCGGCTGCTCCGAGATCTCCTTCTGCATAAAGTGGCGGTAGGGGCCTTTCTCCGCTGAGACGGGATCCCAGGGGATGGTGTGCATCTGCGCCTTGACCGGCGTGCCATCCAGCCTGAAGATCTCCGCGCCGCCCCGCGTGACGCGCGCCATCTGCCGGTTTTCCAGGAAGATGACATCGCGCGTGTACTCCAGGATCGCCGGGATGTCTGAGGCGACGAACATCTCGCCGTCGCCACGCCCCAAGACGATGCCGCCAGCGTTCCCCAGCCGGGCGATGACCAGGCTCTCCGGTTCCTGGGGGCTGAGGAAGACAAAGGCGCTGGCCCCCTGGATAGAGGGCAAGGCGCGCTGCACCGCCGTCAGCAGATCGGAACCGCCGGCCAGATAACCATCCACCAGATGCGCCACCACCTCGGTATCGGTTTCAGAGACGAAGTGGATGCCTTCCTCCGTCATTTCCTGGCGCAATTCGGCGTAGTTTTCGATGATGCCGTTGTGGACGACCGCCACCCGCCCGTTCCGCCCCACGTGGGGGTGCGCATTGAATTCCGTCACGCCGCCGTGCGTGGCCCAGCGCGTGTGCCCAATCCCAATCGTGCCGAGCAGGGGCTTTTGGTACAGCCGATCCTGAAGGTTGCTCAACTTACCGACGGCGCGTTCCACCTCAATGCCGCCGTTCTGGTGCAAAACCGCGATCCCGGCCGAGTCATAGCCGCGATATTCCAGCTTTTTCAATCCACCCAACACAATCGGCGCCGCCTGCCGCGGCCCGACGTAACCTACAATACCACACATTTTTGACCTCCTGGCGCAATGCCATGCACTGATGCAATCCCATCGCGCACGCGATGCGCGCGTGAGATACGTGAGGCGCAAACGCCCCGCCATCCGATACACATACAGGGATAGACACCCATCCGAAGATGATGAGCTGGCCTTGCCGCGCCCTTTGTCCCGCCGGTTGCCCAACGGTTTTGAGATGCAGCTTCCTCGTTTCGAGGGGAATGTGAGAGGGGAAGGCTAATCCCCTGGCGGTATCCGCCGAAGATCCGGCGCAAGCCAGACATGTTCGATAAACCGCCGCCTCGTCGCCCGGCCAGGCCGGGTCAGGCGCTTGCGTCCCCACAAAGATGCGCGCTACCCGATAAGCATCACCTCCTCTCGTCTGTAAAAATGTATGATAACAGGCTACTAAATTGGGTTTATTATACCGGAAATTTCTAACTTTTGCAATAGGATATTCGGGGGATTACCCAGGGGTGAAATCTTAAAGCTTTCCCCGGTCTCTCTCGAGTTATGCGTCATCAACAGTTTCGTCGGCTTGACAACTATTGTGCTTATGGCATAATTTCATCACAAAGGTGTTGATGGAGACGAGTACGCGCGGGAAGCCGCTACAGCGAATTCGGGGCAGTGTGAGCCGAGTGCAGGCACCGGCGCAGAAAATCCCTCCGGAGCCGCTCACTGAACAGTCTGGGTAGTCAAATAGTCATTAGTCTGGTAGTCGTAGTCATTCGACTACACGACTAAGGACTATCCGACTAAGTAAGTAGAGCCGGGGTTGCCGCCCGTTATCCACGGCGCGACGGTGATGGCCGTCGAAAGAGAGGTTCCGCGTTGGGCGGGACAATCAGGGTGGTACCGCGAGAGCAACACGCTCCCGTCCCTGTGGGGGGATGGGGGCGTGTTTGTGTTATGCCGATGATGTGTTGAGTTGCGACCTTACAAATTGAAGAAATTCACGTAGCGCCGTTTCAGGATCGTCGGAGATCGCACTGGATTCAACCGCATCTTCCGTGCCATTGTGAAAGTGTTTGGGGAAGGTCGGTATATGGGGATGGTCTGGCGCGTTGTCGTGACGGTGCAGCAATCCCCGCACGGCGCGTTGTTCCCAATGGTAGGAATAGCGCATCAGATTCGGGCTGAATCCGACATCAATGAACGTTTCGTCGCGGACAAAGAGGCGTAATTTTATGGGTGTAGTCGCGCGGCGGTAAATGAGCTGGCGGCTGATGATGATATCGTCGAACTCGGTCAGCGCGATGTGGGATAGTGTTTCGTAGATCATCATTGCTCAAGCGCATCTAGAAGCGTCTGTAAATGGTCAAGATAAGCCTCCAACTGTTCCCATTCTATCGCTTCTTCCCAGGCTGGGTGGCTGTATATCTCGCCGTTTTCGATGCGGGTGCGTAAATCTGCTGATGAACGTGTCCGATAACGATCTTGTAAGTCGGCAATGTCCATTTGAACAGTACGCTTTTCACGGTCCAGGAACGAAGCCAGGCTGCGTTGGATAAGCTCTTCTGGCGAAAGACGCAGTTGTTGTGCAATTGTATTGACTGAAACGGTCATAAATACCTCCCTGACGAGGTTTTGTTCTTATCATTGATTATATCACGGGTGAGGAGAAAAATCATGTTCAAACCAGTACCAACCCAAGTCGATTTCATCGCGCAAGAGCACGAGATGTTGGAGTTCTGGGACAAAACCCAGGCATTTCAGAAACTCAATCAGTTGCGCCAGGGCGCGCCGCGTTGGTCGTTTATCGATGGCCCGATTACGGCGAACAATCCGATGGGGATTCATCACGGGTGGGGCCGCGCCTACAAAGACCTCTGGCAGCGCTATTGGGCCATGCACGGTTATCAGGAGCGCTATCAGAACGGGTTCGATTGCCAGGGTCTGTGGGTGGAAGTCGAGGTCGAGAAGGAGAAGGGGTTCACCTCCAAGCGCGACATCGAGACCTACGGCCTCGCGCCGTTTGTGTTGGAGTGCAAGGCGCGTGTGTTGCGCCAGGCCGCCCGGCAGACAGAGCAATCCATTCGCCTGGGCTATTGGATGGACTGGAATGACCCCGCTACGCTGCGTGCGATGGCTGAGAAGTTGCTGGAAAACCCGGCTCAGGAGATAACGGTCAACGGTCCCGATGGCCCTGTCACTGATAGCGTCGAGCGGCTGGTGGGCCGCCTGGGATCACCGGAACTCGGCGGGTCGTACTTCACCTTCGCCACTGAGAACAACTACACGATCTGGACGTTCATCAAGAAGGTGTGGGAACGCGGCTGGCTCTACCGCGGCCACGACGTGATGCCCTGGTGCCCACGCTGCGAAACCGGCATCAGCCAGCACGAAATCGTCACCGACGGCTACCGCGAGTTGACGCACGACGCGCCAGTGATTCGTTTCCCGTTGCGCGGGCGCGAGCGTGAGGCGCTCCTCGTCTGGACGACGACGCCGTGGACGCTCACCAGCAACGTCGCCGCTGCAGTGGGGCCGGACCTGACTTACGTGAAGGTACAGGCGCAGGACGGCTGGACGTACTACCTGGCCGAGGGCACGCTGCCCAACGTCATCAAGGGGAAGTACGAGGTGCTCGGCCGGCTCAAGGGCGCGGAGATGATCGGTTGGGAATACGATGGCCCCTTCGATGAGTTGCCCGCCGTGCAAGCGATGAACGTCCCAGCGTTCCACCGGGTTATTCCCTGGGACGCCGTCGGCGAGGTCGAGGGTACGGGCATCGTCCACATCGCGCCGGGTTGTGGTGCAGAGGACTTCGAGCTGGGCAAGATTTACGATCTGCCCGCGCTCGCCCCGCTCACCGAGAACGGCGCGTTCCTGGAAGGCTTCGACTGGCTGACCGGACGTGACGTTCACGAGGTCGCCCACGACATCTTCCACGATCTGGACGATAGAGGCAAGCTCTATCGCGTGGACAGCTACACGCACCGCTATCCGGTCTGCTGGCGCTGCGATACGCCGCTGGTCTTCCGCCTGGTGGACGAGTGGTTCATCAATATGGGTGAGCTGTACGACAAGCCCTGCGAGGAAGTCACGGCGGAAGAGAAAGCGCGCAGTTTGCGTTACCAGATTATGGATGTGGTGGATCAGATTCAGTGGATCCCCGAATTTGGCTACGCCCGCGAGATGGACTGGCTGCGCAACATGCACGACTGGATGATCTCCAAGAAGCGGTACTGGGGCCTGGCGCTGCCGATTTGGGTGTGCGAGAACAAAGCGTGCGGTCACTTTGAGGTGATCGGCGACGAGGACGAACTGCGTGCGCGCGCCGTCGCCGGGTGGGATGTCTTCGAGGGGCACACGCCCCACCGTCCGTATGTGGATGCGATCAAGATTGCGTGCTCCAAGTGCGGTGGGACGATGTCGCGCATCGCCGACGTGGGTAATCCGTGGCTCGATGCGGGCAGCGTGGCCTATTCCACCACGCAGTATCGCACCAACCGCGAGTATTGGGCCAAATGGGTGCCCGCCAACTGGATCAGTGAATCGTTCCCTGGGCAGTTCCGCAACTGGTTCTACAGCCTCATCACGATGAGCACCGTTTTCGAGCAGATACCGCCGACGAAAGTGGTTCACGGCTATTCCACCTGTCTGGCGGAAGATGGACGGCAGATGCACAAGTCGTGGGGGAACGCAATCTGGTTCGATGAGGCCGCCGAAAAGATTGGTGTGGATACCATGCGCTGGCTCTTTATGAACCAACCACTCGACCAAAACCTGCTCTTCGGCTACCACCGCGCTGACGAAACGCGCCGCCGCTTCATCATCCCGCTGTGGAACACCTACGCTTTCTTCGTCACCTACGCGCGCATTGACGAATGGACGCCGCCCGCCGAATTGCTGGAGAACCCGTCCAAGTACGAAGAGGGGCAGCCGAATCTCTGGTCTCCCTGGACGGATGCTGCGGCCCCCACCGTCCTGGACAAGTGGATCATCGCTCGCTTGCGCGAAACGGTCGCCGCGATGACGGAGGGCTACGAGACCTACATCCCGCTCAAAGTCGCCCAGCCCGCCGAGGCTTTTCTGGATGACTTGAGCAACTGGTACGTTCGCCGCAGTCGCCGCCGCTTCTGGGCAGCGCGCGGCGCGAGTGTCTCTTCCGACGCCGACAAAGAGGCCGCCTACCAGACGCTTTACACCGTGCTGGTGACGTTTGCCAAGCTGCTTGCCCCGGTGCTGCCGTTTATGACGGAGGTGATGTACCAGAACCTGGTGCGCGCCGTGGACCCTGCCGCGCCGGAGAGCATCCATCATTGTCTGATGCCCACCGCCGAGCCGCTGGACGCGACAGAACGGGTTTTGACAGAGGCGATGGCCGCCGTGCGTCAGGCAGCGACGCTGGGACACTCGGTGCGCGCGGGCAACAACCTCAAAGTGCGCCAGCCGCTGCGGCAGGCGCTCATCGCTGCCGATCCGCGCCGACGCAATGCGCTGGGGCAGTTGCTCGATCTGCTGGCCGACGAACTGAACGTGAAAAACATCGCCTTTGTTGCCGAAGAGGGCGAGCTGGTCGAATACAAGCTGCTTCCCTTGAACCGGGTGCTTGGCCCGAAGTTTGGGCAGCGCTTCCCCTTGATCCGCAAGGCATTGGAGAAAGTGGAAGCGGCGCGCGCCGTTGCGCACCTGCATGCCGGTCAGCCGTTGACGTTGAAACTGGACGATGGCAGTGAAGCGGCGTTGTTACCCGAGGAGGTGTTAATCCAGAGCCACGCGCGCGCGGGTTACGGCGTCGCCGGTGAAGGCGGCCTGGTTGTGGCGCTGGATACCGTCGTGACGCCGGAACTGGAGCAAGAAGGGCTGGCCCGCGAGGTGGTGCGCCGTATCCAGGATTTGCGCAAGCAGGCGGATTATCAGCTTACCGACCGGATCGTCGTCCAGTACAAGGCGGAGGGCAAACTGGCGGAGGCCATCGCCGCGCAGCGCGAGATGATTGCCGGTGAAGTGCTCGCGGAGGCACTGGAGGCCGTTGCTTCGCCTGCGGGTGACAAGATGCTCGAAGATACGGTGGATGACGAATCGCTTGTGTTGGCGGTGAAGCGAATCGCCTAGCGTTTGCGGAACAAGGGATTCAGGATATAAAACAGCTATGCGTGAACTGCGGATATTACGCGAAGGCTGGGATACGTTCGAAGAAGACGAAACACGTTTGTTGCGCCAAATGACCGTTCACGAGAGCATTCGGCAATGGCTCGCCTTGCAGCGCGCGTTCGAGCATCAATTACAGGAAACCGAGGCCCTGTTTGGCCCGGAGCGGAGGGCCGCCCTCGTGCAGTTACAGTCACGATTACATCGCCTGTCGGAATGGCAAAAAGAGCATGGAGAATCTGATACAATCCCTGCGATCGCTTCAGCAGCGGCTGAGTGATGCCGGCATCCCCTCTATCGTCATCGGAGGCGTTGCCGTCGCCGTGTGGGGCGAGCCGCGCCTTACACGGGATGCTGACGTGAAAGTGTTGTTGGAACGCGATGACGCCGACCGTTTGCTGTCTGTACTTGCGTCTGACTACACCTCGCTGCTTGCTGATCCGCGCCAGGCATTGCGACAACAGGCTATGGTGTTTGTGCAAGATACCTTGGGGACGCGGTTGGATGTTTTGTTGGCCGATACGCCTTATGACGTGCTTGCCATTCAGCGAGGGCGTGATCTCGAAGTGCAGCCGGGTGTGACAATTCGGGTGTGTAGCCCGGAGGACCTGGTAATTTACAAGCTTATTTCAACGCGCTTGCGCGATCACGAGGATGCTCAAGGCGTTGTTCGTCGGCAAGGCTCGAATTTGGACGATAAATATGTGCTTTATTGGCTGCGACAGTTTGAGCAATCGTTTGATGATTCTACGCTCGTTGCCGAATATAAGCGCTTTCGTAGAATTTGATCGTTTCATTACCACAAATCCTCCCAGAGACGAACCGTGTTCCCTTTGGGAGGATTTTCTCATTAACATAGGGATATTAGCACTTGCCCCATTCCACGAAATCCCGTACACTGTACCGTAATCCGTTAAGGAATTTTGTTCCTCGTCAACGGATTGAACGGATGAAACGGATTATAGGAGAAGAATTATGGACACCCTAACGTCAGCCGCCGAACTTCACGAGCAACTTATCGCTTGGCGGCGCGATTTTCACATGCACCCTGAGCTGGGATTGGAAGAACGCCGCTCTGCGGGAATCATCGCCGAAATTCTGCGTGGATTGGGCTACCGCGTGCAGGAAGGCGTGGCGAAAACCGGCGTGGTCGGCGTGCTGGAAAACGGTCCCGGCCCGGTGGTGATGAGCCGCGTGGATATGGACGCGCTGCCGATCCAGGAGGCGAACGACGTTCCCTACGTCTCGCAGCATCCGGGCCGTATGCACGCCTGCGGACACGACGCGCACATGGCGATTGGCCTCGGCGTCGCCACGCTGATGGCGCAGCACCGCGACGCCTGGCGCGGCACGCTCAAGTTGATTTTCCAGCCCGGCGAGGAAGGCGCAAACGGCGCGGACATTATGGTGAAGGAAGGCGTGTTGGAGAATCCCCGCCCGGACGTGGCGCTCGCCGTCCACGTCTGGAACAAGAATCCGGTGGGCACTTTTGGCGCGACCGCTGGCCCGGTGATGGCGGGCGCGGAGTCGTGGGAGGCCACGATCACCGGCAAGGGCGGCCACGGCGCGATGCCCGAACAGACGGTGGACCCTATTGTGACCGCTGCACTGACGGTGAACGCGCTGCAAACCGTCGTCAGCCGGAACGTGAGCGCGTTGGACACGGCGGTGGTGACGGTGGGCGCGCTGCTCAGCGGCGACGCTTTCAACGTGATTCCCGATTCTGCCCTGCTGCGCGGCACGATCCGCACCTATAATCTGCAAACGCGCGACATGGTGATCCGTCGCGTGCGTGAGATCATCGAAGGTACGGCGCGGATGATGGGCGCGGAAGCGACGGTCGGCCTGTACCCGCTCACGCCCCCGCTGGTCAACGATCCGCGGGTGACGGCGCTGGTGCGGGATGTCGTCGCCGATTTATTCGGTACAGACGCGCTCAAGGACGACGTGCGCACGATGGGCAGCGAGGATGCCGCGTTCTTCTTGCAGGAGATTCCCGGCTGTTTCATCTTTGTTGGCTCCGGCTTCACCGACCGCGAAGCGCCCGCGCACCACAACGCGCATTTCGACATCGACGAACGGGCGTTGGTCAACGGCGTGGCGGTGGTGGTGGAGGCGCTATGTCGGTTGATGCCAAAAGGAAGTAAGGAGTAAGGAGTAAGGAGTGATCAGTCTCATTACTCATTACTCATTACTCTTTACCCATTACTCTTTACCACTCACAGAGCAGGAACGAAGACTATGCCTCAACAAGGACCTCTACAATGGCTCGACGGTGAAGGCTGGCTGGTATTGCTCGGCGGCGGCGATGTGGCGCGCGGCGAGACCGACGTGGCGGATGCGCAATTGCTGAGCGTTGTCAACCTTGACCGCCCGATGGTCGTGCTGCTCTCAGAAGGGACGCCTGAGGAGGCCGACGCGATCCTCGAACACTACACGCTGCTCGGCGGGCCCGGCGGCGAGGCCTTCACGCTCGCGGAGATGACGCGGGCGCAATTGGAAACCCCGAAGTTCCTCACCTTGCTTGAAGAGGCCGGCGTCCTGTACCTCGGCGGCGAGAATCCGTTGCCGTTGGTGCGCAATCTGTACGGGACGACGGCGCTGGCCCACATTTTGCGCGGCTTTGGGACGTTGCAAGGCCTCACGCTTGTCGGCAGTGGCGGCGGCGCCGTCGCGCTGGGGACGTGGGCGATTGGCCCCGCGCCGCAGTATTTGCAGGCGCAAGGGCTAGGGCTGTTGCAGAACGCGGTGATCGTGCCGCACTTCACGCGCACGGAGGACTCCGTGGTGTTGCGCTGTCTCTCGCAGCTTGGGCCGGGACTGCTCGGTCTGGGCGTCCCCGACGGGGTGGCGCTCGCCTTCGGCCCACAAGGCCAGGTCGAAACGTGGGGCGCGGGGCAAGTGACGGCGGTGGTGAGCGCGGGAGGATGATCCTTTGACAGGATTCTCAGGATTTTGTTTTAGGGTTTAATTTTCACCACGAATCTTCACGAATCTACACCAATTTTGTATTCTATTCGTGAAAATTCGTGTGGATTCGAGGTTTATCTTTTGGGGAGGGGTATATGGGCAAGAACATCGTTCAGAAAATCTTGGAGGCGCATCTCGTCTCTGGGGAACCAATTCCTGGGCAGGAGGTCGCCATTCGCATCGACCAGACGCTGACGCAGGACGCCACGGGCACGATGACGTATTTGCAGTTCGAGGCGATGGGGCT
>DAOLUH010000071.1:0-27524 GCA_035420085.1 Anaerolineae bacterium
TCTACAAGGGCAGTTGCACCGTCGTCGGGCGCAAGTCGCCGTACTCGCTCTACCGCGAGGACTACGCCACTTTCGGGCAGGACGACGTTTACAAGCAGAGCGACGCCGAGGGCTTTATCCACCTCTTCGGCCTGCCGCTCAAGGTGAAGGCGCTGCTCGACATCGAGGGGTTGGGCAAGTCCGCCTACGCGCAGCCGGATTTTGGGACGTTCAAGCGGGATTGAGGTTTTGCGATAAACGAAAATCTGGCGGGAGATGCCTCCCGCCAGATTTTTGTTGAAGGGCGTGCGTTATGGCTACCTTTCGCGCCGTCGACGGCGGAAGAACACCAGCCCCACCAGCGTCGCCAGCCCAAGCGCAACCAGGGCCAGCGGTGCGCGCGCAGCGAGACTTTGCACCTGTACGGCAGTCGGTGCGGTGACACTGGCGGTGCTGACTGGGCCGTGGAACGTACTGACGCCCTTTACGTCGAGGTCTTCCAGTTTGTAGAAGTAGGTCACGCCGGGCTGCACATTCGTATCCAGCCACTCGTAGACCGCGCCGATGACCGAGCCGGGGTTCTGCGGCGGGATGAGCGTCTCATTCAATAGGGTATACTGCCCGTCCGGCGACTTGCTGCGATAGAGGTTAAAGCCGACGTTGTCCAACTCCGAGGCGGTTTCCCAGGTGACGAGGATGGCGTCACCCTGCGCGACGGCGTCGAAGGCGGCCAGGGTGACGGCGGTAGGATAATTCAGTGTGGCGGAAGCGTTGTTATTGCTGGATACCGAGTCGGTTGTGCCGGTGGGCGTCGCCACAGTCACCGGGTATACCAAATTGCCTTTGAAACCCGATGCAACATCGGCGACGACGGTGAGGACCAGCACATCACCCGACAAGAACGTGACCCCGCTCCATACATTCGTACCCGGATCGTATTCGCCCAGGTTCGGTGTATAAACCAGGTTCGAAAGCGCAGCCGGGACAACATCCGCCAGGGAGAAAGAGGGCACGCCGCTGGACCCGTTGTTGGTGACGGTGATTGTAAAGGTGACTTTACCGCCGCTCGGTTGATCCTTTACGCCTATGACCGTAACGCCCAGATCGGCCGGGCGAGAGAGCGGGTTGGTGTCGCTGGCGGTGTTATTGCCCGTGGCCGTGTCCGAAGCTTGAGCGGAGCTTACACTGGCGGTATTGTCAAAAGTGCCGCTGAACAGCGGATCCACCAGCCCGGTAATCTGCAACGTCAGGTTGTTACCGGAAGCCAGGGAGATGCCCGTCCACTCGCCGGTGAGGGGGTCATAGCTGCCTGCGCTGGGCGTGTACACCGGCGAGAGCAGGGCGCTGGGCAACGGATCGGTGAGGGTCAGGCTGGTGAGGGTGCGCGGCCCGTTGTTGTGCACCGTAAGCTGGTAGGTGAGGGGCTCACCAACCACACCAGGGTTCGGAGAGCTGGATTTGCTCAGCACCAGATCCCCTAACGGCAGATCAAAAGCCGTTCCGCTGGCGGTAGTATAGTTGACGCTATGCGCGCTGGCATAACTGGCGGAGGCCGTGTTCGCCACCAGGTTATGATCGGACGGCAAGACGGCGATGGTCAGCGTATCCGCGGCCGTGCAGCCGGCGTCATCGCGGGCACGCACGACCGCGGTGTAAACGCCGGGCGTGTTATACGTGTGCGATGCCGTGGCCGTGGCCGAGTAATCCTGCGGGGTTCCGTCGTCGAACTCAAAGCGATAATTCAACGTCCCTTGCCCGACAAGCGCCTGCGGGTCGGCGGTAAAGTTCACCGCTTGCCCGGCCAGAATGACCGTGTTCGCTTTGGCAAATGGCTGGTAGCCGCTCCATAGCAGGCTCAGGTTGTATAGCAAGCCCACATGATCCTGTCCACTGAAGGCGGCGTGCCCGCCATGGCGGTTGTTGAGCAAGCGAACTGCCAGCAGGTTTGGTCCAGGCTGGACCGCGCCGGTTCCGTCGAAATGGGTCGAGCCGCCGCCACCGATCTGGTTCCCCAGGAAAACGCCGTTCAGATAGATGTCTGACACATCGTCGCCGGCCAGGTCAAGACTGGCGCTCAGGCCGGCGGCGTTCAGCGGCAGGCAGGCGGATTGACGGAAGAAGGTGTAGTTGGGTTGGAGCTGTCCAGAGGCGTTTACCGCTACCCACTCAGCCGACAAGGCGGAGGGAGTCAACCAGTAGCTTTCAAAGCTGGCCGCCACCGTCGCGCTCCACAAGGTGGCGGTAAAGGACCCAGCAACCGGGTTGGCCTGCCAGCCGATGGGTCCCACCGGGTTGTCGTCCGTCCACAAACCCTTCAGCGTGGATGCCCCAACCGCTGAGGTAATGATCAGGCTGCCGCTGCCGCTTTCGGTGGCATAGGTGGGCGTCGAGGTGGAACTACCGCCCGCCGAGGCGCTCAGGTTCATCTGGAAGGTGAGCGTGCCGCTGCCTCCCGCGGGCACTGACGCAATCGTCCAGCTTAGCTGACTGCCGTTGACCGTGCAGGCCGGGGAGCAGCTATTGGCGACATAGGATGTGCCGGTGGGCAGGTCATCTTGAATGGTGACATTCCGCGCTTCGGCGGCGGATGGGTTTTGGTAGCTCAAGGTGACAAGCACCGGACTGTCGAGGCGGGCCGGGCTGCTGACGCTTTTGCTCAATACCAGGTCGGGCCGGATGACGATGTCGCTGTCGCTGGCAGTGTTGTTCGATAGGTCTTGGTCGGTTCCGTGCGTGCCGTCATCCGTGATCGTGGCGGTGGCGGCAAGCACCGTTGCGGGACTCGCTGTGCTATCGACAGAGGCAGCAAAGCTGAGCGACCCTGATGCACTGGGCGTCAGGGTACCGATATTCCAGGTAATAGTGCGAGCAACGGAATCCCATGTGCCGCCGCCGTAATCTGTAACAGTTAATCCAGCAGGCACTTGCACAGTAACCTGGGAGGTACTGGCATCTGTATTGCCGATATTGGCATACGTGAGGTTATACACCAAAGGCTGGCCGGCCAGCACCTGGGTCTGGTTGTCCGTGATCGTCACCTTCAGATCGGGCGCTGAAAGGATGGCGTCGATGTCAGAGTTTTCATTGTCGGTGACATCGCTTTCGGGCGAGGTAGTGGTCACTTTGGCATAGTTCCAGACGTTCCCCAATGTGGCAGTGACTTGCGCCAACAGGTTGAGGGTAGTGCTGGCGCCAGGGGCCAGCGGGTCGGTCAATGTCCAACTGTAACTACTGCCGCTACCGCTACAGGTCGGTGAGCAACTGATAAAGGTCAGCCCGACCGAAAGCGTATCGTTAATCACCACCCCGTTAGCCGCCAGGCTGCCGGTGTTTTGGACGACAATCGTGTACACCAGCGTCTCTCCGTTGGCAGTGGTCGTCTTGCTATCGGTCTTGGTCAGCACCAGGTCGGCGTTTTTCAGCGCCAGGTCTTGCACGTTGGTGATGCCAGAAACAACGGTCTTGGCGGCGCTGCCGGTCTCATAGCTGGTCTTGGCCGCCGAGACGTTCGCACTGCCGGCGGCTAAACCGGTGATGGTATAGCGGCCATCGGCGCCGGTGGTGGCCGTCCAGGTCACGTTATTGGCGTCAACGACTGTGACAGTCGCCCCAACAATTGGCGTGCCGGTGGCCGCGTCGGTGATGATCCCGGTCAGCACGGTCTGTTTGACGGTGACCGTGACGCTGGCGCTATCATTGGCGTTGTTGTAATCATAGAGCGAGGAGGCCGTGCGGCCGGCCGTGTTGACAATCTCGCTGCCGGCCGTATTCGTGTTGACGGTGGCGACGATCGTCAGTGTGGCCGAGGCCGCGTTCGGCAGGCTGCCCACCGTCCACACGCCGGAGGCATAGCTGCCCTGGGTAGCGCTGGAACTGACCAACGTCAGACCAGCGGGCAGCGCGTCAGCCACTTCCACACCGCTGACATCGCTCGGCCCGAGGTTGGTGGCGACAATGGTGAAGCTGATCTGGTCCCCTTCGGCGGGATTGCTGTTCGAGACCTGCTTGGTGATGCTGATGTCGGCGCTGTTGACCGGCGCGGTATCGGTGTACTGGTTGTTGTCCGCATTGGTGTCGTTGGCATTCGCCACCGTGGCGGTGTTCGAAACGCTGGGCGCGGCGGCGTTGGCGACATCGACAATGAGGGTAATGACGGGCAGGCTGGCGCTTGATGCCAAACCGCTGCCGTTGACATAGGTACAGGTGACAGTCTGTCCAACCGCTGAGCAGCTCCAGTCCGTACCGGTCGCGCTGCGGTAGGTCAGACCGGTTGGCAGAGTATCGGCGACGGTTACTTGCCCATTGACGACGGAGGTGCCCGCATTGGTGACGAGCAGGCTGAATGTGCCACCCGAGCTGCCAATATTGAAAATGCTGCTGTGGCTTTTGACGATCCGCAGGTCTTGATTGACCTGGGCGATCACGTTCAGCGTGCCCTCAATGGGGGCAACTGGGAAATACGTCCACAAATCCAGGCCTTTCCAGTTGCCAAAGCCGGTGCCGCTGTCGTTGCCAAAATTCCGCTGCGTTGTGGAAGCCGTATCGTAGCCGGTGACTGGGTCGCTGAAGGCCGGGTCGGGTGGGTTCACTGCGTTGGCGTCGCCGGGCAGCACCGTTCCAACCGTGCCCACAGTGACCCCGGTCGAAACCTTGTAACCGCGGTCGTCATAGAAAGCCTGTCGGCAGGTTGCCAGCGGGCAAGTCCCACCGATGGGATTCAGCAACGTGATGGTTGGGCCACCCAACATGCTGTTTTCCACATCGAGCATGGGGAAGTGATATTCGCCGGCGTGGAAAGTCATTTTGTAGGCATAGTCATTCCCTACGGGAAAAGCCACGCCAGCGTTATCTTTGCCATCCCAGGTGATGGTATTCACACCCACAACGGATTGGGCATACAAGACACGATTATTGGCATTGGTGGGATCAAAGTTGACGCCATCGCGGCTGATGACGATCTGATTGATCCCGCCGATATTACCCGTGTAGGTGAACTCGCCCCCGTTGGAGAAATAGGCATTGTTCGCACTGGCCGAGCCTAGGAAGCTGATGTTGCTGATCGAAGGCTGAGTGGGAGTGGGCAAAATGTTTGCCGGCAGGTCAGCAGATGGATAACTAAAGAACATTTTGGCCGAAGCCGGAGCAAGGATGACACCGCCGACCGGGTTGGTAAGTTGATTATTATTGGTGACCAGATCATGGTACAGCGGGGTTTTGCCATCCGGGTCCAAAAAGCCGACCCGGTTGCCGTAGAAGATGAAGCCGTTGGGATCCAGGCCGCGGAAATCCACCTGGTAAATAAAGCCGTCATTGGTCACGGTGTACAGAGTGGAATTCACTCGCCGCGAGGCGCCATTGCCGCCGGTGATCTGGGCCAGGTAATCCACAAAGACGCGCCCCGGGATATTGGCCGTGTTGGCGACGTTGCGCACGGTGATATCCCACATCGAGACCCCGCTGCGCTGCCCGGTGCCAACGTTGGGGACGTCAATCGTGCCTGCGTCGCCGTCGGCGGAGCCATTGGCGCCATCCGGGCCGTACATTGCCACCCAGTAGACGCCGGTAGACAGCGCAGTATAGATACACGGTTTATACCCGCCAGTCGCCGGTTGGGGTCCGGCCAGTTCTTTGGCGCGCGTATCTAGCGCTCCTGCGCCCGCGTTTCCCGGTTGTCCCCGATATGTACTGCACTTGAACTGGGGGGTGATGCTGTTGAGCGTCGTGGGATCAATCTGCGAACTGGAGATTTGGGCTTCACTGTACAGCACGATATCTCCAGAGCCTACTCCCATGGCGCTGGAACCCATCAAGATTTTTTCACCGGCCTTGGCGTACACCCGAAAAAAGGTGCGCCGGTATAACCCGGCTGTGGTATTGGTGCGCCACTCGGTGAGGGCGCGTTTGCCGCCGTTGGTCGTGAGGTTACGGCTGCCTTCGGCTCGTACTTGCGTTGCAGTGACGATGTTCCCCAAGGACAAAGTGATCAAAAGTATCAGAGTCAGTAATTGTCGCAAAACGCGCTTGGATTTCATTTCCATTGTTCAATCCTTTCACAAAATCCTATTATTACTTGATTTTAATACATCCATTTGCATTATATACTTTATCTATATAGTTTTAATAATTATACCACAATTTAACCAAAATGTCTATATTAGTAAAAATCTGGTCTGGATTTAGGGACAAGCACAAGCCCGCCCCAAATCCCCACTGCACTCCTTTTGTGGCGGTGATACGTTCCTGACATATCTGTAATGCAGTGTGTTTAGCTTGCCAGTAGACCATTTTTGACCTTGTGGGGTTTGGCCTTAGAATGGAAGGGCTGTTGTTTCCAGTCCACGGTGCAAGGAGAATGAACACCATGAGCAAACTCTGGGGCGGACGATTTGACAAACCTACCAACGAACTCCTGGAGCGCTTCAACGCCTCCATCGGCTTCGATTGGCGGCTATATGCGGCGGACATTGCCGGCAGCATTGCCTACGCGGGGAGTATCCACGCCGTCGGTATTTTGACGGACGCGGAACTGGACGCGATCGTGCAGGGCCTGGAGCAGGTGCGCGCTGAGTTTGACGCCGGAACCTTCGTGGCGTTGCCTTCCGACGAGGACATCCACACCGCCGTCGAGCGTCGCCTGGGCGAGATCATCGGCGACGCGGCCGGCAAGCTGCACACGGGCCGCAGTCGCAACGACCAGATCGCCACGGATGTGCGGCTGTACCTGCTGCACCAGATTCCCGTGCTGCGCGAGCACGTCCGGGGATTGCAGCGCGCTATCGTGGACAAAGCCGAGGCGCACCTCGACGTGATGATGCCCGGCTACACGCACCTGCAGCCCGCGCAGCCGATTTTGTTCGCGCACTGGCTGATGAGCTTCTTCTGGATGTTGCAGCGCGACCTTGAACGCCTGGACGACCTGACGCGCCGCGTCTCCGTCTTGCCGTTGGGGAGCGCGGCGCTGGCCGGCAACACCTTCGGCATTGACCGCGATGCGCTGGCGGCGGCATTGGGCTTCGACCGCAGTTGCGAGAACAGCCTGGACGCCGTCTCCGACCGGGACTGCGTTGCCGAGACGCTCTTCTGGGCTGCGCTGTTTCAGATGCACCTCAGCCGCCTGTCCGAAGACCTCATCCTCTACGCTTCGGCGGAATTCGGCTTTGTGGAACTGGATGACGCCTACAGCACCGGTTCCAGCATCATGCCGCAGAAAAAGAATCCCGATTCGATCGAACTGGTGCGCGGCAAGGCCGGGCGGATGGTGGGCAATCTGGTTTCGCTGCTGATCACACTCAAGGGCTTGCCGAGCACTTACGACAAGGATTTGCAGGAGGACAAGGAGCCGCTCTTCGATGCGCTGGACACGCTTGAGCTCGAACTGCCGGTGCTGGCGGGCGTGGTAGCGACGTTGCACATCAACACCGCGCGGATGGCCGCCGCGCTGCGCGATGAGCTGCTGGCGACCGAGCTGGCGGATTACCTGGTGCGTCGGGGCGTCCCGTTCCGGCAGGGGCATCACATCGTTGGGCAGGCCGTGCGCCTGGCCCTTTCGCGGGGCTGTGGTTTGCGCGATCTGACCACGGACGATTATCGGTCGCTCTCCTCGCATTTCGGCGAAGATGTCCACAATGTCCTGGACTTTCGCCGCGCCATTGAGCAGCGTTCCGTGTCCGGCGGCACAGCGACGGCGGCGGTCAAAGCACAGATAGCTGTGGCTAAATCGTTTTTGGATAAGTGAGCTTAAAATGTTCTGTATTGAGCAGTGCTGGGGGCCAGGTCACAATGGACACTCAACGTAAACAGATTTCCAAATCCACCAGATTAATCCTGTGGGTTATGGTTGTCAGCGGTATCGTCTATTTTATCCTGCTGAAGGAATGGGTGATTCCCACGACAATTGCTACCTGGGTTGCAGCAGGAGTGTTTGCCGTTTGCTTATCCTATGGACTTCCCTTAAGCCTTTTTATATCGCGCTTCATCCATAAACCTTTTGGGGCTCGGTGGAAGGCAATCCTCGCTATGGTTCTTCTGCTCGTGATAGGCACTGGTTTAGGTTATGCCAGTGCTTATGTTCACGAGTATCTTCCAGCATTCAATTGGACTCGAATCGAACAATCCCCAGAACCATTGGCCGAACTGGTCACAACGCTTCCTGTCGGCCTTTTTAGTGGCAGCGTTTACGGCCGTACAGTATCAGGAAGCTTATACTTGCACAGTTGTTACTGGGGTACTTGTGGCTGGTCGAAGGTAGACCAGCTACCGGTTGATACTGATCGAGAAGGCTATTGGTCGGGTAAATGCAGTCCGGCTTTACAGAGACCAAACCGGTTTACCCTCAAACCACCTGCACCTGGTAAAGTTATAAGTTCTTTCGCCACACGTTATTGCGGGCCAGACTACCATATGGATACGTTCTTCATTCTCCTGAATGACGGTTCGGTGTGGTCGTGGCAAACATTCTGGTCGGTATACGTTATCATGCAGAACCTGACGTACGCAGCAGTAGGCGGGGTGCTGGCTATTGTTTGGGGCGTTATCAAGCGAAAACCCAGGCCCTCCACAGTAGATAACGCACTGTGAAGCAGAAAATCGGTTACGTCGCCCTTTTGGTGCGGGATTACGACGAGGCGCTATCCTTCTACACCGGCATCCTTGGTTTCGATTTGATCGAGGACACCGCGTTAGGCGGCGGCAAACGCTGGGTGCTCGTCGCGCCGCCGGGGAATGCTGGAACGTGCCTGCTGCTCGCCAAAGCGGCGACACCTGAGCAAGTGGCTCGCATCGGCGATCAAACCGGCGGGCGCGTGTTCCTGTTCCTGCACACGGACGACTTCTGGCGTGACTATCACGCGCTGCGGGCGCGCGGGCTTCAGTTCGCCGAGGAACCGCGCCGGGAATCCTATGGCACTGTCGCCGTTTTCGTTGACCTCTACGGAAACCGGTGGGATTTGTTGGAGTTGAGCACACCATGACATTGACCTCGCGGCTTTACGAAACCGAACACGATTTGCTGGATATGCTGGATATGCTCATGGAGGCGCGTGCGCAGACCAGCGATTGGCGCTACGCGCACGTCGGCGAAATGCTGTTCGACTTCTTTATGGTCGTGTGCCACTTGAACCCGCAAGAGCACATCCGCCTCTGGCACGATGGCGCGGGCAAGCTGGTTGGCTACGCGATGTTGGGCGAAGACCCGGCCTTCAACTGGCAGATATTGCCCGCGTATGAATGGACTGGCATCGAGGATGAAGCGTGGGACTGGGCAAACACGCTGGTGGCCGAACTCCGCCGACGCGATGCAGAACTGTGGGGCGGCCCTATGGTCTCCGGGGCGCGGCAGGACAATGCGCAGCGCATCGCGTTCCTGGAGCAGCACGGTTTTCGGTATAGCGGCAGGTTTGCCGAGGTAAACATGCTGCGTTTTCTGGACGATCCGATTGCTCAATCGCCTGTGCCGGACGGCTTTGAGGTGCGCGCTCTGGCGGAAACGGGCGAAACCGCCCAGCGCGCTGCGGCCGAACGCGCGGTGTGGTTGCCGTGGACCGTCGGCAATGTCAGCGACGACGATTACGCCTATTTTATGCGGCTGCCCGGCTACCACCGCGATCTCGATGTCGTTGCCGTCGCGCCGGATGGCATCATCGCTGCGTACGTGAACGGCTGGATCGACCCGGTCAACCGGATCGGCGATTTCGGGCCGGTCGGTGCGGTTCCAGAATACCGCCGTCGTGGTCTGACGCGCGCCGCACTGCTCGAAAACCTGCGCCGGATGAAAGCGCACGGCATGGAGCGTGTCTGCGTCTCGACCGGCATTTCGAATACGGCGGCGCGTAATCTTTATGAGTCGGTTGGGTTCAGGGTGGTGAACCAATATCTTGATTATGTAAGAGCGGAGTAGCGCACGGCTGAAGCCGCTGCGCCAAGAGAGCAAAGCCCCTTTTAGGGGCTAGAATCCAGCCCGAAGGGCTTCGCTCTTTTCGCCGGGCCCTTTAGGGCCAGGCAGGAGAATACCCATGATACAAAACATTTTACGCCAACAATACCGCACCGCCGCCAACCTCAACGCCCGCATCGACCTGCACCGGCGTTTCAGCGCCAATCCGTACCCGTGGCATCGCTGGGTTTTCGATCATCTGGCGCTGCCCGCCGATGCGCGTATCCTCGAACTGGGCTGCGGCCCTGCCGATCTGTGGCGCGAGAACGCCGACCGCATCCCTGCTGGATGGGACATCACGCTGACCGACTTCTCCGAAGGGATGGTTGCGGCGGCGCAACAGCATTTGGCTGAGATTGGGCGTCCCTTTACGTTCAGGCAGGCCGATGCGCAGGATTTGTCCTTCGAGGCAGACACCTTCGACGCCGTGATCGCCAACCATATGCTCTACCACGTCCCCGACCGCCCGCGCGCCTTCGCCGAGATTCGCCGCGTGCTCAAGCCAGGTGGCGTCATCTACGCGGCGACGAACGGCGAACGTCACATGATGGAACTGTGGAAACTGGAGGAACCCTATATCCCGAATTGCTATGCGCGTGTGCTGGAAGCATCGAAAGGATTCCTGTTGGAAAATGGCGCAGCGCAGTTGACCGCAGCCGGTTTCACCAATGTCGTTTGGCATAACCGTTCTGATGCGTTGGAAATCACCGAGGTCGAACCGCTGATCGCCTACGTCCAATCCAACACGTTGATGAATCACGCCTGGCCTGAGACCGAATTGGATGCACTGCGCGCTGAGGTGACGACGCACATCGCGGCGAACGGGGCGTTTCACATCGGCAAGGTCGCGGGGATGTTTGTGGCGCGCGCCGCTTGACATCGGGATTGAAGCCCTTAGAATGTAAAAGTATTCATCCGATTTATGGAAAGGGGGTTATGAATCATGGACATTTTTGAGAAATGCTGCACTTATACGGCGGCAAACGACGTGCGTGAATCTGGACTTTATCCTTATTTTATTCCTTTGACCAACAACGAAGGTCCCGAAGCGCGCATCGGGGATCACCATCTCATTATGATCGGCTCTAACAACTATTTGGGACTGACGATGCACCCCAAAGTGCGCCAGGCTGCGCTTGATGCCGTCAAGACGTATGGCACGAGCTGCACCGGGTCACGCTTCCTCAATGGCACGTTGGAGATGCATCTGGAGCTGGAGCGTCGCCTGGCCGAGTGGGTGGGTAAAGAGCGCGCCCTTGTGTTCAGCACCGGCTACCAGGTCAATGTGGGTGTGATTTCGGCGCTGGTGGCGCGCGACGATTTCGCCATCACCGACAAAGACGACCACGCCAGCATCGTGGATGGTTGCCGGCTCTCCTTCGGGACGATGAAGCGCTTCCCGCACAACGACCTGGAGGGCCTGGAGCGCGTGCTGGCTTCCCTGCCCGAAAGAGGCGGGCGGCTGGTGATCATTGATGGCGTGTACAGTATGGGCGGCGACATCGCCCCGCTGCCAGAGATCATTGCAATCTGCAAGCAATATGGCGCGCGGTTGATGGTGGATGACGCGCACTCCATCGGCGTCCTCGGCGGCGGTCGCGGGACGGCGGCGGAATTCGGCGTGACGAAGGACGTGGACCTGATTATGGGGACGTTCAGCAAGTCGTTCGCTTCGCTGGGCGGTTTCATCGCGGGCGACGATGTGGTCATTGACTACATTCAGCACCACGCTCGTTCGCTCATCTTTAGCGCCAGCATCCCCCCGGCGAACGCGGCGGCGGCGATGGCGGCGCTGGAAGTCATGCACGACGAGCCGGAGCGCGTCGTGCGGCTGAACGAGATCGGCGCGTTTATGCGGAAACGCTACCGCGAGCTAGGCTTCAACATCGGCGTTAGCGAGACGCCCATCATCCCTGTGGTGATCGGTGAGGATACCAAGGCGCTACAGTTCTGGAAGGCGCTCTTCGATAGCGGCGTCTACACCAACGTTGTCCTTCCGCCCGCCGTGCCGCAGAACCAGACTTTGCTGCGCACCAGCTACATGGCGACGCACACCAACGAGCATTTGGCGAAAGTCCTGGCTGTTTTCGAGAAGGTGGGGAAAGAGTTAGGCGTGATTTAGCTCTCAGCGGTCAGCTTTCAGCTTTCGGGCGACGGGTCGAGGTTTTCTTCGGCCCGTCGTTTGTATGTTGGATGAAGAAGATTCGCGTAGATTGGCGTGATTCGCGGTTTATTCTGGGAACCGTGAGCGGAGCGCCCAGGCTGCGTGCTCGCGGACCAGCGTGTTGGGGTGAGCGGCTGCGGCCTGGGCCAGGACAGGGCGCGCCGCGGGGTCTTGGCGATTACCTAGCACGACAGCAGCATTGCGCGCCAATCCCTGCCACGTGGCGCGCCATAGCGGTGTGTGACGAAAGCGCGCGCGGAAGTCAGCTTCGTTCATCGTCAACAACGCCGGTAAATCCAGGGTTGCCGCCGGTGGGGCAGGATCATCAGCATGAGCAGCCAGCGGCTTGCGGTTCCACGGGCAGACCTCCTGGCACGTATCGCAGCCGAAGACGCGGTCGCCGAGCAGTGGGCGCAGCTCCGCCGGGATCGCGCCACGGTGCTCAACCGTCAGGTAGGCGATGCAGCGCCGCGCGTCCAGCACGCCGGGCGCAACGAGCGCGCCGGTGGGGCAGGCGTCAAGGCAGCGCGTGCAATCGCCGCAATCCGGCAGATCGGGCGCGGGCGTCGGTTCCAGCGCGATGCCCAGGAGCGCCACGCCCAGAAATAGATACGACCCCAGGCGCGGGTGAATCAAATTCGTGTTTTTGCCAATCCAGCCCAGACCCGCAACCTGCGCCCACGCGCGTTCCAGAACCGGGCCGGTATCCACGTAGCAGCGGTAGGGGAAGTCGCCGTGTAGCGTGATGAGGCGCTGCACCAGCGTCTCCAGGTCGCGCAGCAGCCAGCGATGGTAATCTTCGCCCCAGGCATAGCGGGAGACGCGCCCGTGCAATGGCAGGAGTTCTGGATGCGGCGCGCCGGCGTAGGAGGCGGCCACAACCAGCACCGAATGTGTTTCCGGGAGGATATTGCGGGGGTCGGCGCGCCGGTTCACGGCGTCCGGGCGCGCGAGGTAGGCCATCTCTGCGGCGTAACCGCGCGCCAGCCAGTTTTGATAAGCGGCCCAGGTTGGCGTTGGACCAACCTGGGCCGCTCCACTGGCCGCTATGGTGAGATCGGCGGCCAAAGATGTCAGCTCGCGTGAATCTGCCGACACCTCTTATTCGCCGAGCGTGAGCATGACGTTTGATCCGTTGGTATCGTCGTCTTTCGTGATGGTGAGGCTCAGGGTTTCGTCCCCTTTCTTCCAGTTACCCATCATCATCCCTTCGAGGCTGGTGACTTCGCCGTCTACTTCCCAACCGGCATTTTTCAGCGCCTCGGTATAGAACGCTGCCGTATCTTCGACCGTGCCCGCGCACGTGAAAATGGTCATCTTCCCCATCACCGTCAAATCGGAGGAATCCGGGCACAGTTCCAACCCTTCTGGCAGCCCCATCCCCTCCGCGTCCGCCGGTGGTTCGATGGTGATGTCGGCGTTCACGTCGAAGATCTCCCAGGTCAGGAACAGCTCACCCTTGCGATCATCCTCGAACGTCCCTTTGACTTTAGCTTCAAAGCGCACCGCAATCTTGGGAAGGTCGTTTTCATCGGCAACCCACAGTTCCAGAGAGCCTTCTTCGACCTCTTTGGCGGTCAGGCTCCAGGTTGTGTTCCACATATTCTCTTTGAGCTGGTAATGCCGGGTTTTTATGCCGTTGATGGTTTCCTTACCCAGGTACTTGTAAGCGTCCTTGTCGGTAGTGGAAAAGATTTGATCCGGCTGCGCAAACTGGCCGAATTGTCCTATTTCTTCATCGGCGCTCACGGAAGTTTGCATCCAGTCTTCACCGAGGCGCATCCACTGAGTGTCCCCGACGCGGATAAATTCGATACTCTGATCCGCGCTGGTCATCGTGTAACGCTGCGCGACAGGATCGCGGGTGGCTTCCTCTTCGATGCTGAATTCCTCGACCTTACCGTCATCGGCGGTGAAGCTCCACGTCATCTGCATCCGGTAGCTGTCGAGGCCTTCCAGCGCATCGGCGTCAATAGCGAATGACTCATCGGCGCTCTCTGGCGTTTCCTTTTCGCTCTCAGCCTGCGGCGTCTGCGCTTCGGTTTCCTTCTCGGACGCGGGGGCCTGCGAGGTCGCGGTAGGCTGGGCGACTTCGCCTGGCTCTTTGGTCGCTTTGGCGCCGAAGAGCGAGCAGCCTAACGACACGACCATGAGCACAACTACAGCAATCCATACTATCCATTGGCGTTTCATACTTTTTTCTCCTGAATGATTGGTTTTATACACAGCAGTACGCGGCACTGCTCACGTACCGGATGGCATTGTACCACATATAATGCGAAAGGTGTTCAGGCTGGACAAAGTGATGGTTGGTGGCATAATTTGTGGATAGCAGATTGCCAGATTATTCTCAGAGGGGGAGGGATGTATGCTGGATATTGAACTCATTCGTAACGAAACAGAGCGTGTGCGCGAGGGACTCCGCAAACGCAACGACGATCCCGCGCTTGTGGATGAAGTCTACGCGCTGGATGTTCAACGCCGCGAGATGTTGCAGGAGGTGGAATCCCTGCGCGCGGAACGCAACCGCGTCTCCAAAGAAATTGGACGGATGAAGGACAAAGACGAACGTCAGGCCCGCATCGTCGAAATGCGCGAGGTCGGAGAGCGGCTGGCGGCGCTGGAAGAGAAGCTGCGCGAGGTCGAGGCCGCTTTTGAGGCCAGGCAGATGTGGCTGCCCAACATCCCCCACGAAAGCGTCCCCGTTGGCCCTGACGAAAGCGCGAACGAAGTTGTGCGTTACTGGGGTGAGCGGCGCGACTTCGCCGCAGAAGGTTTTACCCCGCTTCCGCACTGGGACTTGGGGCCGGCGTTGGACATCCTTGACTTCGAGCGGGGCGTGAAATTGTCCGGCAGCCGCTTCTACATTCTCAAGGGCGCGGGGGCGCGTTTGCAGCGCGCGGTGCTCTTCTGGATGCTGGACGTGCAGACGCGACAGAACGGCTACACCGAAGTTTACCTGCCATTCGTCGTTAAACGTGAGATGCTGGTGGGCGCGGGGCAACTCCCCAAATTCGAGGAGAACCTCTATCATGACGTGGAAGACGATCTGTGGCTGCTGCCCACCGCCGAAGTCGCCATCACCAACCTGCACCGCGACGAAATCCTCACCGCTGAACAACTGCCGCTGAACTACGTGGCCTATACGCCGTGCTTCCGCCGTGAGAAGATGAGCGCCGGGCGCGACGTGCGCGGCATCAAACGCGGGCATCAGTTTGACAAAGTGGAAATGTACAAATTCACCACGCCGGAAACCAGCTTCGATGAGTTGGAGGCGATGGTCAAAAACGCCGAAGGGCTGTTGCAAATGCTGGAGATCCCTTACCGCATCGTTGAGTTGTGCACGGGCGATATCAGCTTCGGCGCGGCCAAGGGCTTCGATCTTGAAGTGTGGGCGCCGGGCCAGGATGCGTACCTGGAGGTCAGCTCGTGCAGCAACGTGACGGACTTCCAGGCGCGGCGGGCCAACGTCCGCTACCGCCCCGAACCCGATGCCAGGCCGCGCTTTGTCCACACGCTCAACGGTTCCGGCCTGGCGATGCCGCGTCTGATGATTGCGATTATGGAGAACTACCAGCAGGCCGACGGCTCCATCGTCATTCCTGAGGCGCTGCGGCCCTGGATGGGGGGCATTGAGGTGATCCGGCGCTAAAGTGGTGTGGTCCACTGACTCTCCAGACCTGACAGGTTTTCTGAAACCTGTCAGGTCTTTTTTTTTGTTGACAAGCGTGCGTTGCGTGGTATACTTTCCGACGCGAGGAGTGGGTTATCCCCTCCGTTGGAGGGATGGCCGAGCGGCCTATGGCGACGGTCTTGAAAACCGTTGTGGCGCAAGTCACCGTGGGTTCGAATCCCACTCCCTCCGCTGGTAATCCAGTTCTTTTACTGCAAAACGTGTTTCTCGGGGAGGTGCCAGAGTGGACGATTGGGGCTGCCTGCTAAGCAGTTAGGGGGTTGTATAACTCCCTCCAGGGTTCGAATCCCTGCCTCCCCGCCTGGTTGCTAAGTCAGCCGCGCCCCCGTGGCTCAACTGGACAGAGCGTTTGGTTGCGGACCAAAAGGTTTCAGGTTCAAGTCCTGACGGGGGTACTCAAGAAGGCCAATGGTGGCCTTCTTTGAATGTAAGGCCAATGTGCATGATGATGAAGCCCCTGTGGCTCAACTGGATAGAGCGTTTGGTTGCGGACCAAAAGGTTTCAGGTTCAAGTCCTGACAGGGGTATTGCTGTAGGTCGGATGGTCAATCCGACCTACAGTGTTTGGTTGATCCCCGCACGATCTCCTTCGACATACCCGGCGGACATGAGGAGGGTTTATGCAAGCGCAAGATTTTGACGTAGTGATTGTGGGCGCCGGTCCCGCCGGCATCTTCGCGGCGCTGGAACTCAGCCAGAACCCAAACCTGCGCGTGGCAATGCTCGACAAAGGCGACGATATTGACCGGCGCACCTGTCCCCTGCGCGAGCGTGGCGGCGCTTGTCGTCATTGTAAGCCCTGCGCGATCCTCGACGGGTGGGGCGGCGCGGGCGCGTTCTCCGACGGCAAGCTCACGCTCTCGCCGGCGGTGGGTGGCCATCTGGCCGAAATCCTGGGCGACGCGCCGGCTGCGGATTTGATCCGGCATGTGGATGACATCTATCGCCAGTTTGGCGCGCCGGAGAAAATTCACGGGATTTACACCGACGAAATCGAAGCCCTCGAAAAACGCGCGACCCTGGCCGGATTACATTTTGTCTCGGTGCCCATCCGCCACATCGGGACGGAGCGCTGTGTGGATATGATGCGCGCCATGCGTGACGCGCTGCTGGCGCGCAGGGTGACGATTCGCACCCGGGCCGACGTCGCCCACATTCTAACCGACAATGGGCAGGTGCGCGGCATCGAAACGCGCAAAGGGGAGCGCATTGAGGCTGGCGCGGTGATCCTCGCGCCAGGGCGCGAAGGCGCGGCCTGGCTCGAGGCGACGGCGAAAAGCCTGAAGCTGACGATAGCGCGCAATCCGGTTGACCTGGGCGTGCGGGTCGAGCTGCCGGCGCCGGTTCTGGAACCGATCACGCGCCTGGTATACGAATCCAAGTTCATCTACTACTCCGACCGGTTTGACGATCAGATTCGCACCTTTTGCATGTGCCCTTACGGTGAGGTGAGCACCGAGTTCGTCGGCGACGTGATGACGGTGAACGGCCATTCGTTCGCCGAGCACCGGACGGGTAACACCAATTTCGCGCTGCTGGTGAGCAAGAATTTCACCGAGCCGTTTGATAACCCGATTGCGTATGGCAAAAGCGTGGCCCGCCTGGCGAATTTGCTCAGTGGGGGGATTCTGGTGCAGCGTTTGGGCGACCTGGAAGAAGGACGGCGCTCGACGCCTGAGCGGCTGTCGCGCTCGATTGTCGAACCCACGTTGCCCAGCGCGACTCCCGGCGATTTGAACCTCGTGTTGCCCTATCGTTACGTCGTGGATATTTTGGAGATGCTGCACGCGATGGACAAGATCGCGCCCGGTGTCGCTTCACGCCACACCTTGTTGTACGGCGTCGAGGCCAAGTTCTACTCCAACCGGCTCCATCTGACCCCGGCGATGGAAACCGAAGTCGCGGGCCTGTTTGCCTGTGGGGATGGCGCGGGGGTGACGCGCGGCTTGATCCAGGCGTCTGCCTCCGGCGTGGTGGCGGCGCGGACTATTCTGGCTCGTCTGTGAGATCGGGATCGCCGAAGCTCTCCGGCGTGGCGTCCAGGTCTGGGTTGAACTCGCCGAGCAGCGCGCGGGCGAAAACGAGATAGCCGGTGTGGGCAACCATGCGGTCGAAGGGACGCAGGCGGCCCGGCACGGCTTTGTAAGGCCGCAAGATCAGTTCCTCAACCTCGGTGTAGCCGAAGGCCGGCTGTTGGAGATGGCGCAGCAGCGCCGCGACCTGGTTGGTGGTCGGCAACACACTCCCGAAGAATCCGCCGCCCTTGAGCGCGGCGTGGACGTGGTGCAGGTAATCCCACGGCTCGCGCACATCGAGAAACACGGCATCCACACCCCGCTCGTCGAAGCCCGCGGCGATATCCCGCACCTTAAAGGTCACGTAGCGCGCCAATCCCAGGCTGGCGAGGTTCTTTTCAGCCAGCGCTTGCGTCTCCGGGCGCACCTCGTAGGTGTAGACGTGACCGTGCGGCATCACCATGCGCGCCAGGGCCAGCGTGAGTCCGCCGCTGCCGGTGCCGGCCTCGACGATGCGCGTTCCCGGTCCGATGTTCATCTTCATCAGCAGATAGCCGATTTCCTTCGGATAAACGATCTGGGTGGCGCGGCGCACGGAGCGCACCAACTGTTCGAGCGAGGGCGGGAGAATCTGATACTGGTAGCCGAGGTGCGTGACGGCAGTTTCTCCCCAACCTCTCCCGATGATGTCTGTGTGCGGCAGCACGCCGTGGTGTGTTTGATGCTCGCGCCCCGGCGCTACAGAGATGATATATTCCTTGCGGTCTTTGCCGACCAGGAGTACAATATCACCGGGCTGAACGTTAAGAGTCTCTGGTTGATTGTCCACTTGTATTTTCTGCACTTTTGGGCTGTAGGTCGCTTTTCCTGTTACAATAAACCGATTATAATCAAAGTAGAGTCGGCTGCAAATGTGAGCGTCTGCTGGCGCGCGTCAATGTCTAGCGGAGGCGCTCATTGTTTCGTTCAGTGCCGGTTTTGTCCGGGTTAGGAGAGGGTTATGCAACAAGAAGCCATTGACCGTATAGCGATTACGATAGTAGATGGGAGTCAGTCGCGGGACCTGATCCAGGCGTTGAACAAAGAGGGCTTCCCGGTGACCATCGTGGACGCTGTCGGAGGGTTCCTTCACGAAGCGTTGGTGACGTTGTTGATCGGGTTGCCCCACGATCGTTTGCCTAAGTTCTTCGCGGTGGCGCGCGAGCAGTGTCCGCGCCGCACCCGTTATGTTCCGATGGGCGTCGAACTTTCGCTGACGCCTGGCTATCCGATGATGATCGAAGCTTCTGTAGGTGGGGCAACGGTCTTTATCCTTCCGGTTGAACGCTTTGCACAGGTGTGAGGTGAATAACATGAAATTGGTCATAGCGATTGTCAAAGATTCCGATGCCATGGATGTCTCGGATGCGTTGGTCGAGAATAGCTTCCGCGTTACGCGCGTAGCCAGCACAGGGGGGTTTCTGCGACGTGGTCGCGTCACCTTGCTCATCGGCGTGGACGAAGCCGAGGTGGATAAGGTTTTTGACCTGATCGAGAAGGCTTGCCGCGCTCCCGATCACCCTGGCGAGCACAAGGCTACCATCTTCGTGATCCCCGCCGAGGACTTTGTACAACTCGGATAAGCGCAAAATGGCAGACAAAGTTGAGCAACGCTTGTACCACGGCAAGATCAGCGCCGAAGATATGGCGCGCACGTTGGTGTTGCGCTTCGACCAGGGCGAAACCCGCGCGCAAGCGCTACGCGGTGAGGGTGGAAGAGCCGTGGTGCAGATTCAAAGTCGCAATGTCGAACGGAGCGATCCAAACACCGCGGTGACAGTACACATCACCCCAACAGACATCGGTGTGACGGTGGCGGTGAGTGAACAGCAGTGGCTTGGCGTCGCCGCCGACCTGGCGAAGACCGGCGTGTTGGGCTGGCTGAATCCGCTGCGTTTGCTGGGCGAATTGGACGACATCGCGCGCAACGTGCGCTGGTTGGGCTTGCGCTCGGAAATCTGGAAAGCCGTGGACGAGTACTGCCAAAGCCGCGGCAGTGGGCGCGGGACAGCGGCGGCTTTGCAGACGGTGATTTGTCCCTATTGCGATACGCCCAACCCCATCGGCGCGTACATCTGCCAGGCGTGTCGCGGCTCGTTGGCCGAGGCGCAGCCAATTGTGTGCCCGAACTGCGGCTTCCTCAACGAGCCAGAAGCGTCGCTCTGCGTCAATTGCGGGACGCGCATCCTGCTAAAGCGGTGAAGTCATGCCAACGACGATTGTTCTTGTTCGACATGGCCAGACGGAATGGAATATCGGCGACCGTTTCCGCGGGCGGGCCAACATTGCTCTGGATGCAACGGGGATGGCCCAGGCTGAGGCGACGGCGCATTACATTGCCGCGCACTGGACGCCAGAGGCGGTGTATTGCAGTCCACTCCTGCGTGCGCGCCAGACAGCAGAGAAAATTGCGCAGTGTTTCCATCTTCACGAGCGCGCCCATCCCGGCCTGCTGGATATTGACTATGGCGCGTGGGAAGGTCTCACCGTCGCGGAACTCCGCGCGCAGCACTGGGCGGAGGCTGTGGAATTGTGGTACACCCAGCCACAGGACGCCCCTATTCCTGGCGGTGAAACCATCCACGCCGTGCGTTTGCGGGCGCTGGGCGCTCTGAATGAGATCGTCGAACGGCATACCAACGGCACTGTGGTCATTGTAGCGCACACGGTGGTCAACCGCCTGCTGTTGTTGGGCATCCTGGGCCTCGGCAACGAACGTTTCTGGCGCTTGGGACAGGATACGTGCGCGCTTAACCTCATCGCGTTTGATGGTCAGGATTACACCTTGCTCAAGATGAACGACACGTGTCATCTTGCCGGTGTGTGAGCATAAAACCAAAAGGGTATGTTTCATTTGAGTTAGTGGGCAGCCAAAACGTAATGCGTAAAACGTAGAAAACTCTTACGTTTCACGTTTTACGTTTTACGAAATTTCGTTCTTCAACTGGGATGAAATGCACCCAAATCAAATGATACCTTGACGATTAGGGAGGTGCAGTATGGCGCAGCTTAAGGGGTATGGGAAAATCGTCCTCTACAGCGGCACCGGATGTCCTGACCTGGCGGAGGAGATCAGCGCCGAGCTTGGGGTGCCTTTAGGCGGGCGCGACGACCGCAAATTCGCCAACGACAACACGTTTGTGCGACTACACCAAAGCGTCCGGGGTCAGGACGCTTTTGTGATTCAGACGACCTCCGCACCGGTCAACGACAATGTGATGGAATTGCTGATTTTCCTCGATACGCTGAAACGCGCCTCAGCGGGTCGGGTCACCGCCGTCATCCCCTACCTGGCTTATGGCCGCTCCGACAAAAAGGATCAGCCCCGTGTGCCGATTACGGCGCGTCTGGTCGCCGATATGATCCAGATTGCCGGCGCGGATCGCTACATCACGCTGGACTTGCACGCCGGGCAGATTCAGGGCTTCTTCAGCATCCCCGGCGACACCCTGACGGCGTTCCCCTTGCTGGCCGACTATATGCGGCAGAAAGACCTGCGCAACGCGGTGGTGGTTTCCGCCGATTTGGGATTCGCCAAAAAAGCGCGGGTCTTCGCCGAAGAGCTTGATCTGCCGGTGGCCTTCGTGGAGAAACGCCGCGTCGAGGACCACACGGCCGTGCTCACCGTCATTGGGGATGTCGCCGGGAAAGACGTTATCATCGTGGATGACGAGGTGGATACCGGCGGGACGATGTGCGACGACATCCAGGTGATGAAAGAAGCCGGCGCTCATGATGTGTACTGCTGTTTCGTCCACGCGATTTTCTCCGGTCATGCTGTTGACCTGCTGGCTGCTCAGCCAATCAAAGAGATGGTGACGACAAATTCGGTCCCGCTGCGCCCCGGCACCAGAGAGGCTCTTCCCAACTTAACGGTGCTATCGGTCGCGCCCCTACTGGCCGGGGTGATTACGCGTGTGCACAGCGGTCACAGCGTAGGCAAATTGTTCAAACCGTACCACGGCTACAGCTAAAAACGGGCGGCCACTTCATTGAAGTGGCCGCTGCGTTTGTGCGGATTATTTGTTTTTGGCGATGAGCGGCAGGTAGATGGTATAAGGCGGGTTGATCCACAGGTTGGCGCACACTGGCTCGGTTTGCGTGAACGTCGTTGAGGCTGTGATGCAGAATGGATAAATGCCTTCGGTGAGGTTGGGCCACGTTACAGAAACAGTCTGCTGGTTCCCACAGCATCCCAGCTCTGGGATGACGACCTCGCCTAAGGGAATCTGGACGCTGCTGTTGTGGTAGAACGTCACCGTCAACGGCTCATACACCTTTGAATAACCCTCGTTGCTGAGTGTCGTGTAGAGCGTCGCCGTGGTCGGGGTGACAACATCGCGCAACACCGGCGCCCACACGCGATCTATGTGCAGGTTGACATCCAGGATGGTGACGTAAAAGTCGTAGTCCGCCCCCACGATGTAATCGGCCCAGGGGATGACAACAGTTCTATGATCGCCGCAGCACGCTAAACTTTCTATCGTTGTCCCTCCTACCACCGTATAAAAGGTGGGGCTGACCAGTGAATTGCTGATGATTTTCGCCATCACCATGTCCTCACTGCTGATGTTGCCAGCATTGGAAACGGTGAAGTAGACGGTGGCTGTGACCGGTACACCTGTCTCGGTGACGGGGATGGTGATGTAGGGGTCGAACGTCAGCAGGTCTACGGTAGGCGTGATCAATGCGACATAGGCGGAGAAATCGCGGCCCATTGTTGTGGGTTGGTAGTAACTTATATTGAAGAGCGTGCCCCCTGGAAAGCTTCCGTGGTCGAGGCTGTACCAGGCCCATTGCTGTACCAGCCGGTCATCATCCATGCGGTAGCCGAGGACAGGATCGCGGGCATTTTGCATCCAATCAAACCCGGCGTACATAAACTCCCGGCTTTTGGCGTCGTAGGTGGCGCCGCTGTACACCAGACCATCGTAAAACAACACGCCATATTCGGGAATAACCAGCGCATGGTCACGGTAACCGTTATCGTACATCCATTGGCGGAACGTGCGAATGCGCTCGGTGAAGATGTTGATATTCCAGTGATCGTACACCGAGTAGAATGTAGCGATGGATGCGGAAGCGGTGCTGCTCGGCCAGTCCGGCACCCAGCACGCGCCCCAGGCAAAAGGTTCTCCTGGCGCGGGGTATGGATAGCACTTTTCACACAAAATATAGCTGTGGGTGCTCCACAAATCTGCCGGCAGCGGTTCGCCATAGCGCGTTTGATATTCCGCCAGAACGCGATCCAGGTACATCAAGCGCTGGCGCGTGGGCTGCACAATGTTGCCAGCAGCGATCTTGGCGGTGGGATCGGCGGCTTTGATGCGATAGTACATATCGTGATAAGCGCGCGCGTACCAATCGGAGCGCATATTATCCATGGCCGAGCAGTCCGGTTCGTTCGCCATAAACCATGTAGCGCCTGGCTGGCTGGCAATCGCCGCCAACAGCGCCGTGCCGGTGGGCGTGGCCGTATAGCCGATCTGCACAGTGCCACTCAACACCGGTCTGAAGTGAACGGTCTGCATATATTGAAGCGGCGGCAGTTGCGTGGCCCCCTTCGCGCTCCAATCCCAGTACCATCCCGCGTTGAGATAGGCTGGCCAGCCGCGCGCCAGTACGTCCGTCACCTTCCGGGTCCACCCGAACCCAAACCGCCCGTTGGCATATTTGAACGATTGCCCCTCAAGCGAGGGCGCTGAAGCCGCCACGCCTGCCCAGAGCGCCAGAACCATCCCGACAAGCACGGGTACCAGCAGCCATATTCTTCGATAGCGGCGCAAGCCGTCTTTGTGGTTTTCTTTCATCAATTTTATCCTCTCGTCGCTTTATCGTGACGTCCAACTCCGCCATTATACCTTATTTGCGAAACCAAAAGCGTGGAAAATGTGTAGTGGTGACTTCAGTCGCTTCTCGCCGCGCTTTGTGGATATCAGAAGGGCGCATTTCATTTCAGTTGAAGAACGAGCTTTCGTAAAACGTAAAACGTAAGCGGTTTTTACGTTTTACGCATTACGTTTTATGCGCCTACTCACTCAAATGAAACACACCCATCTCAGAACGACTAAAGTCGTCACTACACCGGGGGAAAAATTGACCGACTGCTCATGTTGCCGTATACTTAGTGTAGTTCCTGGCGCATCCACTTGATTACGGAGAGTGCAGGCGCTACGATTTCTTGAACAAAGGCTGGGGAGGTGCGCTGTGAGTGAAAAACCATTCCGCAATCCGTATTCGGAATTTACTGCCGTTCGTAATGTTCTTATTGACCAGGTTATGCCAACCCTCTCTTCGGACGCCTGGAAAGTATTGTGTGTTGCACTGCGTCGCACATGGGGAGGGGATATTGAAAGCGGACGGGCAACCCCCATTCATATCACCCTGGCGCAGTTTGAAGAGAAAACCGGCATCAAAGCGCCCGGCGCGATCGGCAGGGCGCTGCGCGAATGTGTGGATGCCGGATATTTGCTGCTGGATCAATCCGGCGATCCTACCACCGACTTTGTGTTGAATCTCCGGTGCGAGATCAAGCCGCCTGTACCCGGAGAAGACACCGCCGAGAAAATCCCGCCGCTTCGGCCTGGACTCGAGGGCGCTTTCCAGGCGCTCATTGGCTTTGCGCGCGAGATGGGCGCGGTTCCTGATCTGGCCTTAGTGCGTCGCGCCGTGGTTGATAACGGCGCCGATGCCGTCGCCGATTGGATCGCTGTCGGGCGCGTGATGACGCACCTGGAACCGCCAGCGCGTTTCAAGACCGTGCTGGAACGGCTGCTGCAAGGTGTTCCTCCCCTGCCGCTCAGTATGCTTGCGCCGGAAGAACCGGAGGAGATTGGCGAAAGCGCCGTCCCTGTAAAAACAGAGACGCGCACCCTCTCGGCAGCCGAACTGTGGCAGGCGGCGCTGGATGAATTGCGGACTAAGATGCGCAGCAGCAAATTCAAGTTCTTTGAGTCCACGGAAGGGATCGCTTTGGAAAATGGCATCCTGACGGTCGAAGCGCCGAATGAACGGACGCGCGAGTGGTTGGAGACCGGACAACTGGCGGACACCATCCGCGAAACCTTCAAGGCATTGACCCAGGGCGCGGTAACTTTACAGTTTGTCGCCAAGAGCGAGTAGCGATGAAGCGCTTCGCCGTGCTGCAACTCTCTGGATGCGCCGGCTGCGAAGTGGCGCTCCTCAACGCCGAGGCATGGGTGGCGGAATATAAGCTCGTCTATATGCCGCTGGTGGTCTCCGCCGAAGACGTGCCGGAAGTGGACGTCCTCCTCATCAGCGGGGGTGTGCGTACCGACGAAGACCTCTACAAGCTGCGGCGCGCGGTGAAGAAGGCGCAGCAAGTCGTCGCCGTGGGGACGTGCGCGCTCTCCGGCGGCGTCGCCAACCTGGGCGACCGTGACGATGTGCGCGCGCTCTTCCTGGCCGAAAAGGATCGCCCGCATGTCCCGCGCCTGCTGCCGAAATCTCACCCGGTCGATGCCTTCGTGGCGGTGGATTTGTACCTCCCGGGTTGCCCGCCGACCTCAGAGCTGTTTATGGCGGTGCTCACGAACCCCCTTGAGTTTCAGGCCAGCAAAGTCGTCTGCCAGGAGTGCGGGCGGCAGAAGCTCAAAGACGTGAAACCGGCGCACCTGCTTGGCTTCCAACAGGGCGAGGTGCGGCCCGACGTGTGCCTGATCAACCAGGGCTATCTCTGCGTTGGTTCTTCAACGCGCGGTGGCTGTCGCGCCCCGTGCCCGCGCGCAGGCCATCCGTGCGTGGGCTGTCGTGGGCCTTCGGATGTCTTCATCGAGAAGGAATCCGCGGCGTGGTTCACGAGCATCAAGCGCGTGTTTGCGACGATGACGAACGTGCCGGAAGACGAAATCGAGCGCGGCTTGCGCTCGCCGCAGTTAGCGTTGTTCCTCTTCCAGTTCTCCGACTATACCGGCGACCACCAGCCGCGCCCGAAAGAGAAGGTATTGTGAGATGACAACGTTAACCTTCCCCTTGAGCCGGATTGAAGGGCACGCTCGCGTTGTCATTGACACGCGCGGCGGAATTGTGCAATCCGCCAAATTTCAGGCCACTGAATTCCGCGGCTTCGAGTACCTGGTGAAGGGCGCGCCCGCCGAACAGATGCCGGTGATCGTGCCGCGCATCTGTGGCGTGTGCTCGACGGCGCATCACGTCGCCTCGGTGAAGGCGCTGGAAGACGCCTACGGCGTCACGCCGCCACCGTTGGCGCTCACCATCCGCGAATTGTTGCTGCTTGGCCAGTTGTTGCAGAACCAGGCCACGTCGCTCTTTATCTTCACTATGCCCGACCGCCTGGGCGTGGACAGCATCTTCGACGTGGATATGACCGAATTAGACGGCGACGCACTCGCGGGCGTGGCGGCGCGCGCACTACAGGTGCGGCAGGCCGGGACACACCTCATCACACTGGCGGGCGGGCAGTTCATCCATCCGGTCAAAGCCGTCGTCGGCGGGGTGACGGGTGGTATCAGTGCGGAGGCTGCGTCCGCGATGAAGGCGGAGCTGGCGGATGCGCTGCCCGTGGCGTGCGCGCTCTTCGACACTTACTGGGACTATTCGGTGGCGCTGAGTGAGCGCCTGGGCACCTGGGGCGACGACGCGCCTGCCTGCTATCTCACGGCGGTCAGTGGGACGAAGCCCAACTACTATGGTGATTTCCTGCGGTTGATGGGCTGTGAGGGTGGCGATGTCTGCGCGCAATTTCCGGCCCGCAAGTTTCGCGCCTTCCTGACGGTGGAAGAGGCCGAGTACAGCTATGCCGCGCAGACCAGCTACAAAGGCAACGTGCTGCGGGCCAACAGCCTGGCGCGGGCCAACCTCGTGGATAGCCTGGAGACTCCCTGTGCAAACGAATACCTACAACGTTTCCACCGCGAGTTTGGCCAACCGGCGCACGCTATCCTGCTCTTCGATCTGGCGCGCGGCATCGAGTTGGTTTACGCCATCGAGCGTGCTATAGAAATCTTAAGTGAATCCCTTGACGGCGCGGAGACCCGTCTCCCCTACGAGCCACGCGATGGCGAGGGCTACGGTCTGGTCGAAGCCCCGCGCGGCCCGCTGATCCACCATTACCGCATCGAAAACGGCCTGATCGCGCAGGCCGAATTTGTCATCCCCACTGTGCACAACGTGCTGGCGATCGAGCGCGCGTTGCGCGTCGCCGCCGAGCGGTACATCACGCCAGAACGAGTAAATCTTGAATTAGAACGCGCGGTGGGAAGGGTGGTGCGGGCGTTCGATCCGTGTATCGCCTGCGCGACGCATTAAACTTTGAGTAACATCGCTGCTGTTATAACTTTATTTTGTAAATATTTCCACTAGATTCTACGTTTGTGTGACTTACCAGTATTCTAATCATCTCCGCGGCGACTTCGGCGAGACGGATTAAGCATCGTACTTACTTGACCCAGGGATATCTATCACCGTTATTGAGAGTGGGTAAGGCCATGCCCAGATGACCACCAACAACAATGACGCCTTCTCCTCTACTACTTCGGCTTTTGTTTTCATATTCTAATTTGTACGCACTGGCAAAAAAGTAAAAATCTAGTATGATAAGTGTATAGGCGCCCGCGCCCCTCGAACTTTCAGTATCCCTTGCTAACCTGTGATCATTCTGTAGCCTTTATCTCTTGGTTCGCTCATTTTTTAAACGGTTTTTGGAATTGTCGAAACGGTTTT
>DAOLUH010000072.1:0-26342 GCA_035420085.1 Anaerolineae bacterium
TGCCTGGTATTTTATGGGAAAACCGCTATCTTGCGAATTTGGCGAAACTACAGGTTAGAACTTATGATGCTTCATGCAGACCATGCAGCCCCGCTTTACCAACAGTTATACCAGCAACTGCGCGATCAGATCGAAAATGGCGTTTTAGCGATAGGGGCGAAGCTCCCTTCTATGCGCGAACTGGCGGCGGATTATGGGATATGTCGTTTGACGGCGCGCAAGGCCATTGAAATGCTGGTCAATGATGGTTATGTCTACGTTCACCATGGCAAGGGCGTTTTTGTCATTCGCGCTGAGACGCCGCAGAGACCGGTCGCCGTGCTGACCCCGCCCGACATGACCCCGGCACAGGCAGAGACGCCCACCAGCCGCGTCCTGAGCGTCGAAACGGTGGCGGCTGATGCGCCGCTGGCCGAACGCCTGCGCATCCTTCCCGGCGATAAGGTCGTGCGACTGGAACACGCCGAATGTGTTGCCGGCATCGCTGTTGTCTTGGCCGTCAGTTGGCTGCCCTACGAGTTGTGCGCCGATGTCCTGGATTCCGGTGTGGCGTGCGAGTCGCTTTCCGCCGTCCTGGAAAATAGCCTGGGTGTTCCGCTCCGCCAAACCGAGGAAACCGTGCACGCCGTCCTGGCGACGCCGCACGAACTCGCTGTGCTGGACTTGCCAGCCCCGTCTGCACTGCTGCTGGTCAATCGCACGACCTACACCGAACAGGGGCGTGTCGTCGAATACGCGCGGGTCGCCTACCGCGCGGACCGCTATCGCATTGACCTTCCTCAAAAGCTGTGGCAATAAAGCGTAAAGCGTAAAACGGAAGAGTGTAAACCCTTACGTTTTACGCTTTATATTTTATTTTTTCCCCCTCGTTATTGACGCTCTGCGCAACCTCCCTTATAATAAAGGTAGACACCGTCCAACTTCTTTCCCGGTTACATCCTTCTTACTCTCTCACCCAATCACTTTTTCTAACCTTCAACCTTCAACCTTTAACCTTCAACTCTTAACTCTTAACTCTTCCAGGGGGCAACGGATGCGCATATCTCAACTCGCGCCCTACCACATCTTCACATATCGCGGCGGCCAGTACGCCTTCGACATTGAGACGAGCGCGGTGCTCAAGCTGGACGCTCCGGCGCACGCGGCGCTGGCATTGCGCTTGACCGGCGCGCCTCCCGATGCGATTGCGGCGCAGTTGTCACGCGATTACGGCGAGACGACGGCCCAGACTGTGCTGCGCGAGTTGCGCTGGTTGGAGCAGCGCGGGCTGTTTCGCGGCCCCGTGCGCATCTACGATGACGCCGAGAACGAGGCTTACATCCAGCAGCTCGTGCGGATGGGGACCAACAAGATCGAGCTGTACCTGGCCGAAGCGTGCAATCTGCGCTGCCGCTATTGTTATGTCAACGCCAACGACGCGCTCAACCACGGTCTGATGCCCTGGGAGGTGGCCCGGCAGGCCATCGATTTCGTCTTCGCGCGGGCGGGCAATGCAGACTCGGTCAACATCACCTTCTTCGGCGGCGAGCCGTTGCTCAACAAGCCCGTGCTCAAACAGGCGATTGCCTACAGCCAGCAGAAGGGGGCGGAACAGGGCAAGACGGTGGGCTATTCGATGACGACTAACGCCACCTTGCTCGACGACGACATCATCGACCTCATCAAACGCTACAACTTCGGCCTGATGATCAGCCTCGACGGCCCGCAGGCTACCCACGACGCGATGCGGCCCTTCGCCGACGGGCGCGGCTCGTTTGAGACGGCGACGCGCAACATCAAGCGCCTGATGGCGCGCCGCCGCTCCGTGACGGTGCGCTGCACGCTCAGCAACCGTGACCTCGACCGGCCCAAGATCGTGCAGTTTTTGGAGGATTTCGGCTTTACGCGGGTGGCGATGAGCCGCTGCACCGGCACGGTGGACGGCCTGGGGCCTTATGACATCGGTCCGGAGGAAAATGCCGTGCTGCGCGCGCAGGATGACGACTTCGTCGCACGGCTCTTCAACCAATTGGCGCGCGGTGAACGCATCAAATTCAACCCATGGGCCAACGTCGTGCGGACGATCCACGACCAGCAGAACCGGCGGATGCGCTGCGGCGTGGGGCGCGGCTGCACCACCGTCGGCATTGACGGGCGGCTATATCCCTGTCACCGCTACGTGGGGATGGACAAGTACGTGCTCGGCCACGTGAGCACCGGCATCGACCAGGCCGCGTTTGCCGATTACCTGCGCGGGTACTTCAGCACCAAGCGCAAGTGCGAGACCTGTTGGGCCATCAACCTCTGCGGCGGCTACTGTCCGTGGTACGTCTCCAGCAGCGACGGCGTTTTTGCCGAGCCGGAGGACTGGTGGTGTGAGGAGATCCGCCAGTGGTATGAGATGGGCATCTGGATGTATGACACCCTGCGCAGCGACTATCCCGACTACTGGCGGCAATTGGTGGGCGAAGAGAGTGCTGAACCGCTTCTGCGGTAGAGAAGGAGGTGATGCCAGGAAGATAGGGTCGCCGCGATTCCCAAATCGCACTTTTGCTTGTTGGTCGTTTCCCTTGAGTTGTTAAGGAGGGTGTACGATGTTTGACAAAAAAATGGATAGACGCGAGTTTCTCAAAGTGGTGATCGCCTCGGCGGCAGCGGCAGGGCTGAGCCACTTCCGATTCTTGAATTTCGGCGGGGCGCAAACCGTGCTTGCAGACAATGTCGGCTGTGATGTGGCCATCCCGGATTACTGTAATCCGGGAGAAGATCCGGATATTTGCCCGGATCCCAATAAGGCTACCAGTTCGGATGTTTGCATTCCTCAAATGATGGAACCCGATGAATGTATGAGTGATCCGTTTGACCCGAATGTCTGCGATATGACGGATATGCCTCCGGACTTATGTCTCCCCGCCCCCGAGCCTACTGATCAATGTGAGATTCCACCTGGTGGACCGGACACCTGCTTCCCACAACCGCCGAGTACTGCCGATGTATGCCCGGATGGGCCTGGAGGCGATGGTGATACATGCAACGAAACCGCTCCAAATGCTAACGCCGATGAGTGTATTCCGGCAGTGAATGAATCGGATAGTTGCAGTGTTTCGGCGGAACCAGATTTTTGTCGCAACGCTGAGGGACAAGTTGTACATGATATCTGTAATCCGCCGCAAGACCCAGACATTTGTATAGAAAATGGCCGAAACGGAGAGGATATTTGTGATCCTGGTGCTGGCAATCCAGATTCTACAAATGCTCTGCAATTGACAGCCTTCCAAGCGCGTTCGGGTATGGCGACCTTGGGGGCCGTCGCTGCTCTCGGCGCTGCAGCCTTACTCATCCCGCGTAAAGAAAAATAACCAGCAACAGGTGCAACGCACTTCGGAAAGTGCGTTGCACCTGGACGTTTCTTGCGTGTTGCTACGGTCGAAGCTCCCCGGCGAACCACGTCCCCGACGAAACCCAGCCGTTGCCGTTCCCGCCCCAACCCTGGTTGACGTAGAACTGGCGATCATACTCAGTCCAGCACCAGATGAAGCACTGCTCGCGCGAGCGCACGCGATAGCCGTAGGCTAGCGGGTAGTGGTTGAGCCAGCCGGTGCCGATGATGGCGGGCGTCTGGCGATAGATGATGGAATCGCGCGCCTTTTCCATCAAGCCGCCTTCGTGGATGCCCAGGACGTTGTAGTGGGTGCGCAACGTCGCGCCAGTGCGCCCGGCGAGATAGCCGGAGGCCCCGCCCATATCCCAGGGGGCCGTCGCTCCGCTGCCAAAGGCACAGAAGGTGTTGATGCGCTGGCGGATTTCCCACATCATATTCTTCACGCCGGTATCCCAATACTGCGGCGCAACCGCGTCAGCGCCGTAGCCGCCATTCTGACGGTAGATGCCCCAGCGCGATGACCAGGTGGGGTTGCCGGCGGCCGCCTGGTTATCCGCCCACCCGAAGAGCATTGACCAAGCCGTTCCGCCGCAGCCGCTGACACAACTGGAGGTATTCGGCAGTTCCCCGGCCGGAATCTGACTGTATAGACGCTGAGCGCCGTGTGTGCCGGCCCAGTACGTCGTCCACGCGCTCCAACCGTTCACGGCGTTGGGAGAGACCCGGCCCGCCACCTCGAATTCCGCCATCGAGACCGTGCTCGCGCTGCCGTCGTGACGCGAGAGCACCAGGGGCAGATACACCATGTACAGCTTGACGATCTGGAACTTGACGGTTTCTTTGACATCGTTGCCGTAGGTGATGGTCGCCGTAAAGGGCGTAATGCCATAAGGTACGCTCCCGGCGACGGTCACTCTGAAGAGTTCGGGCAGCGGTGCGCCCTGCGTGACGGTCTGTGGGGTGATGTAGCCCACCCCCGGCCCGTCGAGCGCCACCGTCGGCGTCACAAACAACATGGCGATGTTGTAAACGTCGTTCTCCCGCAGCACAATCCCGTACTCCGAGTTGGCTTTCTCAGCCTCCCAGGGTTCGCTCGCCTCGCGCTTCTGCTGCTCCAGAAAAACGCCATAGCTCTCGGCGTAGCCATTTTGCAGCTCATTCCATGACTCCCAGCCAGAAAGCTGTAGCTCCATCGGCGGCGCGGTCGGCCCGGTGATGACGAGGGTGCCGCTGATGGTCTCCGCGTCTTTGTCGTCGCTGATCGGTTCGTCGGGAATCCAGGCGCTCTCGGTTAGCTCTTGTTCCTTGTCGAGCCACTCCATCTGCATCCCCGTAATTTTGGGTGGAATCTGGCCCAGCCTGGCCACCACGTTGCCCTTGCCATCCTCGGCGACGTAAGACAGCGTATCCAGTTTGAAATAAATCATAGCCAGGCCGTTGGAATCCCGGTCGAGGATGCGGGTAGGTGGATCACCGGTAAAGTCCCAGTGTGGGATGGGGAAGTCGTTTTCGTTGGCGGCGAGGATGATAAATCCGGCCGCTGAAACAGTTTTGTCGGGGATGACGACGGGAAACTCATAGTACGCCGGCGTTTGCCGGTCGTCGGGGCGATAGAGCAGCCGCACAGGCTCCCCCAGGATGGCGCGTTCCCAACCGGGCGCCATATCGGTGCCGCGCATTTCTTCGAGATGCTGCGCGGCGCGGCGATATACGTCAAGGGGAATATCGCCAAAGGCTGCGGCGCTCTGTGGAATGACGGGCGCGCTCTGTGCGGTACGGGATGACGTCGATATGCCCCAGGCCAGCCCGGCCACCAGCGCCAGCAAAAACGCCAGACGCAGCGAACGCCAGGCACGATACCGATCTTTGTTGATGTGAACCATTTTTGACCTCCTATATTGTGAGAAGAAACAATAATATGCTGCATAGTATAGTATATTTATTAGATAAAGTCAATACTTATCTTATAAATTATGAACGAAGATTCAAAATTGCTCTGAGACGTAAAGCGTAAAACGTGAAACGTAAAACGAGAAAGCTTACGTTTTACGCTTTATTTGCCCTGTCTTTTGTCGTCTTGGGCGCGCCGGGTATAATAGGGGTATGCGATATTGTCGTTGGGGCCTGGTGGGCGTGACTGTGGGATGGGCGGTGCTGATGGTGTTGCTGTGGCACACTGCCGTTGCTGGTGATGTGTTGCCTCCTGACACGTTCGCCGGGACGTGCTCCGCGTGGACGCCGGTCAACGATGGCGCGTTCGGCATGGGAACTGGCAGTGATGGCGATTACTGCAGTGAAGAGGGTTTCGAGGTCGTCGTCTTCGACGATCAACTGTACGTGGGCATGGAGGCCGACAATGCCTACGGCGCGCGGCTCTGGCGAACGAAGGCTGGCGTCCGCGTCCCCACCGGGCAGGCGGATTGGGAGGAGGTTGCCGCCGATGCGAACGGCTGGCCCTTCGGCAATGCCGTCGTCACGCAAAACGACCACATCGACAGCCTGGCCGTCTTTCAGGGCACGTTGTACGCCAGTACCGCCAACCGCAGCGGCTACACTCCGGGTACACTCATCTACAGCAGCACCACCGGCGCGCCCGGCTCGTGGACGCAGGTCATCACGGCAGGCTTTGGCGATGTGAACAACGTCAATTTCAAGGATATGGTGGTGTTCACCGTGGGTGCAACTGAGTGGTTGTGCGGCGGGACGGCCAACGCCGTAACCGGCGCGGAGGTGTGGTGTACGCAGGATGGCGCCACATGGACGCAGAAGAACACGGATGGCTTCGGTGCACCGTCCAACACGTTGATCGCCTCGACGGGTGTCTTTAGCGGCGCGCTTTACATCGGGGTTGCCAGCGCAGCCATCGGCGGCAGCGTCTGGCGGACCGACGACCTGGTAACCTGGACGCAGGTCTTCACCGCCGCGGAGCGCGCGCGTGTGGAAATCGTCGGCCCATTCGCTGGCTCCCTTTACATCGCTGCGGGCGCGTATGATGGGCGTTACGATGACGAGGCTCTCCAACTCTACCGCAGCCTCACCGGCGATCCCGGCGCCTGGGAAGAAGTGGACGCCGCTGTCGGCGATGATCCGTACAACACCCGCACCATTGTGGATGGCGCGACGGTTTACAACGGCGCGCTCTACCTTGCCACGCTGAACAAGGTCAACGGCGCGCAGGTCTGGCGCACGGTGGATGGCGACACCTGGACGCAGCAGAACGCGAGCGGCTTTGGGTCTGCGGATACCTTCGCCGCGCAACTGATCCCTTTCTACGGCTATCTCTACGCCTGGACTTCGAATTACACTACCGGGCAGCGCGTCTATCGCACCGCCTGCCCCCTCTGCCAGACGCGGACCATCACCGGCACAGGCCGCTTCGACTTCGACGGCGTCGGCGCGAGCATCACCCTCACTGCAGGATCGCCGGAGACGTTGACCGTGTGCACCCGTCCCGGCGCGCCGCCCACCGCCCAGATCGAGGAACGACCGGTAGGGCGCACCTACCACATCACGGCCATACCCGAAACGGCGATCTTCACCGCAGACGTGACGTTGCGTTACACGCCGGAAGAATTCGCTGCTGCGGACATCGCCGACGCGGCGAGCGTGTACCTGGCGCGCTGGACCGGCTCCACCTGGGAAGCCTGCGCGGAGGGAAACCGCGCCCGCGACGTCGCCGCGTACACCGTCACCTGCCGCGATGTGGGCGATTTTTTTACCTGGGTCATTGCCGGAGAGGGCGGTGCGCCTACGTGCGTGCGCGGCCTTGTGGGACACTCTGCGCGCGGGGTGGGGATTGGCGCGCTCGCGGCGCTGCTCGTAAGCGCGGGTATCCTGGCTTTCCCGCGCCGCTGTGGGAAACGAAAGCGTGCCTCTCAATTTTGAGGTAGAGTGGGCATAACCGGCTGAGGCCGGGATGCAAACGTATACTTGCATTGCTGTGGCCGGTCTCCGACCGTGCCACCACAGGCTAAAGTGCTGGCTTGGGCGGGCGCGGTCAGAGACCGGCCCGAGCCATTCCCAATGATTTGTCTATACTCCGAAATCAGGACTTGTCAGCATTTCTTCTGGTGCTATGATAGGAGTATTGAGGTTGTGTTTTCTTGTCTTTCACAAAGTCAGGAGGTGCAACGCCAATCGAGGATCACATCAATTTTGCGCAACCCCGTGTTCGATATTTTATTAAAAATTAACCTATTTTAAGGAGGAAACCCATGTACGAAGCACCGGAAATCATGTATGAAGGCGACCTGGAAATCCAGGCGGGCAGCCCGCTCAGCGTGGTGGATTTTGAGGATTGGGAGTGGTAGGAGTAGAGCCATGACGATGAATCGTGTTTTACGCACAGTGTTGATGGTCACGCTGAGTCTAGCATTGGCGGTGGGGATGTGGGGCGTGATGCCTGCGGGCATTGCTGAAGCCGCCGGTATTGATTTTCCACTATTGGAGGAAAATTTTAATTATGGCACGACTGCAGGTAACTTGACGGCTGTCACCACAAACTGGACTGTTCATAGCGGGACTGGGATCCCCCCACAATATGTGACGTCAAATCTTTCAATGGCGGGGTATGGTTCGTCAGGGTTCGGTGGTGCTGTCACTATTGATAACGCCAATACGCCAGATGTAAATCGCGCTTTCTCAACCAGCACGATATCGGATATCCTTTACTATGCAGCGCTTGTGAATATCTCGACGGCAACGACAACTGGCGATTATTTTTTGCACATGAAAGATAACGGTACGTATTTTAGAGGAAGATTGTTTGCGAAAGATGAGTCTGGGGTCCTACGTTTTGGGATCGCTGCTTCCGGTACCGCAGTCTATTCAACCGACAGTTTCTCGTATAATACTACTTACCTAGTAGTAGTTAAATATGACCCATCTACTGACGATGCCAGCTTATATGTACTAACTTCTTACAGTGCTACAGAACCAGCTAGTCCTACAGCATTTTCTGATGGTACTTTCACTACAGGCAATGCCCAGCTTGCTATCGCTCTTCGACAATCCACAAATATACCTGATGCGACCATTGATGGTATCCGTGTTGCCAAAGATTGGAACACAGTTGTCGGGCAAGATACTGTAACACTTTCCAGTTTGACGGCTGGAAATACCTATTATTTCGGCGATACTCTGGTAGCTATGGCCTTGACTTCCGGCGATCCGGGCACGGTATCCGTTACCAAACACAGTGTACCGCCGGGTGGCGATCCTGCCAGCACAGGTGAAATGCCCTTGCAGTGGAACATCACAGCTACCGGCAGTGGTTTTGCCCTAGATTTGATGTTGTGCTATAACGATGAGGAATTGGGTGGCTTGACCGAAGCTAACCTGTTGGCCTATCGGTGGGATGGAACCTCCTGGGGCACCGGTATGGGGACGGTGAACACAGTTAATAATTGTGTCACGGTCACCGGCATTACCGGTTTCAGCAAATGGGCTTTGGGCACATCGCAACCCACCGCCGTCACCTTCTCTGGCCTGAGCGCCGCCTCGCCCTTTGCCGCGCTCGCCGTGGGGCTGCTGGCTGCCGCCGGCCTCGTCGTTCTCCGCAAGCGTAAGTAGCGTCCGCGTTCGAGAACTCGCTTTCCTCCCGCAGACACCGCGTCTGCGGGAGTTTTTTTATCGCGACGCACCTCCCCGTTTTTCGACAGGATTGACAGGATTTTCAGGATTCCAGATCCTGTGCATCCTGTCAACCCTGTCCAAAGAAAACCCGCGCCACGACGGCTTTTGTTCGCGCGCGGCGGGATTCCGGTTATACTGGGGGCGTCAATAGACCTGACAGGTTTTCTGAAACCTGTCAGGTCTGGAAAGCTCAAGAAAGGACCAATACTGTGGACACGATAACAAAACGCTATAGCTTGCTTGCGCTCGCCGTGCTCGGCGGGCTGTTGTTGCTCATCCCGGCGCTCGGCACAGGCGCAACCCCCACGCCTCCCGAACCAGATGCCCTGCCCGACACCGTCGCCCTCACCCGCTCTCCCACCCTCCTAATCTCCCACTCACCCGCGCTCCCGGTCCCTGCCGCCCCCATCCCCCTGCCCGACCCCGTCTGGCGCATCGGCATCATCACCGACGGCGTCTACACGCTGGATTACGCCACGCTCGCCGCGGCGGGCGTCCCCGTCACCGGCGCGGCGCTGGCGGATGTTCACCTGTTCTGGCGCGGGCAGGAAGTGGCGCTGCACGAAATCGGCGCGGGGTCGTTCGATCCTGGCGACGCGCTCATCTTCTACGGCGAGAAGTTCCACAGAAACCGGCAGGATGAGGAATATACCGACGAGAACGTTTACTGGCTCACGATGGACGCCTCCACGCCTGGCCTGCGGATGGCGGCGCGCGATGTGACCCCTACAGGGGCGCCGGCCGGCGTCTGCCGCGTCAGCATCGTCGCTGAACAAAACCTGCGCTACTGGGCGCGCGCCAGCACAATCCCTGGCACGCTGACGACGTGGTTCTGGGAGTACGTGAACATCGCACCGCCCACCGTCGTTACGCGCAACTATTCTATAGCCCTGCTCGCGCCGCTGACGACGGGCGATCCGGCGACGCTGGTGGTGGAACTGGCCTCGTTCAACTACAACGATAGCGTCAATCCCGACCATCACGTGCGAATGACGTTCAACGGGACGGCCTTGGGCGATTTCTATTGGGACGACAAGATTGGTTACGTCATCACGACGACGGTTCCGGCGGCGGCGCTGTTGGCGGGCACCAACACGCTGCGCGTAGCCTACGTCACCGACGTGGGGCCACAAGCGGTGTACTTCGACCGCGCGGAACTGACTTATCTCCGATCCCCTGTGGCGAGCAGCGGGACGTTTGTCTGCGCGGCGCTGACGGACGCGGCAGCCACGTACACCGTCGCCAACTGGCCTGCCGGGGCGCGGCTGTACGATGTGAGCGATCCATTGCATCCTGTGGCGCTCGTCAACGGCGGCGCGACCTTTGCGGATACCGCGCCGGTGGGAACGCGCTACCTGGCGGAAGTTCCGCGCCCGGTCATGCCGTGGCGCTATACGCCGGACGGCGCTTTGCTTGCGCCAACCACAGGCGCGGATGAGATCATCATCGCGCCGCGCCACTTCTTCGCGGCACTGCAACCGCTCGTGGCGCAGCGCCAGGCGCAGGGCTTGCGCGTGCGCCTCGTCGCCGTGGAAGACATTTACCCGCTGTTTAACGGCGGCATTTTTCACCCGGAGGCCATCCGCGCGTTTGTGGCCTACGCGCACGCCAACTGGCCCGGTCCGGCGGTGAAGTATCTCTTCCTCGTAGGCGATGGCAACTTCAACTTCAAGGGCTACAACCCGGCGAGCTATGGCCCCTTCACGCCTACCTGGATTCCGCCGTACCGCGAATTCGCCGATCCCAGCCAGGGCGATGTGCCGGTGGATAGCCGCTTTGGCGACGTGGACGGCAACGGTATGCCGGAGGTCTACGTGGGCCGCATCCCCGCGCAGACGGTGGAAGAGGTCGCCGCTTACGTGACGAAGGCGCTGGCCTACGAGGCGCAGCCGCCATCTGCCTGGCAACTGCACGCGCTGCTCGTCGCCGACAACGGTGAGACCAGCGACGAGGGCTTCGACAGCCAGTTGGAGCGGTTGCGGATGTGGTTCCCCACCGCGTTGACGACGCAGACCATCTATATGGAAAACTACTGTCCACCGGCTCTGACGCCTTGCCCATCGGCGACCCTGGCTGTCACTCAGGCGTGGAACGCGGGCGCGGGCCTGCTGGTGTATTCGGGACACGGCTCCATTCACCGTTGGGCGCACGAGCCGTTGATTTTTAACACATACCTCACCGCGCTTACCCAAACCACGGCGTTGCCGTTCCTGCTCTCCCTGGATTGCTGGGATGGCTACTGGATGTTCCCGCCGTTGTATCCCAGTTTGCCGGGGCGGGATGTGCGCTCCATCGGCGAATGGGCGACGACGGTGTTGACGCAAACAGGCGCGATTGCGGCCTATGGTCCGGCCGGGCTGGCTTTTGCGTCCAGCGAGGAAACGTCGGCACGGGCGATGTTCAAAGCGGCGTTCCAGCGGGGCATCTTCAATCTGGGCGAACTGACGCAGGTTGGACGGCAGGCCATTTCCTATTCGTATGAGGCGCGCACCTACACGCTGCTCGGCGACCCGGCGCTCTTCTTGCCGTGGTGGTTGCGGTTGCGCATCACACCGTCAGCCTTGACAGTACAGCCGGGTCAGGCGATCAACCTGGCGCAGGCTCTGCTCCGCGAGGGCGACACGCGCTTCGGGCAAACCTTCACCGTCACGCCGACGTGGACGGCGGAGCTGGGCATAGTGGATGCCTATGGCGTTTACACCGCCCCTGGGCCGGCCGCGACGCCCCGGATGGCGCAGTTGATTGGGCATCTCGGCCCGCTGACGGCTGCTGTGACGCTCACTATCGCCGGCCCGCCCACCGCTGTCGTCGTGTCTCCCGATCCGGTTGTCCTGTTCCCTGAGGAAACGACAACCTTTGCCGCGACGCTTGTGGATGCCTGGAGTAATCCGATGGCGACGACAGCAACGTTCGCGTGGGCCAGCGACATCGGCAGCATTGACGCGCAGGGCGTTTTCACAGCCTCCACACACGTTGGGGATGGCTGGGTGACGGTGACCGCAACGGTCACCAACCCGGTTGCCGCCGTCCTGATTGGACGCGCGCGCGTCCATGTCTTGGCGTCCGCGCCAGAAGCGGTGGTCATCCAGCCGGATGCGGCGCAACTTCACGTGGCAGAATCGGCCCGCTTCACGGCGGCGTTGGTGGATGCGTGGGGCAATCCGGTGGATATGGGAGCAACGGTGCTGTGGCAAACGGATGCGGGTGTGGTGGATGCGGGAGGAGTGTTCACCGCCGCGCTCCGACCCACGCTGGGGCAGGTGACGGCGATGCTGTCATTCTGGCTGGGCGACGAGCCGCGCATCCTGACCGACAGCGTCCCGGTGACGGTGACGGCCGGCCTGCCGGTGCGTCTCACCGTGTTGCCCAATCCGGTACTGCTGCAAGCGGGCGAGACGGCGCAGATGACGGCGACGCCGTATGATGCCTGGGACAATCCGACGGCGTTGACCGCCACCGTGTTGTGGAGCAGCGACGTAGGCATGATTGACGCGCGCGGGCTGTTTACGGCCCCCATGCAGTCAGCGACCGGGTGGATCACGGCGACGCTGCCGTTCAGTCAGGGTACCAACACGCTCTTTCTCTCAAGTGCGGCGGTGGTGGAGGTGAAGGTGCTGGAAATCATCTACTTGCCGTTGGTGTTGCGACAGTAGTACGCGCGTAACCAGGTGCAGATTCGCAATCGCTCCTGCTCCCTGTCCCCCGTTTCTGGAGCAGGTGACGCGCTTGTCGAGTGCTATACCTCTTAAATGCTCCCTGCCCCCGTCCCCGGGGGCAGGTGAGTTGTATGAGTCAAGCTTTCTCTGGACAAAGTGCGTGATTGTGCCATAATGCGCCTGTTTGCTCATTGCTAATCTTCACGGGAGAGTATATATGACCACAGCAACGCAATCTGAACCAAAATCCACGCGCTGGAAGACGTTGTTTGCCCTGGCCTTCGGCTACTTCATTGATCAAGGCGAGGGGCAAACGATTTCCGTCCTCTTTCCCACCATCCAGAAATTGTGGGGATTGAATTATCAGGCATTGGGCCAGATCGGCACCATCCGCAGCCTGTTGCAGGCGCTCAGCGCGCCGTTTTGGGGCTACGCCGCCGACAAGCTGTCGCGCAAGCGCGTCATCATTTTCGGCACGGGGCTGTGGGGCATCTGGACGCTCTTCTGTGGCTTCACGCAGAACTTTGGCCAACTGCTCGTCATCCGCGCCATCTCCGGCCTGGGATTGGGCTGTCTGATGCCCGCGACCTTCTCGCTGATGTCGGACACGTTCCCGCCGCGCCAACGCGGGCGCGCGCTCGGCCTGATGGAGGCCATCGGGATGTTGGGCCTGGTGGTCGGCACGGTGGGGCTGGGGTTCCTGGCGACGCCGACCTTGTGGCGCTGGGGCTTCTACCTGCTCGGCGGGTTCAGCGTGCTCTCGGGCCTGGTCGTGGCGCTGCTGGTGAAGGAGCCGACGCGCGGCGCGGCGGAGCCGGAACTGGAAGGTAAGATCACCGCAGAGCAGGCGGCGCAGTACACGATCAAGTTCTCCGACGTGCCGAAAGTGCTGGCGATCCCCACGATCTGGGTGGCGATCCTGCAAGGGCTGTCGGGAAGTATGCCCTGGGTGGTGTTGGGGCTGTACCTGATCACCTGGATGGTGGATGTGCGCGGAATGACGGAGACCATCACCTTCAGCCACCCGCAGGGCAGTGCGACGCTGGCCTTTTCCGGCATCGTCGTCGGCACGGCGATCAGCAACGTGCTCGGCGGCATTCTCGGCGACTGGGCGGAAGGCAAAAATCCCAAGTATGGCCGGACGATCATCGGGCAATTGTCCGTCTTCTGTGGGATTCCGTTGAGCTACATTATGCTCACCGTCGCGATAGATTGGAGCTTTTGGCCTTTCTTCTTCCTCTGCTTCATAACGGCGCTGCTCATCAGTTGGGCAGGCAAGGGAGCGAAGGAACCGATGATGCAGGGCGCGGTTCCACCAGAACTGCGCGGTACGGCGTTTGCGATGACGACCTTCGTGGAGAGCGGATTTGCGGCGCTGGTAGCCTACGTCGCCGGTAGCCTGGCCGACCGAATCGGCTTCACCCAGGCGATGCTGTGGACAATCCCGTTCCCGTGGCTGATCTGCTTCATCCTCTACTCGTTGTTCTACTGGGCCTATCCGAGAGACTCGGCGAAATTGCGTGCCCTGATGGCCGCCCGCGCCGCAGAAATCAACCATAGCCAGTAAAGAGTAAAGAGTTAAGAGTTAAGAGGAATGAGGGGGATTATGCAGGTCGAGTTGATTGCACTGACGCAGTATTTGCGGGGGCAGGGGACGCCGGAGGAACTGCTGGAACACGCCGGGCGGGTGTGCTACCGTAGCGAAAGCCGGGGGGATCCAGCGAAGTTCCTGCGTGCGCGGCTGCGCGAGGGCCACGAGAGCCTCATCGAGCACGCCAGCGCCACGTTCGAGGTCAGCGGGATCAGTCGCGCTTGTAGCCATCAGCTCGTGCGCCACCGGATTGCCTCATATTCCCAGGAAAGCCAACGGTACGTCGATATGTCCGATCCCGCGCTGGTCGTTCCCGACGCCATCGCCGAGGACCCCCGCGCGCGGGCCGCGTGGGAGGGATTTGTCGAAAACGTAAAAACGACGTACCAGGAATTGCGGGAGTTGGGCATCCTCAAAGAAGACGCGCGCTTCGTCCTACCAAACGCTGCCAAGACGCGCATCATCGTCACGATGAACTTCCGCGAGCTGTTGCACTTCTTCCGCCTGCGCATCACGCCGGAGGCGCAATGGGAGATTCGCCGGTTGGCGATCGAGATGCTCGAATTGCTGGCACCACACGCCCCCGCCGTTTTCGGTGAACTGCTGCGCGACCTCCGCGCCGAACATCCTGAGTTCTTCCCAGCCTAGTCCACAACCCCGCGCAGGTAAAAAAACACTGGGTGGTTTTCGTTTACGGGCGTGCCCGTAAACGAAAACCACCCTTTTTGCGCTAAAATTTGCATTGCACAGGAGAGAGACTTATAATAGTAAAGGTGGATTCCAGGGGGCTGAAGGAGGTGAAGTCAAAAAAACATTTCGCATACGTTTCCCGACCACACCTGATCACATCAACAGATTATCTACCGCAACACACGCATCATCATACCAACCCATTTTTCGTACCGGTGTTCTTTAAACAGTCACCACACTTTTTGAAAGGAGGTAGTCATGAATTCGATCCTCGTGCTGCTTATAGCGGCTGTGGCCCTCGTCGTTGGGTATGGCTTGTATGCCCGACGTATTGATCGCGACGTCGTCCAACCCGATGGCAAAAAAGCGACCCCGGCCAAGATGTACATGGATGGTGTGGATTTTACACCCGCCAGCCGCAACGTGTTGTTTGGCTATCAATTCAAGTCCATCGCCGCACTTGGCCCCATCACCGGCCCGATTATTGCCGTGCAATGGGGGTGGTTCCCCGCCATGCTCTGGATCATCCTGGGTACGTTCTTCATCGGCTGGGTGCAGGATTACGGCGCGATGATGATGGGCGTGCGCCGCGATGGCGATTCGCTCGGCGCGTTGAGCTACAAGCTTGTCTCCCCACGAGCGCGCACCATTCTGATGATTTTCCTTTACTTCTATTTGCTGCTGATTATGGGCAGCTTCGGCAACGCCGTCGGCAAGACGCTGATGACCAATCCCAAAGTGCCCTTGGGGATGTTCACCGTCGTGCTGATGGGTATCCTGGCAGGGCAGATGACCTACAAGTGGAAGAAGGACATCATTCTCACCACTGTGGTTACGGTCGTGCTCACCTTTGTGGGCATTTGGGTCAGCACCCTCAAGCCGGTGGCCGATTTCTTCACCGGTTTGTATGGCCTGCCTGAGTCGCCGCAGTGGTTCCTGGGCAACACACGGGCGCAGGTCATCGGCACCCTTCTGGTGATCGCCTTCTGTTATCTAGGCTCCGTCATGCCAATCTGGTCTTTCGCGCAGCCGATCAACTACATCTCCTTCTGGATCGTCTCTCTGGGCGTGTTGGGCGGGATTCTCGGTATGATCATCTGGCGTCCAGGGATGGGCGATTTCCCGGCCTTCACCAAGTTTACGACTGCCAGCGGCCCGCTGTGGCCTATGCTCTTCGTCACCATCGCCTGCGGCGCAATCTCCGGCTGGCACAGCCTGGTTTCCACCTCCGGGACGGCGCGCCAGTTGGAGGCCGAGACGGATGCGTTGCCGGTGGGCGGTGGCGCGATGTTCCTGGAGATGATCTTCGCCACGGTCGCTTTCTTGACGGCGACGGCAGCATTTGGCGGATTTCAGGGCTATCAGGATGCCGGCGGCGCGGGGAAAGCGCTGGCCGTGTTCTCCGGCGGTCTGGCGAACTTCCTCAGCCACATCGGCATTCCCAAAGAATTCGGCACGGCGTATGGTTCGGTCTTCTTGACCATTATGGCTTTGACGATCATGCAACTTGTGGTTCGCTTCATGCGCGTCGCCAGCGCCGAGCTGGTGGGTGAGAAGGTGCCGGTCATGAAAAACATCCATGTAGGCACCATCGTGGCGTTGATCTTGACGCTCGTCTTCGTGTGGGTCATTCCCTGGCTCACGATCTGGTCGGCGTTCGGCGCAGCCAACCAACTGATGGCTGGGCTGGCGTTGATGTTGATTGCCCTGTGGGCGATGTCGGAGGGACGCAAGCATAGCTGGGCGCTGTATCCGGCGGTGTTCATGATTGTGACGACCATCGCCGCGCTGCTCTACCTGGCCTACACCAACTTTGCCAAACTCGCTACCCCCAACATCACAACCCAGGCTGCCATCGCTGCCGTCCTCGTCGGCATCATTGCGGTGGTGCTGGTTGTGGCGGCGGTATTCCTCGTCTACGATGGGTGGAAAGCCCTGCGCAAGCCCCATGGGAAGAAAGCTCCCGCCAAAGCATAACCCTGTGAAAAGAGGAGGGCCAGCCCCCGCCCTCCCTTTTTCAACGGTCGCATGCCCAACGTGACAACGGAGAAACAGGCGCATCGTGGAGCCGGGCAGTTTCAGGGACAGACTACAGCGCATTGCGCACGCCGCGCGCCAGGTACTGTATGGGATGACCACCTACGAGTGGGCGCAAAGCGTGAGGCAAGAACGCGCCGAAGTCGAACGGCTGTTTGCCCTGGTCAGTTTTGGTGATCTGGTAGGGGTACCTATTCTGCCGCCCTACTACACCTTGCGCCTGCTGCCCTACGTCGTCCCGGCGATCAACCGCTGGAAGCGCAGCCTGCTCCGCGAGCGCGACTGGACCGACCTCGCAGACTTGATCGGCGGGATTGATTAACGACTATTCGACTAACGACTACCTGACTATAAGGAGACCAACAATGCCAGAAGAAGAACCACGTGAAAGCAAACTGAAGCAAATCGGCCGTTCGATAAAGGAATTCCTGTATGGGATGGCCGGCCACGATATGACCCGCTTTGCTCTTAAGACGCGCGGCAGCATGGAACACCTGTTCATCCTCATCACCATGGGGGATTTGCTGGGTATTCCCATTCTGCCGCCCTATTATTCACTGCGCTTATTGCCCTACGTCGTGCCACAAATTTCCACGTGGAAGCGGCGTATGCTCCGCGAGCGCGACCTGACCGATGCCCTTGCATAGATCACATTTCTCTCAACGGATTGACCGGAATTCAACGGATTTCTTTCCGTTTGCTCCATTAAATCCGTTGAGCAACCTCTGTTTGAAGGAGACACTATGTCACTTGCAAAAGTTTTCCGCGAACATCCCAACCGCCGCTACATCGAGTTTGGCGGCAAAGGCGGATTAGGCAAGACCACGTTCTCGGCAGCGACGGCCTATTGGCTGGCGCAGCAGGGCTACAAGGTGCTTGTCTTCTCCGTGGACCCGCAAGCCTCGCTGTCGGACATCTTCGAACGCGACATCTTCGGCAAGGGTGCGGTGGAGATTGCACCCAACCTCTACGCGCAAGAGATCGATGCCGACCAGCGTATCCGCGAATACCAAAACGAGATCCGCCAGAAAATCCTCGATATGTACGGCCTGGACGAGGTGCCGAAGGAGATCGAGGACTACATCCAGGCCACCGCCGCCGAACCGGCGATGGAGGAGAGCGCGATCTTCGACGCCGTTGTGGATATCGTCGTCAGCGGCGACTTCGACTATTACATCTACGACCTGGTGCCCCTGGGCCACGCGCTCTATTACTTGAGCATGGCGAGCGTCTACGATGAGTGGATCGACAAGATCACGGCGTTGCGCACGGAGATGCAGGAGTACTCGCAGGTCGCGGCGATCCTTGAACGTAAAAAGGAGACGGAAGAGGATCAGATTCTCGCCGAATTGCAGGACATCAAGAAGCGGATCAATACCTCGTCGGGCATCCTCACCGACCGGGAAAAGACGGCCTTCTTCTTCGTCGTGACACCGGAGGAGATGATCATCCTCGATACACAGAAGGCTGCCACGCTGTTTGCCAAGTACCAGGTGCCGATTTCCGGCTACATCGTCAATCGCGTCATCCCGCCGGAACTGGCGCAGCAGAACATCCCTGCCTATCTGCAAAACCGCATCGAAATGCAGAACAAGTATCTCAAGCAGATCGACGCGACGTTCGGGGCGGATGTGGTGGCGCGGGTGCCGGAGTTCGAGCGCGACATCACCGGCCTGGAGATGATCAGCCGGGTCGCCGAGGCCCTGTTTGGAGGTGAAGCATGACCACAGCATCGATGCAGGCGTTTTTCACGCAGCACCCCCGGATGAAGTACATTTTCTTCGGCGGCAAGGGCGGGGTAGGCAAAACGGTGATGGCGGGTACGGCGGCGCTGTGGCTGGCGCAGCAAGGGCGGCGCACGCTACTGGCTTCCACCAACCCCGTTCACTCGCTCAGCAGCTTGCTCGATCAGAACGTCTTCGGCGCGCCGACCGCGGTGAACGGCGTCCCCAACCTCTTCGCCTACGAGATCGACACCAAAGACACCATCGAGCGCTCCAAAGTCGAGCTGACGCAGAAGATTCAGTGGTTCCTCAAGTATGCGGACATCAAGACGCGGGCTGACGAGTTCGTCGAGTCGGCGACGATGAACCCGGCTTTCGAGGAGTCGGCGATGTTCGAGAACATGATCGACCTGATGTTCGAGGACAAGTACGACGTGTACGTGTTCGACACCGCGCCGACGGCGAACACGCGCCGCTTGTTGGGCATGTCGAGCGTCTACGGCATGTGGGTCAACAAGATGGTGCAGAGCCGCGAGGAGGCCAAGTCGCTCCGCGAGCTGCTCTCGTACAGCCGCAAGAAGGAGAAAGACCCGCTGATGGAGTATCTCCTCAACCTGCGCTCACGGATGGAACGCACGAAGGGCCTGCTCACCGACGCCGAAAAGACCGCTTTCTTCTTCGTGACGTTGCCGGAGGCGCTGCCCATCGCGGTGATCAAGCGCTTCATCGGCTGGTTCCACGATTTCGGCATTCCGGTGGGTGGCGTGATCGTGAACATGCTCATCGACAAAGCCGACGTCACTGCCGACACGCCCGACTTCGTGCACAACCGGATCGCCATGCAGGATCATCACATGGAGGACATCCGCGCCAGCTTCCCCGACACCCGCGCGCTCGTCCCGCTCTTCGAGACCGAAGTGCGCGGCGTCGAGATGCTCAAGCGCACCGCCGGGCAGCTATTTGTTTGAAGCCTGTACATTTTAACCGCGAATCACGCGAATCTTCGCTAATCTAAAAAAGATTCGCGGAGATTTGCGAGATTCGCGGTTCATTTTTGGAGAAGTCCGTCATGCTCAATCATCCGGCATTTTTGATTCTCGCTATAGGACTGTTGTACATCCTGGGATTCGGTGGGCTGTCGCTGCTGCGTCGCCAGGGACTTTCCACGCGCTTTGCCGTTGAGGGCCTGACCGTCAGCGTCTTGGGGGCCGCGGTGACGTTCGCGTTTCCGGGATTTCCGCCGCTGCTGTTCCTCGTCGTGCTCTATCTGGTGACGATGCGCGTGCGCCTGCTGGCGGATCTGGCCAATGCGTTTCTGGCCCGAAAAAACTTTCCGCGAGCGCAGGCGACGTACCGCCTGGCGCTGCGCCTGTGGCCCGATCCCGTGAGTCGGCAGATTGTGCTCATCAACCGTGGCGTCGCCGAACTGCGCGCCGCCGAACCGGAGACGGCTTACGCGACGCTTACCGAGGCGCTGGGCAACCAGGAATTCAAGATCGGCGCGCATTACCTGTCCGCCGGGTATTACAACCTGGGACTGGCAGCGCGCCGCACCGGCCATGAAGCCGAGGCCGTGCGCCACTTCAACGAAGCCATTGACACGCTGCCCCATTCCGTCTACGCGCAGGCCGCCCGCCGTGCGCTGAAAGAACAGCCCTCGAAACAAGAATCACCCTCTACGGATGCATGAGACCTGTCAGGTTTTGAAAACCTGACAGGTCTGTCAAACCTACTGATTGCGCAACACCAGCGGCAGGTAGATTTTGCGTTCCGCGATGACTTCGATCGTTGCGGTATGCCCCGCCCCATCGGTGTAGGCGTAGAGACCCGGTTCTGTGAACTGCCGCCGGTAGACGCGGCCCGGCGCCAACATGCCGCCGTCAAACCCCAGGGTACTGGTGAGCGGATCCAGCGCATCGCCGGTGCGTGGCTGCGCGACAGGGTTAGCGTTCAGGCGCGCCAGGTCGGTGGCGGTCGCGTCCGCGTCCAGGGTGGAAATCCATTCCACGCTGGTGTTTGCCGGTATGGTCAGGGCTGAGGGATGCGGGCCATCCGGCAGCAGTGCAACCTGGGCGACATTTTCCGCCGTCCACCGCGTGAGCGGCACGTTCACGTGGACGATGTCGCTGATGACCTGCACGACCGGGCTGCGCCACGATTGGTAGCCATTCGCCCCTTCGACCTGCAAGTAGTAAAAGCCCGGCGGCGTGAAGAAGGCAAAGTAGCCCTGCGGCCCGGTCACCTGCGGGTTGACCTGGTTTTGGTACAGGTGCGCGGGCCAGGGCGTCCACCCACCCCACTGCGGCATAGAGACGTAGGCCGTGACGGTAACGCCAGCGACGGCATGCAGAGTAGGCGTAAAGCCCTGCGTCACGTCAAAGACGTAGCCGTCGGGGTCAATCAAGATCGTACCATCGCTGCTCACGATATTGCTACCGCACTGAGCATAAAAGTGCACGCTATGCGCGCCGCCGGTGATGGCAAAGTCGTACCACGGCGATGACGGGGAGGGATCGTCATAGCGCACCCCGTCGGCGACCACCCACACATTGCTGGGTGGGACCGTGTCGCCAGGGCAGTTGCAGATATACAGGTGCAGCGTGGTGTTCCAAAAGCCATACACGCCGGGAATAGTCCAGCCCTGAGTGGAAAAATTACCGCTGGCATCACGGAACTGGTAGACCAGATGCTGTCCGGCCAACGGGCCGACAGTCGGTGTGCCCTCCCAGGTGGAGCGCTGCGGACACCAGAAACTCTGGGAAGCCTTGAGCGCGATCGGATTGCTATCTGTGCTGCACAGGCCATGTGCCCCGCAAGCCCGCGCTTTGAGCGCCACATCGCCGCCGGGGTAGTTGTAAGTTGCGGTAAAGATGCCGTTCACGACAGGCGCCTGGGCTACCGGTGTACCGTTTGCATAGAGTGTGACCGTTACGCCAGCCTGTGGCACCGTGCCGCTGATGACCACCGTTCCGGGGCACAGTCTACCGTTGTTAGCAGAGACAATCAGCGGCGCGACGACCGGCACATAGGTAGTGGCTTCCAAACTAAAGTCAGATGCGCCGGCGCGCAACTCGGCCGTGTTGGTGAGGCTGCGGCCCGCCTCGGGATTGTTGTAGATAGCCGTAAGTTGAACCATGCCGGACTGACCACGTGAAACCGGTGACGCGGTCTGCCAGATGAGGCGCTGGCCCTGCTGTTGGAAGGACATCGCCGGTGTGTGCTCTTCGGATTCGAAAACCAGTTCCGCCGGCAGGGTGTCCGTCACGCTCACGGTCAGAGCGGGTGGATTGGCTTGATCGCTGCCGTAGTAGTACCGGATGAGGTAGCGCTGCTGCAAACGGCCGTAAGGGTTGTCCGCATCCACGACCCACTGCGGGGCGAAAGCGGCCTTTTCGGCGACGAACTCGCCGTCCTGCGAGCAGGGATATTCGTCGGCGCCCAGGTCTGGGAGGGTATCGGTCGGAAGTGGGCGCATTTGACCATCTATATCGTCTGTCACGCCAGCGTCCACGCCCTGCCCCAGGGCTGCTGAATAGCGGGTGATGTGGTACCCGTCCAGGGCGAACTGCGCCAGCCCTTCCAGATGGCCGGTCTCGTTGACGTTGCCGACGATTGGGGTGGTGTTGTTATCCCACAGCGTGCGATTCAGCGTGGCCTGTCCGCTGCCGACGACCCGCACGCCGGTGGCATTTCCGGCAATGATGCTGTTGGCCATGGTCACGATGCCGCTGTTGTCCACATACACGCCATTTGTTCAGCATTGAAGAATACGTCGGCAGACAAACATTCTCAGGTCTGAGGCGGCAAGAGTGAAAAACACGTGTGCGTAGGCCAGGCGTGCGGGGTTGTCCCTGCTTGTGGATAAGCAAGACAGGAAGCGGGGTAGGATTCAGTTGTTGGGGGCCAGACACCGGAACACAGATCACGAGGCGTCACGGGGGTTGGAAGCGTATCTGAACCCGGGCGTTCAGCATGTGGTCGATTTGCTCAGCGCTGAGGCACACATTGCGCCAGGCTTCCAGCAGACGCCAGGCGAGGTTCTTGGCCGAACCCACTCCTGAGGGGAAAGCCTGGCGGAACAGGCTGCCACGTTCGATGAGTTGAGCGAACGTGTGGGCGAGTTGCAACAGTAGTAGAAGACCTTGGCCGAATTCGGATCGCGTGCGTCATTGTCAAGCAATGTGGGCAGTGGCGTTCGGGGAAAGTGAGCACGCCTGTACCGTCGCTGGCGACCAGGAAGTAGCGGTCACGCAGGCGATAAGGGGAGAGCACTTTCTGGCGGATGAGGGTTTCGACAGTGCTGGTCACCACCTCTTGGACTTCGGAGACCTCTAAGCGGCCAAAAGTGACATCGAGCGTATCACCGTGAGGACAGTCGTCTACGCCGAAGAGCAGCTGGAACTTAGCTGCTGAAAAAGGATTCTGGCGTAGGAGCAGGTTGATTTGCCGACGAGCGCCCAGGCGGAGAAGGAACAGCAGGGTGCCCGTTGCCAGGAGACACGACAAAGGGTAGGTGATGAAAGCGGGATGACGCGGGTCGGAAACAGGGGCAAAGAGCCATGTAAAGCCGCCAAAAAAGTGCTGCGTGGTGACCAGGAATGATCCGATGAGCGCGGTCTATTGCTGGATGAACGTATCCAACTGGTCAGCCGGCGAGCAAGCGGCAACGAGAGAAGACTTCTTGAGTCGAGCGGACATTGGGCAACCTCCCAGTGAATCTGAGTTGCCCAGAATTATGCCACAACTTGAGAAATCGCGCGAGCCAGCGCGAAAAATCCGTGTTCATCATTGCTGGCTTGCACTTTGGCCGATTGACAACGGAGCGCACTTGAAGGATAATGACCTTATACCGATGGAGGGAAAAATGGCTACTCAAAGACTGCTTCCCGTTATCTTGCTCGCCGGCGCCGTGCTGCTGGCAACGTGGAGTATCTCCGCACAGTTGGATGCCGCCCCGTCGGCGGTGCTCCAGGGACGGGTGTACAGTGGGAACGTCGGCGACGAAAGCACGCCCCTGGCCGGCGTCGTCGTGTCGGCCTACGGCGCGAATGCCCCTTACCCCGTCACCGGCACCTTGATCGTCACAGCTACGACTGACAGCACGGGCTGGTACAGCCTGGCAGTCCCCGAGGATTTCGAATACTATTCCATCCAGGAAACCACCCCTTCCGGCTACACTTCGGCCGGCGCAACAACTGTTAGCGGGACGGTCAGGACGGTCGACTGGATCGAGTACGCGGCGCCGCTGAGCGACAAGACACTGACCGGCAACAAGTTCTGGGACAACCCGCCGCCGTCGAGTGGTATCCCGTTGGCCCAAGTTCCCACCGGCCCCTACCGCCAGGCTGCGCAGGTGATCGAACACGCGCGCGGCAGCGGCGCCGCGCCGGGATGGGAGCAAGCGCAGTTGGGGCCAATGGCGTACCCCCTGTACCGCCCCGACGTGGCCGGGGTGGCCTACTACGAGTTCCGCGTGGTGCGGGGCGTGGAGCCGGCCGGCTTTATCGTCATCTCCACCGGCGACCATGACTTTCCGATCCCCCATTGGAACTTTGTGGGTGAGTCGCCCACCCAGGAATTAGAGCGCAAGGCGCAGGATGCCGGCCACCCGGCGGCCAGGTTCTACAAGCTCGACGCGCTGAGCTACGCTGCCGAGGACGCCGCGGGCCAGTTAGCGTCCACGCTGGGAGGCTTGCCACAGCAAGTGATCGGCATGGCCTGGCTGAGCCAGACGGTCGAGCTGAGCGAGGCGCGCTGGACACCGAGCCACCCCGAGTGGAGTGACGATCAGCCTTCCCCGGATGGCGTTTATACAACCAGTGGGCCAATCACCCCCTCCTGGCAGTTGCGCGAGTGGGGCTCGTGGGGAGAGTTGAAGGCCGGTTACGCCGTGTCGTACACGGTGCTGCTTGAAGCGCTCCGCCGGGACGCGGCCCCCGAGTGGGAAATTGAGAGCCTGATCGAGCAATACGGCGAGGGGCTACGGCAGGGCGAGGTCTATACTTTGGCGCTGTTGTGCGACAGCCCGGCGATCACCTTGACCGGGGCGGGTGTGGCCCATGTCCAGGCCGCGTTAGTGACGCGCCCCGGCCTGCCGCCGGTTTACCGGCTGTCTGTGACGAGCGCGCTGCCGGGCCAGGAATTACCCCTGGACGTCACGATGAGCTGCCCGGGCCGCGCGCCGGAGACGGTCAAGTTTGCGATCGGGGAGCCGGCCGCCAAGATTTACTTGCCAATGGTGGGGCGGAACGCAGGCAGCTCGGCCTCGATTCAAGCGCAAAGTGTGGAGGCCGTGCAGCAGAACTGGGACTGGTATTGGGCCTGGGCAGGCACCGAGCACCAACGCATGTACTCGCAGATACCGGCCAACACCGGCCCCAACGATTCCGATTGTTGGAGCGGGTGCGGCGCGACGGCCTGGGCTATGCTGTTCGGCTGGGCCGATTACGAAGCCACCAATCCTGTCTGGACTTACTGGTCGGGCCGCTGGGGCCTCTACCGCCAGGACGGCGGCTATGGCACCGACGCCGTCGCGCCGGCCTCGATGGACAGCGGCGTGGCGAACATGATCTGGGAGATTCGCGGCCACATCGACACGTGGTGCGCCTGCGCGTGGGGCCTGTGTGTGTCGGATGGCGGCGCGACGTTCCCTTCGGACATGGACGAGGCGGCCGACTATCTCAAGGGCCGCACCAACGTCAGCCTGGACACGCACTATAATGTTTTCGGCTGGACCGAGGGGCGTCTGCGGGAATACGCGCGCGATTCGATCCTCTATCGCAAGACGCCGGCGATCATCGGGACCGGTTGGCTCAAGCATTACCCGCTGGCGTATGGCTATCAATGGTGGTCCAAGACGGTGAAAAAGTGTTTCATCTGGTGTTGGACCGAGACGGAATACAATCGCATGTTCTGGGTCAACCAGGGCTGGGGCGACAGCAGCAGCAACGGGTGGATCACGGCCAGGACGTGGTTCGCCGGCGAGATATACCCGTGAGTCGCAGAGGCGAAATGATGACAGACCGGTGGGATACACGTCGAGCGGACGGGCGGCGCCGCCTGCACCTTGTCCGCCAGACCTGCCTTCGCCAACATCAGCAAGGCTGCCACTATCCCCAAAACCAATAACAAATTGCGTCTGTTTTTCATGGTTCGTTTCTCCTGTTCTGTGAATTTGGGTACTCAAGACTTGCGCCGACCTGCGCCTCGATAAAGCGCACCAGGTCGTCTGGACTGCGAATGTGCGCCCGCGTGCCATCGCGCACACATTCCACCTGGCCTTCCCAGGCCGGCTCTTTGGCCTGCGGGTCAATCCACAGGCGTACAATGAAGGTCACAAGGGTTCGCAAGGCTTCTCCTGATCGCCGCTTGCCGGGGTAGTGAAAGATGGTGGCTATGATATTGCCCATACCATAGCCCATCAGGATAACGGGAAGATAATGGGGGAAGACAGACCCTAAAGGTTTGGGAAACTTTAACCCCCAGCTTTTGAAGCTGGGGGTTGGTTTGATTCGGTCAAGCTTAACGGTTTCGCAGCACCAGCGGCAGGTAGATTTTATGTTCGGCAACGACCTCGATTGTCGCGGTATGCCCTGCCCCGTCGGTGTAGGTATAGACGCCCGGCGCGGTGAACTGCCGCCGGTAGACGC
>DAOLUH010000073.1:0-26340 GCA_035420085.1 Anaerolineae bacterium
CCATCGTCGCGTTCGCCGAACATCCGCGCGCGACGTTCAAAGAGATCCGCGAGCAACGCCCGCCCCGCCAGGTCGTGGAGCAAGCCTTGCGTGACTACCTCGACCACATCCCATTTTCCGCGTGCCGGGTCAATCGGGGCTACCTGGCGGCATTGGGATTGTAGGGCGAATTGGCAATTCGCCCTACAAAAAAAGGCTTTTAGCGTCTATAACCACGACCTTCGCACAACTCACATGCTCGGGCCGGTCTCTGACCGTGCCCGCCTACGCCTGACGCTGCGGTGGCGTCGTCGGAGACCGGCCACAGCTTTCGGGGAGTTATACTATTACGAACGCTTAAGGCAGATAATCCTCGCGCAGCGGCGAGAACACTTCCACCGCCACCGCATCTTCGAGGATTTCGGCCCGGTGCTCGACGTTGCCGGGCACGCACCAACTGTCGCCCGGTTCGACGTCATAGACGGCATCGCCGATGAAAAACCGCATCCGGCCAGAGATCAAGTATCCCGTTTGTTCTTGCGGGTGGCTGTGCAACGGCAGTTCGCTGCTCTTTGCCAGGCGAAATTCGGCGGTCAACGTCTTGTCCCCATACACCAACGTTTTCCGCTGGATGCCTGGGAGCGCCTGGATATATGCATCGCGGTTGTGCTTGTAAAACATCAGTATTTTCCCCTCCGAAAATAAACCGTTAATCTACACGAATCTCTGTCCAAACGTCCCCCGCAGCCATGCGCAACACAACGCCGCCCACGTCGCCACATGCGCATCCTCCGAGGCCAATCCCAGCCCGTGCCGCCCGTAGGGATAGATGTGCAGCTCGAAGGGGACGTTGTGCTTGTGCAGCGCCGCCGCAAAGAGCAGGCTGTTCTCCACGGGGACGCCGCCATCTTCGGCGGTATGCCAGAGGAAAGTCGGCGGCGTCTCCGGCGTGACCTGGCGTTCAAGCGACATCAACCGCAGTAGCTCCGGCGTCGCGTCTGGCCCCAACAGCGTCTCGAAGCAGCCGCGATGCGCGAATTCGCCAGACGTGATGACCGGGTAGCACAAAATCAACGCATCGGGACGCGCGCTGATGGCGTCGAGGTCGTCGCCGGTGTTGAGCACGTCCATCCCATAGTGGACGCCCAGGCTGGCGGCGAGGTGTCCACCCGCCGAGAAGCCGCACACGGCGATGCGCGCCGGGTCCACGCGCCACTCGTCCGTGTGGGCGCGGATGAGCCGCAGCGCCCGCGAGGCATCCAGCAGCGGCGCCGGGTGGCGGTGCGGCGACACGCGATACTGCACGACGAACGCGTGAAAGCCGCAGGCGTTAAAGCGCCGGGCAATTGGCTCCGCCTCGTGCGCCGCGCGGTGGTTGTACCCGCCGCCGGGACAGACGAGCACCGCGCCGCGCACGTCCGGCGTGTCCGCTGGATACCGTTCCAGCCACGGGCGCTGAGCATCATCCTCCGGCGACGAGCACGGCGGTTCGCCGGGCCACAGCCATAAACTGTTCGAAGAGCGAGGTTGCATAATCCCCCCAGAGAGAAACTACGAATCTTCACGAATCTCCACTAATTTTTCTTTATGCGTGAAAATTCGTGTAGATTCGTGGTGAAAAGATTACTCGACAGTCAGCAGCGCCACCTTGTCGCCGACGCAAATACTGCCCGGCGTGAGCACGCGAACGTACACGCGCGACCAGCCGGGATGTTTGTCCTGCGCCATCCGGCTGATGTCGCTACCCGCGAACGACTCCGTGATCTTGGGACACGGCTCGGTGTACTTCGTGACCTCGATCTCGACCGTGTCGCCCAGCCGCAAGCGCGCGCCGGGCACAATGGCGTCCCAGTCCAGCCCCGCAAACGTGAGATTCTCGCCCGTCGAACCGGGGAAAATCGGATGCCCTTCCGCTTGCAGCGCCAGGATGCGCTCCAGCGAGTACAGGCACAGCGCCCGCAGCGGCCCGCCGTGGACTTTGGTGTTGTTATGCGCGTCCCCCACCAGGCCCAACTCCGTCACTTCGGCGCTGCGCACCGGCAATTTCGGCACGCCGCCTTGAGAAACGTTAATTTGAAAAATCGTTATACTTGACATGACATATCCTTTCACACTCATCGTTTGAACGTTGAAACGTTCCAACGTTCAAACGCGCACAACACCGTCTGCGATGAGACGCTGGACCGCTTCGTAAATCGCCTGCAACGAGCTGTAACGCGGCTGGTAATCGAGCCAGCGGCGCGGCTTGACGAGGCTGTAGCAGTTGGGGTTGTGTTCCAGGTGGCCCCACGTCGCGTCGGCGTCTTTCTCAGAGACGGTCTTCTCCCATTCCGCGAACGGCAGGAACTTGAGGTTGGCCGGCTGCCCAAACCACGCGGCGACGGCCTCCGCGTACCCGCGCAGGGTCAACGCGGCGGGCGAGACGGCGTGGAAGCTCTCGCCGACGGCAGCGTTCCAGTTCGCCAGCGCCTTCATAAAGAGCTGCGCCACGTCGTCGGCGTGAACGTGGTGGAGCAGTTCCTGGCCCTGATTCGGCAGCGTCACCTCCTCGCCGCGCGCGAGCTTCGCGTACACTTCCGGGTTGAAGTTGCCCTGCGGGTTCAGCGGTACCCACCCCGGCCCGACGATGTGCCCCGGCAGGATGCACGTCTCCGGGAAGCCGTTGCTGCGCGCTTCGGTATGCAGGTAGGCTTCGATTGCCGCCTTCTTGATCCCGTAATCCCCGATTGGGCGGCGCGGCGCATCCTCGGTCACAGGGACGGTCGTGGTGTAGCCGTGCACCCAGACCGTGCTGCAATGCAGGAAGTGCTGCACCTGCCCGCGCAACGCCTCGACGAGATGCTGCGCGCTTTCCAGCGTGAAGCAGATCATATCGATAACGGCGTCCGGCTCCAGCGCGCGAATCTTCTGCCCGAACGTCCCCGCCTGCTCCTCCGCCGCGCGATCCAGCGTCACCCGCTGCACCGCCTGCCACGCTCCGTGCGGGCTGTACGGCTCGCGTCCTCCGCGACTGACAACCACCACCGCATGCCCCGCCTCCACCAAACGCGGCACCAGATACGTTCCCACGTGGCCCGTGCCACCAATCACCACAACGCGCATATCACACCTCCACTGAAATCAGTTACAAGTTACAGGTTGAAAGTTGCAGGTTGAAGGACCTGCTGAACGATGCCCTAGAACCTAAATCCCTAACTTTCAACCTTCAACTCTTAACCCACTCCCACAAGCACCAATCCGGCGAACATGATGAGCACGCCGGCGAATTTGGGTCGGTAGCGCGGCTCCTTGAGAACGAAGACACCGACGAGTGCGCCTAATGGGATGCTGATCTGGCGGAAGGCGACAACGTAACTGACGTTCGCGGTGAAGCCCATCGCCACCAGGACGAGTGTGTATCCCAGATAGATGAAGAACCCCGCCAGCCACGCGCGGCCCAGGTAGAACCGCGCCACCTCGCGCGCCTCAGCGCGCCGCGCGCTGCGCCACGCGATCCACCCCGCCAGCCACAGCGCCGAACTCACGCCCTCGAAGAACGCATACAGCAACGTCACCGCCACGGGACTGACGGGCAAACCGGGGACGGCCCGCAGCAGCCGCAGCGCGTGATCGTCCACCAGCGAGTAGCCCGCCGTCCCCACCGCCGCAAGGAGCGCGAACGCCGTCGCCCACTGCCGGTAATCGCTCCACTGCACGGAAAAGCGGCGCAGCGGCAGCACGAACCCACCCGCGATGATCAGCCCAATCCCCGCGATAGCCAACACGCTCAGATGCGCGCGGCGTCCAAGCAGCACGCTGATGCACGCTACGAGCGCCACCGGGATCGAGCGCGCCAACGGGTAGACCACCGACATATCGCCCGTGCGATACGCGCTCGCCAACGCCACATAGTAGAGCGCCTGAAAGAATCCCGCAACGGCCAACCAGCGCCACACCGCCGCCGGAAACACCGCCAGCGCCCGCCCGAAAAAGAGCAGCGACGGCGACAGGCACAAACTGCCAAGCAAGGTCGCCATCAGCAAAAACGCCGCCGTGGGATGGTTGCGCTTGCCGAGCACGTTCCACCCCACGTGGGTAAACGCCGAAATCAGCACCAGAACGATAGCGGTGACGGTCATTTCTTAGCTTTCAGCGATCAGCAGTCAGCTTTCAGCCAGAGACGCCTCTGGTATACGCTGAAAGCTGATCGCTGACGGCTGATGGCTATCTCCTACTCATCGGTGTGACCGCCAGGGTCTTGACCTCGAACGGGCCGAATTCGACGGTGACGGTGTCGTCATCCACGGGCAACAGCTGGATTGGGCGTTCGAGCAGGTTGACTTCTCGCACTGCCGCCACGGGGAAGCCGAACCACAGCGTCGCTTTGGCAGCGCGATGTTCGGATTCGTAGAGACGGACGATGATGTCGGCGGTGTCCTCTGCCTTCTTGACGGCTTCGACGATGACGTTCGGCGCGTCAATTTGTACAAAGGTGGATTGCGGCGCGCCAGCGCGGTCTGCCACGCCGCCCGTGGCCGCTTCCAGCGGGACGACGCGCAGCGGGACGTTGAGCGCGTACCCGGCGCGGATCACACCACCCGCGACGGCGTCGCCCGCGTGCGGGTAGAGCGCGTAGGTGAAGACGTGGTCGCACTGGTCGGTGAAGCCGTGATTTGGCTCGCCCGGCGCAACGTCTGTAGGATGCAATAACGACGAACCGGGATAAGGCACACTCCGCAGCAGGTTGAGATCAATCACATTCCCCTTAATCTTGTGCCCGTACTTGGCATCGTTGAGCAGCGCGACGCCGTAATCGCCCTGCGACAGGTCGGCCCACTTGTGCGCGGCGACCTCGTCCTTCGCCAAATCCCAGGTGGTGTTGCGGTGCGCCGGGCGGCGGAGGTGGCCGAATTGGATCTCGTAAGTCGCTTCGGTGGCGTGAACGGCGACGGGGAAGCTCGTGCGCAGCATCGCGCGCGGCTCGCGCCAGCGCAGATGGCAGACGAAGTCCAGCCGGGGGCTGCCGGCCGTCAGCGCAATCTCCTGCGTCATCTCGGAGTAGCCGAAGCGGTAAACCTGCGTGAGCACGGCGCGCGGCCCATCCACGCGGGCGGTAGCGGAAACCAGTTCCATATAATGCGGCGTCTGGTCGGCGTAGTCCATCGGGAAGTCCCAGGCGTCGCCGAAGTCCGCGTAGACCGCCAGCCGGTTCGCCGTCTGCCCGTGCGGGATGACCTCGCGGTCCGCGCGCTTGTCGAAGACCGAGGCAATGCTGCCGTCGGCGGCGAAGGTGACGCGCAGCAGGTCGTTTTCAAGGAGCGCGGGCGTCGCGGAGAGATTCATCGCTGCGCTCGAAATGACGGTTTCCGTCACCCTGAGCGGAGCGAAGGGTCTCGCGGCGTCTATCACCGTGTAGCCCATCGGCGGGACGGCGACGCGCAGCCAGTGGCCGTCCACTTGCACCCACTCCTCGCGTTCCCACGAGAGCGGGTTGAAGACGGCGACCGGTTTGGTCATTTGCGCCGTGTTGACCTGTGCGGCAACCTGGCGGTAATACGCCTCAATCCGGGCGTTCGTCTCCTGGAACATGACCTCGTAACGCGCCAGGCTTTCGTCATAGACGCGCTTGATCGAGGATCCGGGGAGGATGTCGTGGAACTGGTAGAGCAGCACTTCGCGCCAAGTGTCGGTGAGGAAGTCGGCGGGATACGGCGCGCCGGTTTCGACCCGCGCCAGCGCCGCCGCCCATTCCAGCTCGCACAGCGCCAGTTCCATCTTGCGGTTGTACCACTTGTTGCGTGCTTCGGTGGTCAGCGTGCCCTCGTGCCGTTCCAGGTACAGCTCGCCGACCCAGGTGGGGAAGCGGTCAGCTTCCGTCTGCCACTTTTCGAGGAAATCCGCCACAGACTCTTGCGCTACCGGACTCAGCCCTTCCAGGTTTTCCAGGCGCAGCAGCCGTTCCAGGTGCTCCTCGCCGGGGCCGCCACCGCCATCGCCGATGCCGTAGACCATCAGCGCGCGGCTCGACACGCCGGAATCGCGGTAGTTCTGCTCGATGCGGCGCACTGAACGCGGCGCGGCGGGGCTGTTGTAGGTCTCTTCGGGCAGCATGTGGGTCAGCACCGCCGTCCCATCGAGGCCCTGCCAGTGGAAGGATTGGTGCGGGAAGGCGTTGATGAGGCTCCACGAGAGCTTCTGCGTCGAGAAGTAGTCCACGTCCGCCAGCTTGAGCAACTGCGGCAGCGCGGCGCTGTAGCCGAACACGTCTGGCAACCACAGATAACGCAGTTCCACGCCGAACTCTTGCTGGAAGAACCGCTTGCCCTGGAGTAGTTGGCGCACGAGCGCCTCGCCGCCGGAGACGTTGGTATCGGCCTCCACCCACATCGCGCCCTGCGGTTCCAGGCGGCCCTCGCGGACTTTCTGCGCGATTTTGGCGTACAGTTCGGGATAATGCTGCTTCATCCACAGGAAATACTGCGGTTGACTCGCGCCGAAGACGTAGTCGGGATAACGGTCCGCCAGCTCAAGCGCCGTGGAGAAGGTACGCGCACCCTTGCGGACGGTCTCGCGGATCGGCCACAGCCAGCCCAAGTCCATGTGCGCGTGCCCCACGGCGCTGATGCGCAGCGACGGGTCGCCGCCGCGCTTCGCCAGCAGCGGCGCGAGCACAGCGCGCGCGTCCGTCGCCGCCGCCGCGACGCCGCGATACAGCAGGGGGACGATATCGTTCAGCCCGGTGAGGATTTGCTGGTAGCGCGGCGTGTTTTCCGGCAGGACGTGGAGGAAATCCAGCAACACCTCGAAGTCATAATAGAGCGCCCGCACTTCGTCGTTACAGACGGCAATCGCAGCCTCGCGGACCGTCCCGTTGTTCTGCAAATTGCCGAAGAGGTCGTTGCAGCCAGCGTCGGCCCACACGTCCACGCGCTCGCCGCCCTCGGCGCACGCGAAGAGTTGCAGCACGCGCTTGCCCGGCTCGCCGAGGCTGAAGTCGTAGCCCGATGACATACTCGTGAGGCCGCGCGCGGGGACGCCGTTCGCATCGAAGACGCACATCTCGCCGTTCACGTCGAGCAGCAGGACGACGTGCTGCCCGGCGGCCTCGGCGGGCACGACACCCGTGAAGTGGAACCACGCGCAATCGAAAAGATCGCCCCACTTGTCGCCGACGCGCAGCGCCGCGAGGTCCTTGCCGCTCATCCGTTCGGTGAAGGGCAACGGCTCCTTCGACCACCACGCGCGGATGTCCAGCGGCGCGACAGGCGTGTAAATCGCGCGCGCAATCTCGCGCAACGCGAAGTCCAGTTGATGTTTGGTATATGGTTTATAGGTTGGCACAGCGTTTTCCTCCAAGATATTCATATCGTCGTTTGTCTGGTCGTCAAACCAGCGCGTCCTCCGATCGCTGTAAGTATAACCCACAATGCAAATCTTGGCGATTAGACCAGCCTCCGGCCCCACATCAAGTCTTTTGTCATTTTGGGATTCGCGCTTAAACTTACCGCTATGTCCACCAGCACAACTGAAACACAGAGCCGCCCAACCAGGCCGCCAATGAAGCGCGTCTGGCCTCTGCTCGCCATCATCGGCGCGGCGCTGCTCGTGCGCGCGGTGCTGCTCGCCGCAGACGTTGTCCCCTTCGATGGCGACGAGGCCGTCGTGGCCTTGATGGCGCGGCACATTCTGCGCGGCGCGCGCCCGCGCTTCTTCTACGGACAGCAGTACATGGGCAGCCTTGATGCCTATCTCGTCGCGGCGGCCTTCGCGCTGTTCGGCGAAGCGGCGCTGGTGATGCGGTGGGTGCAAATCGGGCTATTCGCCGGTTTCCTGGCAACCAGTTATGGCGTGACGCTGCGCCTGCGCCGCGACTGGGATGTGGCACTGTTGACCGTCCTCCTGCTGGCCCTCGCGCCGGTGGCGCTGACGCTGTACACCACGGTCTCACTCGGCGGCTACGGGGAAGCGCTGCTGATCGGCAACCTCCTGCTCTGGCTCGGTCATCGTCTGGGCGATGAGGATGCGCGCCGCTATGGGCGCTGGCTGATGTGGGGGCTGGTCGCCGGTTTGGGCTTCTGGATTCTGGGGCTGACGATGGTATACGTCGTTCCCATTGTTGTATGGTGGGTGTGGCAAAACAGGCTGCGGCCCTGGCGCGGCTACGGCCTGGCGGGAGTCGGCTTCGTCCTCGGCAGCGCGCCGTGGTGGTGGGGACGCCTCGATAGCGCGACCGGCAGCCTCGTTACCCAACTCGTCCAGGGCACGACGGCGGCTCACACCCCACTCAGCAACAGTGCGATACGCCTCTTCACCTTCTTGACGCTCGGACTGCCGGCAGTTTTCGGGATGCGCTACCCGTGGAGCCTGGGTGGGCCGCCGCTGTGGCTCGCGTTCCCCGTGTTGATCGTGTACCTGGCGGCGCTCGGACACGCGCTGCGCCGCGCCACGTCACCGCCCTGGCGCGGGGAGCGATGGGTGTTGTGGGGGATCTGGCTGACGCTGTTCCTGGGTTTCGTGTTCACGCCCTTCGGCGACGATCCCACCGGACGGTATTTTCTGCCGCTGTATCTGCCGCTGGCGATCTTCGTCGCCGACGCGCTGCGGGCGCTGTCCAAACACGTTGGCCGCTGGATGTGGGCCGTGGCAGGCGCGTTGCTCTGCTTCAACCTGTTCGGCGTCGCGCAGGCTGCCTCGACCTACCCGCCCGGCCTCACGGCCAACCTCTTCGCCGCCGCGCAACCCGATCACCACTACGACGCCGCGTTAATTGACTTCCTCAAAACACACAATGGGACACGCGGCTACAGCCATTACTGGGTCGCGTATCCCATTGCTTTCCTGTCCGGGGAGACGGTCATCCTGGCGCCCCAGCTTCCTTATAAAGAGGACTTAAGTTACAACGCGAAAGACGACCGCTATCCGCAGTATAGCGCGCTGGTCGCCAACAGTCCGACCGTCGTCTACGTCAACACGGCCCATGCTGTCCTGAACGCGGCATTGCGCGAGCAGTTCGTCGCGCTAGGCGTGACCTTCCAGGAGACAAAAATCGGCGCCTATCACGTTTTTTACAATCTCTCGCGCAAAGTGACGCCGCAAGAATTACATTTCACGGGTGAAGCGCAACCGCCGTTTTAGCCAAACACACGAAATGCGGTGAATTGCGCCCAGTGTTCTTCGTCCGCCGGGCCGCCGTGGGTGAAGAGGCCGATGTGGACGTCGCCTTTCTCAACCGGGGCGCACGCGCCGACGGTTTGCCACTCGCCGTCGGCGACGCGGACTTGTCCCGTCACGTGCCCGTTGACCAACGCCAGGCGCAAACGCACCGTCTCGGCGGGCGCGGGGATGCGGTTAACGAGCGCCGACTGGCCTTCTTCCTCGCGGGCCATGATGATCCACACCGCGCCGTCCAGCGATTCCTTGATGAATTTGACGTAGTTGTCGTCGTCGCAGTACCAGATCATCCCGGCCTGTTCGGCGTGGATGACGGGTTGATTGGTCACGGTGACTTCGGCGGCCAGCCCCTCGCGCAAGGCTTGCGCCGGGCGCAGCGCGAAATTGCGCGCGGTGTTGTTCGCGCCCCAGAGCGTGCCGGGCAGCGCGCGCAAGTGCAACGCGCCCACCGCCACGCGCCACGCCGACGGTTCCTCACGCAGCCATTGCCAGTCGTCGGCGAGCGCGCCGGTAAAGTTGTCTAAAAAAGTGATGTTTTCCATTTTCCAGTCCTCCCAAAATATCCAGCCTCGCTCCGCGCCCCCGTCCCGGGGGCGCAAAAGCGCGCGACCGGGCCGCCATAGCCCGTTTCCGAGACGGGAACGGGAGCGTTCTGCGCGATTTTATAGTTCAGCGATGTAAATCTCGAAGGGCGCAATCGTCAATGCCGATAGGTCGCCTGCGTCTGGACGGTCTGCGGACGAGAAAAGCAGGCGCGACGGCGCGTTGTCCAGGTCGAAGGCCAGCGTGTGCGCGGTCTCCGAGTAGTTGAGGACCACCAGACACGTCTGCGCTTCGGTATGGCGCAGGAAGCACAGGCAGTCCGCGTGATCTTCGAGCAGCGGCGTATAGTCGCCCGCGATGAGAGCTGGCGCCTGCTTACGGAGCGCGAGCATCCGCTTGTAGAAGGCCAGCATCGAGCGCGGATCGTCCGCTTGATCGGCGACGTTCACGCCCGCCGCGTAATTCGGGTTCACCGGCAACCACGGCGTCACATCCGCCGGGCAGAAGCCGGCGTTGGGCGCGTTGGCCCACTGAACCGGCGTGCGGCAGACGTCCCGCGTCTCCCGGCAAACCAACGCGGCGGCTTCTTGTGGAGGCATCCCGCCCAGGCGTACCGCCATATCGTATTGGCGCAAGGCCAGCGTATCGCGCAGCAGCGCCACATCGTCGAACGGCGTGTTGGTCATGCCGATTTCCTCGCCATTGTAGAGGAACGGCGTGCCGCGCAGCGTGAGCATCAACGCGAGCGAGAGCTGCGCCAGTTCGCGGTCGTGGACGCCGTCGCCGAAACGGCTCCACACGCGCGGGGAATCGTGATTTCCGAGTGTGTTGCACGGCCACGCGCCCGGCGGCAACGCCGACAGCCGCTCGGCCTGATTCTGGCGAATGTGGGCGGGCGTCAGGCGGTCGGTGCGCACCAGGGGGAAGTTGAAAACCATGTGCAGTTCGTCGTCACCGTTGCCGTAGTAGGCGATGTTGTCATCCTCACCGACCAGCATCCGGTCAACGTACTCGTCCACCACGGCGCGGAGTTCTTTCATCAGCGGGTGCATCTCGTCGAAGCGATCCACCTGATGTTTGAACATCTCCTTCCACACACTTTCCACCGCTTCCGCCTCACTCGGCGATTGGGCGACCATCCCCTGGCGATAGAGATCGAGCAAGGTCATGCCCGTCGTCTGGTCGGGCATAGCGGGGTCCTCGAAGATCGTACCGATCGCGTCCAGCCGGTAGCCGTCCACGCCCAGGTCGAGCCAGAAGCGCACGGCGTCCCACATCGCCGCCTTGACCTCCGGGTTGCGCCAGTTGAGATCGGGCTGCTCCTTGAGGAAAAAGTGGTAGTAGTATTGCCCGGTCGTTTCGTCGTACTCCCACGCGGAGCCGGTGAAGGTGGATTCCCAGTTGTTGGGCGGGCCGCCGCCGGGGGCCGGATCGCGCCAGACGTACCAGTCGCGCTTGGGATTGTTGCGGCTGCTACGGCTCTCGATGAACCACGGGTGCTGATCTGACGTGTGGTTGAAGACCATGTCCAGAATTACACGGATTTCGCGCCGGTGCGCCTCTGTCAAGAACGTCTTGAAGTCGTCCAGCGTGCCGTACTCCGGCGCGACGCCCATATAGTCCGCCACATCGTAGCCGCAATCGGCCTGCGGGGAAGGGAAGTGCGGCGAGAGCCACAGCGCGTCAATGCCCAAATCCTTGAGATAATCCAGTTTTGCGGTCATGCCGATGAAATCGCCGATGCCGTCGCCGTTCCCATCCGCAAAACTGCGCGGGTAGATTTGGTAGAAGACGGCCGTTTGCCACCATTTCAGATTCTCCATACAACCTCCAAAGATTGACCAATATAGACCTGACAGGTCTCAGAAGACCTGTCAGGTCTGGGACGACTACAACGCGATAATCACGCCTTCGTTGGCGCGCAGCGATAGGGCGTCCAGGGACACGGCTTCTTCGCGGTCGAGGTGGGTGGAGAGGAGAATACGGCCGGCCGTTTCACCCGGAATCGCCAGCGTGCGCGGTTCGGCGGCGAAGTTGAGGGCGATGAGATAGCGCTCCGCAAAGACGGCGCGGTGGTAAACGTAGACATCGTCGTAGGCCACATCCACAGCGCGATAGGCACCGCCGTGCAACGCCGGCCGCGTGCGGCGCAAGCCCAGCAGACGGCGATAGAGCGACAAAATGGACTGTGGGTCGGCGGAAAGCGCGGCGACGTTGCGCGTGGCGTAGTCCGCAGCGAGCGGCAGCCACGTCTCCACGCCCGCCGGGCTGAAGCTGGCGTTGGGACCGGCGTCCCACTGCATCGGCGTGCGGCAGACGTCGCGCGTGCGCTCCGCGCCGAGGTTAATGCCTTGCGGGTCCTGGATTTTGTCCGGCGGAATGGGCACGTCTTCCATGCCGATCTCCTCGCCGTAGTAGATCGTCGGTGTCCCGCGCAGGGTGAGGAGCAGCATCGCCGCGACCCGCGCCTGCGCCTCCCCACCGAAGCGCGTCGCCAGGCGGGTGCGGTCGTGGTTGCCGAGGACGTAGTTGGGCCAGGCGAAGTCGGGCAGCGCGGCTTCCAACGAGTCCACGACGGCGCGCATCTGCTGCGCGTTCCACGTCATGCCGTCCATCAGGCGGAAGTTGAAGGGCAGGTGCAGTTCTTCCCCTGCTGAGCCTGCCGAAGCATCGCCGTAATACTTCACCCAGCGATCCAGCGGCCCCCACAGTTCGCCGATGCCGCAGCGGTCGTCGTACTCGTCCAGCACGCCGCGAATCTCGCGGATAACCGAATGCACATCGTCCTGATCCATGTTGTAGACTTGCAACAGGCGGCTGAAGAGGTCGTTGGCAGGCAGGTTTGGCGGCGCGGCGGGATTCGGCGGGTTGTCGCGCAGGTCTTTGTCCTTGATGATCAGGCCGATGACGTCCATGCGGAAGCCGTCCACGCCGCGCTTCATCCAAAACCGCAGTGTGTCGAACATCGCGGCCTTGACTGCCGGATTGCGCCAGTTCAGTTCGGGCTGCTCCTTGCAGAACTGGTGCAGGTAATATTGGCCGGTCCGTTCGTCATACGTCCACGCGGGGCCGCCGAAGAAGCTGCCCCAGTTGTTGGGCGGGCCGCCGCCGGGCGCAGGATCGCGCCAGAAGTACCAATCGCGCTTGGGATTGTCGCGGCTGCTGCGGCTCTCGATAAACCAGGGATGCTGGTCGGAGGTGTGGTTGGGCACCCAGTCGATGATGATCTTGAGGCGGCGTTTGTGCGCCTCGGCCACCAACCGGTCGAACGTCGCCAGGTCGCCAAACAGCGGATCGACGTCGCAGTAATCGGCCACATCGTAGCCAAAGTCGGCCATCGGCGAGGGGTAGAACGGACTGAGCCAGAGCGCGTCGATGCCGAGGTCGTGCAGGTAATCCAGCTTTTCGATGACGCCCTGCAAGTCGCCGACGCCGTTGCCGGTCGTATCCTTGAAACTGCGCGGGTAGATTTGGTACACCACACCGCGCTGCCACCAGTGAAGGTTATCGTTAGCTATCATATCTGCTCCTTTTAAACAACCACTAATCTACACAAATTTTCACGAATAAAAAACGTCAAATCCAATCCTGTTTTTCCACCGTTCGCTCAGTTTTGACGTTGCCGGTGTGTTGGGTGGATTGAGGCTCGAAGAGTAGCACGTGGACTTCTTCTGCCGCCACAGGTTTGTGTTCCACACCGCGAGGGATGATGACGAATTCACCCTGTTCCACGACAATATCATCCTGATCTCGCAGTTGGATGATCAACGTCCCTTCGATGACCATAAACAGCTCGTCTTCGGCCTCGTGGTGATGCCAGACGAATTCACCCTTCAGCTTCGCCAGCTTGACGTATTGCCCGTTGAGTTCGCCTACAATCTTGGGCGACCAGAAGTCGTTGAAGAGGGTGAATTTATGCAGCAGATTGACTTTTTCCATTGGGCCTCCACTCACTTTTGTTCAACTCCGCCGCTCTACCAGGATCGTATCGTGCCAGACGCCGTGCAATTGAGCGATCCGCTCGCGGCGTCCCACGATGCGAAAGCCACACGCCTGATGCAGCGCCAGACTGGCTCTATTCTCCGAGAAAATGCTACCTTGTAAAGTCCAGATGCCGGCGTCTTCCGCCGCCGCGATCAACGCCCGCAGCAGCGCCTTCCCCACGCCCCGGCCCTGGGCCGCAGTGGCGACGTACACGCTCACCTCGGCGACACCGGCATACACCGCCCGGCGGGATATGGGACTCAGCGCCGCCCACCCGATGACGCGATCCCCCTCACGAGCTACGAAGCGGCAGTACGGCAGGTGATTCGCGTCCCACACGTCCCATTCGGGAACCTGCGTCTCGAACGTGGCGTTGCCCGTGGCGATGCCCTGCGCGTAGATGTCACGGACGGCGGGCCAGTCTTGAGGCTGTAGTGGCTCAATGCGCATCGTCATCCACCTGCTGCAACGCCGCCGCCGCTCGCTCTCGCCACTCTTCCGGGCCAAATTGCTCGAACATCGCCAGGCTCTCCGCGATATGCGCGCGTGCCGCTGCGACCTCGCCCAACTTGCGGCAGACATCGCCCAGGCGCAGCAGGGTGAAAGCCAGCGGGCGGCCCGTTTCGCCGATTTCCCGGCGGATTGCGCACGATTCGAGCAAGAAGTCGCGCCCTTCGACCAATGCGCCTTCGTCGCAGGCGATCTGTGCCAGAGCTTCGAGTGTGTCGGGGTTGCCGTGCGGCGCGCCGATTTCACGCTGTAGCTCCAGGCTTTGGTGCAGCATTTCCCGCGCCGTGTCGCGATCCCCTAACCGATACATCACCCGCCCGACACTCTGCATACAATTCGCCGCGCCGTTCACGTCCTTGAGCCTCTGCCGCAATTCCAGGCTCTCCTGATAATAACGGCGGGCCTCCACAAACGCCTTGCTCCACTCGGCGATCACTCCCAGGGTGAACAGGGCAATCGCCATGCCCCACAGGTCGCCGATCTGACGCCGGATGTCGAGACTTTGCTGAACGGAATCCCTGGCTGCCTCATGGTTGCGACGGACAAAGATGTGGAGACTTTCCCCGATAACACCCAATGTCAGTGCGACGCCCCAGAGGTCGTTGTTAGCCCGATAAAAAGCCAGGCTATCGTTCAGCCGGCGCTCTATTTCTTCCGGGGGATACCACGATCCGGTATAGGAATTCAACACGTTCACCAGCGCCAGTTCCGGCCCCGGCGGCGCGGCTTCTAATACTTGTACGGCGCGTTGCAGCGTTTCCCGCGCGCCAGGCTGTGAAAGGCGCAGCAGACATTCGCCCTGGATCCCCAAAAGCAAACCCAGAAGGGTGGGGGGAGCCTCAACGCCCGGCCGATTGAGCGCGGCAGAGGCTTCTCCGAACAGTTTCTGGCCCTCACGGAAACGGCTGCGGATGTCGCAGAACATCCCCAGGCTCAGCGTCGCCGCATGCAAACGGTTGAACTCACCATGCGCCACTGCCCACGTCCAGGCGGCGTGGATGTTTTCGCGCTCTGTGTCAATGGCTTCCAGTGCCGCCAGTTGCCCGAAGGCCACATCCTTGCCGGGGCCTTTGAGCACCGGCTCGAGACGATGCAGCCAATCGAGGTAATACGCGCTGTGCCGGTCGCGGATGGCGTCGTTAAGGTCGGGGTTTGCAGCCAGTTGCTCTTCGGCGTATTGGCGCAGCACGTGGAGGATGTCATAGCGGTCTGGTGCGGCGCGGTAGAGCATGGATTTGTCAACCAGCGCGGCCAGTAGCGGCAGGGAAGCGCCGGCTACTGCTTTCGCTGCCGCGCGCGTAAAGCCGCCCCGGAACACGGCCAGCGCGCAGTAGACGGCCTGTTCTTCTCTGGAAAGCAAACTCCACGAGCGGGCAAAGACGGCGCGCAGGCTTTGGTGGCGTTCCGGCAAATCACGCAGCGCCAGGGTGAGAAAATCGAGGCTGATAGCAATTTCGTCGGCGATTTCCCGGCACGAAAGCAGCTTCGTCCACGCAGCGGCCAGTTCCAACCCCAGCGGCATTCCCTCAACCAGGTGGCAAATACGGACGATGGCCGCCATTTCCTCCGCGTCAGGCGCAAAGGCATGGTTGACGCGCTGTGCACGTTCGATAAAGAGCTGGACCGCACCATAGTCTGTCGCCTCCGCGAGGTCTGTGAGTTTCGGACAGCGCAGGCCGTGCAGCTCCAGCACCCATTCGCCTTGCACGTTGAGCCGCTCCCGTGATGTGACCAGCAGCTTGGTCGCCCGCGTCTGCTGTACCAGGTCGGCCAACATCACCGCGCCGGAGAGCGCCTGTTCGAGGTTATCCAGCACCAACAGCATCCGCCTGTTGTGCAGATAGCGCACCAGTTGTGTGAAAGGCGCGTCGGCGCTTTGCTGGTAAAGCACCAGCTTCAGCACGTCGGCGATTGTCGAAACGATCATATCCGGGGTCTCTGCGGCCGCCAACGGGACGAAGAAGACGCCATCGGGGAAAGTCGTGAGTGTGGCTTCGGCGGCGCGCAAGGAAAGCCGCGTCTTGCCGATGCCGCCCGGCCCGGTGAGGGTGATGAGGCGCGTCTCAGGGTCGCTCAACAAACGCTGCAACTCGGCCAATTCCATCCTGCGGCCCACGAACGCAGTGGAGGACGTCGGCAGGTTGTGACGAGGGAAAACGCCTGAACTCTGGTCGGCAGAGGCGATTTCACGCGGGCGAGACGCCCGCGCTACGGTTACGTCGGAGGCGCGGATGCGCTGGTAGAGCGCCACGGTTTCGTCGGAAGGCGTGAGGCCCTGGGCGCGGAGGTCACGGATCAGCGTGTCGTAGAGGTGCAACGCGGCGGCCCGCTGGCCCACTTTTGCGTACAGCGTCATCAGATGCCGGTGTGCACCTTCGTGCAACGGGTCGCAGCTTTGCCAGCGCCGCGCGTATTCGAGGGCCGTTTCCGGAGCGCGCGAGCTGTACCAGAGCGTCAGTTTTTCGAGCGCGCCGGTGTACGCGCGGCGCAGCGACTCGGCCTGGAAGAACTGCCACTCATCGAAGGCAGCGCTGTCTTCGAGGGTGAACCCGGCCATAAAATCACCCTGGTACAGCGCGACGGCTTCCTCAAGCAAAGGGATACATGCCTCGCAAACCTCACGCTCCGGGTGGGGATGCGCCCGGCGTGCGGCCAGTGCCGCCTCAAAGCGCGCCACATCTACCCACGTCGCTTCATCCTGCCGGAACGTGAGCGTTTCCTGCTCCACCTCCACCCGGTCGGCGAGCGGCGTCTGCTTGAGCCGCCACAGGGCGTTGCGCAGATAGGCATAGGCACTCGGCGCGTCAAAATCGGGCCACAACAGCGCCGCAATCGCCTCGCGGCTGTGTGGCTGTCCGGTGACGGCGAGGTAAGCCAGCAGGGCCGTCACTTTGCGGCGCGTCAATTTGACCGGCGTGCCGTCGCACTCCAGCCGGGGCGTCCCGAAGAGGAAAAAGTGTAAATTAGACATTTGGCACAAACCATTGGACGCTGATTTTCGCAGATTTACGCAGATTTTTTCATACTGCACGTTCTATCCGCGAAACTATCCGGTCAGAAGCTCAGTACATTTTTCGGTACACGGATGCACACGGGAAACACGGATTTTTTCCCTAAAAGAAATCCAGAGAATCCGTGAAATCCGTGTACGATTCTTTGATTCTTGATCGTAACGGGTGTCTATTCTTCTATGCTCACATCGGCGAGCTGCGGTGTGGCTACAGGTGCAATGACGGGCTTCAGTTTAGGTGAAGTTCGGCGCGTCGTCAGCACCACCGCGCCGACGATGATGGCCGTCGCCAGCAACGACCGTGTGGTTAGCGGCTCGTCGGCGATGAGGAAGCCGAGCACGACCGCCACCACCGGGTTGACGTAGGCATACGTCGAGACGAGCGGTGTTGGCGCGACACGCAGCAGCCAGGTGTAGGCCGTGAAGCCGATCAACGAACCAAAGATGATGAGATAGCCTAATCCAAGCCATGAGGCCGGGGCAATCGCGCCTGCCTGCAACGCCCGTGCATTGCCCACGAGGATGCCAAACACGAGCAGCGCTGCTCCACCGACCAGCATCTCCATAGCCGTGCCGAGTAACGGGGACGCGGGGAGCTGCGCTTTGCGGCTGTACAGCGATCCGGCAGACCAGGCAAACGCCGCGCCAAGCAGGACGATTGCGCCGATGAGGTCAACGCTTTCCCTGTTACCAGCAGCCTGCGTTGGATTGATCAAGAGGGCGATCCCGCAGAAGCCGATGACAATGCCCAGAACCGTCTGTACGCTGGGTTTCTGACCGTGCGGGCGCAGCGCGTCAATCAGCGCCATCCACAGCGGAGTCGCGCCGATGAGCAATGCTGCGATGCCGGAGGCCACATGCTGTTCGGCCCACACCAGACCGCCATTCCCGGCGAGCAGCAAGCACAGGCCGACAATCGCCGCCGAGCGCCACTCGATTTTGGTAGGCGCCGGGTCGCCCTTCAACCGCCGCCAGGCATACAGCACGCTCCCGGCGACCAGGAAGCGCGCGCTCGCCATCAGGAATGGCGGCATCGTCTGCACGGCGAAGCGAATCGCCAGATATGTCGAACCCCACACGATGTAGACGGCCAAAAGTGCCGCCCAGATTGCCAGGGACGAGGGGGCGCCTTGTGATTTATCAGGTTGCATGTCAATGCCTTTTCAAGAGGGATGCGCCTGGGCAAAACCGCAGGCGAAGGTCATTATAGCACGGTGAGGGAGAGTCGCAATTCACTTAACAAACGCCGGACAAGACGCCAGAAAAGACGCTCAAAAGACGGCGCGCGGCTATACTGAAGACGTAGTTAAGAAGAAACACAAGAGAGCGGTACAGTAAGAGAAAGGAGGATTGCGATGTGTGAATCGTTTGTAATAGCAAAACTGGCAATGGCGATCAGTGAAGAGAGGATCAACCACAAGCGCCAGCCTATCATCCTGGAACATTTCAACCTGATGCAGTACGTGCGGCCCATCGTGCGCAGTTTGTTGAGCTTCTTGTTCTAATGAGCTGAGGTGCAATGAGCTGGGGAGTGCATTGCGCCTGTTTCAAAAAGATGGATGTTTCGATCAAGGAGATGAACCGATGTATTACAATCTGATGGAGTTAGATTTACAATGGAAAGCGCGCATCGCGGAAGCGGAACGGAGAGCCGTGTTCAATTGGCAGACCAGACATCTGAAGTCTCCGGAAGCGCGCCTGTGGGAGCAGTTCCGGCATAGCCTGGGCCTTTTGCGCAACGTACGTCTTCTGCCGAGTTTCTACCGGCTGCGCTACGCAATGCAGCCAAAATAGGCGGCAAGCCGTAGCCTGGTGCCTTGTGGATGGTCGTAAAGACGTTTCGATAGACACAAGGCTCCAGGCTACGGGAGTGTTTGACCAACACCTGCGCAGCGGCGCACAAACAACATTCTTCGACGGAGAGAGAATATGTTATACGAACTTGAGAAAACAACGTACCCCAAAATAATCCCACTGTTTGAAAGCACGGGATACAGTCAACTTTTCGTTGATGCCGTACTCGAAGGCCACCACGTCGGTAGGGTCTTCGTGGACGATCCGCAATGTCCGGCGGCGGCGCTGGTCGCGCCGCTATGTGAATTCTTCTTTTTGGCAGGGCAGGCAGATAACGCAGCGTTCAATCAAGCCATGCGCGAACGGATTCTGGCTGAATTCGTTTCGCCTGATGGAGATCTGCTCCTGTTCCCTACTTCGGCAGTGTGGCAGAGCGCGTTGGAGGCGCTGTTTGGAGATTTCAAATTGTTGCGCGTCGCCCGCAAAGCGTTTACCTTTGACCCGGAGCGATTTGCCGCCAAACACGCCACCTGGCGCGAGCAGATTCCTGCAGGTTACACTATCCGGCGTTATGATCGAAAATTAGCCGAAGAGACCGAGCTGACAGATTTTTGGGGTAGCCTCGACAACTTCCTGGCGCACGGCGTTGGATTTGCCCTGATGAAGGGCGACGAAATCGTCAGCCGGTGTCACAGCGTTATGGTGGGCGGCGGCGAGGCGGAAATCAACATCGAGACGGCGGAACCCTATCGCCGCCAGGGGTTTGCCACGCTGGCGGCCTGCGCTTTCGTCGAACACTGTCTGGCGCATCACTTGCGCCCGGCCTGGTCGTGCTGGGATAATAACATCCCCTCCCAAATCCTGGCGCACAAACTCGGCTTCAATCGTCCGGTGGATGTACCGGCGATTTATGCAAAAGTGAAATAGAACAAAGATTCTATCTATATGACACGTTTTGGCATATTCCCGATCTATACTCTTTATGTTACCCACCCAACAGGGAACAGTCAAAATCAGTCTAAGGAGGCTCTCAACAATGAATCAGATCATAGCTTACTGCGGCCTGGTATGCAGCGATTGCCCTGCGTACATCGCCACCCAGGCGAACGATCCGGCGGCGCTGGAAGCCGTCGCCGCCCAGTGGCGCGCGGAGTACAACGCGCCCGGCATCACCGTCGCGTCGGTTCTCTGCGACGGCTGCCTGAGCGGGCCGAACAAGAGCAGCCATTGCGGTGAGTGCGAAATTCGCGCCTGCGGCGTGGAACGCGGCGTTGCCAACTGCGCGCACTGCGCTGACTATGCCTGCGACAAGCTGCAACGTTACTTTGGATTTGCACCTCAGATGCGGACGATGCTCGACCAGATCCGCCAAGCAATGTAAACCAAAGCTGTCAGCTATCAGCCGTCAGCAGTCAGCCTTCAGGCTGGTAGCTGAAAGCTGATAGCTGACGGCTGACTGCTAATAGAAGGAATTGATATACAATGGATAAAGAAACCGCAATCGAACAGGCACTGGCACTGGCCGACCGTTCCGGCATCGTGATGCTCGGCACGAACGGCGACGACGGCACCCCCAACATCAAGGCGATGCTCAAAATGGAGAACGAGGGCCTGAAAACGGTCTGGATGAGCACCAACACCTCATCCCGGCGGGTAGGGCAACTGCGCCGCGATCCGTGCGCGTGCCTCTACTTCATTGACATGGAAAAGTGGATGGGCGTGATGCTGGTAGGCGAAGTGGAACTGTTGCAGGATGCCGAATCCCGCCAGCGGCTTTGGCGCGAGGGTTTCGAGAAGTACTATTCCCTCGGCGTCAATGATCCCGACTACACGGTGCTGCGGTTCACGGCGCGGTGGGGCAATTACTACCACGCGCTGGCAAATGTGACGTTCGACATCAAATGAACTCGACAGATTTGTAAGGGAAAATGGAGAGCACAAGGGAGACATCATTATGAGCATCAAAACATTTGACAATCTCGCGCAGCGCGTCGTCAACGGCTGGATCGCGACGATGCCCGATTTCGTTCCCGTCTCTTCCATTCCGGTTTCCGAAACGGCGCAGCGACAGTTTTCTGCGTTTCTACGCGGCGTTGCTCAAACCGTTCAGAATCACCCGGAATACCTCGGCCTGCCTATCCAGCCCGATGACGCTTACGAGTTCGGAGAACTACAGAACCGGCGGCCGGAACTCATTGATACCATGAAAAGGATGAAACGCAAGGTGGATGATTTCGTCACGCTCTTGCTCAAGATGGGCGTGGCAGGCGTCGTCGAAGGGCAGACCCTCCGCGTCCCCAAAGCGGATGTGAACCTCAACGCCACGCTCCGTGCGCGTCTGGCCCATTTTGGGCTGACCGCGGAGGCCGGAAAAACGGAGACTGACATCACGTGCGACGCCTTCCCGGAGATGTTCCCGGCCTGGGTCTGGCTGGCCGCCGATGCCGTCCGTACCGCGCCGTCCGCCGGCCCGGCGCACGTCCCGCCGGTGCGCTTCTCCCGCTGTCTGTACAGCGAGTCGTATCCTTACACCAAAGATATCCTGTTCCGTCTGGCTGATGATTGCCCGGGATTGCCCGCGCTGGTGGATTTCCTCGAAAAAGAGGGTTACACCCTGGTCTGCAACCGGGATAATCAGATCAACGTGGATTGGGTCAAGTCTTATGGCAAGGCCGACGAACCGCTAAAAGGCTGGTGGGGCGAGCGCACGCACGGCGGACTGGCCTTCGAGTACGATTGGATCCGCAAGAATCCCTTGCTCTTCGGGCTGCGCATCCCGGAATTCAAGACGCTGTTGCAGCATTTCGACGCGATGCCGGAACAGGTCAAGGCCTTTGTCGTGCAGCACACCAAGCATTGTGACACATGCGGCTACTGCACGCAGACCGACAAAACCGGCAAACGTCCCCGCGCCTTTATGACGGTGGAATACAACGGCCAGCACGCGCTCTGTACGATGTTCCCCGGCTTCGGCTATACCTGGCAAAACCTGGATGAAACGGTGGCGGCGGACATCCAGGCGTTCCTGACCTTCACCGACGAAGTCTTGACTCAACGGTAAACACTTGTCAGCAGATTCGAATCGTCGATTCTCAAGAGGTAGACAACGATGCCCGAACTCCCTGAAATCTATGTGCTGGCCCGCGATATGCGGAAAGAACTGGTCGGACGCACCTTCGGCGAGGTCGAAGTGCTGCAACCCAAGTGTCTCAACGTGCCGGTGGACGAGTTCCAGATGGCGATCAGCGGCACGGAAATCCGCGACGTGACGCCGCGTGGCAAGTGGGTGCGCGTTGAGCTGTCATCCGGCTGGCTGCTGCTCTGCCTGGGGATGGGCGGCGAGATTTTGCTGACCGACCGCGATCATCTGCCGGAGAAACGCCGCCTGATCTTCGACCTGACCGACGGGGCTGCGATTGCCGTCAACTTTTGGTGGTTTGGTTTCGCGCACTATGCTCCCACCCTCGCCGACCACAAAATGACCGCCGAACTCGGCCCCGATATGCTGGATTTGAGCCTGGACGAGTTTCGCGCGCTCTTGCGCGGGCACAAGGGCGCGATCAAGACGTTCTTGCTCAACCAGAAGCGCATCGCCGGCATCGGCAACGTCTACGTGCAGGATCCGCTGTTCCTGGCGCGCATCCACCCGCTGCGCTCTATCGCCACGTTGAACGACGCCGAGATCGCCAACCTGTGGGCCGCGCTCCGTGAGACGTTGCAGCAGAGCATCGACCTGGGCGGCAGCGCGTGGGAGCAAAACCTGTACGGCGCGAAGGGCCAATGGGATCAGCGTTCTATGCACATCCTGCATCTTGAAGGCCAGCCCTGCCCCGTCTGCGGAACCACGGTCGAAAACATCAAAACCGGCAGCACCCACACCCGCATCTGCCCGGTATGTCAACCGCTGTAAAAACAGGGGAATAAAATGGATGTCCTGCGCTCCGCAAAGAGTTAGCCCGCCATTCCAAAGCAGCGTATGAAGATCACGAAAACGTTCTACACCTCAGACCGAAAGGTCTGGCGTAAGTGGCTCGAAGAACACTCCGAGACCGAGAAGGAAGTGTGGCTGGTTTATTATCGTAAACAGTCGGGCAAGGCGCGTATTTCCTACAACGATGCCGTCGAAGAAGCGTTATGTTTTGGCTGGATCGACAGCACGGTCAAGACTTACGATGCCGAGCGGACTGTCCAGAAGTTCTCGCCCAGAAAACCGAATAGCACGTACTCACAACCCAACAAGGAAAGATTGCAACGCCTCATCAAGCAGCACAAAGTCAGCGAAGCGGTCCTCGCGACTTTGGGCGACATCACCACAGAAGGATTCACAATGCCTGACGATATCCTGCAAGCCTTGAAGGCAAACCCACAAGCCTGGGAGAATTTTCAGCGATATTCCGGGTCGTATCAGCGCATCCGGATTGCTTATATCGAAAGTGCTAGAAGGCGGCCAGGCGAATTCGAGAAGCGGCTGAAGCACTTCCTTGAGATGACGGAGAAGAACAAGCAATTCGGGTTCGGGATCGAGACTTATTTCTGAGCGGTCAATCAAAAGGACAGAAGAGCGAAAAGGGAGAAAACGATGAGCAAGATCATCTACTTACAAGGGAAGGAGGCTTGAAGAATATGTCGAATCAACGCGCCGTCTTGGAAAACGTGCCCCGCGTCCATTTTTACGAGGGTGGCCAGCGCTGCCCGGAGGACATCATCATCCCGTCGGTGGTGCGGGCGGTGCTGGAATATCTGGGCGATGAGGATTACGGCTGCAAGCACTGCCCGATGCGCGGTCAAACCTGCAAGGTCTTTTGCACCTACGCGCATCTGGTGGGCGTCTCCGGCGCTGCCGCGTTCCTCTCATGGAAAGAGGGCTGGCACGGCGATAACGTGGCGCTCTTTTATATGGACGCGGATCCCGGCGCAGTGGAACGTCACATCTTCGAGGCCGTCGGCTACGCTTATGAGGCGGTGATGAAGGAAGACGGCCGCGACAATGAAGCCGTGTTCCGCCAGTGCATCATCGAGAGCATTGATCGCGGGATGCCAGTGCTGGGATACGGTATCATCGGCCCGCCGGAACCGTCGCTCATCACCGGCTACGATGAGGGCGGCGACGTGCTCATCGGTTGGAACTTCTTCCAGAACTTCCCGGACTTCAACGCCGGCGTCGAATTCGAGGAATCCGGATACTTTCGCAAACGCGACTGGTTCAACAGTACCGAAAACCTGCTCATCATCGGCGAAAAGCAACCCAAGCCGTCGCTGCCGGAAGTCAGCCGTGAGGCGCTGCGCTGGCTGATCAAGGTCGCGCGCACGCCGATGGTGCGCCCCGAACCGGACGCGCCGGAGCATTACCGCCAGCGTCACAACGGGCTGGCGGCCTACGACGCCTGGGCCGACCACCTGCTGCGCAACGTCGAATGGCCCGCCGACGACGAAGCCACCTTGCGTGAGCATCATCGCGTCCACGAAGACGCCATTAGCACAGTCGCCGAGGCGCGCTGGTACGGCTCCGTCTTTCTGGCGGAAATCGCCGAGCACTTTGGCGCCGGGCCGAACTACCGGGGCGCGAGCGGGCACGTCCTCCACGCCGCCGCCTGCTACGCCACCGAGCACGACTTGATGTGGCAGCTTTGGGCGCTGGCCGGCGGCATCGGCAACCCCGACGCCTTCCGCGCGATGGCCGATCCCGCCAAACGCCGCGCCATGGCCGAGATCGTCCGCCAGGCGCGCGCCGAGGATGTGAAAGCCGTCGAGCACATAGAGCAAGCGTTACAATGAAAAAAGTTCCGTAGTCGTTAGTCGAATAGTCGCGTAGTCAGATCGTCACAAGACGGAATCTGGTTTTAGGATCCGACTACAAGACTAACGACTACCTGACTATCCGACTTATTCAGCAAGGAGCAAACCGTGCATATCCAATGTCAACCCCCCGTGATTTTCGTTAGAGACATCGCCGCCTCGCGCCGGTTCTACGAGGGCTTACTTGGACAGCAAGTGGCGATAGATATGGGCATCAATCTGAGTTTCACAGGCGGCTTCGCGCTCTGGCAGGTGGATCACGCGCATCAGATGATCTTCGGTACACCTGTGGACGATACAGGCCCGTTGGGACGCAAGAACTTCGAATTCTGCTTCGAAACCGATGATCTGGACGCGGCATTTGCGCGAGTCACAGCAGCGAACGCGCCATGCATCCAGCCACCGCACGAGCAGCCCTGGGGACAGCGAGTGTTTCACGTCTACGACCCCGATGGTCATATTGTCGAGATGGGCGAGCTGATGACGGTCGTCATCGCCCGCTTTTTGGCAGCGGGAATGTCGGCGGAAGAGACAGCGCGACGCACGGGGATGCCGCTTGAGATGGTGCGGCAAATTTCGCAACCCAACGACAACGAAACGCAGAAGTAAAAGGGAGAGAAGTACAATGGGAACGTCAGAAAACACACCGTCAACACAAAAGACCGCCTTGTTGGTCATTGATGTACAGGAAGGGCTTTTCAAGAAATCCACGCCCGTTTACAAGGCAGCGGACCTGCTCGAAAACATCATTGCGCTCGTCGAACGCGCGCACGAAAGCGATGTGCCGGTGTTCTACATCCAACATTCGGATGCCAGAAACCTGGTGAAAGGTTCGGCGGACTGGCAGCTTCACGCGGAACTTCACCCCCAGAACAGGGACTACATCATCCACAAACAACACGGGAACGCCTTCGAGGACACCCCGCTTGAGGAAACGCTGCGGTCGCTCCACGTCGATACCGTGGTCGTTACCGGCCTCGTCACCCATGGATGCGTGAAAGCCACCTGTCTGGGAGCGCGGGAATTGGGGTACAACGTCATTCTGGTTCAAGACGGTCACAGCAGCTTCAGCAAAGACGCCGCCGATCTGATCGAGAAATGGCACGAGAAACTGAGCGCCAAACAAGTCCAAGTGCGACCGACTGCAGTGATTACATTTTAGGGCATAAGGATACATCACGCCTGTCACAAAAAGTCCGCAATCGCCATATAGTTCCTGGATGTCCTCTCGACCTCGGACTATCCGACTCAGGACTACAAGACTACAAACAAGGAGATTGAGCAATGACACACGATCTATTGACCTACTACATCCAACCCGGCCCGGTGACCGATCCCGGCCCTTACGCCTACCTGTTCGACGGTCTGCCCACCGACATCCCGGCGCTGGTGAAGATGCTGCAAGGCGTAATGGTACACATCTTCTGGGCGGGCAGCTACGGCCTGGAACTGACCGACGAGCGCAAGGCCGAGGTGAACCTGCGCACCGTGGAAAAACAACTGGCGCGCATCCTGGAATTGGACGACCGCCCGCTCACCGAAGCGCGCCCCCACGAGCGCAAGCTCGTCGGCAA
>DAOLUH010000074.1:0-26213 GCA_035420085.1 Anaerolineae bacterium
TATAGAGATAAAACGAAAGCCCAATGTGATAGATGGGATAGAGGAGCGACCCCCATAGCAGCCAACCGGGCGCCTTCATAAATGTGATCATCAGGAGCAATAAAGCCGCGCCCCAGCTTAGCGATCCAAATAAGGTCAAACGTCGGCAGATGGATGTTTGCCAGGTGATGTATTTAACCGGGACCCACACCAGAACGGCCAAAAGGCCGAGTAGCAGTGTATTACCCCATATGGGCCACTGCAGCAAGTAGAGATAAAAGATTGTGACGTTCCAGTAGGAAGGGAAGCCGGTGAAGTAGTGATCGCTGGTCTTGGCCCCCTCACTGCAAAAGCCATAAGCTGATGAGATGAGGACGCTGGCCAGGATGAGTATACCCACCGGCCCTTCCACCAGGCCGAAGCGGTATGCGAAAAATACCGGGAGGAAGGTGTAATTGATATAGTCGGTGATGTCATCGAGTTTGCGCCCATCGAAATTGGGAGTCCAGCGTTTGACGTCCCATCGTCGAGCGAACGGGCCATCGGTGGCATCAATGCAGAGAGCGATGGCAAGGAAGATGAAAGCGCGGTAAGCTTCGCCAGCCAGAATAGCCTCCAGGGCGAAGAATCCGGCCACAAGACCTAGCGATGTATAAAAATGCACACCCCAGGCGCGCAGAATGGGTAAGCGATGGGAAAACAATGGAGACCTCCTCACATAAAGAAGATGGATGAATTGAAAACGCACCCTGAATATAACATGGGTTCCCCTGAATGTAAACGGCTGCTTCATATCGCCCAGGCCATCCTACCTTGACAATAGCGTGTCTTCGCATAATGTGTGTTGTCGAACGCTTGAATCTCTTGTTTTGAGCATGATCAAAACCCAACAAATCCTGTGAGGAGATGATATGATGCCTACATCGCGCGAACGTGTACGACAAGCCTTGAATTTTCAGACGCCTGACCGGATGCCCAAAGATATGGGCGGGATGCGCTCCACGTCCATCAGCGCCTTCGCCTACCCCAAATTGATCGCGGCGCTGGGCCTGCCGCCGCGCCTGCCCCGCGTCGAAGATACCGGGCAGATGTTGGCCCTGCCCGATCTGGACGTGCTCGACGCCCTCGGCATTGATGTGGTCGCCATTCTCGACGGCGCGACCAATGCCTTTGAGCAGCCGGAGTTGTGGCATGAATATGACTTCAACGGGCGGCTTCCGGCGTTGGTGCGCTACCCGGAGAACTTCCGCGCCCTGCCGGATGGGACGATTCTGCAAGGACGCAGCCAACGCATGCCGCCGTCTTCCTACGTTTTCGATGAGGAGCACGGCGGGCAGCCGCTCGATCTTTCCGCCGACCTGCCCAAACTCGACCTTGCGCAGTTGCGCAAAACCATGCAATCGCACCCGCTGGAAGACGAGCGTATCGTATCCATCCGTGATTTGTGCCGCCGCGTGTACGAGTCCACTGACCGGGCCGTGTTCTTCAACGATGGCGCGTTGTCGGCGGGGATCGGCATCGGCGCGTACAGCGGATTGGCGATTTTCCCCATCCTCTGCATCACCGAGCCGGACTACGTCACCGAGCTGCACGAGATCGTCACCGAGCGCGCTGTGGCGAACGCCCGCGCGCTGTTGCCCGAAATCGCCCCGTACATTGACATCATCATGCTCACCGCCGACGATTGGGGCACGCAGAACAACCTCATCGCCTCGCCTAAAGTCTACCGCGAGCTGTTCCTGCCCTACTACCGCCGCCTGACGGATGAATGTCACCGCATCGCCCCGCAGGTGAAGCTGTTCATGCACTCCTGCGGCGCGATCTACAACCTGATTGACCTGGTGGTCGAGAGCGGGTTCGACATCCTCAACCCCGTGCAGTGGTGCGCGGGAAAACACACCTACCGCGAATGGAAGGATAGAGCGCGCGGGAGAATCGCGTTATGGGGCGGCGGCGTCAATTCGCAGGTCACGCTGCCGCTCGGCTCGGTGGATGACGTGCGCCGCGAAGTCGCCGAGGTCACGTCCTACTTGAACCAGGACGGCGGCTACGTCTTCTGCAACATCCACAACATCTTGGCGGAGATTGCGCCGGAGAAAGTGATTGCCATGTACAAAGAATCATGAATCATGAATCATGATTCATGACTCTGACAGGGAGGAGATATGGGAAACGATTTGACGTTATGGTATAAACAGCCTGCTGCCGCCTGGACGGAGGCGCTGCCGGTGGGGAATGGGCGGATAGGAGCGATGGTGTTCGGTGGGTATCCCGTCGAGCGACTGCAATTGAACGAGGACACGCTCTGGTCGGGCTGGCCGAAGGATTGCGATAATCCGGCGGCGTTGCCGTATCTGGCGCAAGTGCGCGAGGCCGTCTTCGCCGGGGAGTACGCCCGCGCGGATGAACTTGTCAAACACCTGCAAGGGCCGTTCAACCAGAGCTACCTGCCGCTTGGCGACTTATACCTGGAGTTTGAAACGCCGGATTGTGATCCGGCGCAAGCAGATCAAGAAAATCCGTTGCATCCGTTCAATCCGTTGACCTATCACCGCTCGCTCGACCTGGAAACGGCGATAGCAGAGACGACATACACGGTGGGCGGCGTCACCTACACGCGGCAGGTCTTCGCCTCCGCGCCGGATAACGCCATCGTGATGCGGTTGGCGTGCGACAAACCCGGCGGGTTGCATTTCACCGTAAGGATGGACAGTCTACTTCACCATCAGATTACGGCCTGGGGCAATAGTCTCCTGTTACGTGGCCAAGCGCCGAGCCATGTGGAGCCTAGCTATCTTCATTCTGAAAACCCGGTCATCTATCCCTCAACGGATGCAACGGAAAAAAATCCGTTAAAATCCGTTCAATCCGTTGACAGTCTAACTTTCGCCGCGCTGCTGAACGCGCACGTGACAGGCGGCGTGACTACGGCGGAAGATGACTGCCTGCGGATCACCGGCGCGGACGAGGTGGTGTTGCTGTTGTGCATGGCAACGAGCTTCACCGGCTTCGATCAACGCGAAGGGCTGAACCCGGTCGCGCGCGTCACGCCGATGATGGCGGCGCTCCACGACAAGCCCTACGCCGTGCTGCTGCAAACGCACCTCGACGATTACCAGTCGCTCTTCCGCCGCGTGGAACTCGACCTCGGTTCACTTGGCAAAGAACGCCTGCCCACCGACCAACGCATCCGCGAATTTCAGGCGGATCCCGATCCCGCGCTGGTGAGCCTGCTCTTCCAGTACGGGCGCTACCTACTCATAGCCAGTTCCCGTCCCGGATCGCAGCCCGCCAACCTGCAAGGCATCTGGAACGACATGGTGCGCCCGCCGTGGAGCAGCAATTGGACGACCAACATCAACACGCAGATGAACTACTGGCCCGCCGAGGTCGCCAATCTGCCGGAGTGCCACCTGCCGCTGTTCGACCTCATCCGCAGCCTGAGCATCAACGGCGCCAAGACGGCGCGGATCAACTACGGCTGTCGCGGCTGGTGCAGCCACCACAACGCTGACCTGTGGGCACAATCCGCGCCGGTCGGCAACTACGGCGGCGGGCAGCCGATGTGGGCTAACTTTCCGCTCAGCGGGGCGTGGTTGTGCTTCCACCTGTGGGAACATTACGCTTTCGGCGGTGACGTGGCCTTTCTGCGCGACGTGGCCTATCCGCTGATGCAAGGCGCGGCGGAGTTCTGCCTGGATTGGCTGATCGAGGACGGCGAAGGCCACCTCGTCACGTGCCCGGCAGTCTCCTGCGAGAACGCCTTTGTCACCGAGGACGGCGTGACCGCGCAGACGAGCATGGCGACCGGGCAGGATATGGCGATTATCGGCCAGCACTTCGACAACTGCCTCGCCGCTGCCGATGTGTTGGGCATCGAAGATGACTTTGTCGCTGCCGTGCGCGCAGCGCGGGCGCGGCTCTACCCCTTCAAAATCGGGCGGAAGGGCGATCTGCAAGAGTGGTACAAGGATTGGGACAGCACTGACCCGCACCATCGCCACATCTCGCACCTGATCGGCCTGTATCCCGGCGCGCTCATCACCGAAGACGCCACGCCCGACCTGTTCGCGGCGTGCAAGCGCACGCTCGATCTGCGCGGCGACGAAAGCACCGGCTGGTCCATGGCGTGGAAGGTCAACTGCTGGGCGCGGCTCAAGGATGGCGACCGCGCCTTCAAAGTGCTATCACAGCTTTTCACGCCGGTCGAGAGCGACGACACCAACTATCACCGGGGCGGCGGCATCTACCCGAATATGTTCGACGCGCACCCGCCCTTCCAGATTGATGGCAACTTCGGCGCGACGGCCGGCATCGCGGAGATGCTGGTACAAAGCCATACGGGCGTCATCGAGTTGTTGCCCGCGCTGCCGGCGGCCTGGCCCACGGGAAGCGTGAAAGGGCTGCGGGTGCGCGGCGGTTTTGAGGTGAATTTGGCATGGCGAGATGGAAAGGTGATCGAGGCGACGATCCACTCGTTGTTGGGGAACAAATGTCGGGTCATGATAGCGGAAGAGATGACGATTACGTGTGATGGGACTGAGATTGCGGTGCAAAGGGACGCTGGAAAGAGTGTTTTTACGACAGAGCCGGGGAAGGTCTACCATATAAAAGCAGGTTAGAGTATAATGAAAGCACAAAAAAGGACTCTATCAATGATAATAGCAGAGGAAGAGCCATGACTGTGCAAGTGTTGAAATTGCCATTATCCGGTCAAGTCTATCGGCGTCTGCAAGAAGCCGCAGACGCGGCACAGCAACCTATGGAGCAGGTGGCCCTACACTCGCTCCAAATGGGGCTTCCGCCGAGCCTGGAGCATGTTCCGGCGCGCTTTCGCGCTGACTTGCAGTCGCTCCATCGGTTGAGCGATGCAGTGCTCTGGCAAGTTACCCGCGCCGACCTGCCCGAAGACAAAGCGGCGTTGTATGAAGCGTTATTGGATCAAAATCAGCGCGCCGGTTTATCTGCCACAGAACAGGAAACGTTGGAAAACCTGCGTGAAGAAGCTGATGCGTTGATGCTCCGGCGGACTTATGCGTATGCACTGCTCAAATGGCGTGGGCAACGCCTCCCTACTCTCGATGAAATTGCCGGCCATTCTCAAGTATGAGCAAAACGTATATCCCGTTAGAGCTACGCCGACAGATCGCACACGAAGCGCATCATCGTTGCGGGTATTGCCTCACACCACAATTTATCATCGGACGTCCGCTGGTATTCGATCACATCATCCCCGAAGCACGTGGCGGCCTGACGGTGCGCGACAACTTGTGGCTGGTTTGCCGCCGATGCAACGAATTCAAGGGCGCGCGGACAGAAGCCAGCGATCCACTCACCGGAGAAACCGTGCCGCTTTATAACCCACGCATGCAATCCTGGACAGTCCACTTTACATGGAGCACAGCTGGTACAGAGATTATCGGCTTGACCGCAGTGAGGCGAGCGACGGTTGTGGCGCTACGACTGAACAATGAGATTAGCGTGGGTGCGCGAGCATTGTGGGTACAAGGTGGATGGCATCCGCCGGAAGAATAGAGAAGACAGAAAAGTAACAATACAAATGTCCGACATGCTCGTTAAGCTATACGACCTCCCGCCACTCCAACCCGCGTTGGATGCGATTGCTCCGCTGCGCCTCCACATCCGCCCGGCGCGCATCGGCGAAGAACACCAGATCATGCCGTGGATCGCGCAGCACTTCAACGAGTCCTGGGCGCATGGCGTGGTCTATGCGATCCACCGCAGTCCATGTTCCTTGTTTATCGCCGTCGAGAAACAGCCGCCCGATCCCGAGCGCGCCCATCTTTACGAACTCCCGCCGGAGCAGTTGGTCGGGTTTGCGTGCTACGACACCTCCAATCGCGGGATGTTTGGCCCGATGGGCGTACATCCGCGCTATGAAAACCGCGGGATCGGTACAGCCTTGCTGTTGACGGCGCTCCACGCGATGTGGAATGAGAATTATGCGTATGCCGTCATCGGGTGGGCCGGCCCGGTGGACTGGTACGCCAAGCGGGTGGGCGCGACGCTCATTCCAGGCTCAGAGCCAGGGCCGTTCCGGGGCCGGCTTGAGGACGCTCAGTGACGTTCGCAACCGGATATGACCGATCATACACAACTCCCTCCTGACCTGCTCTTCGCCAGCGCCAACGCCTCGGCGCACTTCGCGCTGCATTGCCTGGAACCAACGCTGTCCGGCGCCCTGCGCGCCATATCCAGCTTCGTTGATCCCAACGGCGAACCAATGTTGTGGCACGACTTCGGCCCGCTGGAAGGCCCCGGCTGGGCTGCGAACGCCATTGGCGGGGCGCATCTGCTCTACCGGTGGGGCGGCTATCTCGGCGACGTCGGCATCCAGGCGCAGGCGCTGCGCCTCGTGGATCACGTGCTCGATGATGGCTTCGTTCAACCTGATGGGCTGATCCTCCCCTACTGGCACATCGTTGAGCGGCGCTTTTGCCTTAACTACACCCACAAGGATGACTGGCTGTGTCCCGGATCGCTGGCGAAGATCGGCGTGCAAATGTTGGAACTGGCGCGCGACTTGCCCGAACGTCGCGCCGTCCTCACCCAAACCGCGCGCGGTCTTGCCGGTTGGCTGGCCGATCACGTTCCCCTGCTTGATTCCGGCTGGACGCCGCGCCGCATCACCATCGAGGGCGCGGCCTATCCGCTCTCGCCGCACGGCTCGCCCGATCCGATTTACGCTCATAGCGCCGACGGATTGTTTCTGCTCCAGTTGTGGGCGCTGACGGGCCGCCTCGATCTTGCCCGCGCGCTCGGCGATGCATTTGTCCAGGCCGGCGGGCTGTGGGGCAGCATCAACCACGATACCTTCGACGACCACGAAAACGTCGCCTACGCCTGCGCCTTCCGCATCCTGCGCCAGGTCGCCGGTCTGCTCGACCGTCCTGGCTGGCGCGATTTCACCTACGAGGTCGCGCTGCCGGCGATGCGATGCTTCCGGATGGACGACAACCGCAACGGCGTCTTCACCCAGGGCTTGTTCTGGATGGAGGAGAGCTGGGACACCGCCTATCTGTGGGAAAACGCCGAGGTCGCCCAGGCGCACCTGGAAGCGTGGCGCGAACGCGGTGACGAGGCGCACTGCGACGTGGCCCTGGACGTGCTCGCCGCCATCGCCCGCCATCACTACGGCGCACTCGGCTTCCTCACCGAGGGCGTGGACTGGAACAACCACGTCGGCCAGCAGCACCACATCCGCAACGCAGAGTATGGCGCAATCCGATACACCGAGCCGCTGCTCAACAACCTGCACCACCTCGAAGCCACGCTGACCTACCTGACCGCCATCCACTACACGCCGCCGCCCGATCTGGATTGCGAGGCCAGCATCCGCGCTGTCTGCGCCCTGCCCGGCGCGCACTGTGAAATACATTTTTAGAAGACAAAGAAAAGAGAGGAAAACCATGAAACCAGCCCTGTTAGTCATTGATGTCCAAAAAGCCTTTTTCGGCCTCAATCCGGTGATGACCCAATCCCTCAACGATGCGATTGAATACATCAATGCTGCCATCAAGCTGTTCCGGGAGAAGCAACTGCCGGTGATTTGTGTTCAACACATAGATGAGGGGGATAACCTTGTTCCAGGTCAGGAGGGGTTCGACACGCCGGAATCTATGCACATTTTGCCGTCGGATGCTCACATCCACAAGACTTACGGCAACGCTTTCAACAAGACGCCGCTGACCGAGATGCTGCGCGATCTCGGCGTGGACACGGTCATCCTTACCGGCTTTTGTGCGGAGTATTGCGTCACGTCCACATACCGGGGCGCGATGGATGTAGATCTGACGCCCATCATCCTGCGTGGTTCGATTGCCAGCGGCTCATTGGAAAACGTCAAATTCGTTGAGAACATCCACGATTCGGTGACGTTTGGCGCACTGAGGAAGTTCCTGGAATAGCTACCGTTCGCCGAGTAGGGGAGGTAGGACTTGCCGTACAAAGTTTTCCTGGTTGAAGATGAGATCGTAGCGCGCGAGGGCATACGCAAGGCCATTGATTGGCCGGCCATCGGCTTCGAGTTTTGCGGCGAGGCTTCGGATGGCGAGCTGGCGCTGCCGCGCATCGAAGAGTGTAAGCCCGATGTGCTCATCACCGACATCAAAATGCCGTTCATGGACGGGCTGCAATTAAGTCGCATCGTCCGCGAGCACATGCCATGGGTTAAGATCATCATTCTCAGCGGCTACGATGAGTTTGCGTATGCGCAGACCGCCTTGAAAATCGGCGTGACCGAATATCTGCTCAAACCGGTCAGTGCCGCCGACATCATTGAGGTTTTGCAGCGGGTGGCGGCGGCCCTTGACCAGGAAAAGAACGAGCGCGAACATCTGCGGCAGTTGAAAAGCCAGGTTGAATCCAATGTGCAGGTGCAGCGCGAGCAGTTGTTGCTGCGCCTGGTGCTGGGCGGCATCGCGTCGGCGGAGGCGATTGAGCAAGGCCAACACGTGGGGCTGGACCTGGTTGCGCCATATTACCTCGTCATGTTGATCAGGATCGAGTTGTGTGATGATAGTAAGCCGTATGATTACGACGCTTATCAGCGCATCGAAAAGAAGATCGCCGGTTTGACCCGCGACAGCGCCGACATTTTGTTGACCAAGAAAGATGTCGAAGAATTGCTCCTGATTCTCAAGGGCGACGATGAAGCGCAACTTCAGCAAGAAGCCAGTTTTTGGGCTGAGTTGATCCAGAAAGAGGTCGCCGGCGACGCCGTGTGCCGCCTGAGCATCGAAATTGGCAGCCCACAGGAACGATTGAGCGACCTGCACCGCTCGTTTGCGCAGGCGTTGATTAAAACCAGAAAGGCAGCCAGAACGCCCGCCGCCGATGTCCAGAGCAGTGCGTCGCAAATCGAAGTCCAGAAATTAGACCATCGGGAACTGGAGAATTATCTGAAATTCGGCGATCTCGACGCCTTTGATGTGTTCTTCGAGAGCCATCTGCGCGCCATCTGCGAGTCGGCGCTACGTTCGGCGGTGGTGATGCACTACCTGTTCCTGGAAGTTTTGCTGACGGCGGCGCAATTTGTGAGCGACCTGGGCGGCGCCGAAAGCCAGGTCACGCCGGAAATCCGGCACATTGAAGAGATGATGCAGCGCGCGACGACCATCACCCACATCAAGGCTGAACTGCGCCAGGTGATGCGCAGCGTTTTCACGTTCCGTGACGGGCAGGCGCAGCGCCAGCGCACGATGCTCATCCAACAGGCCAAAGCCTACATTGACGATCACTTTAGCGACCCGGAGTTGCAGATGACCGACGTGGCAAAACGCTTCAACCTCAGCCCCAACCACTTCAGCACCGTTTTCAGCCAGGAGATCGGTGAATCTTTCCGCGATTACCTGAACAATGTGCGGCTCAATCGCGCCAAAGAATTGTTGCGCACGACCAACATCAAATGCGCCGAGGTGGCGTATCAAAGCGGCTACAACGACGCGCACTACTTCAGTACCTTTTTCAAAAAGAAGGTCGGAGTTACCCCGCAAGAATTCCGCGAGCGATCCCAAGTCGGCAAGGATTAGGGTGATGCCATGAACATTGAATTAACAACTACTGATAATCACCCCAGGGTGATTGATAAGGCGATAGCCTATTTTTCGGACATCAACCTCTCGATACGCGCAAAAATTCTGCTTTCCTCGTTGGTGGTGATTTTTCTGATGGTCGCGGTCAATGCTATTGTGCTTTTGAATGTATTGCAGTTCAACCGCAAATATGATGCGATGATCACCAACATCACCACGGCCAACAGCGTCAGTGGTTTTATCAAACCGGCCATTGATACCGAAATGTGGAACATCGTCGCCGGTAAAACCGAGTTCGCTGCCGGCAGGCAATATGCTATTATTGAGCAGGTCAACGCGCAACTGACTTCGATGATGGAAAACGCTACCTCCGACCGCTCCAGGATTAAATTGGAAGTGGTGCGTAGAACGATGGACACGCTCACCCGCTATGTGGATAAGATGGGCGAGCAAATCGCGCGGGGCAGCCGGGTCGCTGAGAATGAGCAGGTGCTCGACGATATTCGCGGCGTCTCGGACGTTGTCGAGGAAAGTATCCAGGATTATATGCTGGCCGAGGTCAAGCAGGCTGAGGAACAGTACCGTCAAAGTAAGCAGCGTTTCAATCGTTTGATGATCGCGTATTTGGTCTTGTTGCCGGGGGCGATTGGCTTTTCGGTGCTCGCGGCGTGGCTTATTTCGGCCAGCATCTACCAGCCGATCAAGAAACTGCACGACGTCACCACCACCATCGCCGAACGCGATCTACGCGCGCTGGTCACCAGCGAGAACGCGAATGAGATCACGGAATTGGGCATCAGCTTCAACATTATGATTGGCAGAATTCGAGAACTGCTGGCGGCGCAGGTCAAGGAGCAAGAGGCGTTGCAAAAAGCCGAATTGAAGGCGCTGCAAGCGCAGATCAACCCGCACTTCCTCTACAACACGCTGGATACGATTGTCTGGATGGCCGAAACCAACCAGACCGCGCAGGTGATTGAGATCGTCCGCGCGCTGTCCAGTTTCTTTCGCATCGCGTTGAGCAAAGGCAAGGACTGGATTCCCATCCGGCAGGAACTTGAGCACGTGCGCAGCTATCTGCACATTCAGAAGATGCGTTACCGCGATATCCTGGATTATGAGATTGATGTGGACGAGGGTGTTTTGGACGGCACCATCCTGAAATTGACGCTACAACCTCTGGTCGAGAACGCTTTGTATCACGGCATCAAACAGAAGCGCAATGGCGGCACAATCCGGGTGCGGGCGCGGCTGAAAGATCAGGATCAGATTTTGCTCGAGGTGCAAGACGATGGGGTTGGCTGTACGCCCTACCGGCTCGCGCAAATTCGAGATAGATTGGACGACACAGCGTATACCGTCGCCCAAGAGGATGAGGGCTTTGGTCTGGCGAACGTCAACCGGCGCATCAAACTTTATTACGGCAGTCAATACGGGCTGGCGATTGAGAGCCAATATCAGGAAGGCACGCGCGTGACCGTGACCATTCCGCTGCGGCAAGACCTTGAACCGCAATCAGCGCAAGGGGGAATAGGATGAGGCGCACACTGAGGGCTGTTTTTCTGTTGTTGCTGCTATGGACAGTGACTTTGCCGGGCTGCGGGGGCGACGCCGATTCCGAAGAATCCAGCCAGGAGCACACCGGGGGCAAGATAACGTATCGGAATCTGGTGGTCGGCTATTCGCAGCTTGGCGCCGAAAGCGAGTGGCGGACGGGCAACACCGCCTCAATCAAGAAGGCCGCCGAGGATTTGGGCGTGGAGTTGATCTTCGATGATGCGCAGCAAAAGCAGGAGAACCAGATCAAGGCGATCCGCACGTTCATTGCCCAACAGGTAGACGTGATCGGCGTCTCGCCGATTGTGGAGACGGGCTGGAATTCTGTGTTTCAGGAAGCCAAAGATGCCGGCATCCCCATCATCCTGGTGGATCGCCGGGCCGCCGTCTCCGAAGACCTGTATGCCACCTACATCGGCTCGGATTTTGCCGAAGAAGGACGCCGGGCCGGGCGGATTATGGCCGATCTGCTGGGCGGTAAGGGCAATATCGTGGAGTTGGTAGGCACCGTCGGGTCTGCGCCCGCCAATGACCGGTACGTCGGCTTTCGGGAAATCCTGGCCGATTACCCCGACATGAAAATTATCGCCTCAGAGACCGGGGACTTCACGCGGGCCAAAGGCAAGGAAGTGATGGAATCTTTTCTCGCTTTGTACGGCGACCGGATAGACGCGCTCTACGCGCATAACGACGATATGGCGATCGGCGCCATCAAAGCCATTGAGGAATACGGCCTCAAACCCGGCGAGGACATCATTATCGTCTCCATTGACGCGATACGCGACGCTTTCCAGGCGATGATTGACGGCAAGCTCAACGCGACGATTGAGTGCAATCCGCTCTTAGGACCGCTCTTCTTCAGCACCGCCTTGCAGGTGGTGAACGGCGAAGAAGTGCCGAAGTGGATTCCTTCCGAAGAAAGTATCTACTTCCCCGACAATGCGGCTGAAATTCTGCCCACCCGCAAGTATTGACGTATCCAGCGTAAAAATCTTAACTTCTGTCGGATAAAAACACCCCCGCCATACCTGGTGGGGGTGTTTTGTGTAAAAAATCTCCAATGATATTTAACCAAATGCTTAACTATGTCTATTCAAATCCGGGCCTGTTTCTGCTATGCTATATCCGAAACTTTCACATAGCCTTTAGTCCCTTGAACTCTTTGGCGTCTTTGCGCCTTTGCGTGAAATGTAATCAAGGAGGTGGAACCAGACGTTAAGCGTATTATCACTTTCTGTGCAAACCCAATCCATTTCATTAATCCCATTAATCTAATCTGATAGGAGAAGAAGCAATGTCCCACTTGAAAAAGATCGCTGTTTTGGTTGTTGTCCTGTTGCTCCTCGTGGCCTGCAAGGGCGGGGCGAAGAAAAGCTGCGCGCCCAATTGTCAGTATTCTGACCTTGTGGTGGGTTTCCTCCAGACCGGTTCCGAAGGCGGTTGGCGCGCGGCCAACACCGCCTCCTTCAAGGAAACCGCGACCCAGTTGGGTCTCACCCTGAAGTTCTACGACTCGCAGAATGACCTGGCGAAGCAGGTGGCCGGCTTCCAGCAGTTTATCCAGGACCCCGAAGTGAACGTCATCGTCATGTCCCCGCTCGAAGTCACCGGTTGGGAACAGGTGCTCAAGGATGCCAAGGCTGCCGGCAAGCTCGTTTTGCTCTCCGACCGCCGCATTGACGGCTTCGAGGATATGTACGTGACCTTCGTCGGCGCCGACTTCGTGGAAGAAGGCCGCAAAGCCGGGCGCGAGATGTGCAAGCTGCTCGAAGGCAGCGCCTCCAAGAAGGTGTGGGAACTGGTCGGCAACGTGGGGTCTGCCCCGGCGATTGACCGCGGCACCGGGTTCCGCGAGACCGCCAAGGAATGTGGCATCGAAGTGACCAAGAGCCAGACCGCCAACTGGAGCGTTGTCGAAGGCAAGCAGGTGACCGAGGCCTGGTTGAAGGAAACCACCGACGTTCAGGGCATCTTCGGCCAGAACGACGAAATGGCCTTCGGCGCGATTGAGGCCCTCAAGGAAGCCGGTTTGGTTCCTGCTAAGGACGTCAAGATCATCTCGGTGGATGCCACCGCTGGCGCTTTCCAGGCCATGCTGGACGGCACGCTGAACGTGACCGTGGAGTGCAACCCCTTGCTGGCCCCGCAGGTCTACGAAGCAGCGCTCGCGGCGATGAACGGCGAGAAGCTGCCCAAGTGGATTCCCTCCGAGGAAAGTGTCTTCTATATGACCGATCCGAACCTGCAGTCCATTGCAAAGGGGCGCAAGTACTAAACCGAGTCTCTGACACGGTGAGGTCGCACCCCGGAGTCTGAAGGTGAGATTGGGAAGTGGCGCTTTACCTGCCGCTTCCCAATCTTTGTAACTAACGTAATCTTGACTGTCTATCCTGTTGGGATACCATACTGAGCCAAATATCAGTAGGGGGCAAGCATGTCCGAAACAAAAGATGATATCCTCATTATGCAAGGCATCTCCAAGGCTTTCCCCGGCGTGCAGGCGCTTGACGATGTGGACTTTAGCCTGCAAAAAGGCGAGATTCACTGCCTGGTCGGCGAAAATGGCGCCGGAAAGTCTACCTTGATCAAAGTGCTGACCGGCGTGGATCGGCCAGATACCGGTCAGATCCTCCTCGGCGGCAAGGAGATCCACCCGCGTTCCCCGCAACACTCGCAAACGCTGGGGATTAGCACTGTGTACCAGGAAGTCAATCTGTGTACCAATCTGTCTGTCGCCGAGAACATCTTGATTGGCCGCGAGCCGCGCAAGTTTGGCCGGATTGACTGGCCCGCGATGAACGCCCAGGCCGCCAATCTCCTCAAGCGCCTGCTGGACGTTGACATTGATGTGACCCAACCGCTGAATACGTATACCGTGGCGATTCAGCAGATGGTCGCCATCGCGCGCGCGCTCGATATCGCCTCGACTCAGATTCTCATCCTGGACGAGCCGACGTCCAGCCTCGATGCGAATGAAACGCAACAACTTTTCAAGGTGATGCGCAAACTGCGCGATGAGGGCGTCGGCATTATCTTCATCACGCACTTCTTGAGCCAGGTCTATGAGATTTCGGACCGCATCACCGTCCTGCGCAACGGCAAGTTGGTGGGCACTTTTGAGACAGCCTCGCTCCCGCGCGTCGAGCTGATCGCCAAGATGATCGGACGCAGTTTGGACGAACTGGACGACATGTCGAGCATCAAACTGGAAAGCAGCAAACACATCAAGACCGAGGCTATCCTCGATGCCCAAAAGGTGGGACGCTCCGGCAGCATCCGGCCCTTCGATCTACAACTGCGCGCCGGCGAGGTGGTGGGGCTGGCCGGGCTGCTCGGTTCGGGGCGCACCGAAACCGCCAGAGTGCTCTTTGGCGTGGACAAGCCGGATACGGGACAGATCACATTCAACGGCGCGCTGGTGACGGATCACGGCCCGCTTGGTTCCATCAAACGCGGCATCGCGCTGTGCCCTGAGGATCGCAAGGCCGAGGGCATCGTGGACGATCTGACCGTCAGAGAAAATATCGTGCTCGCCATCCAGGCCAACAAAGGCTGGTTCAGCCACATCGGCGTCCAGGAACAGTACGAGATTGCCGACAAGTACATCAAGATGCTGAACATCGCCACGCCCACCGCCGATCAACCTGTCAAAAACCTGAGCGGCGGCAACCAGCAGAAAGTGATTTTGGCGCGTTGGTTAGCCACCAATCCGCAAGTGTTGATTCTCGACGAACCGACGCGCGGGATTGACGTGGGCACGAAAGCCGAAATCCAAAAGCTGGTGCTGGAACTGGCCGATGAAGGCATGGCCTGCTTGTTTATTTCATCGGAGTTGGAAGAAGTCCTGCGCACCAGCCACCGCATCGCCGTGCTGCGTGAACGCGAAAAGGTCGCCGAGTTTAGCGGCGAGGTGGACGAGCATACGATTATGCATACCATTGCAGGGAGTGAGCTATGAAACCACTGGCAAAACTTACCTTCAGGTGGAGAAGCATTGCCGAGAGCCGGCTGTTTTTCCCGGTCATCGCCTTGTGTCTGGTGCTGTTATTCGACTTTATCTTTATCCCCGGCTTCTTCAGCATTGAAAACCGCGACGGCAACCTGTACGGCAGCCTGGTTGATATTCTGCGCAACGGTTCGGCTGTTTCTTTGTTAGCCATCGGCATGACGCTCGTGATTGCCACCGGCGGCGTGGACCTTTCCGTCGGCGCGGTGATGGCGATTTCGGCTTCGGTCGCCGGTATTTTGATGAACCCCTCTGCGCTGCGCAACGAGGTGTTCTTCGTCACCGATCCCACCTACACTTTTCAACCCCTCTGGGTGGTGATTGGCGCGGCGCTGCTTGTGGCCGTGATCTGCGGCCTATGGAACGGGATGTTGGTCGCCTACATGAAGATTCAGCCGATGGTGGCTACCCTGGTCTTGATGACCGCCGGACGGGGCATCGCGCAGTTGATCACGAACGGCCTGCGGGTACAAATCACCTACCGGCCATTCTCGTACATCGGACAGGGGTGGTTCATCCTGCCGTTTTCGCTGTACATTGTGGCGTTCATGCTACTCGCCACGTGGCTGCTGACGCGCAAAACGGCCATTGGCATGTTCATCGAATCGGTGGGCATCAATTTCCGTTCAAGCTTTTTCAGCGGCATCCAGGAAAGGAAGGTCAAATTGCTGGCCTATACCTTTTGCGGTTTCTGCGCTGGCATTGCCGGATTGGTGGCCTGCTCCAACGTGAAGACCTCAGATGCGAACAATATCGGACTTTTCACCGAACTGGATGCGATTCTGGCTGTGGTCATCGGCGGCACTTCGATGTCGGGCGGACGCTTTTCCTTGCTGGCGAGCGTTGTCGGCGCGTTGGTGATGCAAGCCGTCACCCAGTCTATGTACGCGATTGGCGTCCCGGCTTTTGCCCTGCAGGCCATCAAATCGGTGGTGGTCATCATCGTGATTCTGCTGTTCTCAGAGCAGGTGCGCGGTCTCATCCTGCGCGTGGGGAAGAAAGGGGTTTAGCGATGGTCAACCGAGTCAGCGCCTTCATCAACAAGAATCGGCGATTTATTCCCCTGATGGCCACCGCGTTACTGGCCTTTGTGGCCTATGGGATCGGGGTGATCAATTTTGAGGGGATGCGCAACCCGCAGGTGTTCCTCAACCTGTTCCGCAACACGTCCTTCATCCTCATCAGCGCCGTGGGGATGACGTTTGTGATCCTGACCGGCGGCATTGACCTGTCGGTCAGCGGCGTGGTGGTGTTGACGACGGTGGTTTCGGCGGCGCTGCTGCGCGAAGGCTGGAATCCCTGGCTCGTCATCCTGCTGGTGCTCGCCATTGGGATGACGCTGGGCTTCATTATGGGCAGTTTCATCGTCTACCTGAAAGTGCAACCGTTTATCGCTACCCTGGCCGGGATGTGGTTTGCGCGCGGCATGTGTTTCTTCATCAGCGACAATGCCATCAACATTGATGAACGTACCTTCAGAATCCTGGGGCAGACCAAAATCCTGATCCCAGGGCTGAAAGAGTTGGCGGATCTGCAAGGCACGCCGGCCCCCTACATTTCGATTCCGGTCATCGTGGCGTTTCTCGTCTTGTTGATCGGCATTTATCTCGCTCACTACACCCGTTATGGCCGCACCGTGTACGCCATCGGCGGCGATCAACAATCCGCGCGCCTGATGGGCTTGCCGGTGAATCGCACCCTGATGATGGTGTACACGCTCAATGGCTTGTGCTCGGCGCTGGCGGGCCTCTCGTTCTGCCTCTTTGTGTCTTCCGGCCACGGCTTGTACGCCCCTGGCTTTGAGCTGGATGTCATCGCTTCGGTCGTCATCGGCGGCACATTGCTGACCGGCGGTTCAGGCTACGTGGCCGGCACCTTCTTCGGCGTCATGGTGCTCGCCATTACCCAGGCGTTGATCCAGTTCATCGGCTCGCTCAGCTCGTGGTGGACGAAGATCGTCATCGGCGTGCTGATGCTCACGTTCATCGGCGTGCAGGCCGTATTGGCGAATCGCAAACTCGACGACAAAGTACTGGATGCGCAGTCGCTACGTCGCCGGCGGCAGCGACTCGCTGTTGGCTTCGGCGCGGCGGCGATCCTGGTCGTCCTGGCGTTTGTTTTCCTCCCCAAACTGGGGATCGGTTCCAACAGTAACCAGGCCGAAACGACAGTGTGCGAAATCAAACCCTTCCGCACCGACGAAGCCGCGCAATTGATCAAAGAAGGCGCCGTGATTGCCTACAACCGCCTTGCCGGTCCCAAGTGCATTGATGAGATGTATGCCATCTATCCCGATGGCCGCGTGCTGAAAAATGACGGCGTGAACGTCGTCGAGAAAAAGATAACGTCCGCCGAAGTGGATAGCCTGCTCAAGACCATCATTGACGATTACGGCTGGTACACCAACGAAATCCGCGACACCTACCACGTGCCTTGCCGGCAGTGCTTCGCGCACTACGTCATTGTGGCGGATGAGGGCCGCGAAAAAGGCGCTACGGCGGTGGATGGCGGCGTGAATATGCCGCCCGGCTACGGGTTCACGCTGGCCGTCATCCGGGCTGTGTTGCCGGAGCAATAAGAGACTTAATCGGAGAAGGGAACATGGGGCTTAGAAAAACATACTTCATTCCGCTCCTGCTGGTGTATATGCTGCTCAGTCTGGCGTGCGCCTACATCGTCTTGCCCGAAGGATTGGAACAGTCGTCGTCAGCGTATGGCAGCAACAAAGGCTGGGCCGGCATTGTGACGAACGTGGGCCAGTCTGCCGCCGGCGACTTGCACATTGACCTCGCCATCCGCAACGATACCGGCCTGTGGAGCACAATGCGCGCGGTGGATGGCAAACCGGCCACCCTGACCACCGCCGATGGCAAAACGACGCCCTGCGCGACCGTGTTTGTCGGCACCGGCGGACACCGTTTAGCGCCGGGTTTTCAAACGCGCGGTTACGTCACCGACGCCAGTGGCCAGCCCGAAACGCAACTGCTCTACGTGGAGTGCGCGGGCGTTACCGCCGCAGCCGGGGCGAAACTCACCATTGACTACGTCAGGTTCGACGGCGAACTGGATTACTATGTCGAGGTTGACGAAACGAATAAGGTGGCGGGCAAGTTGGAATTGAACCTCGACGACGTGGTCGCAGATTTGACCTATCCAATCGGCGAACCCCTGGAGGATTTAGTCCAGGATGCCGGGATCGAAATGATCGCGCTCAGCGAGAATGTCGTTAGCCTCGTGGACGCGCAACGCACCGCGACGGGCTTCCAATTCACCTGGCAGAACTTCAACCCTTCCAAGTTCGCCCTGAAGACGCACATCGGCATTCCACCGGTGATCGGCGCGGACGGCATCATCTATGGCGTGTACAAGACCCTGGACATGGCCGACGTCCCCCTCACCCCCGCCCAGGGCACCGTCACTTGGACCACCGAAGTTGCCGTTCCGGCGGATGTCACGGGCTGCTACATTTTGCTCAGCGTCGAGTCGAAAAAACCCCGCACCTACGTCAATTACGCCCTCGATATTACCACGAAATAGCACAGATTTCGCGGTAGAGCCAAACCACAAAAGTCTCACGTTATGTGAGGCTTTTGTGGTTTTTTGACCAAAATGCCAAATGCTGGTATGCTATCCCACGTGGATGACTCGATTTTGTGCGAAAACGCCGGCCTGCACGTCGCGTACCGGCAGATGTCGAGCTACGGCGGCATTTTTGTGTTTACGCCATAGATATGAGGTATACCCAATGTCATCTCTCCCTGAAAATTACCACGAAGTCCTATATTGGAAGTTGTCCCATCACACAAAACTACTCATCATTTTGAACGTGGTTGGTTTGCTCTTGTTGGCGCTGTCCGCTGCCCTGTTTTTCGCCTGGGCCGGCCTGTGGCATCCGGCGTCATTCAGCGTGAATATGACGGTAGGCGCAATAGTCGGGACGCTCGTGGGCGTCTTTTTAACCATCGTGCTGCACGAGTTGACGCACGGGTTGGCTTTGCAGGCTTATGGCGCGCATCCAAAGTACGGCATAATGTGGAAAGAAATGATGTTTTACGCTACCGCGCCTGGGCACGCCTTCCGTCGCAACGCCTATCTGGTGATCGCGTTAGCGCCGCTGGTGGGTTTGAGCGCGCTGGCTGCCCTGTTGCTGATGTTGCCGCTGCCTGGGTGGGCCATCGTCATCATTGGATTCTGCGCGGCGATGAACGTTGGCAGCGCAATTGGAGACATGTGGCTGGTGCGCGTCGCCCTGGCCTATCCGGCTCGCGCCTACATCGTGGATGAGCAAGACGGCCTGCGCGTGTTTATGCCGCTCGCGGAGGTATAACGTGCTGCGTTCCTACCTGCGTTTCACTCTCGCCCTGTGCGCAGCATTGCTGCCCGCCTGCGCCGCCTCGCCCCCTAACCTCATCGAAACCCTACAGCCCCCCACCGTCGTCTCCCCCACTCCCCCACTCCCTACTCCCTTACTCCCCACCTCCTCACCCAACTTCGCCGTCGTCGGCTACCTGCCCGACTACCGCACCCTCGATCCGGCGTGGGGCCGCTATGCCACGGACATCATCTACTTTTCCGCCAGCCTGCGCACCAACGGCGAATTGGACGCGGCCCGGCTGAACGCGCAAACCCTCGCCGCTCTGCGTGAGATGCGCGATAACTACGGCACGCGCATCTTCATCGCCATCGGCGGGTGGGAGCGTTCGCAGAACTTCGCCGCCGTCGCCACCGACCCGGAACTGCGGGCGCGGGCCGTGCAGGCGATTACCACCTACTGCCTCGAAAACAGGCTGGACGGCGTGGATTTCGATTGGGAGTTTCCCGACAATAAAGCCGAGCGTCAGGGCTATGTGGCGCTGCTCGCGGAAGTCCACGCAGCATTTGCGCCGCACGGTTTGCGGGTCAGTGTGGCACTGGCAGCGTGGCAAGACCTGGGCGACGACCTTTACACCGCCGTGGATCGCATCCACGTGATGGCCTACGATCACGAAGGCCGCCACTCGACGTTTGAGCAGGCCGTCGGCGACATCCAGGCATTTCTGGCGCGCGGTGCGCCGCCCGAAAAGCTGCTGCTCGGCGTGCCGTTTTACGGGCGCAGTCTCAGCCAGTGGAACAACGCTTTCACCTACGCGGATATCGTCGCACAACACCATCCCGCGCCAGATGTAGACGAAGCCGGCGGCATCTACTTCAACGGCATGGCGACCATCCAGCAGAAAACGCGCTACGCGCTGGAACAACACCTGGGCGGTGTGATGATCTGGGAATTGGGGCAAGATACGGCGGGTGACACATCGTTGCTGCGGGCAATCCGACAAATTCAATGAAAGGTAAACTTGTGTCAGACCTCATTTATCAAGCATCTTCCATCAGCGGATACAACGTCTCAATCTCCCGCAGCACATCTATGAGGGTAGGAGGCATGACAGCGATAACATTCGACTCGTGGCTATCATGCTTGTGATGTGGAAACGTTCTTAAATTTGGATGGTGCGGTGTATCATCGTATCGAAAAATCAGGGCGGTGTTAGCATTTTGATAATGATAGCTGTACATTCGACAGACGGTTGTGTTGGCCTGAGCTTCTACCAGTTCGCGGAAATACAAGCGCGAACCATCTACGAAATGTACTTCGCCGCGAATCAAGCCCACCTGCGGGGTACGTTTATCTAATGTGACGTTAAAGGTACTTGTGATAGGTGAAGCTGAAATCGCGTTCGATAAGGTTTGGACATAGGCTTCAATCAAGGCGCGCCTCTTCGAGTGTCCGGCGCTGACCTTCTAGCAGGCGCAGCGTCTCAATTTCCATGCGCCAGTCGGTGAAGTCCACTGTTTCGGTCAATTCTAATGTGTATAGGCGGCGCTCAAATTCTTCCGATGACATCTTGTAGGTCTTTTCAAATGCCGTGAGCCGGGCGTGGGTGCGCGCAATACCCAACGCCAACAATCTCTTCTGGCGTTCAAGGGCTGATGTCACCAACGGTTTAAGTTGGCTTCGATTGCTTGTGATAATGGTCAATTGTTCTGCCATAGTATGATCACCTCACTATGCGGTTATTTCAAGTATACAGCAGATTTCAGGAAAGGCGCGGGGTTGTGTCACACAGACCTGACCATATAATCACCGGGTAAGGTGTGCGGACCTTTTTCTATTCCTATCAAGCAGGTTTGACGATGACGATTTCAAATCCTCATGTTCAATGGCGTTTAGATGTTGCCCGGCAACTGGCCGAGCGGATTCGCGCGTTTCCCGGCGTGCAGGCTATCCTCGTCGGCGGCTCGGTGGCGCGCGGTTACGCTGACGCTTACTCCGACCTGGAATTGCCCATCCTCTGGGATGAACTGCCCGCGGACGAAACCCGCCTCGCCCTCGTCGCCGCGCTGCACGGCGAGTTCCTCCACGGCTACGACGGCCCGGCGCTGGAAGATCAACTGTTGATCAACGGGTTCCAGGTTGACCTGTGGCACAACACGGTGACGGCTGACGATGCCGTGATCAAGGCAGTCCTGGAGGAACACAGTACGGATTTCGGCGACAGCAACTTTATGGACACCATCCGCGCGTGCATTCCGCTTTACGGTGAGGCGATCATTCAAGGCTGGAAAGCACAAGCCGCGCATTACCCGGAGACGCTGGCCCTGAAGAACATCCAGCAGCACCTCGCCGCGTTCGACGCCGCGCAACTGGTCGTCGTGGCCCACCGCGACAATCCCACCGTCTTCTATGCCACCATCAGCCGGCTTCAAGAAGCGATGTTCCTGGTGCTGCTGGCGCTCAATCGCCTCTACTTTCCCACATTCAAGTGGATGTACCAGGTTTTGCCGACGATGCAGGTCAAACCGGTGGACGTGGAACGGCGCTTCCGGCAGGCCTTCACCGTCCCCTACGCGGAGGCCATCGTCGATACCACCCGGCTGCTCGCTGAGACGGTGGTTTTGGTGGAACAGCACTTCCCGCAGCTCGATATGACCGCCGTCCATCGCCGCCTGTCGTATGCGCGCAGGGCGTACACGGAACCGGCGACAATCCAACTGTAGGTCACAGGTGCAGTTCGTTGTAGCTTCTGGCTGCCCCTGACGTATTCGCTTTACCGTTGTAGCGCATCGAATTATGGACACGCACCGTCGCGCCATCCTCGGCAAGCACGGTGTAGCCCTCTTTGCCCAGGTTATCGGTGCCAATATTGAAGATGTCCGCGCTTCCGGCGACGATATGCACGCCGTACTGCGCTGCGTAGATGAAGTTGTTGAGCAGCGCCTCGTCCGTCGCGCCGTTGATGCGGATAAATGTCACATTCTGCCGCCGGTCGGCGAAGAGCTGTTTGGCCTCTTTGTCCCAGAACGTGATCCCATACCCGTTCCGCATCCAGAAATTGGGGTTGCTGTGGCAGTCCTCCACCCGCCCGCCGACGGTCGCGCCGATGGCGATGAAGTCCTCCGTCGTCGCGCCGAAGACGCTGATGAGGGCGTGCCGGTCGCTGCCGGCCGCCACATCCACGCCCAGATAGCCGTTTTCGATGACGATGTCCACCACGTAGGCATCGTCGCCGTTCACGCGGACCGCGTAAGGGTAGACTTTGCCTGCACCATCGGCGTAGTCGTTGTGGGGATAGAAGACGCGCAGGCCGCGCACGCCGGCCCGGTCGCCGTTGAGCGTGATCAAGGCAGCATCTTTTTCCGGCGTAGACGTTCCCTCACCTTCGCTGGCAAACAACACTGTGCCGTTGCTCAGCCCGTCCTGGCTGCGCTGTGGCGTCGAGGCTGCGCCGCGCAACTCCACGTTGGCAGGCACGGTGAGATGTCCCGCGATGTTATACCACCCGGCGGGCAGATAAACCGCGCCGCCGCCGTCTGCGCCCGCGTCATCCAATGCCTGCTGGATAACGCGAGTGGCGTCGGCAGCCGGCAGCAGCCCCTCGGTGTTGGGGGCGACGAAAGGCGCGAAATAAGGCGCTTGTGTGACATCATAGAGCACAGCACGGGTGATACGGGGAATGACAGCCTCCGGGTAGGCCGCGAGCGAGTCACCCGGATTGGCGAAGTACACCCGTTCGCCGTACTGACTGTACACCGTGCCGGTCAAGGTGCTGTCGGTGATGTGGATGCGCCCGGCGGTGTGGGTTTCCACCGCAAGGTCGCTGCCTTCGAGCGTGCTGCGCAAGAACGACATCCCCCAGGCAGCCACGCGGTAATCAATCGAATCGTCTTCCGCCTTCAGCGCGACATTGGTGTTGTGGATGTTGGCATAGAGGATTTGCCCGGCAAAGGCGATGCGTTTGCCATCCACCAGACGGATGCCTACGTTGTAATCGGAGGCCGCGAGCCGGTAGAAATTGTCCCACTCCAGATCGGCAAAGGTGAAGGCGGTGCCGTTGGCGTGGGTCCAGGCGTCCAGAATGGCCCGGTCCGGCGGTTGGTAAGCGGCAGGCGCGTTGGCCCAGTAAGCGTTGCTGAACGTGATGTCGCGCCACGTGCCTACGTCGGCGCAGTTGCGCGCATCCAGCCCCTGATAGAGCGCCGTCCCTTTGACGTTGCGCACCCGCGACAGTTCATGCACGGCTGTCTCGTAGGGCGGCGCGTTCAGGCCGATGCCCTTGTACGCATTGAGCAGTGTGCAGTTGATGACCGAACTGGCGTGGTAGTTGGCGTTGCCGCTCCAGCCATTGCCGCGAATCTCGAACGTCCAGCCGTATTCGACCGGCTGCGCGGCATTTTGGTGGGGATAGTACACCGTCAGCCCCAGCGCCGCTGCGCTGCCGCCGATGAGGAACAACGGCTCGCTGCCCGGCGCGACATCGGCCTGGATGACCGTGCCATAGCTGTCTCCAGGGGCGGAGTCTGGATCGCGCCAATCGCCGCGCAATGTGCAGAACGGCCATACGAAGATCGTGCGTGTGACTTTGTAGGTCCCCACCGGCAGCCAGACCGTACCGCCGCCGTTGTGGTGGCAATCGTTGAGGGCCTGCTGGATGGCCTGAGTCGCGTCGCGGCTGCCTGTGGGGTCGGCGGTATAATCCAGCGCAGCGTAGTCAATGACGACAACGTCGTCCACCGGATAAATCGGTTCCACAATGCGAGACTTGCGCGGTTGCGCCATATCTTTCACCTCCGTTAACCTGATCTCATCGAACCATACGTCGCCGCTGACGCCGTTGTCGGTCACGCAGCGCAGTTGTACCGCTGTGCGTTCGCCGCTGTACCACAGCCCCTCCAGATACATCCACTGTCCGCCGCTGCCGGGACCGACGACGAGGGCCAGTTCCTCTTCGATGTCGTTCATATCGAGATAGGCATAACCGTCAAGATTGGCTTTGTAAATCCACCCCGAAAGCTGGTAGTAGGTGGCGCGTTTGACCGGCAGTGGATCGGTGCGCGTGTCGGTGCCGCCGTCGCCGCTGAACGCGGATTTTAAGGCCCATTGCCCTTCGTGCGCCCGCTCCGCGCTGCGGCTGTGCGCTGCGCCCTCGCTCCAGAAATCGGCGTTGGCGTCATTGCCGGCCTCAAAACCGCCGTTGAACACAGCCAGACCGTCTTCGGAAGTGAGTACAGGCGGCGGGAGCGTAGACGGCGTCGCCGTTGAGGAAACTTCTGTGATGGGCGGTACGGCAGAAGCAGTACAGGCGGCGAGCAGCAACAAAAGGATAGATCCGGTGAATCTAGTCGCAGTTTTCATGGTTTTTCCCCTTCCTACGGTATTGTACCGGGCAACCCATTTGCGACAAGTTCGTTTTGTGCCATGAGGTTGGTATTTGGTAAGTTGACGATATTGCGTCTCCGGCGTATACTTTCCAGGGTTGAACTTAATCGCGAATCGCGCGAATGTCCGCTGCTGCGATGAGCAGTCTATTTTTAGAGGGAGAACAATGACGAGGAAATTGCGATTTGGATTGATTGGATTGGGCGAGATCGCCTACAGTTCTACCGGACACGTGCTCCAGCAGACCGCCAACGCGGAGATGATCGTGGGCATGGACCCCCTGCCGGATATCGCCGCTTCCTACCAGGCGACCTTTGGCATCCCGTGTTCCACCAACCTTGAAGACGTGTTGCGTCACCCGGATGTGGATGCGGTTGTGATCTCCACGCCGCATAACCTGCACGTGCCGTTGGGCATCCAGGCGGCGCAAGCGGGCAAGCACGTCATCGTCGAAAAACCGATGGCGACGACGCTTGAAGACGCCGACGCGCTCATTGCGGCGTGCAAGAACGCGGGTGTGCTGTGTTCGTCGAAGGAGGGCAGCGTCCGCTACCAACCGGCGACCGCAAAGGCGAAGGCGTTGATCGCGCAAGGCGCCATCGGCGAGCTGATGGCAACGCAGGTGAGCGGCGCATCCAACAAACCGCCGAGCTACTGGACCGGCGGCTACACCGGGCGCGTGCAGACCACGTGGCGCAAGTCCAAGTTCGAGTCCGGCGGCGGTGTGCTGATCATGAACTACATCTACGACTTCTACCGGCTGCGCTACATCACCGGGCAGGAGATTGTGCGCGTCTTCGCCGAATTCGGCACCTATCGCACGCCCGTCGAGGTCGAGGACTTCATCACGCTAACGCTGCGCTACAGCAACGGCGCGCTCGGCACGTGGATGGCTTCGTCGTGTGCGCCGGGCGCGTCGAAGGCGGGCGCGCGCGGCACGAAGGCGTCCGACAACCGCATCTTTGGCACCGCCGGGCAGATCGTCTTCGACAACAACGATTTGTTTGTCTACACCGACAACGACGTGGAGGGCCTCACGCGCGGCGAGTGGACGCAGCTTTCGTTCCCGCAGCAATCCGATAATTATGCGTACCAGATCTATTTCGAACAGTTCGCCGACGCTGTCTTTACAGGCCGTGAGCTGGACATCCCCGGCGAAGAAGGCCGCAAGACGCTGGAAGTGCTGCTGGCGGCGTACCGGTCGGGAGAAACGCACCAGCCGGTGACGTTGGGATCGGTAGACAGTAGACAGTAGACGGTAGACGGGGACAAGCATCAACCCATAGCTCCCTACCCGCTACTCTTTACTCTTAACTCTTTACTCTTAACCAAAAAGGAGAGACTCATGACCAAAATATCAATTAGCCTCAATGACGTAATCGGAACGATCAACCCCAACATCTACGGGCATTTTGCCGAACAT
>DAOLUH010000075.1:0-25645 GCA_035420085.1 Anaerolineae bacterium
AGCCAGCGGTCGGCGGCGGAGTAGACGTCTTCGTCGGGCGCGGGCGTGTCAATCGCCTGTCTGAGGTCACCGGCTAAGCCCCGGTCGAGCTGCAAGAGCATCCGCAAGATCGCCATGATGCTGTATCCAGCGTGGATGAGCATCCGAATCACCCGCAGCCGGCTGATTTCCTCTGCGCCGTAGTAGCGGTAGCCGTTGTCGGGATCGCGCGGCACGTCGAGCAGGCCGTTGCGTTCCCAATTGCGTAGCATATCCACGCTGACCCCCAGCAATTTCGCCGTTTCGCCGATGCGCAAGGGCGCGCGCGTGGCGTCGGCGGACGTTCTCTGCGCCCACCGTTCCAGCAAGCGCACGGCGCTTTCAGCTTGCGCGCGCTCGGCCTGGACTAATGCCAGGTGGGCATAGGCGGCTTCGAGCGCGCCGCCCAGGTCGCCTGTAGCGGCCTGCCTGACCAGCGCGAGGACGGAACGCCGGATTGCACTGCCGGGAAATGGGCCGCGAAAGGCCAGCCGCGCCAGCAGCATACAATCAACGTGCGCTTCGGTGAATTGCCGGTAGCCGTTTGCCGCTCTGGAGACGGGCGGGATAAATCCCAACGTCTCGTACAGTCGCACGGTGTTGGGATGGCATCCGGCAGCTTTGGCGACGTCGGACGTGCGGAGATACTTTATTGTCATCCGTATCCGAAGAGCTTCTGCAACAGCCAACTGAGCGCCGTGAGCATACTGCCTATGAACGTACCCCCATCGCTGCGCAGGACGACGAACGGCTCGCTCGGCACACCGAAGAACGGGCGCAGCGCCCACGCCATTTGCGTGCCGACGAAAGCGTAGATGACCAGCCATGTCGTCAGGATGCGCCACTGCCGCACATCGAGCGCCTGGCGTTGGACGTGGCGCATCCCCTGGCGCAGGAACGACAATCCCCACCAACTGCTGATCCCCAGGATGATGACGTTGAGCAAAATGAGAATCGTGTATTGCTCGCCGATCGTCAACCAGAAGAAGAGCGAAATCGAGGCGAAGGCCAGACTCAGCGCCCCGGTGATGGTGACGGCGGCCATCATCAGCGTCGTCGTTTGCTGGAACGTCAACTGCGAGCCGTAGAGCAGGTTGAAGAAGTAGAGCGTGGGCAGGCAGATCAACAAGGTCACCAAAAACAGCATTGGGAGTTTCACCGCCGACATCAACGCCTGCATCCAGCTATGCGACATACCGAGCACGACGCCGAAGAGCGCGAGGTAGCAGAGCGAGCTGAGGATCATGCTGCGCAACTTCGCGCCGAGGTCGCGGTGCGTGCGGACCTCCTCGAAGAAACTCAGCCGGTCGCGCATAATCCATTCCGACATCGTGAAGATGCGCCAGAAGCCGCGCAGTTCCAGCCACGTCGGGACGATCTCGACGGGCGGCGTGGGCGCGACGACGGGACGGGGCGGCGTTGGCGTTTCCACGATGGTCGCTTCGATCATCGTCATATCGGCCAACAGCGATTCGGATTCAGTCTCTTTGGTCACGTGTGCACCTCCTTAAGAATGGCGAATGGCGAATGGCAAATGTCCAACCTGTGTGAAGATTTGTGTAATTCGTGGTTAAATCTGTCATTGAATTCATCTTGCGCCGAACAGTCGCAGCACGGCGCTGCCGACGCTGCTGAAGAAGTCACTGCCTTCCAGTGGCACGCCGAAGAACGGGCGCATGGCATAGCTAAGCTGCGCGCCGATGAGCCCGTACAGCAGCAGCCAGCTTAGCAGCACCAGCGTGCGTATCCCGCCGCGCACGAACAGGTTGAACCACCCGCCAAATGTCATCCGCTCCGGTGGCTTGCTCTCGTTGGCGTACAGCGCGCCCTGCACGAGAAAGATCAGGCCGAGCGTCGCGCACAGACCCAGCGCGCTGATGTTGAGCAGCACGAGGAAGTTCGCGTCGGTCCCGCTGAGCAGAAAGAGCAGGCTGATGGGGGTGACGCCCAGCGCCAGCACCGCCGTGACGGCCTGCGAGGTGAGGATCAGCGTGATCATCTGCAAAAAGTGTAGCCGTGAACCGAACAACACGCTGAAGTAGTAGAGCGTCGGCAGGCAGATCAGACCGCTGATAAGGAACAGCGCCGGCAGTTTGACGATGCCCAGCAGCGACGGCCCCAGCGTGCGCCCGCTCAACCCGGCGACCCCGCCAAAAACGCCGAAACCGAGCGCGATGAGGATGAGCAGGTGTAGAATCTTGTCCGGCAAGTCCAGGTTCTGGCCGATTTCGGCGAAGTACGCGGTCCGCGCACGGAGGATACGTTCGACGATGCCAGAGGCGCTCAACACGTGTTTTAGTACGGACATCAGCCCCTCCTAAAAAATGGCAAATGGCAAATGGCAGCAAAGTCAGAAAAAATCCGTTAAAATCCGTTCAATCTGTTGACATTTTTATGGTTTCCCACGCGGCGATGACCTGGGTGTGGGTTTCGGCGAGGCTGCCGCGCGTGTCGATGATGACGTCCGCGCGAGCGAGCTTCTCGGCTTGCGGCGGTTGTGCGTGGATGCGGCGCAATGCCTCCTCACAGGTAAGATGGCGTGATTTCATCAGTCGCTTTACTTGTTCTGTTTCCGGGCACGTTGTCACCCAGATGGCATCGTAGTCATCGGCGACGCCACTTTCGAGCAGTTTGATGGCTTCGATAACGACGACAGGCGCTAGACTGGCAGCGACACGACGTCTCACCTCGGCGATCACGGGCGGATGCACCAGCCGTTCGAGCTGCGCCAGCGCCTCCGCATCGCTGAAGACAATCGCGCCGAGCTTGCCCCGGTCAATCGTCCCGTCAGGCGCGAGAATGTCCGCACCGAACGCCGCGACGACGTGGGGATAAGCCGCGCCGTCAACCGCCAGCACGCTATGCGTGAGCCGGTCCGCGTCAATCACTTCCGCGCCCAACTCGGCCAGCATCCGCCCGACTGTGCTCTTTCCCGTCGCAATGTTGCCCGTCAGCCCGATGCGGTAGGGTGGAGTAGGGAGGAGAGAGGAGGGAGTAGGGATTGGGGATTGGTGATTGGGAGACTCCCCATTTGCCATTTGCCATTCACCATTTCCCATTTTCTACTCCTTCAATTCCGCCGCACTTGCCCATTCCTCCAACAGATGATTGAGATCCGCTTCGACGCGATGGTACTCCGCGCCGAGTTTGGCGACACGGGCGACGTCTTGGGTGCGTCCGGCGGCGTCCAGGGCGGTGGTGAGTTCTTGCAGGCGCGCTTCCAGGGCGTGGATTTGCGTCTCCAGGGCGTCTAATTGCTTTTGCTGGCGGGCCAGCGCGCGCTCGCGTTCGCGTTCGGTTTGACGCTCGACTTCACGACGGGCGCGCGCTTCTTCCTCGCGTCGTTGCATGCTCGGCGCGTTGCCCTTGCGATAATCTTGATGCCACGCGGCGTAGGTGGGATAGCCCTCCGCGAAAACGTGCAACCTCCCGTCGGCGAGGGCCCACACCTGCGTGGCGACCTCGCGGATGAGATAGCGGTCGTGGCTTACCAGCAGCACCGTCCCGTTGAAGTTGGTGATGACGTCTTGCAGCACTTCCTGTGAGGGGATGTCCAGGTGGTTGGTTGGCTCGTCCAGCAGCAGAAAGTTGGCCTTTTCCAGCGTCAGAATCGCCAGGGCCACCCGCGCGCGTTCGCCGCCGGAGAGCACGCCGATGTCCTTGAAAACGTCGTCCCCGCGGAAGCCGTAGCGCGCCAGGAACGAGCGCGTCTCGGCGACGGATGCCATGCCCGCGTCGAGGAGTGTGTCGAGCACGTTCTTCCCCGCAATCAGATGCTCCTGCACCTGCGCGAAATAGCCAATATGCACCGCCGAGCCGATGCGCACCCGGCCATGCAGCGGCTTCAGCTCGCGCAGGATCGTGCGCAGCAACGTCGTCTTGCCGGAGCCGTTCGGGCCGACCAGGGCGACGCGCTGGCGGCGGCGGATTTCGGCCTCTTCCACGGCGACCATCGGTGCGTCTGGCGCGTAGCCGGCCAGCAAATCGTACAGGCCGAGCACCAGGTCGCCGCTGCGCAGCGTAGTTTGCAAGTCGATGTGGATGTGCGATTGCTCCATAGGGCGGTCCAGCCGTTCGACGCGCTCCAAACGCCGCAAACGTCCTTTCGCCTGCGTTGTGCGCTGCCCGGCCATGTAACGGCGGATGTAATCCTCGGTTTTGGCGATCTCCTGCTGCTGCGTCTCGAACGCTGCCTGCTGCTGCCTGCGGCGGTCGGCGCGTTGCTGGACGTAGGCGGTGTAATTGCCGCGATAGGCGTCGACGTGGCCGAATTCCATTTCCAGCACCCGGTTGGCGACGGCGTTTAGGAATTCGCGGTCGTGGGCGACGACGATGATGCCGCCTTTCCAACTTTTGAGTTGCTCTTCCAGCCACTCGATCCCTTCCATGTCGAGGTGGTTGGTCGGCTCGTCCATCAGCAGCAGATCGGGTTCTTCCAGCAAAAGTCGCGCCAGTAGCGCGCGCGTCTGCTCGCCGCCGCTGAGATGCGCCGTCGGCATGTCGAATTCGTCCTTGCGGAATCCCAGGCCGCCGAGCACCTGCCCGATGCGCGTTTCGTAAGTGAAGCCGCCCGCGCGTTCAAACCGCTCCAACAGCACACCATAGCGGGCTATCGCTGTTTCGCGTTCTGTCTCGTTGGAAGAGGCCATCTGTTCTTCCAGTCGGCGCAATGTTTCCTGCTGGGCGCGCAGGTCGGCAAACACGGCCTCCATCGCTTCCCACAACGTTCCCGTCGTGTCGAAATCGGGGATTTGCGGCAGGTAGCCGATGCGGATGTCGCGCGCGCGGCTTACCGTCCCGGCGTCGGGTTCCAGGACGCCAGCGATGATGTCCAGCAGCGTGCTTTTCCCGCAACCGTTGACACCCACCAGCGCGACGCAATCGCCTTGATGCACCTCGAAGGAAATCTGCGCGAAGATCTCGTCCGGCCCGAAGTACTTGCCTATATTGGATACAGATAATAACGCCATAGTGCTCGAATTATACCAGACTTCTGACGGCGCAATTCTTGTCTCCGGCGTTTTCGCGGGTATAATGATGGTAATTCTGGTTCCACTTGCTCTCAATCCTCGGGCTGTATTAGCGCGTTCGGGGGCGGAGAAGGCATAATAAATGGGGTTGCGCAATGAGTTTGCCGCCTGAATTAACGCACATCATCGCGGAAACGCGCTTGTTTACCGATGCACAACGGTACGTGATTCTTAAAATTGCCTTATCGCAAGGGCCTGGCGCTGTCCTTGCGGCTGAACAATTGGCAGTGCCATTTTGGGCTTATCTGTGTGACAAGGACGAGGCAACGCTGGTGGTTTCCAAAGCGGCGGGGGAGCAAATCCAACCGTTGAGCAGTGTTTTGGATATGTCGCCTCCCTATCGTCTCATCACGTTTGATGCGCCACTAGATTTTGGGGTGGTTGGTTATCTGGCGGCGCTATCGGCGGTGTTGGCGGATGCAGGGGTGAGCCTTTTCGCGCTCTCGGCCTTCTCACGGGACCACATTCTTGTTGGAGAGGCGGATTTTGACCGCGCGTGGCAAGCACTACAGGCTTTTATCCAGGCCTGTCGTGCGCAGGAAGTCATTTTATGTGATGGCGTGGAGTCAGTGTGAGTAGCGTTCTCTTTCTGATTGGGAAAACTCTCGGCAAGTACCAGGTGCTCGAACATATCGGGCATGGCGGTATGTCAGAGGTATATAAAGGCCAGCATGAGCAACTTGACCGTATGGTGGCGGTTAAAGTGCTGCACCCTTTCCTCGCGAATGAAGAGGGTTTCGTGATCCGTTTCAAGCGCGAAGCCAGCATCGTGGCCAAGTTGCGCCATCCCAACATCATGCAAGTCTTCGACTTCGACTACAACGAAGAGCTGGACATTTACTACATGGTGATGGAGTTCATTGATGGACCAACGCTCAAGGACCGTCTGAATAACGAAGCATTGCCCCAGGAAGAAGCCGTGCGCATTGGCGCATTGATCGCCGATGCGTTGGATTACGCCCATCGGCGCGGCATGGTCCACCGCGATGTCAAACCGGCGAACATCATGTTCATGCCCGACGGCCAACCGGTGTTGACCGACTTCGGGATTGCGAAGATGCTGACGCTTTCTGGCTTGACCGCCAGCGGCGCAATGGTGGGCACACCCGCCTACATGGCCCCAGAAGTGGGGATGGGACGGCCTGGATCGGCGGCGGCGGACATCTATTCACTCGGCATCGTGCTCTACCAGATGGTGACCGGGCGGCTGCCGTTTGAGTCTGAGTCCCCGATGGGGATGGTGATGCAGCACATCAATGAAGCCCCGCCGCCGCTGGAGCAGTTTGTCCCCGCACTGCTGCCAGCGCTCGATGCGGTGATCATGAAGGCGCTGGCGAAGCAACCCGAGGAGCGTTTTGCGAGTGCGGCGGAAATGGCCGCCGCGCTGCGACAAATTATCGGCATGGAAGCATTTGTAGGCGCGCCTGTCGTCTCCCCGCCGCTGGCAGCCTCGCCGTCGCCGGTTACGCCGCCGACGCTACCCCCTACATCGGGCGCTGTTACGCGTCCCGCCCGGCAGGTGGACGAGGACGAAGATGATCGACTCTTACGCACATGGCCGGTTCTGGGTGATAGCAAACCCGCAGTACGCACGCCGACCTTATTCCCTACGTCAAAAGCGAAGGCCGCGGCCGAGCAAGAGATACCGGCTGTTATGCCGCGGCGACGTTCACCGCTGTTGCGTTTGGCGCGGACACTGGTGGTATTGCTGCTCATCATCGTCGCCGGCGCTGTGGCGTGGTTTGGCATCCGAGGCAACATTCCTCCCGTCGTACAACACTTGCTGACCCTTGCCGCAGCGGTTCGCCAGCCCAGTGCGGCGCTTGTGACAACGGAATCGCCGGTGCTGACAGCAACGCCGACCTCCGAGGCCGAAATCACGGCCACCACGCTGGCTACCGCGACCCCCAAAGTTGTTGGCAATACTGCTACACCCACCGTCCCGCTGACCGCTACACCCTCGCCTGCCTCACAAAGGCCCATCTCAGAAACGTGTACCCCTCGCATCCGGCTTAACCAGGTGCGTGTAGAGCCGGATGATGTTGTCTCTCCCGGTGCGATGTTCTCCGCTTATGTGAGCCTGCGCAATGCCGGAGATTGTGCGTGGCCTACAGGGCTGCAATTCGCCTTTACCTCCGGCGAACAGATGGCGTCGCTCACTGCGATTCCTGTTCAGCCGATAGCGACAGGCGAAAACATCCAGGTGATCCTGCCACTGCAAGCCCCGCTGGAAACCGGCGTTTATACGGCAAGTTGGCAAGTGCGACAAGTCGCCGGGCCAGTGTTGGGCAGCGCGATCCCCATTCGCATTGAGGTTCGCGTAGCCGGTACGCCGACGCCAACGCCCAAAGCAACGCGGGCGACGGCGACAACCACACCGACCTCGTCTCCGCCGCTGGTCTTGGTGACGCCAGTGCTGTCAACGTGGCGTGAGGATGCAGTCTCTGGCGTCTGGTCGGGGACGGTTGTGTTACAGGCGACTGGTGGGGTTGGAAATTATCGTTATTACCGGCAGACCATTCGGGAGGATACATGGCTCCCCGATGGACAGTTGACCATCGAAGGCCGCCGCTGCCAGGCGGCGCCGGTGACTGTCCTGGTTGTTTCTGGGCAGGACGAGGCCCGCTGGGAGGGGTGGATCGCCTATCCGGCGGCAGAGAATTGTCGCTAAATGTTTGTGCTGCGTGACGAATGGCCTGAGGGAGCTATGGATCACAAGGGGATGGTGAACCTGATCCGCTCGCGGGGCGTGCGCGACGCGCTGGTTTTGGAAGCGCTGGCGCGCGTGCCCCGGCACCGTTTTGTGCCCGAAACGCAGCGCGCTTACGCCTACGACGATCACGCGATGTCCATCGGCTGCCAGCAGACGATCTCCCAGCCCTACATCGTGGCTCTGATGACGGAAGCGCTGGACCTCAAGCCTGGCGACCGCGTTCTGGAAGTAGGAACCGGCTCTGGCTACCAGGCCGCAATTCTAGCGGAAATGGGAATGGACGTCTACACCATCGAGCGCATCCCCGAACTTTACGCGCAGGCCAAAGCCTGTCTGGATGAGCTTGGTTACACCGTCCATATGTGCCTGGGCGATGGTTCGCAGGGCTGGCCGGAGTTTGCCCCTTACGACGGCATCATCGTCACGGCTGCGCCGGAGGAGATCCCGTCCGCCCTCCTCGAACAACTAACTGACGGCGGGCGGCTGGTCATCCCCGTCGGTCCACGCCACGGCTACCAAACCCTCTGGAAAATTGTAAAGCATGGCGACGACATCCGCAAAATAGACCTCGGCGGCGTCGCCTTCGTCCCTTTTATTGTAGACGGTAGTCGGTAGACAGTAGACAGGGAGAAGCCCCCCTGTCTACCGTCTACCTGAACATCGTGAGCAGCCGCCTGCCTGGAATCTGCGGGAAGGTTGCGCCCTGGCTCACGGCGAGCAGCGCGGCTGCGGGATCGGTGAGCAACGTCCCGGCGATGGCATCCACGCCGGCCTCGAATAACACCGGCGAGAGCGGGGTGCTGCCGCCCAACATCACCACGAAGGCATCTTTACGGCATAACGCGATCAAATCCTCGAAGGTGTGGTTGAGCAGCGAAGTTCCCGTTAGCGCGACGACGTCAGCTTGTGGCAGGATGTCGGCGGCCATACTGGCGGGCAAATCGCCCTCGCGCGGGCGCAATTCCAGCACCCACAGATTTTGTATGATGGCGCGCAGGCGCGGGATAAACGGAAAATGCCCGACGACAGCAACATTTTTCCCCGCGCCGCGCTCGGCGATGATGTCCGCCGCATTGATTTCGACGCACGCGGCTTCGTCCACGTCCAGTAGCGCGTTGATCGTCGCAAAGCCCACACTGGTCTCCGCCAGGCTTTCCGACCGCGCCAACGCTGCCAACTGCGCCGCGCTGTATGTCAGCAAGCGCCCTGCATCCCTGACTGGCGCGCCTTTCCCGAGATGGTGTTCATCCCCGTTGCCCAACGATGACGATAACCCGCCGCGCACCTGCCCGCCAAGCTCAACCGCAACGGCTGTCCAGTGCCCGCCGATACGTACATCCACCGGGCGCGCGGCTGCGGCGTTGGCGGTAATGTGATCGAGGAAATGGTCAATGATGGTCATAGGTATACTTTGCCTCAAGTTATCCCGGTACACGTTTTACTTCGGGCATTTGATCGAAGTACTGATCGAACGTGAATATCTCAGATATTCGTAAGCGGCGCGCTGCCGCTAACAGTGAACAATCCACATAGCTCCAGTTCTTATCCGTATAACGGCTGAAAATTTGCCATGTGGCCTGACGTTCCGCACGAGTCCACGGAAGCATGACAAACCATGTGCTGTTTGTGAGCCGCATACCAAGTTCTACCGCAGCTTGCGCTCCCAAACGCGCTTTGACTAATACCATCGTCTCGATAAAGACTGTCTCCGGCACATGAAACTTTGAGGCCCGGTCACTTTGTACAAATGCAGCAGCCGAGGCATGGTATTTGTCCCCGGCATCTATCATCGCCAGCAATGCGCCTGAATCTACAAGCAGCGCAGTGTTCATGGTTGATCCTCAGCGACTACCCCTATCCGCACCGGGCGATTATCCGGGGCTTTTCGATAGCGCATTGGGGCAATCTCCCAGGCATGTTTTTCTTCCGAGGATTCGCCGTATGTCGCTTGTAGGAGATACAAGTCGGGGTCTTCACTTGCCGGGATATTGTCAATCAGAGGTTGATTGCTATGGTAAGCGCCGATGAGCGCAAAAACAGGATCACTTTGATGTGATTTCACGGTATCCCGCTCGGCCAGTTTGAGCAGGCGGCTTATAACTCCGACCACATCAGTCTGCTCTTCTTCCGCCAGCGCGGACAAATCGGCGTAAAGTCGCGTTGGCACCTGGAGCGTTATAGTTTCTGTACTCATGGCGTCTTCCTTTTATCCTGCGAGTTTGTTTTCATCATATCACAGCTTGGGCTATGGTGCAATGATTTTCGTTTGTCTTTTCACCACTGCCTATTATAATCAGCCTCGATGAAACTACTACTGGCCCGCCACGGACAATCGGAATGGCAACTCAGAACGCGGGATGGCGATCTGGATTCGCCATTAACGCCGTTGGGCGAGTCGCAGGCGCACCGGCTTGGCGCGTATTTGGCGGCGGACGCGCCTATCACGGCCATTATCGCCAGTCCATTGCAACGCGCGCGGCGCACGGCGGAAATTGTCGCGGACTATTTGGCGCTGCCTGTCGCCGTGGAACCGGATTTCTGCGAATTTGAAGATTGGGCGAACGGCTGGGCGCCGCTCCCTGTATCAATGTGGGATATGCGCCCCAATCCGCCAGAGCTGACGCCGGGATATAGTCGCTTCCGCGCGCGCGTCGCGTCGGCGTTACAGCGCGTCGTTGCCGCGCACGCCGACGCGGAACAGCTTTTGCTGGTGACGCACGCCGGAACAATTGGCGCGCAGGTGCGCATCCTTCTTGGTTCCGATACGCCGCGCCTGTGGATGAATAACACCGGATTAAGCCTCTTTGAATGGGGACATTCGGAGCGGGAAGGCAGTTGGACGGTTCACTACCTCAATCGCCTTGAGCATCTGCCGCCACCGCTGAGGACTGCATAATGGACAACGCCGCGCCTAATCTCCGTCGTACAGATTTTTCCCGTTTCTGGGTGTGGAGCGGCCTCCTTCTTGCTGTGGTGGGCGCCGCGCTGTTTGTCATTTTGACGCCCCCCGGTTGGTTGCCCAAAGCCGACGCCATCGCTGCCGCAGTGTGCCACCGCATCCCTTCACACTCGTTCTTCATTGACGAACATCAACTGCCGTTGTGCCAGCGTTGCACCGGCACGTTCCCCGGCGCGCTGACGGGGCTGCTCATCCAGTGGGGCGTATGGCGGCGACGGCGCGCGCAACGCTTCCCCAAGTGGCAGGTGTTCGCCGTCCTGGCTGCTTTTGCCGGGATGTGGGGCCTGGATGGCTTGAATTCTTACTCGACGATGCTCTTCGGCAGGCCGGAAGGCATTTTGGGCTACGCGCCGCAGCCGTGGCTGCGCCTGCTCACCGGCGCGTTGATGGGGATGGGGATGAGCATCGTGCTTGTCCCGGCCTTCAATCAGGCAATGTGGGCCGATGGCGAGGCTGCCGCGCCGTTGCGTTCCTGGCGAGAGTTCGTGTTCCTGCTCGTCGTAGAACTGACGATGGCGGGTCTGATCTACCTTCTGGAACCGGTCTTGCTCTATCCGGTCGCGCTCTACAGCGTCGCTGGCGTGCTGGCGATGTTCGTCTGCCTCGGCGCGATGATCTTCGTGATGGCCCTGGGGCGCGACGGCGCGTTCACCGGCTGGCGTCAAATCTGGCTGCCGCTCGTGTGGGGCCTCGTGTTCGCCCTCATCGTCGTCGGCGGGATGAATTTCTTGCGTTTGAAGATCACGGGAACCATCGAGGGGGTGCCTGGTTTATCGTGATTGAAGATTTGGGGATTGGAGGAGGGGAGGATTGAAGGATTGGAGATTGGTTGATTGGTGATTGAAGAAGGGGTTCGGCATTTGTAACTCTTAACTCTTAACTCATAATTCTTAACTCGCTACAGGAGGTGAATATATGTACAAGAAACTGTTTATTCCGGGACCAACCCACGTGCGGGAAGAGATTTTAGCCGCGCAGACCGCGCCGATGATCGGCCATCGCGCCAAAGACTACTCCGACCTGCAGGCCGACGTCACGCCGAAGCTGCAAAAGCTGCTCTACACGCAGCAGCCGGTCTTCATCTACGCCTGCTCCGGCACTGGCTTGATGGAAGGCTCGCTGCGCCAGAGCGTGCTCAAGCGCGCGCTGATCACCGTTTGTGGCTCGTTCTCCAAGCGCTGGTTCGAGGTGGCGCAGGGCAACGGCGTGCCTTCTGATAGCCTGGAGGTCGAAATGGGGCAGGGCTTCACGCCGGAGATGGTTGACGCGGCGCTGGCGGCCGGCGACTACGATGTGCTGACCCTGACGCTCAATGAAACGTCCACCGGCGTCATGAACCCCGTCCAGGAGATCACGGCGATGGTGCGCGAGAAGTATCCTGACGTGGTCGTGTTGGTGGATGCGGTCTCCGCAATGGCCGGCGTGAAGATCGAGTTTGACGCCTGGGGGACGGACGTGGTTTTCGCCAGCTCGCAGAAGTGCTTCGCGCTGCCACCGGGCCTCACCATCGCCGCCGTCAGCGAGCGCGCCTTTGCGCGAGCGCGGCAGGTGCCCAACCGGGGCTACTACTTCGACTTTATTGACATGCTCAAGTACTACCAGCGCAACCAAACCCCCGCAACGCCGGCGATCAGCCTCATCTACGCCCTGAACAAGCAGATGGACGACATCCTCGCCGAAGGGCTGGACAATCGTTGGGCGCGGCACATCGAGATGGCGGAGATCGTTCGCGCGTGGGCGCGCCAGCACTGGGCGCTGTTCCCCGACGAACGCTTCCTCTCCAACACGGTGACGACGGTGACGAACACGCGCGGCATCAGCGTTGGCGACCTCAACAAGGCGCTGGCCGAGCGCGGCGCGATGATCTCCAATGGCTACGGCACACTCAAGGAGAAGACGTTCCGCATCGCGCACATGGGCGACCTCACCGTGGCCGACGTCCGCTGGCTGCTCGCGCAGATTGACGACATTCTTGGTCTGTCGTAGAACAAACCTGACAGGTCTTCTGAGACCTGTCAGGTTTGTCTGAATCCGTTTCATCCGTTCAATCCGTTGACTTATGAGGAGGATGCTATGGCAAAAGTCTTGATTTGCGATTCGGTAGACGCGCAGGCCGTGGAGGCGATGCGCGCGGCCGGCGTCGAAGTAGACGTGCGTGACACCATCACGCTGGATGAACTGGGCCAGGTCATCGGCGGGTACGACGGCATCGTGGTGCGCAGCCGGACGAAGGTGCGCGCGCCGCTGCTGCAAAATCCAGGCCAACTCAAACTCATCATCCGCGGTGGGGTGGGCGTGGATAGCATTGACGTGGACGTGGCCGAAAGCAAGGGCATCAAAGTCATCAACACCCCCAACGCCAGCTCCAACGCGGTGGCGGAACTGGCGCTGGCGATGATGTTCTCCCTGGCGCGCAGCCTCGCCTGGGCCGACGCGACGATGAAGGCCGGCAAGTGGGAGAAGAAGAAGCTCGAAGGCGTCGAGCTGGCGGGCAAGACACTCGGCGTTATCGGCTATGGCCGCATCGGGCGGCTGCTCGGCGAGAAGGCGCGCGCACTGGGGATGACGGTCGTGGCCTATGATCCCTACATCCAGAGCGCCGACCTCGTCTCGCTCGACGAGCTGTTGGCGGCGGCGGACTACGTCAGCCTGCATATCCCGCACACGCCGGAGACGCACAACCTGCTCGGCGCGGCGCAGTTTGCGCAGATGAAGAAAGGCGCGTGCCTCGTCAACGCGGCGCGCGGCGGCACGGTAGACGAGGATGCGCTCTATGATGCGTTGGTCAGCGGGCATTTGGCTGGCGCGGCGCTGGACGTCTTCACCGAGGAACCGCCGCAGAGCGAGAGCCTGAAGAAGCTGATCGCCCTGCCGCAGGTCATCGCCACCCCGCACATCGGCGCGGCCACCGTCGAAGCCCAGGAGCGCATTGGCGGCGAAATCGTCAAGCTGGTGCAGGAATATCTCGCGGCATAGTCGCACCAAACTATGCCGAAACCATTTTTTATCAGCAGATTAAGCAGATTTAGTGGATTATATCGTTGTCCGAATAAAAATCTGCTTAATCTGCTAAATCTGCTGATTAAAAAGGAGGACGTATGACAACGATTCGACCATTTCGGGGGTTGCGCTACAATCCTGATAAATTCTGTGATTTGTCCGACGTGATTACGATGCCCTACGACCGCATCCACGACGCGGAGCAGGCGCAGTATTACGACCTTTCGGCATACAACTTTGTGCGCGCTATTCTAGGGCGGCGCACCTCCGCGGATAACGACGAGAACAATGTTTACACCCGCGCGCGCGGCTACCTGCATAACTGGCTGGCGGAGGAAATTTTCATCCGCGACCCGGCCCCCGCGCTCTATGTGTTGGAGCAGACGTTTACGACGCCCAACGGCGCGGTGTATACGCGGCGCGGCCTCACGGCGGCCCTCGAGCTGAGCAAATTTGACGAAGGCATTGTGCTGCCGCACGAACATACCTTGAGCGGCCCGAAAGTAGATCGGCTTAACCTGACCCGCGCCACGGCGATGGCTTGGGAGCACATCTTCATGCTCTATCCCGACGAAGCCGGCGCGGTCAACGCGCTGCTGCAACCGTTCCTGGATTCGCACATGCCGGCGCTGGTGCGTGAGAAAGTGATCGAACCGGACGTAGAGCAAGCGTTTTGGGTGGTCAACGATCCGGCGCTGATTGAAGCTGTGGTTGCGGAGATGGCGACGAAGCAGCCGCTCATCATCGCCGACGGCCATCATCGCTACGAGACGGCGCTGAACTACCGCGACGAAATGCGGGCGCAGCATCCCGACGCGCCAGCGGACGCCGCTTTCAATTACGTCATGGTCACGTTCGTCAGCATGAGCGATCCGGGTCTGGTGGTTTTGCCCACGCACCGGCTGATCCACTCCTACACGAAGATGGATGGGAAGGCGTTACTTAAGGCGCTAGAGCCTTATTTTATTGTCGAGCCGGTCGCGGATCGAGCGGCGCTGGAAGCCGGGTTAGCCGCTGCTGCGCCTGACCATCCGCGCTTCGGCTTCTACGACGGCGAGTACGCCCTGCTCACGCTCAAAACGTTGAACGCGATGGCGGCACTCGCGCCAGACCGCGATCCGCACTGGCGCGCGCTCGACGTGGCGGTGCTGCACGAGCTGGTCATCGAACACGTGATGGGCCTGAGCAAAGAGAGCGTGCGGCGGCTCGAGAACCTGGCCTACCTGCGCGACCCCGATCCTGGCTACATTGCGGTGGACAAAGGCGAAGCAAACTTCATGTTCCTGTTGAACCCAACGCGCGTCGAGCAAGTGCGGGCGTGTACCGTCGTTGGCGAGCGGATGCCGCAAAAATCCACGGATTTCTTCCCCAAAATCGTCAGCGGCCTGGTGGCGTTGCCGCTGCATGATGCCCTTTAACAAAAACCCTTGCGAAGGTTCAGGTGAACAGAGTTCGCATACCTTCGCAAGGGTAGCAAACGAGTCATTATGAAAATCGAACGACATCAACTTGTGGGTGTATTATTGACCAGCATGGGATCCCTCGCGCTGGAAGTGACGCTGACGCGCATCTTCTCGGTGACGATGTGGTATCACTTCGCGTTTCTGGCGATTTCGTTGGCGATGATGGGCAGCGCGATGGCTGGCGTGGTCCTGTATTTCTTCCCCAAAATCACGGCCCCGGAGCAAGCCCGGCGGTGGATCGGGTGGGCGGCCCTGGCCCTGGCGGTTTCCGTCCCGATGACCTTCTGGCTTTACCTGAAAATGCCGTTTCACGTGGCGATGAACCGCGAGGGCGGCTTCAGCGTGCAGCAATTCCTCGTCCTCGTGCTGATTTACCTGGACTTGACGATCCCCTTCTTCCTCAACGGCGTGGTGATGGCGCTGGCGCTCTCCGGGTGGGCGGCGCAGGCCGGGCGGATTTACTGGGCTGATTTGACCGGCGCAGCGTTAGGGTGCCTGTTCAGTATTCTAACTTTGGATGCGCTCGGCGGCGCGGGCGCATTGCTGGCTTTGAGCGTAGTCACCGCGCTCGCGGGCGTCGCGTTCAGCGCCGGGTGGTTCCCGCGCAAACCGGCGCAAGCGCTGCCATTGGTCGGATTTTTGTTGATGGCAGCCTTGTTGGTGAGTAACGTGGTTCATCCGTGGTTACAGATTCGCGTCAACAAAGCTGGCGGCGAGGAAGCCCCGCTGCTCTACGAGAAATGGAACGCCCACTCGCGCGTGACAGTCTACGAACCGAATTACTACCCGTTTTTCTGGTCGGTCGCGCACAAGTATTGGGAGAAAGCCGTGAACGAAAGCGCCACTTACGGCTACGCGCTGCTGCTCATTGACAGTGTCGCCGGTACGCCCATCCAAAATTTCAACGGCGATATGAAGCAGGTGGACTTTCTGCGCTACGATCTCACCTCCTTCGTCTATCACCTGATCGAGCGCCCCGAAACATTGGTCATCGGTCCGGGTGGCGGGCGGGATGTGCTGGCGGCCCTGGCGACGGATGCCCCGCACGTCACTGCCGTCGAAGTGAACCCGGCGGTGATTGACGCAGTGCGCGGCCCTATGCGCGACTTCGCGGGCGACATCTACGGGCGCCCCGATGTGAGCGTCGTCATCGCCGACGCGCGCGGCTACATTGATCGCAGCCCCGCGCGCTACGACGTGATCCAGGCATCGCTGATTGACACCTGGGCGGCGGGCGGCTCCGGCGCGTTTGCGCTGTCGGAGAACAGCCTGTACACGCGCGAAGCGTTCAAAACCTATTACGAGCACCTCTCCGACCGTGGCATCTTGACCGTCTCCCGCTGGTACTTGCCGGAGCGCCCTGCCGAAACGATGCGCCTGGTAGCGACCGGCATGGCCGGCTGGGAAGCCGCCGGCGTCACCGATCCGCGCCAGCACGTCGTCGTGGTAGTGCGCTATGTCTCCGGCGCGACGACCGAGGGCCTGTCCACCGCGCTCTTCAAGCGCGAGCCGTTCACCGAGGCGGAGGTTGCTGCGCTCCTGCAGAAGGCCGCAGACCTGGAATTCACGGTGATCTACGCGCCCGGCCTGCAACCTACCGAGGAAGTCGGCGCGCTCATCACCGCGCCGGATCGCGCCGCTTTCATCGCGGATTACCCACTCGATATCTCCCCGGCGACCGATGACCGCCCGTTCTTCTTCAACCTGGTGCTGCTCGGCGATTTGCTCGATCCGGCGTTGAGCGGCAGCGGCGTCTACCGCACCAGCATGGAAGCGATCCTGATTCTCTTCGCGGTGATTGGCGTGTCGGTGCTGTTTGGCGGCGTATTCGTCATCGTTCCGTTGCTCGTCGGTACGCGCAAGCGCAAGTTGCCGCGTCCTCCGGCGCGCATCCTGGGCTATTTCGGCGCGTTGGGTATCGCCTTTATGCTGCTGGAAATCCCCATCATCCAAAAACTGACCGTTTACCTGGGGCGACCAGTTTACTCGTTGGCGGTTGTGCTGTTCACGCTGTTGCTGTGTAGCGGCTTGGGCAGCCTGTGGAGCAGCCGCTGGCCTGCCGAGACCATCGCCCGGCGTGTGCGGCAGATTTTCCCGATTTTGCTCGCCGTCATCGCGGGCTACATCATCTTGAATCAAGGCATCCTGCGCCTGACCCTGGGATTGCCGCTCGGCATCCGCATCGCCGTGGCGGTGTTGATGCTCGCGGCGTTGGGCTTCTTTATGGGCATCCCCTTCCCGGTGGGGATGCGCTGGTCGGGCACCCGTTGGCCGGGTGTGGTGCCGTGGCTGTGGGGCGTGAACGGCGTGACCTCGGTGCTCGGCTCGGCGCTGGCGACGGCGCTGGCAATCCACGTAGGCTTCCGTGTGACGCTGCTATGCGCAGCAGTCGTCTACGCGCTGGCAGGTCTGCTGTTCACCAAAGAACTTGCCGCCCCCGAAAATTCGCCCATTCGCTGATTCTTACATTCGCTTATTCTTACATTCGCTGATTCTCTATGCCATACATCATCTTCGATCTCGACGACACGTTGTACACAAACGAGACCGGCCTCTTCAAGGAACTGGGGACGCGGCTGGTCTACTGGGTTTCGCAACAATTGGGCATTTCGCTGGAAGAATCTGCTGCGTTGCGCCGCGAATACTTCCAGGCGCACGGCACGATGATGCGTGGCCTGCTGCTGCATCATCCTGAAGTGAACATTGACGCTTATCTGGATTACGTTCACGACATTGACGTCAGCCGCTACATCGCGCCCAACCCCGCGCTTGACGCGATGCTCGCGCGGCTGGATGCGCCCAAAGCCGTCTTCACCAACAGCGTGGCGGATTGGGCGGAGCGCATCCTGCGACAATTGGGCATCCGGGGGCATTTCACACACATCATTGACGTGCGCGCCGTGGATTACCAGAGCAAGCCGCATCCCCACGCCTTCGAACGGGCGCTCGCCATTCTGGGAACGCCGGCCTCGGCCTGTATTATGTTGGATGACCAGGTCAGCTACCTGCGCGGCGCGGCGGCGGCCGGGATGCGCACCGTCCTCGTCCATCCGGGGGCGGAGGCGGTGGATGGCATTGATTACGTCGTTGGTTCTATCCTTGAAGCTGAACCGGTTCTACAACACTGGCTCACTGAAGGCTAAGACGACAATAAAAACCGGGATTTTTCAAAATCCCGGTTTTTTATCGTGTATTTCTATATCCGTGGTGTCATCCGTGGTGTTACTCTGCCACCGTCCAGCTATAATCCAGCCCGGCCAGTTGCTTGTAGTACACCCACCGCGCCACAGCGTCTTGCCGCGCCAGCGCCAGCAACTGCTTGGCGACCTCCGGCTTCGACTGCGTCAGCGTCTTGAAGCGCACCTCGTTGTACATATACTCGGCGATGTCCAACTGCGGCTTGTCCTCGCGCTTGTGCGGGCCGAAATCCAATTGCAGCGGATTCTTGCCTTCCAGCACCAGGCGCGGATCGTAGCGGTAGAGGATCCACGCGCCAGAGGCCACGGCCTTCTTCTGCTGCTCGAAGCCAAGCTTCATCTGCGAGAGGCCCTGGTTGATGCAGTGGCTGTAGGCGATGATGAGGCTGGCGCCTTCGTAGGCTTCGGCTTCGCGGATGGCGCGCAGGGCTTGCGCGTCGTCGGCGCCCATCGCGATCTGCGCGACGTAGACGTTGCCGTAGGTCATCGCAATCAGGCCGAGGTCCTTCTTGGGCAGCGGGCGCCCGGCAGCGGCGAACTTCACCACCGCGCCGCGCGGCGTCGCCTTCGACATTTGACCGCCCGTGTTGGAGTACAACTGCGTGTCGAGCACCAGCACGTTGACCTTGCGGCCCTGCGCCAGCACGTGATCCAGCCCGCCAAAGCCGATGTCGTAGGCCCAACCGTCCCCGCCGAAGATCCACACGGAGCGGCGCACCAACACGTCAGCCAGGCTCAGCAGGTCTTTCGCCTTCGGGCTATCATCTTCTGCGAGGCGGATGCGCAGTTGCGCCACCCGCTCGCGCTGCGCGGCGTAGTCGGCTTCGGTTTGCTGCGCGGCATTGAGCAGGCCGTCGGCCAACTCGTCGCCGAGTTTCTCGCGGAACTGCTCCACCAACTCGCGCGCGTACTGCTCCTGCTTGTCCATCGTCAGCCGGAAGCCAAACCCGAACTCGGCGGCATCCTCGAACAGACTGTTGTTCCAGGTGGGGCCGCGCCCGTCGGCGTTGAAGGTGTACGGCGTGGTGGGCATGTGCCCGCCGTAGATGGACGAGCAGCCGGTGGCGTTGGCGATGATCGCGCGGTCGCCGAAGAGCTGGCTGACCAGGCGGATGTACGGCGTCTCGCCGCAGCCGCCGCACGCGCCGGAGAACTCGAACAGCGGGCGCAGGAGCTGCGTTTCCTTGACGGTGTTCAGGTTCAGGTCGGTGCGGTCGAAATCCGGCAGATTGTTGAAGAAGAAGTTCCAATACTCCCGCTGCTGGGCGCGGATGGCCGGTTGCGGGGTCATATTGATGGCCTTGCGGCCGGGGTTCTCCTTGTCTTGCGCCGGGCAGGTCTGCACGCACAAACCGCAGCCGGTGCAGTCTTCGGGCGCCGCCTGGATCGTGAACTTCATGCCCTCGAACTTCTTGCCCTTGGCGTCGGTGGATTTGAAGCCTTCGGGCGCGTCGGCCAGCAGCGCCGGATCGTAAATTTTCATGCGGATAACGGCGTGCGGGCAGGCCATCGCGCACTTACCGCACTGGATGCAGACGTCGGGATTCCATACGGGCATTTCGAGCGCAATGCTGCGCTTCTCGTACTGCGTCGTGCCGGTGGGCACAGTGCCATCTACGGGCATCGCCGAGACGGGGACGGTGTCGCCGGTGAGGGTGGCGATTTTCGCCGCGACTTCGTACACGAACTCTGGCCCGCCCTCGGTCATAATCGGCGGCACGACGACGGTGCTGGTGGCCTCGGCGGGAACCTGAATCTCGACCAGGTTCGCCAGCGCGTTGTCTACCGCGGCGAAGTTCGCATCTACGACAGACTGACCTTTTTTGATGAAGCGCTTGTGGATGGCTTTCTTGATCTCAGCGATGGCTTCATCCCTGGGCAGCACGCCGGAGAGCGCGAAGAAGCAGGTCTGCATGATCGTATTGATGCGCCCCGGCATACCGGCCTTGATGGCGACATCGTAAGCGTTGATGGCGTAGAACTTGAGTTTCTTGTCAATAATCTGCTGCTGAATGTGACGCGGCATCTTGTCCCAGGTTTCGTTGGGATCGTAGGGCGTGTTCAGCAAGAACGTGCCGCCTTCGATGGCCGGGCCGAGCACATCCAGTTTTTCCAGGTAGACGAACTGGTGGCAGCCGATGAAGCTGGCCGACGTCACCTGGCAGGTCTGGCGGATGGGGCGCGGGCCGAAGCGCAGGTGCGAAACAGTGTACCCGCCCGACTTCTTGGCGTCGTAGGCGAAGTAGCCCTGCGCGTAGTTGGGGGTCTCCGAGCCGATGATCTCGATGGTGTCGTGATTCGCGCCCACCGTGCCATCGGACCCCAGCCCGAAGAACATCGCGCGGACGACATCCGCCGGTTCGATGTTGAAAGACGGATCGTAAGCGATGCTGGTGTGCGTCACATCGTCGTTGATGCCCACGGTGAAGTGGTTCTTGGGCGCGTCCTTCTTCATCTCATCGAAGATGCCCTTCACCATCGCCGGGGTGAATTCTTTGCTGGAAAGGCCATAGCGCCCGCCGATGACGGCGATGTCTGTGCGCCCGGTCTCCTTGAGCGCAGCGATGCAGTCTCCGTACAGCGGCTCGCCGATGGCGCCGGGTTCCTTGGTGCGATCCAGCACCGCGAGCAGCTTCACGCTTTGCGGCAGCGCGGCGGCGAAGGCATTGACATCAAACGGGCGATAGAGGCGGACCTTGAGCAGGCCGACGTTTTCGCCGTGCGCATTGAGGTATTCCACTGTCTCGTGCGCCACCTCTGCGCCGGACCCCATCATCACGATGACGTGTTCGGCGTCGGGCGCGCCGACGTAGTCGAAGAGGTGATATTGGCGGCCCACCAATCCCGCGAATTTATCCATCGCCGCCTGGACGATGGCGGGGGTCTTGGCGTAGAACGGGTTGACCGTCTCGCGCCCCTGGAAGTAGACATCCGGCCCCTGCGACGTGCCGCGAGTCACCGGCTTGTCGGGGTTCATCGCGCGCGCGCGGTGCGCCCGCACCAGATCGTCGTTGATCATCGCCTTGAGGTCGTCAATGGTCAACTGCTCGATCTTGTTGATTTCGTTGGTCGTGCGGAAACCGTCGAAGAAGTGAATGAACGGCACGCGCGCTTCCAACGTCGCCGCCTGGGAAATGAGCGCGAAGTCGTGCGCTTCCTGGACGGAGTTGCTCGATAGCATCGCAAAGCCGGTCGAGCGCACGGCCATCACGTCGCTGTGATCGCCGAAGATGGAAAGCGCCTGCGTCGCCAGGCTGCGCGCCGCCACGTGGATGACCGCCGAGGTCAGCTCGCCGGCGATCTTAAACATGCTGGGGATCATCAGCATGAGGCCCTGCGACGCGGTAAAGGTGGTGGTCAGCGAGCCGGTTTGCAGCGCGCCATGCACTGCGGCTGCCGCGCCGCCTTCGGACTGCATTTCAACGACGAGGGGCACCGTGCCCCAGATATTTTTCTGCCCCGCTGCTGAGAAAGCATCGGCGCTTTCGCCCATCGAAGTAGATGGGGTAATTGGATAAATAGCAATCACTTCATTAATTTTATGGGCGACCCACACACACGCGGTATTGCCATCTATCGTCACCATTTTACGTTCTGCCATACCAAACCTCCTATAACTTAGTGTAATACCTCAAAGCAGAGTATTTTTTCTGTATAATGTGGAATATGACCAGGTTTGCCCGTAGTCGCGGGGATAAGCCGGGTAGTGTTTTGTGTCCTTTTTATCAATGCGTGCCTCACTGGCGGAAATTATAGCATACCCGTCGCTTTCGTCAATAGTTTTGGCCGAATTTTACAATTTTGCTCCCGCTGGCGAGCCATTTTGCTCCCGTCGGGAACCATTTTGCTCCCGCTGGCGAACCATTTTGCTCCCGCTGGCGAACCATTTTGCTCCCTACCTCCGTCTCGGGTCTTACTTTGCTCCCTGCCCCCGTCTCGGGGGCAGGGAAGCTTTTATGTTAGCCCAAGCCTGACAGTTTTGAGGCGGCTCAGCGCATTCACGATAATCTCGGCTACCGCGTCGGTGTCCCATTTTCCGGTGTTGAATGTCAAGTGGTAGAGCAGTGGATCGCTCCAATCAATGTCGAAGAATGTGCGCAAGTAGGTCTCGGCGGCTACATCCTTGTTTTTGGTTAGATCGGTGGCTTCGCTGATAGTGATCTTCTCGCGTTCTTTGACGCGCATCACCCGCGCGCCAAGTGGCGCTTCGATGCGCACGTGCAGCACGCCGGGCTGTTCGCGTAAAATGGCTTGCCCGCCGCGTCCCACAATGACAACGTTGCCATGCTGGTATGCCCCCATAATTGTATGGCGCATCAGAGCTACACCTTGCTCTTCGTTCAGCGATTGCACGTAGGCTGCCTTTGGGCTGCCCAAGGGTCCGGTTTGGACCTTGATGCGGCGTCCGCCAAACAACCGTTCCATAAAGTTGCGCATCATATATGTATCTTCGGATATGTCAACGATCTGCTCTTCTTTGAACATACCTACTTCTGCGGCCACTTTGACGATGAGATTTTTGTCGAAGTAGGTGTAGCCGAGAATATCACAAACGCGCGCAGCAATTTCCTCGCCGCCGCTGCCATATTGCCGGGAAATCGTAATGACTGCCATGACTACCTCCTTCAGGATGATTGCCTATCTGTATCAGTGTGGAATCCCTTGACTTGTGTGATGTCCGCTTGTGGTTATCAAAGGGCGCGCTACTTACTTTAACTATACCAGATGTTGACAAGTTAATCAAATTTGCTTTGTGGGCAAGAGCTTCTACAATATGTGATAGATATGAGGCGGGATAGTGTTGACGTGACAGAACCTAAAACTTTTATTCGTACCCCTGCTTTGCAGTTCAATCTTATATCACCGCCGGTTGATTTTACTGGGCGGAAGGCGGAGCTTGCCACGTTGTTGGCGAATTTCGAGCGCGGCGTCTTGATCACCAGCGCCACCGACGATCTGGGGAATGGGATGACGGCGTTGGCTCGCCAGCTTGCCGCCGAATTGAGTAAGGATTTCCCCGATGGCTGCCTGGAGATTGACCTGCGGGGTGGAATGTCCAACCTTATCGAACCATTGACCTCGGCTGCGGCGCAGCGCCGTCTCCTCATGCTCTTCTATCCAGACACGGCGCTCCCGGATGACGAAAAAGCGTTGGACGAATTGTACCGTGAAACCTTCACCACACGCAAAGTGCTATTGTTGCTTGATAACGCCGCCAGCCCTGCCCAATTGCGCCATCTACTGCCGCGCCAATCCTCAGCGGTCATCGTTACGGCGCGGATAGAGTTCCCTACCTTGGGGAAATTGTACCCCTTCAGCCTGGGTGGCCTGCGCCCGGAGGAAGCTCGCGCGCTCTTGATGCACGTCGCGCCTGGCTGCGCCGCAATGCCGCCGCGCAGTATCAACAAAATACTGGAACATTTCGACGGTAGTCCGCTGGCGTTGCGGCTTGTCGGCGCATTGTTGCGCGATGTCACGCCGCGTGCGTTACTGAACCGCTACAAAGTGATCAACCGTCGCCTGATAGCCTTGCGCCCTGCCGGCATCAATCTGCCCGTGACCATCGCCCTGGAATTGGTTTACGAGACATTGCCGCTGGAACAGCGCAGCTTCTTTGAAGCGTTAGCGATCTTCCCCGCGCCATTTAGCCGGGGAGCCGCAGCGATGATTTGGGGACTTGACGTAGACGCCGCCGATGCGCTGCTGGTTGCCTTCGTGCGCCGCAACCTGGTGATGTATTACCCGGAGGTGGATCGGTATGCCTTACACGACTTGGTTTCCGTCTATGCCCAGGAATTGCTGCTTGGGCAACCGGAGTGGACCCGTCTGGTGATGGCGCGTTATGCGCGCTATGCACTGATGGAAGCCAGTCGCGCTAATGTCCTCTACCATGCAGGGGGCGTTCGCCGTGAAGAAGGCGTGTTGCGCTTTGCCGCTGTCTGGCCGCACGTATGGTCAGCCTGGTTGCGAATGAGCAACGCTGATCCCGGATGGCCGCGCCCGACGGACGTTGACCAATGGTTGTGCGATTTTCCTGGGCGTGTTTTCCCTATTGCTCATCTTATGCTGCCGATGGCGGAACGCACGGCTATTCTGGAACGTGTGCTGGAGGCGGCGCGGTCCCTGGATCGCGCGGCTGAGGGGCTGATCTTGAATTATCTGGGGCAAGCCTATGCCGCACAAGGCGAATCGGAGCGGGCGCTTGAGGTCTATGACGCCTGTCTCAAAATCGCTTATGATCTGCATGACCGTCCCGGCGAAGCGAATGCCCTGCTGAATATCGGGATTGTGTGTGGCGCATTGGGCAACATCAAGCGCGTGCGCGAAAGCTGGCGGCACGCCCTGGCGCTCTTCAAAATGATCGGCGATCCGCGCGCCGCGCAAGTTCGTGCGTGGCTGGAAACTTTGGAAAGCAAGCTCGCGCAGTGAAAATCTGTGCTACAATGAAGGTACAGTATTGGGTCAGGTGGACAAAAATGACAGCCTATACAACAGAAAGAGTATTAGCATCGCTAGGATACGCTGATCCGCTGGATGCTGCCCGGCAGCAAGCGCGGATGATTCTCTTGGGACGCAGGGCGCGCTATGAGGCGCGGATTCAGTCGTTGGCAACCAAGTGAGGATCTTCCGTTGCCGAGATGCGCGCGCGTTATATGCTTGATGGTCAAGAGGATTTCGAGGCCGATGACGATTATGTGCAGTGGCAATGGTATCTGGACGCACTATCCACGCTCGACGCGCAAATAGTGGTTATCTCTTGAATTGCGGTTCTGACAAAAACGCGCCTGATTGGTTTTCCAATCGGGCGCGTTTTTTGTGTCCGTCTTAGCACTTCCGAAAATAAACCGCTAATCTCGCGGATCGTCGCGAATCTTTTTTTGAATTAGCGAAGATTCGCGTGATTCGCGGTTAAAATCTGCTCCATCTGCTCAATCTGCTGACGAAATTTCGCTTGATGCGTAAGTGTTCAGGATGCTCCCTTGAGATACGCAATCATTTGCTCTGTAACAAGCGGGACGAGGTCGCCGATCATGTGCGGCATCAGGTTGTCCATCACCTTCGGCATCAGCTCCGGCATCTGCTCCGCCATGTAGTCGGGCATCGGGATTTGCGCGGCGACGCGGGCGAGCATCGTGTCCATCACCTTCGGCATCATCAGCGGCAGCAGTTTGGGGAAGAGAATGGGGAACATCGGCTTCATCAGCCCCAACGCGCCGGGGATTTTGCCCATCGCGCGCATCATCTTGCCCATGCCGAACGGCATC
>DAOLUH010000076.1:0-24685 GCA_035420085.1 Anaerolineae bacterium
CAACTTGTGCGCCGTCTGGTGGCGCATCCTGCCACTATTTTGGGCGAAATCTAGGGAGTTAAGAGTTACGAATTACGAATTACGAAATTCGTAATTTATCATCCTCCGGCCAAGATAGACATCAGAATAAGACGGTCGCCGTTGCTAGGTCCGTCGTCCATTTGTGTGGGTTGAATCATACGACGACCATTGAGGTTAAGCATATTCGAAGGTTGTAAGGTCTCGCCATCAGGCTGAAGCACCTCACCCACCATTTTGGGATAGCGCGTCCCTAAATACCGCACAATCTCACGGAAGGTCGTACCATCCTGAAATTCAAGGGGAACTTGTTTTACACCGGTAACAATTCTCGGAATGCCTGTAAACTCAACTTGAATCTGCATCTTTCCTCCCACGGTAACATGTGGCGCACTCCCCGCGGCAGTTACAGGTCATGCTATGCACATTTTATCCAAAGTCTGACGAAATACCAATGACAAGTATAAGCAACACGATATACAGAAACTCACTACTCAACACAAGTCTATTGTCGCCCCTTTATGAGACATGTCAAGAGCTATCCTCAGTAGATAAAAAATTCACCCGATTCGACCGCATCCGTGCAATGAGCACCGGCGGGATCTCGCTCAAATTTCCACCCCACGATAGCCCCTCACGGCCCGCGTCATGCTCCGGCGGGAAACCCGGCTCGACCAGCGCATCCATCACAAAGCCCGCTTCGAACGCCGCGCCGAGGAGCGTTTGCAGCGGGCGGTGGAAGTACAATTGCGGCTGCGGCTGGTTGCGAATCGCCGCGCCGCGCGCGACCGATGGGCTGAGATAGCCCGTCACCTTCACGCCATACGTGGTGACGATGACGCCCGCACGGTCGGCTTGCTCGGCAAAGTGGACGGTATGCGCGTTGTTGAAACACGGATGCATCACCGAGAAGATGAACCGCCCGCCCGGCTTGAGCAATTGCGCCACAGCGCGCATCAACGGGGCAATTTCCGCGATGTCGAACAGCGCCATCTGGCAGATCGCCGCGTCGAAGCTGCCCGCGCCCAACGTGAGCAGCGCGGCTTCGTCGGTGGCGTCTAGGACGTGGTACTGTATCGTTCCAGCTTCAGCGGCGGTGCGCGCCCGCGCCAGAGCGAGCAGTTCCGCCGAAAAATCGAAGGCGACAACTTCCGCGCCGAGCGCCGCGAGCCTGCGCGTGTAGAGGCCGTTGCCACACCCCGCATCCAGCACCCGCTCACCGGGTTGCAGATTGAGCAAGCGTTGTGTCGCCGGCCAGATCAACACATTCACAAAGTCGTTGCCCTCGCCGATGCGCGCATCCCAATACGCCGCGTTCGCCTCCCACGCCGCGCGCGTCTCCTCATTCGCTGTCTGCCAGTCCACATCCATGCCCCACCTCCGCAACAACGTTGTAACGTTTGAACGTTCCAACGTCTGAACGTTACAACGTTCAGATCTTACCCCACCCGCGTCAAAGTCTCGCCGCCAAAAGGGATGATGCCCACGGTCGCGTCGCAGCCCATCAGGTCGTAGGCGTGGTCCAACGCCGTCTGCACGTCGGGCGCGCTGTCGAACGCGAGCAGCGCCAGGTCTTCTGGCAGCAGGTGATGGGTCACACAGATCGTCCGCTGTACGCGATCCCGCACCATCGCGTGGTAGAGCGGCACGTTCAGTCCAGCAAGGTCGGCAATTTCGCCGCGTCCCACCGCCGCCACCTGTTCGGCGACGGTCAACGGCAGGCAAGCGCGCACCGTCTTTTCGTGCGCAGGCGCATCCCCGCACAGTCGCTCGACGCCGTCGAGCAGGAAGATCAGCACGCCACCCTCGCGCACAGCGAGATGTGCGAAAACATACGGCTTGATACCCTGCCAGTAGTCAAAATGACAGGGGTGCGCGGAGGCGATGACGATGTCGGCAGGTTTGGGGATTGGGACGACCATGACTTCTTGCGCCAGGGCAACGGCTGCGCGGTGCGCCACGATGTAGTGTCCCGCAAACACGTCCACCATATGCTGCGCCTCGTCCAACACGGTGTTGACGATGAAGTCCAGGCCAATCTTCCCCGCAATGTCATCCATCTCCACGCGCGCTTGATTGTCGCGCTGACCGACGACTTCCAGCACTGGCTGCATCAGGCACGCCGCGTAGTGCATCCGATCCACCGTCTTCTGGCTGCACACGCCCGGCAGGATGATCTTCGAGCCGCCGCCCCACCCCGAGGTGATATGCGGGACGATGTTGCCAATGGCGAGGCGGAAATCGGCGTCAACGATCTCGCGGTTAACCGCGATGGGGATGCCGCTGGCGGTCGTTCCCAGGTCAACGTAATCGCCAACGCGGTAATCACGGTTGATGACACGGTAACGCGCCAGCACCTCGTCGCCCAGTTTGACGCACAGTTCCTCATAGGTCATCGGGCGATGTGTGCCGAGCGCCATAAAAATGAGCACGGCCTCATCCGGAATGCCAACCTTCGCCAATCGCGCCAGGATCACAGGCAGGATTTTCGCTGTAGGCGTGGGGCGGGTGATGTCGTCCACGATGATGACGACGCGAGCATTTGGATTGAGCGTATGCTCCAAACGGTCGGCGCCGATAGGGTTATCTAACGCCGCGTCAATCACAGCAGCTTGATCCGGCAATACGTCCACTTTGCGATGCGCGGCGTAAAAGAGCATGTTGCGGTCGTCTACTTCAACCTGGGTGGTCACGCCGGGTCTGAAGAGCAGTTCATAAGTCGCCATGGTCTCCTCCTGAAACAAGATTCGTAGAGCAAACTGTTAGTTTGCCGCTCCCGCAAACTGGAAGTTTGCGTTACTCTTAAAAATGGTTGCAGGCTGAACATGAAGAAATCTGGATGTCAACCCCTTCACTGGCGTCGAGGGCAATCATGGTGTCGTGGTCGAACACTTCCCAGGGCGTCAGGGCAGCGTGCGCGCTCTGGATTTTTTCGGCGCGGGTGTCTATCAGCCAGAGGGTGAAGGTGAGCGGGACCGGGTTGATGGTCAGCGCGCGTCGTGCTGCCGCAGCAGTGTAGTCAAGCTGGATGTCAAAGCCGTTCTCCGCGACGCGCAACGATTTGTAGCTTGCGCCGGGGTAGATGGCGATCTCCATCTCATCCGGCGCGGGCGTTTTGAGGTGTTGGGGATTGTGGATGTAACGTGGAATCACCGCCCCCGCGCGCACGAAAAGCGGGATGCGCGCCAATGGCGCAGCGACTTCGACGAAGCCAGGGCCTTCAATCACGCAAGCGGCGTCTTCCAGCGCCCACCAACGGCCGGTGGGGAAGTAGACGAAGCGCGAGGTAGCGCCCGGCGTGAGGATGGGCGCGACGAGCACATCCGCGCCGAGCATATATTGGTCGTCCAACGTCTCCACGTTCGGCTCAGCGGGGAATTCCAGCCGCATGTGACGCAGCATCGGCAGTCCCGTGACCGTGCTTTCGTGCGCCGCTGCCAGGAGATAGGGCATCAGCGCGTAACGTAGTTGGGCGTAATGGCGGACGATGGCGAGCGCCTGGTCGCCGTATTCCCACGGCTCGCGGGGCGTCGTCCCGTGGAAGCGGCAGAACGGCGAGAGCAAGCCGAACTGCGCCCAGCGGATGTACAGCTCCGGGTCAGGCTTGACGCCGACAAAGCCGCCGATGTCGTGGCTCCAAAATGCCTCGCCGCCGAAGCCCGCCGACAGCCCGCCCCGCAACGCGCCGCGCAGCCCCTGCCACGTCACCTGCGTGTCGCCGGCCCACGTGCCGGGGTAACGCTGGCTGCCAATGTAGCCCGACCGCCGCCAGACAATGTTCTCGCCGCGCGTCTCTTTGACGGCTTCGAACGCCGCTTCGGTGTAAAGAAACATAAAGCGGTTATGCATCTCCCTGCCAGTCTTGCCGTTGGCGAAGATAGCATCTTCCGCCACGCGGTCGCCGTAATCGGGCTTGAAGACCGATGCCCCGTCATCCACCAACGCCTTGAGGTGATCTTTCCACCACGCCTTCGCCGCCGGATTGGAGAAATCCACCGTACCCACTGGCTCGCCATGCTCCAAACGCGCCGTCGCACCGCCAGCGGTCTTGAGCAAATAGCCTTCGCTTCTGGCTTCCTCATACAGCGCCGTGCCCTCAGGAATGTAAGGGTTCACCCAGAAGCATGTGTTAAAGCCGTCGGCGAGCCAGCGGCGCAACATCTGTCTGTGATCAGGCCAGGCCGCCTCATTCCAGTCAAAATCACAGGCATCCACACCGAGGCGATAGTAGTAGTGTGTCTTCATCCAACTGGGATCAAGATGAACCACATCACAGGGGATGCGCTCGGCGCGCAGGCGGGCCTGCACAGCCTCGACTGTGGCGCGGTCGGGATACATACAGCGACTCATCCACACGCCCAACGCCCAGCGCGGTGGCATCTGCGGCTTGCCGGTAAGGTCAGTATAGAGGCTGACAAGTTCCTTGAGCGTGGGCGCCAGGAAAATGAACATATCCAGCTTGGCGTCTTCGACCAGCGCCGAACCGGAAGTGTAAGAGAATGTACCGACTTCCCAGAAGGAACGATAGCCGGTATGCAACAACACACCCCACCCTTTGGTGGAGAAAAGCAGCGGCAGCGATTTGTAGCTCATATCGGTGGTGTTGCTGCCGCAGGTGTCGGCGGCCCAAATCGTGGCGCGCGTGGATGTCTTTTCGACCTTGTTCCACTTTTCGCCCAGGCCGAAAAAGCGTTCGTCGTTCTGCACCCGCCAACTCACGTAGACCTCACCGTGCGACGTGGAAAATGGATCGTGGCGTAAGCCAAGCGGCGGTGTGACGTATTTTCCCGCCAGTTTCTCGGTCTCCAGTTCAAAGATGCACGCGCCATCACGCAAGATGACCATCCCAAACGGCTGCTTGTATAACCGCACAGTATAAGCGCCTACGCTAAAATCATAAGCATCGGCTTGTTCCACACACGTTGCGGCAGGCGGCTCAGTCGGCAAGGGGATGAGCATTTCGCTGCCATCCGTAAAGTCGGCGACGATGTTGGCAGGACAGAAATTGAGGCGCAAGATACCCTCCCCGACACTGGCGATGGACAACAGGGCCGGCGCGCCGGAATCCAAAACGACGCGCGCCGTCAGTGTCTCATCCACAAAGCTCACCTGCGCCACTGCCGCGACATTGTCGTAAGCGAACCCGCTGCGGTGAAAAATACGTGTATCGTCTTGATAGATGGATTTTTCTGGCATATAATCGGTGGCATAACTTTCACTGGTGTAAGTGGTCTCATTCGTATCCATACGGTATCCTCCACACGGTGCTATGAACAACAGCTCGTATTATAGCACCGCGCGCGGAGAAAGGCAGTTGTCAATGTAACGCAAGCTGTTAGCTTGTGGCAGGCAAACTGACAGTTTGCCTACAGAGTTTCGGGAGGGGAAAATGCTCAACGAACAATCGGTGGTTGATGTGATTCGGGCGCGGTTTTCGTGTCGCACTTACCAGGAAACGCCTATCGAAATGCCGGTACAACAGCAGTTGACAGCTTTTATGGAAGCGCACACGGTTGGGCCGTTGGGGACGCGCGTGCGCCTGATGCTCATCGCCGCCAGCGACGAGGACCAGCAGGCGCTCAAAGGATTGGGGACATACGGTTTCATCAAGGGAGCAACCGGCTTTATCCTCGGCGCGATACCACAAGGCCAACGCAATCAGGAAGATTTCGGCTACGTGCTGGAACACGCCATCCTCTACGCGACCAGTCTGGGCCTGGGGACGTGCTGGCTCGGCGGTACGTTCACCAAGAGCCGATTCGCTGCGCGGCTCTCACTACGCGAAGGTGAACTGCTGCCGGCGGTCGTTGCTACGGGGCATTGCGCAGTCAAACGCCGTTTTCTGGAATCGGTGATCCGCCAACAGGCCAACGCCGATCAACGCTTACCGTGGGAGCGGCTATTTTTTGACGGCGCGTTTGGCGTTCCACTCAACCGCGATGCGGCGGGGCCTTTCGCCACGGTTTTGGAGATGGTGCGGATTGGGCCTTCGGCGTCGAACAAGCAGCCGTGGCGCATCGTCAGGAACGGGGAGATGTGGCACTTCTTTGTGCAGCGGACGCCAGGATACGCCAAACGCAATCAAATGCTGCTCGATATTGCCGATATGCAACGCATTGATATGGGCATTGCGATGTGCCATTTTGCACTCGCCGCCGAGGAGCTAGGCTTGCGCGGCGCGTGGACGGTCCGCGATCCGGCCATCCGAAAGCCCGATGCGCTGACAGAGTACATCGTCAGTTGGACGCCGTAGAGCAATTTGACAAATCGCTCTACACCAGCGCAAGCTTACCGGTTTGCGTGATGGCGTCGCCGAAGAGGGTGTGCGCCAGGCGAAATGCCGTCGGCGCGTCCACGGGTTGCAGCGGGTGAACCATAATGTGCATCGCCAACGGCGACTGATGCGGTCCCACCGATTGAACGTAATGCACACCGTCGAGCAGTCGCGCGCCCTGCCGCCGGTAAAAGGCGATGCGGCGCTCGGCCAGTTGGCGGTCGGCTGCGGTGTGCGCCAGGTCAGGGCGTTCCACTTCGAGCAGCATGGCGACTGTCGCCACGGGCAAACGCCCCACAATCTCCCGATAAATCGCCGCGCCGAGGCCGTGGTTGCGCGCTTCCGGCGTCACCGCGAACATCCACAGCCAGGCAAGATGGTGTTCCGCGATAACCACATAATGCGTCAAACCCACAAATTGGCCTTCACGCTGTATCGCCAACAGGTAATGGTTAGGCCATTGTTCCTTGAGCAGCCGCAGGTAAAATGAGACCAGCATCCGTTCGTTGGCGGGAAAAGCCGTCTCGTAGAGATCAAGCCAGGGGAGCAGCAGGTCGTCGTCAAGCCGGGTGATTGCGGTGATCGAGAAATCCATAGTGTCATCCTTCAGAGTTGTCACAACTTCAGTCATGTCTGCGTCGGAGAGCGACTGAAGTCGCTACTACGCTACGCGAAGACAAAGATGTTGGCGGAAAAGACTGCCGGGTTAAAGGGCGCGCCGGCGTAGTTGCCAAAATGGGCAATGCTGGTGAAACCGCGATCCTCGTGCAAGTGCGCGATAGCTGTCGAGCGCAGCGGGTAAAGCGGGACCTCGTCTTCAAAAATCACGTCTGCGCCGGATTGCAGGCGGGTGTGAAATGTCACCTGCGTTTCAGTGATCGCCCGATACTCGCGGTGGAAGGTCAGCCCTTGCGTGGTTGCGATGACGGGAAACGTGAACGTCTCCCGCTCCAGCACGTAATCCCAATTCATCACCTGAAGGATCCACGGCGCGCCGGGTTGCAGGACACCTTTCACACTGTCGAGGAACTGCGTGAATTGCGTCTGCGTCAGATGGGCGGCGGTGTTGCCGATGCAGAAGGCGGTGTCGAAGTAGGGGCGTGGGGAGGTGGGGGAGTGGGGGAGCGGGAGAGTAGGAGAGAGAAGGTCTGCGAGGTTGAGCATATTCAGCACGTGGAAGGTGGCTTGGGGGTAGCGGCGGCGGGCGTGGGTGATCATCGCGGCGTCCAGGTCAATGCCCACGGCGTCAAAGCCATCCGCTGCCAGTTGTCCGCAGTAGTGACCGGTGCCGCAGCCCACGTCCAGACAGCGGCGGTGTTCCGGCGTGATGTAGCGGCGCAAGAGCGCATAGACCGTTGCATCGAACGGGAAAATGGCTTCGTAGTGTTCGGCGAATTCAGCGTAGAAAGACATCATACCTCCAACAGCGCCCGGCGCACATCTTCAATGTGGCGCATATTGCGACGCCGGAGCGCAGCGAGCAATTTGCTATACTCATGCTCCTCTACCGGCGAGACGATAACGCTTTCGACGGCTTGCCGCTCAAACGCGCCGCGCCGATCCCAGCGCCACAGCAGGCGATCTTGCGCGCCGTCGCTTTCGTAGACGTAGCTGACACGCCGCTTCCACGCCCAGCGGTCGGCGTGATCCACGTGCAGGTAGACCTTGAGCGTGACAGCCGCCAGGTGCGCCGGCGCAACGCCGTTTTCCAGGCAGAGTTGATCGCGCGTCTCCTCCAACGTATCGGCGTGCAGGTTCGTGGCAATGGTGTGCCCGCGCGCCGCCAACGCGAAGAAGTCACGGGCTTCGTCGCCCCACAGGTAGGCGTAGTAGAGACCGTCGCCGATTTCGTGCGCCAGGTAGCACGTCGCGCCGGGATGCGGGTCGTGGTCGGCCAGGTCCAACACCGCGCGACTGCCTACCGCCTGGATCATCGTCGCATTGGGGAGAAAGTTGAGCAGTGCGCACATCACCGCCGTTTTCCCCGCACCGCCGGGCCGCGCCCCCACCAGCAGCGACGCGCCGTGACGCATCGCTGCGGCGAGATACGCGGCCAGGGGCAAATCTACCGTTCCGGCATCGAGCAAGTCAATCAACGAGAGCATCCGCCCGCCGCGCTGGTTGCACGCTTCCAGCGCGTAGACGTGCTCGACGAGAGAACCCTCAAGCATCTATTGCGGCTGGTTGACGTTCACCGTGGGCGTGATGCCAGGGCCGGGCAATACGATGGTCGGCGCAGAACCTTCCACGGTGAAGATGATCTTGTCGGTGGCGGAGAGGGCGGACGCATTCAGCTCGGCAATCGTCACCATTTGGAACTCCGGGTGATCGGCGTAAAGCTGCGCCAATGCCTTGCGTAACGCCACTTCGCCGCGCGCAGCGGCCTCCATCGCGTCGGCTTCGAGTTTGCGAATTTCCAGGTTGCGCTGGGCAGCCAGGATTTCATTGGCCTTGGTGGCTTCGATCCGCTGCCGTTCAGTTTCCAGTTCAGCCAGGGTGTTGGCGCGCTGCGCTTCGATGACGGCCAATTGCGCCGCGACGCGCTGGCGTTCCAGTTCGGCCAAAGCGGTCTGCTGGCGGGTAGTCTCCTGAATGCGTGACTGCTCCACCTGAATCTCGCCCTCGACGCGCGCTTGTTCAGCATCAGCCTGAGCAATAGCCCTTAACTCATCTTGAGCGGCTTTTTCGGTTTCCAAACGGCTTTGCACAATAGCATCCAAGCCAGCTTGCACCTCCGCCGAAAGGATGATATTCGGTACAACGACATTCCTGACTATCAGACCGACTGATTTCGCTAAACCATTGAGTTCATCATCAATACAGGCGCGCAATTCATCGCGGGCGCTACCGATCGTATTGTTGTCAAAAGTATTGCCGCCGATGCACACTTTCATGGCCTGTCTGGCAAAATCCTGCACCTTGGCAACGAGGGCCGCGTCGTCGGTGTAAAGGCCCCGATATTTAGACCAGTTTTCGCGCAATACATCTTTCTCCATCTCGCCGGGACGGAAAATATCGCCGCTGACAACCACGCCCATGCGCTGTTTATCCTTTGTGATAATCTCAGCATCCTCGACCGAGAAGGGGATAGCCTGACTGGAGACTTTGACCATGCTGACATAAAGGCCAAAGTCGCTATAAACGCCAGGGCCAACCACGTCTTTGATGCGCCCACTGGTGAACTGGATGCCAATCTCCTGGGCGTCCACCTTCTTGAAGAAGTAGAAGAATTGGCTGCCAAAGCTGAGGAGCAGAATGGCGCCAATGACGACGACCACAACAATGATAATACTGGAAACACTTCGGGCCTTGGGTCTTAAGTTTTGCATCGTAATTTTCTCCTTTCTCAATGGTTATGAATGGAACTGGAGCCTATTCTAGCTACGTGCTTCAAGGAGTACAGTTGCACCCCGCGCCAAAGTCCTGTAATTTTGAACTCTGCGGAGCAAGTGCGTCGCGAATGGCAAAATACGCAGGCTTTTGGCGATATGCCGCATCAAAAATCAGGGCGTGACCGAATCCGGCCTGGAAACTCGGGATCCACGAGTAGCGGTCGGTGAAGCCCCACATCACAAAAGCTGTGCAGTTTTCGACAGCGAGGCAAGCCTCAAGATACGCGCGATACAACCTGGCTTGCGTTTCAAACATATCGGCGGAGGCGCGGTCAGGTAATCGAATATCCAGTTCGGTGATGTGGACTTGCAGCCCCAATTCCGCCAGACGCTCGATATTGCGCTGCACCTCCTCCGGTCTGGGCACGCCGGCCTCCGTAAGGTGCAGCTGCAAACCCACACCGTGGATGGGCACATTCCGTTCCAGCATACCTTTGACCAGCGCATAGACTCGATCCGACTTGCGGTTCATCCCTTCGGCGCCGTAATCGTTGTAAAACAGCAGCGCGTCGGGGTCAGCCTCGTGCGCCCAGGTGAAGACCTTATCCACGAAATCCGGCCCCAGGCCGTCGGACCAATTTGTCTGGCGCAGCGCCCCACTGCCGCCATCGCTGATAGCCTCATTGAGCACATCCCAATACTGCACACGGCCTTTGTAGCGGCTGACGACGGTCGTGATGTGCTCGTGAATGACCTGATCCCACTGCTCAGGGCTGAACGTCGCTTTCTCGATCCAGTCCGGCATATAACGATACCAGAGCAACGTGTGTCCACGCACCTTCATCCCGTGCGCTTCCGCAAATTCGACAAGCGTATCCGCCCCCTCAAAAGTATAGCGATCCGCCGTCGGATGAATAGCCCATAATTTGAAGGCATTTTCAGAAACCAACATGTTGAACTCGCGCCCCAGGACTTCGCCATACGTTGGATCACAGTTGATATGCTGTGGCTCCACCGCAGCGCCAATATAGATACCTCGTGCCTTCGCCAGATCGCGCAGCGGTGGGTTGGTAGGCGTATATTCACCGGGGGCAATCTGGCGGGCGCAATTCCCCGAAGAAGCAGGAATGGAGGTAGGCATAGGAGTAGGAGTAGGAGTGGGAGTAGAGGTGGAGGTAGGAGTGGAAGTGGGGCTGATTGCAGGAGTTGAGGTAAAGGTAGGCACAGAAGTGGGAGTGGAAGTAGAGACGGGAGTGGGAACCCCGCCGCCGCCAGGGTTGGCAGTGGTAGCAGTACAGGCGGTAAGAACGCACAATAGAACGATCCATATTAGCCATAGTCTTCGCATTTCAAACCTCTCATATCTCACATTATAGTTTAGTCAAATGTGGAGTATAATATACATTAGTATCCACATTAGTAAAGGAAACACGATGAAAACCGTTCAAATGACCATTGATGAAACTTTATTAAACGAAGTTGATCAAATTATTCAATCGCTCAATACCACGCGCTCGGCGTTTATCCGCGACGCTCTGCAAATGGCGCTGCGACAATATCGCATCGGTATCCTCGAACAGCGCCATGCCGCAGGGTACGCCCGGCAGCCTGAGACAGACGTTGCAGAATGGGAATCCGAACAGGCCTGGGGCGACCAATGAAACAGGGTGAAATCTACTGGTATCCCTTCCCTGCGCCCGACAAACGTCGCCCGGTGCTCATTCTCACGCGCACTTCTGCGCTACGCTTTCTTTCCTCTGTCACTGTCGCCCCTATCACAACAACGATTCGCGGCATCCCCACCGAAGTCGTACTCGGTCCGCAAGATGGCCTGGCAACCGATTGCGCAGTCAACCTGGACAACATCCAGACCATTCAGAAAGCCAGGCTCGGCGCCTTCATCGCCACACTGGCAACCGAAAAAATGCAGGCGGTCAAACAAGCCATCCACTTTGCCCTGGGGATGGATGAGTGTGCTTCATACTGAGGAATCTCATACTCTATTGCGCCACAACCGCTCATTCATTCGCCGACTCTTGATTCGCTGATTCTTGATTCGCTGACTCTTGATTCAACATCCGATCCGCCGCCAGCACGCAGAAGATGTAATTCGCCGCGCCGGGCATCACGTACTCCGTCTGCTGCCACAGATGCGGCCACGGGTCTTTCAGTTCGGGGAAGTCCGGGCGGATGAGCGCGACGCCGGAGACCATGCCGCCGGGAATGTACGACCAGTCGGCGCGATTGACGCCATAGGCCGCCGTGACGGAATGCGCCCCCACCCCCGACGTGAGTGAGACGTTCGACGCCGGGTGACAGCCCAGGACGTAGTTGACCACGCGCAGGATGATTTCCCGGTCAATCAGATCGGGGAAGACGAGCCAAAGCTGGTAGGCTTCCACCGCGTATTGCTGAATCTTCCAACCCTCGCCCCAGACGTGCGGATGCCATTGGACGCCGAACGGGTTGGACGCCAGTTCCGCCGCGAATTCGGCGGTGCCCGCCGCTACGATAGCGCGGAACGTTGCCGTGAATTCGGCGTCGTTGATGGCCGGCAGCGCACGGGCAATCGCGCCGCCAACCCACCGCCCAACCTTTTCGAGGAGCGGCTTCATCTCCAACAGGCGCGCGCGGTAGCGTTCCTCGCCGGTCGTGAGCAACAGTTCCACCGCTGCGACGATCTCCTGCGCCTCCACGCCGCGCGGGACGTAACCGCCGCGTTGTTCGACCGGCGTGTGCGCGTGCTCGTATTCCCACACGTTGATCGCCGTGTGCAAACACTCATCGGCTAAAGCGACGTCGTAATCGCGCAACACACGGCTGGACGCCGCCAGCGCCGCCGCGACCATGTATTCAAGCGCGCTGTCGTGATTGGTGAACGCCCAGCGGTCGTCGTTCTTGCTCGTGTAGACGCGCCCGGCGTCGTCGCAGCGGAGTTGACCGGGGGCGAGGCTTGGGTCGTAGATGCAGTTATCCGTCATTGTCGCCGCGTCGCCGAGGTGGGTGTACTGCAACAGCGTCGCCTCGATGATGCCGTGGAAGCTATGCGGATGCTCCATGCCAGCGGTGGCGCGGTAGCCAGAGAGCAGGCTCAGCGCGCCATGCGCCACTTGCTCGACGATGTCAGGAACGCCGTCGGGCGTGTGGAGCAGCACCAGCCGCTCGGCTTGTTTTATGGTGGTCTGGTCGGTGTCCACGCCGAATAACTCGCGGATGAGGCAAAGCGCGTGCGTCGTGCGCGCCTGCGAACCGGCAGCCAGGTCGTAGTCGCCGGCGTCGTGCCAGCCGCCCACGTCCAGGTGGGGGATATGCTCGCCGGGCGCGTAGGGCGTCTCGGTCGCGTCGTACTGGCGGTAGCCGTCGAAGTGGACATGGGGCGCGGGCGCTTGCAGCGCGTCGTCGAGGTGGCACGCGCCGTGCCAGACGCGTGCGCCGTCGCGCACTTCCACGTGACACATCTGCACCGGGAAGTAGGTCTCCAGCGTCGGCTGCCAGACGTCGTGTTGGTAAACTTCTGGATGGATGGCGAACGGCGGCGAACTTTGGTCACCGTAGCGGACCACGTACATCCCTGGCTCACGCACCGCACTGAAGTCGAAAATGGCATAGTCGTAGCTAAGCCAGCCCCCCCAGCGAACCGGCACATCCGCCAATGCCGTCGTGAAGCCATCCGCATCCAACCGCTTAAGGACAGCAGTGTCGAGGACTTCGGTGCGCGGATCAAGTTCGAGGATGGCCTGCTTCACCTGATCGGGATGATAGCCGACTTGCGAGACGCAGATGACAGGCGCGCGCCGCCATTCCGGGATGCTGTGCGGCGTGATGCGCCACTCAAGCGCGTTCGCCGTCGCGCCGGCGCGGATGACTTCGCGGGCGACGAACCAGCCATTGGCGTCGGTATCGCGCCCGTCGTAAAGGAGGATTTCGCCGCCAAGCGACTCGATGACAAGGCGGCGCAGCGGGTCTTCCGGCGCGACAGTCAGCGTGGGGCCGCTCGCCAGAGGAACCGGGCAATGTGGACAGTCGCCGATGCGCTGCAGCGGGCCATTCGCTTGCCGGGGGAACACACGCGCCGTCTCCCCCAGGTGGAACGTCTTACCGAAGAGCGCGCCCGGAAACAATTCCAGGTTGAAACCCACTTTGCCTTCCCAGGCAGGCGACAGAGCTTCGGCCAAATCCACAGCGACGCGCAGACTCTCGCCTTCCGGCCAGACGCGCACCATATAGCGGATGTCCGCCTCCTCGAAGTGCGCCGGAACGGTAACACCATCCCCTGCCACCTGGCGCTCACCAACTTTGGGCAGCGGTCGCCATTGACCGGGCGTGGGTTCCAGACGCACGTCACCGCACGCCGCCACGCGCTCGCCGTGCTGGATGATGGTGAGGCCGCCTTGCTTCCCTTCGGGGTAGAAGTCATGAAAAACCGTCGCCGCCAAACCGGGCGCTTCAAAATACTGCTGTTCGTTCAAAGTCCAGAAAGTTGTCATCGTCGTATAGTCCTTCGTCGCATAGTCGTTAGTCGCATCGTCAGACATTACCAGTCCCTCGCTCGCCGATTCTCCATTCGCTGATTCTTCATTCGCTGATTCTTGCCGCCCGCTTCCTGCATCTTGCCTCCTGCCTCTTCCAAACGGTTTGAGCAAGAACAGAAAAGCAAGCGCGCCTACCACACGCAAAAGGCCGGACAAGGCAAAGTCCCAGTGATAGCCCAAACGGTCAATCACCAGGCCGCCGATGAGTGGGGCAACGATACTGGCGATGTTGGTCAGGGTGGCATAACTCGCCGAGGCCTGCGTGCGCAATTTTTGATCAGGAAGTTCCAGCAAAAGATTAAAGCTGGCGACATTGAAACCGGCCCACAGGAAGCCACTTTGCAAGGAAATAAAAACCACATGCCAGGGGCGGGTGACGAAAATCCACATAAATGGCATGATCGGGATGATTAAGCCGCAAACCGTCATCACCCAGCGCGAGCCGCGTTGATCAATCAGCCGCCCCCACACGCGCTGCCCAATCAGACTGGTCACGGCGGTCACGGTCGTCAACAGGCCGATGAGACGGGTGGAAGATTGCAAAACATCTTTCTGGTAAACCGTAAAATACGTCCCGGCAACCTGCACACCGAACGTCCAGACCATCATAATGAGCGTAAAGGCCAAAAACGTGCGGTCTTCGCGCAAGGCTTGCCAGAACGACATACGCTGCGCCTGTGCATCTGTCGTCAGCGGTTGTTCGGGGATGCGCGAGTAGGCATACGACGAGGCGAGGCCGACAACGAAGGCCAGCGCCAGGCTGACCTGGTAGCCCGGTATCCCCCCCACCCCGTCAATCAACTGCCCGGCCAGCGGCACCACCAGCATCGAAGCAAGCGCCGCCACCATATTGCACGTCGAGAAGTAACGACCCCGCTGTTGCAGCGGCACGACATCGCCAGTCATCGAGACCCAGGCCGGATGGATCAGATTGCCCAGGCCCGCGCGCAGGGCAAAAAGCGCAATTACGATATAGACGGCGGTATAGCCGGTGAAGAACAAGGGAACGAGCGCCGCCAGCACAATCAAGGTGCGGAAGAAAACCGAGACCCACACGATGAGCGGCTTGCGCCGCCCGAATTTTTGCACCAGCGCCGCGCCAGGCAACGGCGTGAGCGCGCCGAGGAAACTGGAGGCCGAGGCGAGCGTCCCGATCTGCGTGCTGGTCGCGCCCAACGCCAGCGCATAGAGCGAGACATAGGTATCCACAAAGGCGCTGGAAATGGTCGCCAGTAGACTATCCCACCAAAACATCTTCATGCCCTGGTGGTAACGCCGCGGCGCGCCGCCAGTGGCGAAGAGATCAAATCCACGCGCGCGCGCCGCCAACGCGCGCCCCAACGACAAACGGTTTGCTTTCACAAATTCATCCTTGCAGCCAATGGTCAAGATTGGTGTATTCTACCATACAAAGAACCGCCTGAGAAGTTCCCGCTATGCACCGCAAGCAAAGCATGGTATAGTTAACCCAGACAAGCATTGAATCCAACAAGCCAATCTCAAGGAGGTGCGAAATTATGGCCCAAGATTTATTTCACGAACGTCTTCAACGGTTGACTGCAACGTATACAGCCCTTAGCGAACGCAAAAATAGCATTGACCTCACGTGGGATAACGGTCTATTCGACCGCTATATCCATCCGGTGCTCACTGCCGCCCACACGCCGCTCTTCTGGCGGTACGATCTCAATCCAGAGACCAACCCCTATTTGATGGAACGGATGGGCATCAACGGCGTATTCAACGCGGGCGCGCTGGAAATGAACGGGAAGATCCTCCTCGTCTGCCGCGTGGAAGGGTACGACCGTAAATCGTTCTTCGCCGTCGCCGAGAGCGAAACGGGCGTGGACGGCTTCCGCTTTTGGGATTACCCCATCGTCATGCCCGAAACTGCCGATCCCGATGTCAACGTCTACGATATGCGCGTGGTCAAGCACGAGGACGGCTGGATTTACGGCGTCTTCTGCACCGAGCGCAAAGACCCCGACGCGCCGCCCGGCGACTTGAGCAGCGCCATCGCCCAGGCTGGCATCGCCCGCACCCACGATCTCGTCACCTGGGAGCGCCTCGACGATCTCAAGACGACCTCGGCGCAGCAGCGCAACGCGGTCCTGTTGCCGGAATTCGTTGACGGCAAGTACGCCTTCTACACGCGCCCGCAGGATAGCTTCATCGAGGCCGGGAAAGGCGGCGGCATCGGCTTTGGGCTAGCGGATAACATTGAACACGCCGAAATTAAAGAAGAAGTCATCGTTGACCCACGCGCCTACCACACCATTAAGGAGTTGAAGAATGGCGCCGGCGACATCATCAAGACCCCGGCTGGCTGGCTACACATCGCCCACGGCGTCCGCGCGTGCGCGGCGGGCTTGCGCTACGTCCTCTACGCCTTCCTCTGCGACCTGGATAATCCCGCCCAAGTTCTCTTCCGCCCCGGCGGCTACCTGATGGCGCCGGTGGGCATCGAGCGCGTGGGCGACGTCTCCAACGTGCTGTTCTGCAACGGCGCCGTCGCCCGCGCGAACGGCGACCTGTTCATCTACTACGCCTCATCCGACACGCGGATGCACGTCGCCACCACCACCGTGGACAAGATGCTGGATTACGTGATGTACACGCCCGAAGACGGGCTGCGATCCGCCGCCTGCGTCGCGCAGCGGATAGACTTGATCCGTAAAAACCTGGAATTGAGGAATTGGTGATTGGGGATTAGGAGATAGAGATAAAGAGATAGGAATTTTTCGGAAAGCTTTTCGACTTTGGACATTGGACTTTCGACTATATTAAGGAGGTTTTTGACATGGAATATCGTTCCTTAGGACGAACGGGCGTTATGGTGACGCCGTTGTGTTTGGGCGCGATGAACTTCGGTGGGCCGACAGACGAGACTGAATCCATCGCCATCATCAACCGCGCACTCGATGGCGGGATCAACTTCATAGACACGGCAAACGTCTACAACGGCGGCGAGAGCGAGCGCATCGTGGGCAAGGCGCTGGCCGAAAACGGCAAGCGCGACGAGATCGTGCTGGCGACGAAGGTGCATGGCGGGATGGGGCCGGGCGTCAACGACAAGGGCAACTCGCGTTATCATATCATCAAGGCGTGCGAAGATTCGCTGCGCCGCCTGCAAACCGATCACATTGACCTGTATCAACTGCACCGCCCCGATCTGGCCGTCCCGCAGGATGAGACGCTGCGCGCCTTCGACGACCTGGTGCGCGCGGGCAAAGTGCGCTACATCGGCTGCTCCACCCATCCCGCGTGGATGGTGATGGAGGCGCTGGCGGTTAGCGAGAAGATGGGCCTCGCGCGCTACATCAGCGAGCAGCCGCCCTACAACCTGCTGGATCGCCGCATCGAGAATGAACTCGTGCCGCTGTGCCAAAAGTACGGACTGGCGCTGCTGCCGTGGTCGCCGCTGGCGGGCGGCATCCTCTCCGGCAGGTACACGCAAGCGATGCTCGACGCCGAGACTTACCCCGCCGGTTCGCGCGCCGAGCGCATGGGCGCGATGTTCCGCGACCGTGTGACCCGCGAGGCCGTCGAGGTCGCCGTGCAGCTCAAGGCGATGGCCGAGGCGCGCGGGATGACCACCACGCAGTTTGCGCTGCTGTGGGTGAAGGACCAGCCCGGCATTACCTCGCCCATTATCGGCCCGCGCACGATGGCGCACCTCGAAGACGCGCTGCCCGTGCTGGAGATGACGCTCGATCCCGCTGACGCGCCGCTCTTCGACGCCCTCGTCCATCCCGGCAACGCCATCGCCGACTTTCACAACAGCAACCCGTGGATGAAGGCGAGGATATAGTAATCAAGTAAAGGGTAACCGGTAATCAGGTAATTGGTAACGCGTAAAGTAGACCAGTTACCAATTACCAGTTACTAATCACCGATTTCTTTACAGGAGGATATAACCCATGCCATTGACTTTCGATTTTCCACTAGAGAAGCTACAGACGTATATGGGGATCAATCCCCGGCCGGTGGATTTTGACGCCTACTGGGACGCGGCGTTGGCCGAAATGCGCGCGCTTGACCCGCAGGTGACGCTGACGCCAGCGGCGTTTCAGGCGTCTTATGCCGAGTGTTTCGATATGACCTTCACCGGCGTCGGAGGCGCGCGCATCTATGCCAAGGTGCTCAAGCCGAAGAAAGCGAGCGCACCGCATCCGGCGATTTTGATGTTCCACGGCTACTCCGGTGATTCCGGCGACTGGGCCGACAAGCTGGGCTACGTCGCCGCTGGCTACACCGTCGCCGCGCTCGATTGCCGGGGGCAAGGTGGACGCTCGGAGGACGTCGGCGGCGTCACCGGCAACACACTGCACGGGCACATCATCCGCGGGTTGGATGAGGCGCTCAACGGCGAGCCGGAGAAGTTGTATTACCGCCAGATGTTCCTCGACACGGCGCAACTCGCCAAGATCGTGATGGAGATGCCGGATGTAGACCCCGCGCGCGTCGGGGCAACTGGCGGCAGTCAAGGGGGTGCGCTCACCGTGGCCTGCATCGCACTCGAACCGCGCATCCAGCGCGCCGCGCCCGTCTTCCCCTTCCTCAGCGACTACAAGCGGGTCTGGGAGATGGATCAGGACACCGGCGCCTACGCCGAACTCCGCGAGTACTTCCGCCACTTCGACCCCCGCCACGAGCAGGAAGACGCGATCTTTGAGAAACTCGGCTATATAGACATCCAATACCTCGCGCCGCGCATCCGCAGCAACGTGCAGTGGCACATCGGCCTGCGCGACACGATCTGTCCCCCCTCCACACAGTTCGCCGCCTACAACAAGATCACGGCGGAAAAGAAGATGGTCATCTACCCCGACTTCGGCCACGAAGGGCTGCCGGGGAACAATGACCTCATCTTCCAGTTTATGATGGGGCTGTAAATAAAGCGTAAAACGTAAAACGTAAGCAGCACTTTGCGTTTTACGTTTTACGTTTTTATCAAGCCTATCACCCTCGGAGGCGCGACATGCTCAACACTATCGGCATCCTCAGCCCCGGCGATATGGGGCATAGCGTCGGGAATGTGCTGCGGGAGCACGGGCGGCGCGTCATCGCGTACCTGGGCGACCGCAGCGAGCGTACGCGGGCGCTGGCGCGGGAAGCGCAGATCGAAGAAGTGCCGTCATACCAGGCGCTGGTGCAAGACGCGGACGCGATCCTCTCGATCCTCGTCCCGGCGCAGGCGCTGGCGGCAGCGGAACTGATCGCTCAGGCGTTGCACGAAACCGGCGCAGACGTCCTCTACGCCGATTGCAACGCGATTGCGCCGCAGACCGCGCGGGCCGTGGGTGACCTTATTGCGCGGGCGGGCGGGCGCTTCGTGGACGCCGGCATCATCGGCGGGCCGCCGCGCCACGGCTACAGCCCGCGCATCTACGCCTCCGGGCCAGACGCGGCGGCGTTCGCGGAACTGGCACACTACGGCCTGGACATCATCGTGATGGACGACATCATCGGGCACGCCTCCGCGCTCAAACTGTGCTACGCCTCGCTGACCAAAGGCTCGACGGCGCTCCAGGCCGAACTGATGATCGCGGCGAAGGCTCTGGGCGTTGAAGAAACGCTCAGAGCCGAATTCAAACACAGCCAGACCGCGCAACTCGCCGCCATCGAACGCAGTCTGCCGCGTGTGCCGGTCAAAGCGCGACGCTTCGTCGGCGAGATGGAGGAGATGGCGAGAATGTACGACGCACTCGGCCTCACGCCCAACATGCTCGCCGGGGCCGCGAAAGTCTACGACCTCATCGGCAGCACCCCCCTCGCCGACCGCACACCGGAGGACACCTCGCCGTTCCCATCGTTGGATGAAGCGTTGGCGGCGTTTGTAGCAAAACTAGCGGATATGATAGGATAAGCAATGGCAGTGCAAAACATCCCCGTAACGTTGAAACCCTATTTCCAGGAATATGTCTTTGAAAACCTTGATCCTGACAAAGACGCATTTCTTGTAATGGAACGAACTCTGGCATGGGGAGAAGCGCCAGAATTACGCTGGCTTTTTGCGCGTTACGGAGCGCAACAATTGGCAGCGTGGGTTCAACAAGCGGGATGGCGCTGTCTGCCGCAACGACGATTCAAGTACTGGCGAATGTTTTTCAGTCTGCATGATGCTGTAAAAAAGGATCGTATATGGCCACATTGATAGCACCGCATCTACGCGTAGGGTCCGAATGATAAACACTGATTCAAGCCAGAATCAGCGTTTATCCGCGTCAATCAGCGTCCCCCAAACCGCCCTTACCCCTCCGCGATGATGCGATCCACCACCAACTGCCGGAATGCCGGCGACAGGCTGGCGAAGTACGCGCTGAAGCCGGTCACGCGCACCACCAAATCCGGGTATTTGCTCGGATCCTTGTGCGCTTCGAGCACCTTCTCCGCGTCCATAATGTTCAGGTTGATCTGCGTGCCGCCCAAATCGAAGTGCGTCTTGATGAGCTGCGCGATGTTCTCGATGCTGCCCGCGTCTTTGGAGAGCATGGGATCGAGTTCCATCTGCAGCGGCGCGGTATTGCCGAAGCCGGGCTGCACGGACGCAATCGCCACCGCCATTGCCGTGGGCGCGCCGTCCTTGCGGTAGCCGGGATCGGGGTTCGCGCCGTGGGAGATGGGCGCGCCGGCGTGCCGCCCGTTCGGCGTCGCGCCGACGGATTTGCCCATCGGGATCGTATTCGCCCAGGAGAACAGGCCAGGGATGAGATTGAAGCCGTCCGGCGTGGGCGCTTCTTTGACCAAATCGGTAAACGTTTGATTGAGGCGCACGGCCCACTCATCGGCGCGGGAGCCGCCGTTGCCGTAGCGCGGGATATTGCGCAGCATCAGCCGGGCGCGCTCGCCGTCGGAACCGGCCCAGTCGGTTGCGATGTAGCGGGCGATGTCGTCCCACGTCAGCCGCCCCTCGCGCTCGATGCGCTGCTCCAACGCCGCGAACGAGTCGGCGACCGTCGCCAGCGCCGCACCGTCGAGGCACAGGTTGTAGAATTCAACGCCGCCGTGCGAAGCGTCCAGGCCGCGCTCAATGGGACCGTAACACAACAGGTCAATCACTAATTCCGGGAAAACGCGGTGCATGTGCTCCAGGTGAAAGTCCAGGCTGGCGGCAATCGTGCGGATGCCCCGCCGCATGTGATTCGTGAAACGCACCCACAGGTTGGCGACGCTCGGCGGCGTAGCCGGATCGGCGAACATCTCCTTCCAGGCCACCTCGAAGACGGCAGCGAAGTTGATCTTCACACAGTCATTGACCGTGTACTCGCGCCCCGGAATCGCCGACCAATGACAGCCGGAGTAGGCGCGCTCGTAGCCCAGGGCGATGTCGTAGCCGTTGCGCGCGAAGCCCTCGGCGGTGCGCTCGATGCCGAGAAACTTGGGCACGCCGGTTTTGTCCTCGAACAGCACCTCGACGCCGCGCTGCAGCAGGCCGGGGTCTACGCAGTCGCCCACGCAGACGCCGACGTTCGCCGGGATTTTGAGACGGTGCGCCGCTTCCAACACGATGTACGAGACCGCATTGGTAACATCATTCCCGGCGGCGTCGGGGCCGCCAAGCTGCAAGTAGGCTGTGTCGCGCAGCAGCAAGCAGGCGACGTGGAAAATCGCCTCTTCGTCGGTCAGCGTACCCGCTGCGACCTCGCGCTCATAGTACGGCGTGAGCAGCACGTCGAGCCGGCCGAGGGAGCCGCTGCCGTTGTACATCCGCGCCAACATCTGGTACCACAAAATCCACTGGCAGGCCTCGCGGAAGGTGGCCGGCGGTTCCGTGACCAGGCGTTCATTCATCGCGGCAATCTCCAACAGGTTTTGCCGCCGTTCCGCGTCCGATTCAGTCGCCGCCATCGTCCGCGCGGCCTCGGCGTGTCGGCGAATCCAATCTTGCGTTCCCAGGACGATGTCTTCCAGGCCGCTGTAGAAATCGGCCATATCCTCCCGCGTGACCGGCGAGAAGCGCATGTCTTGGGGGATGAGCATCTCCGGCGATGCAAGGTTCGCGTCGCGGTAGCGCCTGATTTTGTCGAGCAGTCCACCCCACCCCAAGTCCAGGCCAATCTGCAAATCCTGGCAGAAGTGCTGCCCCGCGCCGATGCCGGGTTGCAGTTGATACAGCGCAATCGCCTCCGCCAGGTCGGGCCGCAACGCGCTCACGGCGAGGTCGGGAGGCCAGCCACGTTTGCGATACGACGAGAAGTTCACCATATACCCGCCCGTCAGTGAACTTACCGGGTCAATGTAGACCGGATGCGCTTCGAGCAGCGCCCGGTAATTCGCGCCCACGGCCCGCGGGCCGAAAAAGCCGCCTTCCGGGTGCGTCTCTTGCGGCGCGTAGCCCTCGATGAGGCAGTCGGTGATCGGCATCCCCGACGTGCTCATCGTCTGCACGATTTTGCGGCGGTCGGGCGGCGGCAGGATCAGCGCCCAGTCGTCGTGATCCATCGCGCCGATGAGCGCCTGCTTCTCCTGCGTCTGCGCCAGCTTCGTCGCGCGCAACTGTTCGATGCGTGATTGATACATCGCCATTTGAGATTCTGTAACAATAGTTTTCACTCATCTCCTCCAACAATAAACTGTGGTACCTTCTCAGAAATCTGGGGGGTGGTGGTTTGGGGGCGGGCTGCGCCCGCCCCCAAACCACCACTTTCCCCTTATTGCAGTGCTGACATAGATGCGCTTTAGCCGTTCACAATCGGCAGATCGCCTGGTTCTGCGACCCGCTTGAGCCACGCCACCTGATCGAAGTCGGCGTCGAAGCTGGCAATGGCAGGGATGCCACGCTCACGACACGCGAGGGCGATCAGCGCGTCGTTGAAGTTCAGTTCGCCGGAAGAGCTTTGGATAAGAGCCAATATTTCCGCATACAGGCGCGGCACGTTGGGATAAATCCAGGTGATGACTTTGGCTGGCGCTTGAACATGCAGCCGGTCCAAAAGCAGTTGCACGTCATCCCGCAATCCTTTTTCGTACAAACGGCGGATGGCAACGCTGACGGTTTCTGCGACCACGCAATCAAAATGGACACCGGTGTAGCCGGCCGCTTTGATTGCTTCCCATAGTGTCATCGCTTGGGCGTGCCAGGCGTCATTGGGAACCAGCAACGCGACGAGGAATGAGCTATCTAGCACGATGGGCGTCATACCTAATCTCTGTCGTAGAGCGCTTCGGTATCGGCCAAAGCATCACCGCCGACAGCAGGCATGATGCCGATCAAGCCTTCCAGCATCGAAAACGGAACCGACACGGTGGGATACAGATATGGCGGCTTTTCGGCAGCGACGGCGACGTCTGGCGTCGGCGGGGCGGGCGGGGTTTGCACATGCGCCAATAACTGCTCGTAACGCTCGTAGTCTACCAGCACGACCACCGGGCGGCCATGCTGCGTGATGTAGACCGCGTCGCCGGTTTCGCGGACGACATTCAGCACGTCGCTGGTCTTGCGGCGCAAATCGCTGACGGGCATAATCTGTGTGCTCATTTTTGTCACCTTTCTTGTCATCAAATTTGATGACTTTTCTTCATTGTACCGGCTGCGCGGGTTTTGTCAATTAGAAACTGCGGTGGGGGATTCTGGGGGTGTCATGGCATCGAGACCCTGGCCTCAATTTCCTGGATCAGAAAGGGGAGATTAGGTGGAGAGAAACTCAAGCCAGGCGCGGGCACACGATGATGCTTAATGTCCGGCGGGACATGTTTGTGATGGGGATCGGTGCTTGCTAACGTCGGGTCGTTGAGATGCGCTTGCGAATCGTACCAATACAGCTTCTCATCGCTGCGCCAGACTTCGTAGCTATAGTCCTCAATCCGCAAAGGGCCAGCGTCCAAAGTGAGGCTTTCGTAGACGTTCAGGCGATAACCAGCAGCGAAGAATAATGCCCCTCTCGTCTCTGCCAGATAGCGACTGCGGCGAACGACGAGAAGTGTTGAGCGAATGATAGAGGGAAATTGTTGCTGCAGAGTGTAAACGAGTATCTCGTATTCAAACAAGGACAGGGATGGTTTCATGGCGCGCTGTCCTGGCAATAACGTCCGCAATTGAGGGCATTTCGATGCGTAATTGAGCCACGGTCACAAGATACTGCTCTCGTCGGCGTTTCCAAATCTTATAGGCGCTGGCCCAGGCGGTCCAATCCATCACCCAATTATCATCAGGAGGTTCTTCTCCTTTGGCATAGCCCTCATAAAAAATCTCCGAGAGCATGTTGTACTTGCGCTCGTAAGTGCGCAGATCATCTTCAAGAATATGAATATCGTACAGGATTTCATCCAAAGTCATGGCTCTCCCTCCGTTTTTAGCGGCAATTGCCTGCTGAAATGCAGGCTACCTTTATTATAACGCAGATGAGCCGGACAATCAACAAAACTGAGGATTTTCAATACATCTGCTTCATCCGCTCAATCTGCTGACAACACAGGGCTTTCTTGCGATAATGAGACCTCTTCTGCGCCTGCCTTACACGGCATAATCTTCACAAACCGCCGCTCCCAATCGTTGTACAGCGCGCGCACCTTCTCGGCTTCGGCGT
>DAOLUH010000077.1:0-24501 GCA_035420085.1 Anaerolineae bacterium
CGAGTTTCTCTCCCGCTTTGCGCCCTCCGCGCCTCTGCGGTGCAATTTCTTCTCTCTCACCGCCGAGACGCAGAGACCGCCGAGTTTCTCTCCCGCTTTGCGCTCTCCGTGTCTCTGCGGTGAATAATCTTACTCCTCCAACCCCCACACCCGCCGCCGGATGCCGCCCTCTTTCAGCACTTCAACATTGAAATTGATCAGCAACCCCACCTGCCACCCACCGAGCTTGAGATATGTGAGCAATTGCGCCTCGTGGATGGGCAGCAACGCTTCCACCGCCTTGAGTTCCAACACAATGCGGTTGTCTACCAGAATGTCCAGGCGATACCCGGCATCCAAATGCACACCCTTGTACACCACCGGCAGCGGCTTCTGCCGCTCATAGGGCAGACCGCGCAAGCCAAGCTCGTGACACAAACATTCCTCGTAAGCCGATTCGAGCAGCCCAGGGCCAAGCTCACGATGCACTTCTATCGCTGCGCCGATGATGTTGTAGGACAGTTGGTTGATATGCATAGGGTCTCCTTTTTTTTATTGCACCGCAGAGGCGCAGAGGACACAGAGTTTTTCTTTCTTTGCGCTCTCTGCGCCTCGGCGGTGAATTCTCTTATACCGCCAGCAAGTCGCCGAAGTAGCTTTGGGAAAGCTGCAACGCCGGATCGAAGACGCCGTTGTCCAGGATTTGGCAGTCGAGATTAATGACGCTGGCTTCGCCTTCGAGGGTTACATCTAGGACCTGGACAGCACGGGATTGAACGAAGCGGATGAGAAGGTCGGTGATTTGGGCGAGTAAGACACTCCGAGCAGCATCTGCAACGGTAGTAGAAAAAGAAAAGGCTACTGCTAGCATATTGCTGATACCATGTGACAAACCGCGCTGATTATTGCTAAAGCCAAAATGACATGCCATAATTGCGATTTCATAATCACTCCCCTAATATAACTGCTATTACATAATCAAAACACAAAAAATGATTTATTCTATTGATTTTGCCTGTTGCATTATTCTGTTAATCTTATCAGCTGTACTTTTCTTATAAGCACCTACCAACAATAATACACGGCCACGACAGTAGGCATAGCCAAATTGACCTTCCATACGTTGATTCAATTCATTGACTGCCTTAGTTGACTTCTGGGCTTCAATCGAATCAGTATAGAGTATGACAAACACATAGAAATCTTCCTGATCTTTGTTGGTCAGAAACTTTAGTCCTTCATTTCCAGGCTTCAACGGCCCCGGATAATAGTCTATAGTTTGCAATTGACTAATTTCTAGTCCTGCGTCTCTGAATGCTGCCACAACAGATTCGAGTGATATGTCTCCTTTTTTCTGTAATAGTAAATGTCGGTTCAGAAAAAATAAGACAAGTAACACAACAATCATTAGCGGGAAGAAAAAAAAGATATGACCTTTGATCTGGTTAATTGACCATTTCATTTTCGCCTCTCTGGTGATTGACTATGTACCGAGTTTTGTAGACATGAATTAAGCTGACAAGCAGTCTGAGAAGCGGCTCTACCCACAATAGAACGCGACATATTTCTATGGTTGGAACTCGTCTGAGTGTTAGGCGTAAATGTCACATAAGCACTTTCATCAACAGTATCTCCCAAAAAACGATCTATATACGGACGCATTTCTACATGCTGGTTTTCTGTATACTTTCCACTTTTGAATGGCTTCCAGCGGGTTGGGGCATCACCGACATCTTCACCAGGTTTCACATCTTTCCAAACTGTCCATTTGATTAGCCAACCTCTCTTTTCTTGTTTCTGCAAGCGCCAAAACTTCATGCTACGCTGAGAAGCAATTACATTTATGTTGAATAAATTGGCGATTTCTTGTGGAAAGTCTGAATTGGCAACTTGACATGCTTGGATATGAAAGTCAGCGTTTGCAGCAAAACGATCCGCCAAATCTGATACTAAATCCTCTCCCGTAAATTGGCTAGTATCGTCCCAACGGTTCGGGCCAGTATTCAGTTGCAATCCGCCGCCGTTGTCCCCCCATCCATGGGTCAATATGTAAAGATGTTCAATCTCGTTCCTATCACTTTGTCTGATAGCATTTAATACATCCGCATCCGTACTCACTTCCCTGACCAATATATCATCACTGTTATACCCCTGAGATAATGCTATCTGCTGTTGTGTGTACGCTGCTGTGCGGAAAGATTCAGTCCGTTTTTTGTATCCCTTTTCGTTATAGTTTCCATACAAGATAATATACTTCTCGAAACCGTAAAAATCAATGATATTGATAGGGTTTGCTTCATTATATAGAAACCTATGCAGCGTATTCGGGAACTTTGCTTCCCCTCGATATGTATCTGGTTTGCCCCAGATTCCATAACGAGCATCATAATACCGCGCATAAAAATGAACCAACCCAGTCTCCACATCATAATCCTGCGCGGTATAGGCGAACACCTGCAATTCCGTCGTCCCCGCCAATATCTGCCCGTACTCGTCGTACAGGAACGGCGAGGCCAGGTCACCGTTCTCATCGGTCAGGGCTACTACGCTGTCCAGGCCGTCGCTCTGGTACCAGTGACGGTCGCCGGGGTAGCCGGTATCGGGGTTGGGCAGCCGTTCCATCTCCAGCGGGCGGCGCAGGGCGGTCACAGGTGAGGGGGCCGGGTAATAGTAGGTCTCGGTGACAGTCCCACTCACCTCAAGCTGCGCGCCAATGATGTCCAACCCATCGTACAGATAAGTGATCACCTGTGTCGGCGTGATGCTGTCCGGATAACTCACCGTCTTGAGCGCCCGCCGACCATAGCCGTCATAGGTATAGGTGGCGACCATCGTGACGGTGAGGGAGGCGCTGTCGCTGACGGTCTTGGTGACGCCCACCAGACGGTCTTCGCGGTCATAGCGATAGTTGGTGAGCAGGGTGGTTCCGTTGGTCAGCACTTCGGTCTCGCGGATGCGGTCGCCGTTGGCATTATAGTCCAGGCTGACCGCTGATTGCTGATCGCTGATTGCTATCAACTGATTGGCGGCATTGTAGGTATAACTCACAGCTTCAGGGCGCGGCGCGACGGGCAGCGCGGGCACGCCAGGATCGGGGGCTAAAACAACGCCCGTCTTGCTCAGGCGGTTGCCCACGGCGTCGAAGGCGTAGAAGGTATCGCTCGCCGGATCTGCTGTCGCGGCGTGGGTCAGGCGATCCAGCGCGTCGTAGGCATAGGTGCGCGTGAGAACCACGTTCGCGCCCAGGCCGTCGAAGGGCGCGCGCTCTTCCACCACCTGCACGCGGTTGCCCACCGCGTCCATCGCGTAGCGGTAGGCCGATTGCACGCGCGCATCGGCACCGCGATTGATCAGCGCCAACAGTCGCCCGACGGGGTCGTAGGCCAGGCCCACGCGCGTCCCGTTGGCGTGCTGGATGCTCGTCACCTGGCCCAGGGCATTGTGTACAAATGCGCTGCTGCTGCCGTGGGGATCGGTGAACGTCGTCAGCCAGTCGTTGGCGTTGTAAGCGTAGGTGATGGCATAACCGTTAGGATAGGTCAGGCCGGTCAGGTTGCCCACTGCATCGTAGGTGCGGGTGATGGTACGACCCAGCCAATCGGTGGTCGTCGTGGGGTGGCCCAGGGCATCGTAGGTGTGGGTCGTGCAGCCCAGGCCGTCGCACATCTGGAGTTCGTTCCCCTCCAGGTCGTAGGTAAACGTGACCGGATGCATGGTCTCCGGTGTCACCCCATAACCGATCCTCGTCAAACGGCCATTGCTGTCATAGTCATAGTAGGTGGCCTGCCACAGCGCATCACGGCGGCGGATGAGTTGCCCGGCGGCGTCGTAGCTGTACTCCCAGGTCTTATCCAGTGGATTGATTTCGCGCTTGAGCTGGTTGAGGAAGTTGTACTCGAAGCGTGTAAGGCTACCGTTGGCGTCGGTAATGACGGTGAGGTTGCCGGCTGGATCATAGGCGTAGGCCGTCGTACCGCTCAGGGCGTCGGTCACGCGGATGAGTTGTCCCAACGGATCATAGGCGTATTCGGTGGCGTGACCATTGGCATCGGTCACGCGCGTGACGCGGCCCAGCGCGTCGCGGGTGTATTGGGTGGCGTGGCCTAACGAGTCGGTCGTCTCGAGCAGGCGGTCCAACGGATCGTAATCGTAGGTCGTGGCCTTGCCCAGGGCGTTGATCATCTTGACCAGATTGTAGGCGGCGTCGTATTCCATCGTCGTCGTATAGCCCAGCGCGTCGGTGGTCTGTACCGGCAGGCCCGCCAGGTTGTAGGTCGTGGTGACGGCGTGACCGTTGGCGTCGGTGACGGCGATCTGCGCGTCTTCGGCATCGTAGGTGTAGACGGTCTCGCCGCCCAGCGGATCAATGACTTTGACAACATTGTCATTTTCGTCATATTCGTAGCGGGTCACAAAACCCAGCGGCGAGGTGATGACCACCGTGTTGCCCACCGCATCATAGCCGTACTGCGTGGTGGGACGCGCACCGCCTTCCAGCGCCGGACGTTCCAGCCGCGCCAGACGGCCTTGCAAATCATAGCCGTAATCGGTGCGCCGGCCCAGTGGATCCACGACCGCGGTACGCTGGCCGGCTGTATCGTATTCGTAGCGTGTGACGTTGCCCAAGGGGTCTTTGACGGCGATCAGGCGTCCCTGCGCATCATAGGTGTAATCCGTCACCTCGCCGCGCGGCCCGATGGTGCGGATCAATTGATCCTCGGCATCATAACAATATTCGGTGCGGTTGCCGTTGGCATCAATCAAGAACTTGAGCCGATTGACGGCGTCATAGACCATGCGGGTGGTGTGGCCCAGCGCGTCAGTTGTGGCGATCAGATTGCCGTTAGCGTCGTAGGTGTGGTGTGTCGTCGCGCCCGTGGGATCACTCACCGCCGCAAGTCGCCCCGCTGCGTCATAGACGTAGCGCGTCACAAAACCGGCCGTGTCGGTCATCACCGTGCGGCGATAGTTGGCATCGTAACCGTAGCGCGTCCACAGGCCCAGCGGATCGCGTTCGCCGACCAGTTTCAAGTTTGCGTCATACTCGTAACGCCGTTCGCCGCCACGCCGGTCAACGGAGCGGATAAGCAAATTGTTACCGTCATAGTCAAAGAGGGAAACCGCGCCTTTGGGATCGGTAATGCGGGTGACGTTGTCACGCGCGTCATAGGTGAATGTCACCGTATGGCCATTCGCGTCGGTGTAGGCCGTCTCACGCCCTGCGGCATCGTAAGCAGAAGTGGAGAACGTCCCATCGGGATAAATAGTCTTGATCAGATGACCGTCGTTATCGTACTCATAGGTCGTTGTGCGGTTCAGCGCATCGGTGAGAGACACAGGCTGCCCCCAGGCATTGTAGGTCGCCGTCGTCTCAGCGTTATCAGGCGCAATGGTGCGGATGAGATTGCCCGCTGCGTCATAGTCATAGCGCCAGGTGCGACCAAGCGCATCGGTGCGCGAGGTCACTTGATTGCGGTCGTTGTACGTCCAGCGGCTCACATCCGAGGTATAGGTCACGCCGACCGGGATAGGATCGTAACGGGTGATCAGGTTGCCCCGCTCGTCGTACTCGTAACGGGTGATGTTTCCGTTGGCGTCGGTGCGGGTGGTCAAGTTGTAGTTGGCATCGTACTCGTTGTGGACAGCGTTGCCCTCTGCGTCCTGCTCGGCGGTGACGCGATTGAGATCGTCCCACTGATAGACTTCGCGGTGGCCCAGGTTGTCGGTGAACGTGGTCGCGCGGTTGGCAATGTCATAAGCCAGGTAGCTGTGCGTCCCGCTGGCGTCCACCTGCTCGATCACGCGGTCGCGGTCGTCATACATGTTTTGCAGGAAGAGAATGTCTTCCGCGTCCCATTCTTTAGTCATCCGGTGACGCTCGTCGTACTCAAAGCGACGGAGCTGTCCATCCGGGTCGTTGATGCGGATGAGATTGCCCTTGCCGTCGTACTCGAAGGTGTAGGCACGACCATCCCACAAACCCAGGCGGGTGATACGTCCTTCGCCATCGCTCTGTACGTCAATCGCGCGGCCGGCATCGTTGCGGATGCCGGTGAGCGGCGGGCGCGGGACTTCGTTGCCCTCCCGCCAGGCGTTCTGCCCGCTCAAATCGTAGGTGAAGTGTAGCGCATTGCCGTTGCGGTCACGCCACTCGGTCAAAATCCCGAAGCCGCCCACCGTCTCACTGAACGTCAGGGTAACCTCGTTGGGCGTGATCCATTGCCAGCCCGTATCCGTTTTCTCCAGCCGGTCGAAAACGCCGGCGGGCGCGGTGTAACCGTCGCCGTCAGGGGTATAGTGATAGGTACGCCCATCCCATAGGGCCACCGTTACGGAACGATCTTCATAGATTTGCGCATAGGCGTTGTAAGGAAATGACCAGCCGTGCCCAAGCAGGTCGCTGCGGGTGTCCTGTGAATTGTAGGTCAACGTCAAATCCCAATCCAGCCCGCCGCGCGCCGGGATGCGCGCCAGACGTACCTGCACGACATGGTTGCCGGTGGAGAAGCTGACCGGATCGGCGCCGTAGCGCTGATAATTCTGATACCCCAGATCACGCCAGCGCCTGAGCATCTCCGCCGAGGGCGGCGCGGGATAGGGCGGTGGGTTGTTGGGATCGTCGCCGCAGTACATGCCCCGTGATTCTAAATACTGGCGCACTGCCGCGTAGGCCATATCTGCAATAGAATCAAAGCCGGTGTTAATGATTGGCCAGTCATAATTGTGATCCAGGTACAAGGTCTCAATATGTGCGTAAGCACCCGGTAAAGCTACGAAAGCCTGATAAGGCAACACCTGATGCGGCATATCATATTGTATTGGCCGTTCAAGATATTTGATCCACGCACCGAGTGAATCCCGGAGGGCATCATCATCACCATCACCGCCGGACCAAATGATCGAGCCACCATCTTTTTCCCCACCCCACGGACTACCCTTCAACGCATTAAAGGCAAATGTGACCAGTGTATCTCCGCCGAATTGCTGGTACATCTGCGCACGTACAGATGGCAACTCTCCGTAAGCATCTTCATCTTCACGTGTGAGCAAAATATCGGCCCGGCAACGGTCGTTTTGCAAGCGTTCCCTGACCGCCTTTGACAAACGTACTGCGTAAGGGCCTTCTTGAACCTTGCCCACCCCCGGCCAAACGGCCCAACCTTCGTTTCTATCGGGGTCAATGACCAGCTTTTTGAATGTACCGGAATCGGTCATCGGGCTTTGCGCGGCCAACGCATTGGCGCGCGCCGATGTCCCGGTTGCGTAAATCGCCAGCCGCGACATCACCGCAAACTCGCCAATGGTCTCGACTTCGGCGTACATCCACTTTTCATCCAGGTAAACCGCCGAAGGCACCTTAATCCAGTCATTGCGCCCCGGCCCGGTGCGGCGATAGAGCGAAAGTACGGACAAATCCAGCCCCCATACCTCCTCGGCCGTGTACGACTTGGTGATGATGACCGTGGGGGTGTAGATAGACCACCACGGGTTGGTATCCGTAAACACCGTCACTTGAAAGGGGAAATGGGTGATGGGGCGTCCGCTGGAAAGCGTCTCCGCCGTGATCGAGAACGCGCGCCCCGCAATTGCCAGGTTGGTCGGCGGCTGCATCACAATTGTCTCGGCGTAGCGCACCCGTGTCGGCTCGGTGACAGCAATAGTGGTGAACAATACCTGCACGCTGCGATCCGCTGCGCCAATCTGCCCACCTACACCTGGGTAGATGATTAATTCATCAGGCAGCGGCGGCGTATAACTGCGCATCACCAGAGGAAGATAAACCGTCATGGACAACTGCAACGTCTCCGACAACGTTGTAGAGGCTATCCGATGGGTTTCACCGGCGACATCGGTAGGTGCAAACATTCGCCACCGCACCGGTAAATAGAAAGAGGGGGGATTCGCGGATACCGGTATCACCTCCGCCGCACGCACCGGCCTCACCGTCCAGGGGACCATCCCCAACAGCATCGAAACCACCGTCACCAACGATACGACCACGCGCAAGGGATTCCACCGGGATTGCATCAGCACACCTCCGTCACAGGCAACCTTTACGGGCTATAGAGTCTCTATTCTGAATCCACAAACCGTGAACATAGCATGAGGAAAAGATAGAATCAATCTAACCATAACAATTTTAACATACTTCACGGTGCAACAAAATAGTACTTCAGTCCCAAGACGCATATAATAAAAAGGCCGATGTTATTGCGCCGGCCTTTTGTCAAGCGGCTGCTTCTTTACAAGCTATCCATCACCAAGCCATACTTCGCCGGATACGACCGCACCAACGCGGTAAACGCTTTCCCGTGCTGCGGATATTTCAGTGCAGCAATTCGTGCTGGACATCCTTATCCACGTTGACGCCCGGTTCGTAGGCTTCGCGCAACAGGCGATACATCCGCGACAACGTTTCACAATCATCCAGATAAGGGCACACTAAACAGGAGTTGCCTTTGCCGCAATCAGTGCTACACTCTCATTGTGTAAGCGATGAAGCTCGCTCGGCGTTGGCCGCACTGCCTGGAAATGGCTGACAGCTTCTAATGACAAGCAACTGTCGTTAGAAGCTATTTTTTTGTGTGTGGCTTGGCGTGCTGCTTGCTGCCAATCAGGATGAGGATATGTCGGGAACTACCGTCACGATTGTCGAAGCTGGCCGGCTTGTCAACACCGAGGCGTCGCAACTCCGTCTGGGTGATTTGGTCGTCGCGCAGGCTGGCGATGTCGTGCCTGCCGACCTCCAACTGGTCGAGGCGCGCGGGTTGGAGGTGGATGAATTCGAGATCACCGGCGAGATTATGCCGGTGGTCAAAAAGGTGGGGGCGGCGGATGCCGTGCTGTACATGGGCAGCCGCGTCGTGCGTGGCGCGGCCAAAGGGACGGTCGTCGCTGTCGGCGAGCACACCGAATACGGCAAGGTGTTGCGGGAGGATTGGGAAGACGAGAAACCGGCCAAATTTCCTCTCTTCAAGACACACTATCTGGGCCTGATCCTCGCGCTCTTGCCCGCTGTGCTCATTGCCATTGTGCGCACCCACCAGGTTGTGGGAGCGGTGGGACTGTATGGATTGGCAGCGCTTGCGCTGATCGTGCTGCAAAATGACGCGCTTTTCCGTTCCTATCTGACCAATGCCGAATTGAAAACCCCGCAACGGCGCGGCATCCGTATCCGCAGCATAAGCGCATTGGCAAAGCTGCGTGACGTTGACCTGATGTGCTTCGACAAAACCGGCGTTTTGACCACACGGCGCATGGCTGTCAAAACGCTCTACTTTGCGGACAGGGTGGTGCAGGGCGACGACCCGCTGGCCGACAAGGCAAACGCCGACATCGCTACGCTCGTCAAACTGGGTTGCGCGTTGGGCAACGATGTCCTTTTCTACGAAAAGCTGGATCTGGCCACGCCGGTAGACAAGGCGCTCCTGGCGTATGCAACGCATAATGGCGTGGACGTGCAAGCCACGCTGGCGCGCTACCAGCGCATCTACGATGAACCCTTTGACTCCGAAAAGCGTTTTATGGCGTCCGGCTTTGCGCGGGAGGGACAGGCACTTTACTTTCTCAAAGGTGATCCGGATGTGGTGCTGCGCAAATGCCGTTCCTACGTGACGACGGACGGCGCGCAGCACCCGCTGGATTGGGAATTTCGGCGTTTACAGGACGGATACCTGGACGCCGTCAGCCAGCAGCGCGACACCGCCATTGCGCTGGCTTACCGGACCGAGTCGCCGGATCTCCCGTCCGCCGGCTACACGTTCCTGTGCCTGTTCCAATTGGAGAATCCTTTACAACCCGACGCCCGCGACATCGTGAGCGCACTCGCCGCGCGTGATATTCGCAGCCTGATGCTCACCGGCGACCGGGCTGCCACTGCTATCAAGGTCAGCGCCGCGTGCGGGATCACGGCGGGATCGCAGGCTTGCCTGACCGGGCGGGTGCTGGAGCGGATGGGCGCAGTGGAGATCGCGCGGCAGTCGGACTATTGCTCTGTTTTCGCCCAACTGATGCCCTCGCAAAAGGGCTTCCTGATCCGGTTTTTGCAACGCGACGGGCACCGCGTCGCTATGATCGGGGATGGCCCCAACGACGGCATCGCGCTGCGGGCGGCGGATGTCGGGATATCGTACCTCAACGACAGCTCGCCTATCGCGCGCCGGCTGGCGAAAATCCTGATTCACGAGTTGGCTGATCTGTCGCTGCTCATCGAAAGCGCCTTCAGGATAGAAAAGCGCGCCAAACAGTGGAAATTATACAGAATGGCGGCCATCGCGGCCATAGTGCTTGGCCTGGCAGGCTGGGTCCTGTCCTGGTTGCGCTGATCCTACACGCGTGATACGTCATGATGCAAACCGACCGGTCATCTCTATCTATATACAACAATTAGGCGGTATTTGCGTAAGTATCCATGACAGGCCCAACGCATTTTGGATGATTCGACGAGCTGTGAACCAGTCAGGAGGATGAACATTAGTTATCGGTATGGGAAGCTGGATGATGGTGATTCAAGAAAATCTGGCGCACCTGCCCGCCGTGGCCGTGTATGGCCTGCTCACGCTTATGGTGCTAGTCGAAGGGCCGGTTTCCATTTTGCTGGCAGCTGGCGGGACTGCAGCCGGATTCCTGCAACCGCTGCCGGTTTTCTGCGCGGTGACGCTCGGCAACCTCATTGCCGATGGCTTGTGGTACGGGTTAGGGTACTATGGCCCGCTGGAATGGCTGGCGCGGCGCTTCAAGTTTTTGGGCGTGGATGCCGCGCAATTGACCCGGCTCAAGCGCGTCGTCCGCGCCCATGCCGGCAGATTGCTGGTGTTCGCCAAGATCACCAACGGGTTGATTGTGCCCGTGTTGATCGCTACGGGGATGGCACGTGTATCTCTGCGGCGTTGGTTGCCGCTTATTCTGATCCTGAACTTGCTGAACAGTGCGATATTCATGATCATTGGCTACTACACCACCTTGAGTTTGCTGCAGGTGCAACGGGGACTTGAATACCTGGCGCTGGCTGCGACTTTGCTGTTTGTTTTGCTGGCGAGTTTATACATGCGCCGCCAATGGAGTCGGCGTGATTGGGTCGCCGAGTTGGAGACCGAGTAGGCGGCGCAAGTGGAGGTTGTCTATGCGTATTTTGATGGGGAGTTCGACGTATCGCCCACATCTGAACGGACAAGCCATCTTTATCAGTCACCTGGCCGAGGCGCTCGTCCAGCGCGGACATCAGGTCGTCGTTCTCACGCCCGATAAGTCACGTGCGCCTTATCAGCTCAACGGCGTGACAGTTGTTCCCATCCCGGCGGCGAAACTGGGGCGGATTCATAACGACCTGTACCTGCCGTGGGGCTATGGGCAGATCGTACGCGCCCAGTTTGCCCAGCAGCGCCCCGATCTGGTCCATGTCCACGATCCTTCACCGTTCTGTCTGCAGATGATGGCGCGGGCGCGACGCGACAAGATCCCTGTGGTCGCTATGCATCACACTGGCCCCGAAATTGGCGCGCCTTACATCACCTTGACGCATCCGCTGCTGAAGAAAGTCGTTTTCTGGTTAGGCTGGCGACTCCTTAAAGGTTATCTGTCGTGGGCGGATCTGGTGACGGTCCCTTCACGTGCTTCAGTGGCGATGTTGGCGACCCAGGGATTGCGTTCCCCGGCCTTGCGTGTGCCATGCGGCGTTCGCCTGGAGCGGTTCACGACGGATACGGTTGTGGATCGTGCAGCGGTGTGCCAAAAGTACGGGCTGGCGTCAGACAAAGTGACATTGCTCTATGCCGGCCGGCTCGATGCCGAGAAGCGGGTGGAGGTGTTGCTTAACGCATTGGCATTATTGAACCGTCCTGATATACAACTGGCCCTCGCCGGGGCCGGCGCCCAGGAGAAGAAACTGCGTCAGATGGCCGGCCGGCTCGGTCTGAATGGGCAGGTGCATTTTCTGGGTCAGGTCAGCCGCGAGGCATTGCCGGCGCTACTTCACAGCGTAGACATTTTCGTGATGCCCGGCGACGTGGAATCATTCAGTATCGCCACCCTGGAAGCGATGGCCTGTGCCCGACCCGTTCTGGCCGCGAACGCTGCCGCTTTGCCCGAGCTGGTGACACATGGCAAGAGCGGCTATTTGTTCCGTCCAGGGGATGCCGCCGACCTGGCGCACGGCATCACGACGTTGATCGCGCAGCGCGCGCAGTGGCCACAGATGGGCGCTCGCAATGCGCAACGCGCGCGCCGTTACACCTTCGACCGGGTGACAACCGATTATGAGCGCGCTTATCGTATCGCCGCAGAGCACCGAACAGCACGCACCACGAAACCGCAGCGCCGCCCACTTGCATCTGCTTCGTGGTTCAGAATGAGGAAAATGCCGCGCCTGGTCATGGCCTGCCTGCTGATCTTTGTGACCCTTATCGCCTCATTGTCGCTTTCGTACGAAATCGGCCAGGCGTACCCAAACGCGCGTTTGGAGGATTTGACCTCGCTCGATGACACAGAGACGCAGCGCCTGTTGGTGATTGCCCCGCATCCCGATGATGAGACACTCAGCGCGGCCGGGGTCATACAAGCCGTGATCGAGCACCAGGGGACGGTGCGCGTGGTGCTTGTGACCAATGGCGATGGTCAGGCATCCGGTCCGGTGGTGGCGGACAAACGTGTGCCAAATTCCAACAACTATATCCAATATGGCTATCGCCGGCAACAGGAGACGCTGGCAGCTTTAACCGCGTTAGGGGTCCCAGAAGACCAGGTGGATTTCCTGGGTTATCCCGACGGGCAACTGGGATTTTTGTGGGAGCATTGGGCGAATGGACAGGTCATTGCCGGCCCCTACACGCGCGTGACCGGCACGCCTTACGAAAAAACGTACAATCGTCAGGCTATCTATCGCGGCGCCGATTTGTTCCAGGATTTGCAGCACATCCTCGATGAATTTCAACCGGACCTTATCCTCATTCCGCATCCGAGCGATATGAACAAAGACCACCGCGCGGTCAGCAATTTTGCGCGCTTCGCCATCGCTTACCGGCAATCCCAGACCGGGAACGCGCCGCAGATTCTGGGCTATCTGGTGCACTATTATGGTTATCCGCTACCGCGCGGCGACAACCAGCAAAAGGCGCTATTGCCGCCGACGGCCTTGTCCCGCGATGGAGAAGCGTGGTTGACTTACGACTTATCACCTTATGAGCGGGTGGCAAAACATGCAGCGTTACAAATGTATGTGACCCAACAGACTATGATCGGGGAATATATCCGCAGTTTTGCCCGCATGAATGAGATTTTCTATCCACTGCCGGTGCTGGAGCTGCCCTGGATCGGCATAGAGCAGCAAGAGGTGGCGGCGCAGGATGTGTCGCCCCAATGGCGGGTGGAGCAACCCTCTCGCGAGTCCATACAGCAACTCCTGGCGGCCAGCTCGGACCTGGTTTCTGTAAAAGCCGTTCGCCTGGGGAATACGGTGTGCGTGGGTGGCGAAACGCGCGGCAATCTGTCGAAGAAACTCACCTACATCGTACGGGTTATCCTTCCTGATGGCACATGGGTCACAGAGAATGCAGATCGCGAGCGTCCCGCTATCCTGGGGGATCACTTTGGCGCGTGTTTTGACCTGGGAATGTGGAACGAGGCCCCCGTCATCGGGTTTATGGCCGAAACGCGCTGGCAGCGCGCAGTGCTGGATACCACGAACTGGTATTTTGCAGTACTGGATTATCAAAACTAAACACCGGCGGCTACGGAGCAGTGGAGTAGACGGTGGGGGGCAGTCCGTCCGCCGGTTTGCCTTTGCTGCAATCGGTGGTAAACTCTTGGCAGGTAAGCGATGAGGCTCGCTTGGATACCTTAACCGCCGGCCAACCGGATGATAGCCTCTACCCGCCCATCACGTGGTAGGGGTTTTTTGTTGTATGGACGATCTGCTCAATACGTCGCAAAAATTCTCTGTCTTCGTCACCCTGCGGGCCTCGGAAGAGCGTCTGCGTCAGGCCGATGCCTGGTTGCAGGGCAAGGAGGAACATGGACGATTGTATCATCGCGCGGTCAAACTGTCGCCGGAGCAGCGCGCGCTGGCGCGCCAACAGATTGCCGAGGCGCTGTCTGTGATTGACGATCTGGCGCACAAGTTGGCCCTGGAAGCCGCAGACGATGACGCGGGCGCGCACATTCGCGCCGGATTGAGTGAGAGCTGGGCCAATCTGTGCGACATCCGTTCGGAGAAATTGCGGCGCTACGGGGCGGTGCGTCCCGAAGTGAGCGCCGTGTTGGATGAGCCGGTCGAGCAGTTGGCGCAACTGGCGCTGGCGATTGCGGCGCTGATGTAGTCTGTAAGAGGTTGTGAGGGACGGCATCCCGTCGTCTATTTTAATTTTCAGGAGGCAAAAATGACAACAGCGATTGATAATATCTGGGCGCGCGAAATTCTGGATTCGCGTGGCAACCCCACCGTCGAGGTGGAGGTCTGGCTGGAGGATGGCGCGCACGGACGCGCGGCGGTGCCTTCGGGCGCTTCGACCGGCATTCACGAGGCGCTGGAACTGCGCGACGACGAGCCGCGCTACAACGGCAAGGGTGTATTGAAGGCCGTCGAGCACGTCAACGAGGATTTGACCCCGGAATTGATGGGGCTGGACGCGCTGGATCAGGCCGGCATTGACATGCTGATGCTGGAGCTGGACGGCACGCCTAACAAGAGCAAGTACGGCGCGAACGCTATTCTGGGCGTCAGCCTGGCGGTGGCCCGCGCCGCCGCCGATTCGGTCAATCTGCCGCTGTACCGCTATTTGGGCGGCGTCACCGCGCACACCTTGCCTGTGCCGATGTTCAACATCCTCAACGGCGGCGTCCATGCCAACTGGCAGGGCACCGACCTGCAGGAGTTCATGATCGCGCCGGTCGGGGCGGACTCGTTCCGCGAGGCGCTGCGCTGGGGCGCGGAGACCTACCACGCGCTCAAGTCCGTGCTCAAGAGCAAGGGTTACACCACCGGCGTCGGCGACGAAGGCGGCTTCGCGCCCGCGCTCAAGACCAACGCTGACGCGGTCGAACTTATCTTGCAGGCCATCGAAAAGGCCGGTTATAAGCCTGGCGAGCAAATTTGCATCGCCCTCGATCCGGCGTCCAGCGGCTTCTACGAAGACGGCCTGTATCACCTGCGCACCGAAGGCCGCAAAGTCACCTCCGCCGAGATGGTGGCGATGTACGCCGAGTGGGTGCAGAAATACCCCATTGTTGTCTTGGAAGACGGCCTGGCCGAGGACGACTGGGACGGCTGGAAGCTGTTGAATCAGACCATCGGTGACAAAATCGAGCTGGTGGGCGATGATCTGTTCGTCACCAACGTGAAGCGCATCGCGCGCGGCATCGAGGAGAACGTCGCCAACGCCGTGCTCATCAAGCTGAACCAGATCGGCACGCTCACCGAGACCATCGCCGCTATCGAGATGGCGAAGCAGGCCGGCTGGGGCGCGATGGTGTCGCACCGCAGCGGTGAGACGGTGGACAGCTTCATCGCCGACTTCACTGTGGCGCTCAGCACCGGGCACCTCAAGACCGGCGCGCCCTGTCGCGGCGAGCGGGTGGAGAAGTATAACCAACTGATGCGCATCGAGGAAGAACTGGGCGAAGCCGCCCACTACGCCGGGCGCAAAGCGTTCGTGCGGTAAGCGCAAAAAACGCAGAGGGCGCAGCCATGCGCCCTCTCGTTATACTAAACATAGACAAGACCGCCATTTTTTATCAGCAGATTTAGCAGATTAAGCAGATTTTGAGGTGTTTCACATATATAATCTGCTAAATCTGCTTAATCTGCTGATAGAAATAGTAAGGTTTAATGCAAGTTTGGTCAAATGGCGGATTGTTCGCCGTTCGCGTCCTCGAAGATCTGCTGGTACAAATCCTCGCCAAAACTGGTTTCCAATGGCATGGCCTCGATCAGCTTGAAGGTGCGGCTGCCGTCTTCCTGCCGTTCGGCGCGCAGGAACATGGCGTTTTGCGTCGCCTGCGCGTAAAAGCTGTGCGCAAAGTCGTAAAGGTGCGTCACGAAAAAGACCTTGATGCGCCTGTCGAGCAGCGCGTTCACAACCTGCCGGGCGATTCCCGAGCCTTCGCGCTCATTCGTCGCCGCAAACGACTCGTTGAAGAGCATCATGCAATCCGGCGCAAGCTGCCCGACGATGTCACTCATGCGGCTGAGTTCTTCGTCGAGTTTGCCGCTCTTCATCGTCGCATCCTCTTCCCGTTTGTAGTGCGTGAAGAGGCCGCGACAGGTGTTGGCGTGAAACGCGCCTTCCGCCGCACAAACATCCCACACTGCATCATCAACTGCGCCAGGCCAATGCTCCGCAGAAACGTGGATTTGCCGCCCTGGTTCGCGCCGGTGATGATGACGAGGTTTTTCCCTATGGCGTTGCCGTTGTTGCCCACGACTTTCTTCTGCATCGTCAAGGCCAGGCAGATGTCGTACAATCCCGTAAAAGCGTGCTGGCGCGTGTTGACAGGGGCCGGTACAGGGAAAGTAATCGGCTCTTCAAGGGCAGCGAGTTGTTCGGACAAGTTCAAACAACCGATGTAGAAAGCCAGTTCAGTCCGCAACGCCTTGAAGAAATTATCAATATGATCGGCAGATTGAGCCAGGGCGTTCGCCACCAGATTGATGCCGATGTCTTTCAGTTCCCCTAGCGCCCTGGCGCCGTGGTCGTCGCGGGGATGGAGGCTGAAGCTATAGACCGGCGATCTTTTAGCGAATACCTGCTTCACCCAAGGCTGGTTGTCGCGGTTGGGCAGGCGCAGGACGTAATTCGCGCCCTCGTTTCCCTTCCCCAGGCCGGCGCTGAGCAGCACGCCGTCGCGGAATTCCAGTTCGTGTAGATGCGCTTCAACCTCAGCGAAATACACATCATCCAGTTCTTGCTGGATCATGGCAAAAAATCTGCGGAATCCCTCGGACGTAAATTCACTGGCGTGTTCATCAGTGATGCGCCGCAGTCGTATCAGCAACGTCATAAACATCCGCAACATTTGGATGGCCCCGTACAGGATGCCGCTTGGATAGCTGCTTATGATACTGAGCCAGTGCCGTTGCTTGTTGGCGATGGCGTCGAGCGGCAGTTGGTAAATGTCACGGATCACAGTGGGGTTCTTCAGGCAATCTTTGAGAATGTCCTGACGGTAAAGGATAGCGGCGGGATCGGTCAGGCTGGCAAAAATGGTCTTGCTCGCCACCTCGTACAAAAAACGATCCTCGCGCGCCATCGCATTGAACAACGTGGTCAATTCCAGGTCTTGGGCCAACGCGGGCGCCTGCGCGGGCAGCGCCTGTTTCAGATCCACATCCTGGTCTCGATACATCAGATAGACTTTCATGCCGGGATACGCTCCTGAATCTGGCTATAGGTCAGCCGATGTTTCTCGGCGATGGACATCGCGTAGGCCAATCCGTCGGCTGGCTTGCGGATAATCTTGAAGGTGCGCTGGGCCGGATTATCGGGCACGACCGTGCTGACCATGCTGACGGTTTTCTCACTCATGCCCGCCAATTCGTCAATAAACGTCACACACACGCACGGCGCATCCAGTGCGATGACGCGCTCCATCACCTTTTTGCCGAGAAAGACGGCGTCTTGCAGTGTGGTAGAGGTAAAAATCTCGTTCATTATGATGATGCTGTTGGGGGTGGCGGCTTTGAGGATGGCGTAGATGCGCACTAGATCATCCTGGAGTTTGCCGCGCAAGTTGCGGATGTCCTCTTCCTTCTCGAAGTGGGTGAAGAGCCGGTCAAACAGGAACAGGCGCGCCTCCCGCCCCGGCACAGGTAGTCCCAGACAGGCCAGATAGTGCAACTGCCCGAATGCGCGGGCGAAGGTCGTTTTGCCGCCCTGATTCGGCCCAGAAACGACGATAATGCGTTCCGGGTCGCGCAGATAGAAGTCATTGCAGATGGTGGGGATTTGTTGAGTCACACACTGGTGCGCCAGCGCAATATCAAACCCATCCGCACTGTGGATGTTTTTGTCGCCGTCGGCGGTCTGCGGATAGCAGAAATTCAGCTTCATATTTGCGCACCTTGACGCGCAGCCCCTTGATGTTGATGCAGTATTTGACCGTCGCCAGGGCGGCTTTGAGCTGTTGGGTATCGGCCAGCAGCGTCGTAAAATGACTACCACTCGCGTAAGCAGTGAGGTATTCACGAAAAGCCAGCAGGCCGCGCGACGTTAAATCAGCCTGCCCCAAGTCGCGCAGCAGCCCAACCACAGCATCGCAATACACATCTGCCGCCTCCAAAAACCAGCCGGCTTTGTGGTATTTGTAGGTCAGCTCCGCAATCAGCCCAAAATAACGGCGCACCAGGGTCATTTTATCTGCAAAGGCTTTGATATGCTCCAACAACGCGACATCTTCGAGATCCTGCGCCACTTCCTGGCGATAGTGGATAGCGTCAATGTCGTGCAAGGACGTGTAGAAAAATGGCTTGAGCTGGTAGGCTTGTTTTTTGGCAACAATGGCGTCTACGACTTGATCGAGATTCAGGTCCGCGAAAAAGTCCGGCGCGCTTGTGGCCTCGGTGATCGCATTGTCTTCAGGCGTTCTGAAGAGCACACTGGGAAAAGTCATACGCACAACCTCTATTCGTTATTTTCGACAGGATGAACAGGAGTTTTAGCCGGTGAATCCTGCCCACATACAGACGCGGCTTCTTCGCGCAGCGAAGGCCGATCGCTGGTCGCGGCCCAGACTTGCGCAGCGCGGGCTGTCTCGCCGCCGAAGTGCAGCAACGCGCGCAGCGCCGCCAGCCGCGCGGGAATGGCGACATCGGCGTCTTGCAGCAGCGACCAAAGCGCGGGAGTCGCCGCCCGATCGCCAAGCGCGCCCAGGCTCTCCGCCGCCGCACACGCGACTTCGTAGGCGCGCGGGCGACTGTCGAGCAACGCGATTAGCGGCGGCACGGCGCGGCGGTCCCCCAACTCGGCCAGCATATTACAGGCCAGGCAGGCCAGCGTGGGTTCGCGGTGACGCAGCGCGTCGCTGTAGCGCAAGACGAGGTCACGCCCATCGTCGTTCAACGCCGCGCCGCACGCCGGGCAGTAGGTGTCGCCAGCGCCGATCTCTCGCCAGCAGTGGGGGCAATAGCGCGTGACCATTCAGCGCGTCCCTGGACGACCAGAGATCAATTCCAGCGCCTTGAGCCACGATTCGCCCTCAGACGCAGTTCGTTCCGCCTCGAAGCGATAATCGTGCTTGCGGATGAATTCGCGCAGTTCAGCGATCAATGGGGCCAACGCCTGGCGTTGCAGACCGACGAGCTGCTCGGCCTGCGTTGACGTCGCCACACAGCGCAAGGTTTGGCGGAAGTGCGTCAGACACAGCCCGCCGGCAGCGATGAAAGCGGCTTGCAGTTCGGGATCGGCGAGGTGCGCCAGCAATTCGTGGATATAGGCATCCTCAGTCTCCGCGCGGACGCTGCACGCCAGACAAGGGCGGTGCGGCGACAGGCTCTCGGCGAGCGCGTTGGCGTCGCCTTGCCGGGGAGACAGGCCGAAGAAGGCGCGCAGACGGTCCCCCGGCGGTGTGGCCTGCTGCGGCGCGAAGTGATCCAGAGCGCGTTCCCACTCCGTCAGCACGTCATTGCTGAGGATGGCGACATCCAGCGCCGCGCCGTGATAATCGCGGAGCTGCCAGGCGTGCAGGTTGCAAAAACCCCGCGCCGCCTTGGCCTCCGCGCGGATGCGGTAATCGTTGGCGTTCTCGTAGACCAGGCTCTCCAGGTAGCGCGCGACAGCCTTGTGCGTCAGGTGACAGATCGCACACCCGGACGCATCAAATGCATCGCGCAACTCATAATATAATGTGTGTTTTGCCATTGATCCCTTCTAACAAAAAAGCCCCTACTCCACGCCTGTGACGTGAGTAGAGGCTATCAGTCTTCGCGACAACGGGCTAACGCCCAGCGAGCCTCATCGCGTATCATTGCGCCATTATTATAGCACATCTCCGTGTTTTTGTCAGGCGTCCATCACGAGGTAAAAAAAATCGCCGAGGGCGGTCCCAGGCGCCCTCGGCTCACTCAGAAGGAGGAGAAAGTCTCATTTGAAACGCAACTATACAATACCATACTTTGCAAGCGCATACTTGACGGAATCCTTACTATATTCTAACGATATACGTCAGGTAGTCGTAAGTTTGGAAGTCAAATGATCGTCACGGTCATCGGATTGAGCGTGTGAACACCAGCATCAATCAAGGCGTCGTCCAGGCGATATTGGATGTGCGCTTCCATCTTGCCGGTGAGCAAATTCAGCGCGAATAGGAGCGTCCGGTCGCCCGCCCGCCACAACGATGTCCACACATTGGGGTTGGAGCCAACGACTTTCTGGCGCAGATTGAGCATCCGCAATAACGATGTGAGCAGCGCCTCATGCTCGCGCAGCGCGTGGATCCAGGAGACGCCTAACAGCATCGCTTGCCCCCCGTCCTCGGCCGTCCAGCGCCAGATGACGGGGCGGCCCGTCGCCTCATCAGCGGTGATGACCTCCGCCGTAGACGGCATGTCGGGCGCAAAAAGTGCGCGCGGCATGATGTGAACTGTCCCGTCAACGACAAAGCGCGCCATCCCCTCCTCCACCGTTGTTGACGCCGCCGCGCCCAGGAAATCCGCCAGGATGGTGCAGGGATTGAGCGCCTCATCCAGCGTGGGCAGCAGCGGCGCGATGAGCGCCCGCCCGCCGTTCCGCAAGAAGCGCACAATGCGCGCCTGTTTGTCCGCCGCCATGCTGTCTGCCGTCACAAAAATGACCGGGGTGGTGACATCTTCCGTCCAGGCATCGTCGCGCAAGTCGCACAGCGCGGGCGAAAGGCTCGCGCAGAACGCCGTCGTCACCACACCGCGCCGCAGGAAGTCCCACGCCTGGGGCGGCGTGAAGCGGAAGTCGCCGCCTTTCCAGTACGTGTTGGCGCGCACGTACTCGAAGTCGAGCGCAATACGGCAATCGCTCTCGCGCCGCGCCGTTACGAACCACGGATAGGTCGCGATGAAATCACCCAACGCCTTCTGCGAACTGTAGAGTGGACGAACCTCCCCGGTGGCGCTGATGGACGCGCCGTAGTCATAACTGTCGCTGCGGTCGCCGGTGCCGGGGAGGTTCGGGCCGCCGGTGAAGATGTAGAAGTTGTGCCCGCGCATCCCGTAGGCCAGGTTCGTCATGTAGCACGCCAGCGCATCCTCCGGCGTGATAGGCGGCCAGTTCGACGCGCTGCCGCCGGGTAGCTCGAATACGGTCGGCGGGAAGCCCATCAAGCGCAGCATCTCCAGCGAGACGAAAACTTTAGCCGCGTACTGTGGCGTGGGGTTGTTCTGCGCCCAGGTTTGATCCAAGTTGTAGTAGTGATCCGATCCGAGCACAAAATCGTCGCCGAGCGCCTCGACCGTCTCCAGAAAGTAGGCATTCATCTCCGGGTTGGCCGAGTTGTGGACCATCGGTACATCAATGCCAGAGGCGCGCATCCACGTCACGAGCGTCTGCGCATACTCGGCCACCGTCCCCAGGTAGAAATCGAAGTAGTCCTTCATCCGGCGGATGTCAGGCGGCTTGGAGAGCGACGATGGCGCGGGCGGGGGAACGTCCTCGAAGGCCGTGTACGCCGTCCCATGGGCATGGTTGAGCGCCGCGACATCCCCGTATTTGCCGCGCAGGTAGACGGGATAGCGTCCCCCGACTCGCCCGAAACCCATCGTCTCCGCGTTGTAGTCCAATCCACCGAACCACTCGTGGATGCCGGTCAGCTCGTTGTCGAACTGGGCGAAGGCCACCGGGCCGCCGCTGGAAATCGTGTAGCGCGCGATGATCGGGCAGACGACGTCGAACCAGCGCCGCGCCTTCTCCAGGAACAGCGGATGCAAATAGGAGATTGACATGGGGCCGATGTCTTTGCCGTCGCAGGTTTTGGCGCGCAGTTGCGGATAATTCTCATAAAGCCAGCGCGGGAGACCGGCATAGACGAGTTCTGAATACTGATACGGTCCGGGCCGCGCGATGACGTATAGCTCCATCTCCAATGCTGTCTGCAAAAACGCCTCCAGATCGTGTTGTGGGCCGGCATCCCCGAAGACGAACGTCTCCTCCACCGGCTCGTGGATCAACCAGGGGATATACGTCGCCAGACAGTTGCCCCCGGCCTCTTTGAAGAGCACCATCCGCCGCCGCCAATCCTCACGCGGCACGCGGAAGTAGTGAAATTCGCCGGAGTACAGGTAAACTGGCTCGCCGTTAACGCAGTAGCTTGTGCGATCAAATATGATAGGCTGCATAGCAAATCCTCCTTGGGATGGTAGATGGTAAACAGTAGACAGGGTTTCTTTCCTCGTGTACCATCTACTGTCTACCGGCTACTTGATTGTATCTTCGATTGGTGAAAAACGCCACACTTGACAAGTTGTCCACCACTATTACAGTTAATTTGCTACGTGACCACTATCAGTGGACTGGGCAAATGCGATGGATTATAAAGGACTTTTGGCTTGCGACTTTTGACTTTGGACTATCAAGGAGGTTTTGATGCGAATTCTTTTCATTGACATTGACACATTGCGGGCCGATCACCTGGGCTGTTACGGTTATCACCGCGAGACCAGCCCCAACCTGGACCGGCTCGCGCAGGACGCGGTACGCTTCGAGAACAATTTCGTCACCGACGCGCCGTGCCTGCCATCGCGGACGGCGCTGTGGAGCGGGCGTTTCGGCTTCCGCAACGGTGTCGTCGGCCACATGGGATCGTCCGCCGACCCCTTCAACGACGGCTGCCCGCGCGGCTTCCGCGATTCCTACGACGCAACGTCGTGGATGAGCACGCTGCGCCGGGCCGGGCTATACACCGTCACCGTCAGCCCGTTTGGAGAGCGACACTCGGCGTGGGAGTGGTACGCCGGTTACCGCGAAATGTACAACACGGGCAAAGGCGGCGTGGAGAGCGCCGACGAGGTGATCCCGACGGCGATAGACTGGATCGAGCGCAACGGCAACAGAGACGACTGGTTTCTGCACGTCAATGTGTGGGACCCGCACACGCCCTATCGCACGCCGCAGGAATACGGCGACCGCTTCGCGGACGATCCACTGCCCGCGTGGATGACCGAAGAACTGCGCCAAAAGTGCTGGGATGGTTTCGGCCCGCACAGCGCGCAGGAGTTGGCGGGGCACGATCTGAACGAGGCGTGGGTGAGCCAGTACCCGCGCGTGCCGCTGCAACTCGATTCGATGAACGCGCTGCGGCAATGGATCGACGGCTACGATATGGGCATCTGGTATGCTGATCTGTGGATCGGCAAGCTGCTAGAGAGCCTGGAAACCAAAGGCATCCTGGAGGACACCATTATCATCGTCAGCTCCGATCACTCCGAGAGCCAGGGCGAGTTCAACGTGTGGGGCGACCACCAGACCGCCGACCCATCCGTCTGCCGCGTGCCGCTGCTGATCCGCTGGCCGGGCTTGACGGACGGTGGGCGCGTGGACAATGCGTTGCACTACCACTTCGACTGGGCGGCGACGCTCATCGAACTGGCGGGCGGAACCGTGCCCGGCAACTGGGACGGCGTCCCTTTCACGGAGGCGTTCAAAGCCGGCGTGGAACAAGGCCGCCCGTACCTTATCACCAGCCAGGGCGCATGGTCGGTGCAGCGCGCCGTGCGCTTCGACTTCGAGGGCGAGGCGTGGGTCTGCCTGCGGACGTATCACGACGGGCACAAGGCGCTCGATCCGGTGATGCTGTTCAACCTGACGCGCGACCCGTACATGCAGCACACCCTGATCGCCGAGCGGCCCGATCTGGTGGACAAGGCGATGGGGATGCTCGCGGAATGGCATCACGAGATGATGCTCAAGAGCGAGACGAACGTCGATCCGCTGATGACGGTGCTTCGTGAAGGCGGGCCGTCGCACACACGCTACCAATTGCCCGCGTACCTGGAACGGCTGCGCGCTACCGGTCGCGCACAGCACGCGGAACGGCTGGCACGCTTGCACCCGGATGAGGTGTGAGGAATTACGAATTACGCATGGCGAATGGCAAATCGCAAAGTCGGGACTGGGCTTTGCGATTTGTGTTTTTCAGCGAAGGACACCTGATAGTAAAAGCGTGATGAAAGCTGGACCGAGTAGGACAAGCAGCAAGGCCGGGAAAGCAAGAAACAGAAGGCTTCCGGCAAAGAATAGCCTGTGCCGTGCGGACATGGTCTGTTTCACACCCGCGTATGCATCAGGTGTTGCCGCGAGCAATATCTTGCGTTGAATGAAGTAGACCGCCGCCGACAGGCCAACAGTCGCTGCCGTCATCAGCCAGCCGACCGGTTGGGCCGCATTGGGTGTCAACAACCGTAACATGAACCGGGGATTCATCGCCGTAAGGCATATCGCCAACCCAAGCGGCAATCCCGCAAAAAACAAAACCAATCTGTGTTGTTGTTTGCTCATCGTGTGCGCTCCTTCCTGTAACTCTCGGTTCGCTCATTTATCGGCGAGATTCTGAAAATATAGTAATCTAGCG